>NZ_DAVG01000109.1 GCF_002505485.1 Methanosarcina sp. UBA5 | reverse complement strand
TACAAACCGGAGTTGCACCAGGCACAAACCTGATTGGAGCAAAAGTACTCGATGCATATGGTTCTGGATATTTATCTAACTGTATTCTTGGCTTTGAGTGGGCAGTTAATAACGGTGCCCGTATTATAAGTTTCAGCGCAGGGTCCACAGTACATGACCCGGCATTTACAACTACAATAAACAATGTTGTGGCAGCAGGTGTACTTCCTGTTATAGCTGCGGGCAATTCCGGGCCGGGCTCTTCCACAATCTGTTGCCCTGGTGATGAATTTAATTCGTGCACTGTAGGTGCAACAGATTCCTCCGATGCAATAGCATACTTCAGCAGCCGTGGTCCTGTTACTCTTGATGGACAAACATACGTTAAACCCGATGTCTCTGCTCCCGGAGTAAGTATCACTTCAACATTCCCAGGCGGTGGATATGAGACATGGGACGGAACTTCTATGGCAACACCACATGTTTCCGGTACTGCAGCATTAATTCTGCAAAATAACCCGGCTATGAAGCCGGCTGATGTACAGAAAGCATTAGAAAGTACAGCAGTAGATCTTGGATCGGCAGGAAAAGATAATGATTATGGTTCAGGCCGGATCGATGCATTAAAGGTAATCGGTGGTGGAAAACCTGTTGCAAACTTTTCTGCGAACCCTACCGAAGGAAAAGTACCATCAACTGTCGCATTTACTGACACTAGCACAGGAAATCCGACTTCATGGAAATGGAGTTTTGGAGATGGAACAACTTCAACCCAGCAGAATCCAACCCATAAGTATTCCAAAGTAGGGAGTTATACTGTTAAACTTACAGCAACAAATGATGTAGGCAGTAACACGATAACAAAAGCAGGATATATAAAAGTAGTAACAAAGCCGGTTGCTTCATTTTCTGCTAAACCTACCTCTGGAAAAGCACCACTAACAGTTGCATTCACTGATAAAAGCACAGGAATTCCTACTGCATGGAAATGGAGTTTTGGAGATGGAGCATCTTCAACAGAACAGAGTCCAAAGCATGAGTATTCACAGGAAGGAAGCTATAAGGTTACACTTACAGTAACCAATGTGGCAGGCACCAGTACTCTAACGAAGACAAATTTCATAAAGGTGACAACGAACACAAGGCCAGGAATATACTCTGAAAACAAATAAACCCTTAAATTGAGAAAAGAAAAAAAGATCGAGTAAAGGGAGTGGGGAAATTATTTTATCAAATCTGGCAACAAGATCACCTTTGCCTTTTCTGACCATTTGAGAGCTGATTTTCTCTTTGCGATTGATCTAGTTTTTAGTTATCCGTAAGATATTATTTAATCTGAAAATCTAACAGATTTCCCAAATTGCGGGAAGTTTAGATAGATCACTATGCTTACAGTTGTTCAATAACTCTCTCATGAACAATTTGGAAAATTTTATATTTTCTCACTGTCAAATTTTGCGATCCCTAAATTTACCCCAGAAAGCCGAAGAATTTTCCCAATAAACAAATTAATCATCAAAAATGATGATGATTATCTATGTCGGACTACACAATTTGAAAGCCCGATTATTTCCACGATATCACTGTTATCCGGGGAATGAATTATCATCTGTCCTTTCTTAAGATAGGGAATTCTCCGCTCATATTCTTTCGGGACTTTTAAAGACGTGATGGCAGCGTCATTATTGAGGTTAAGGATCAACTTCGTATTAATCTGCTTGAAAACCGTATCATCGATATCCTGAGGGTCCTGGGTAATCAAGAAAAGGCCCAGCCCTTCTTTTCGGCCCTGGCGAGCTGCATCTGCAAAACGTGAAATAATAAGACGAGAGTGTTCACCATTTGCATTTGAGAGATATCGATGAGCCTCATCCAGTGCAAGAATTATTGGAGTTTCTTTAATAGCTTCCTTTCCCGTTGTACTTAACTTATTGTCCACTATAAGGCTCATGATTGTGAGCACTATAAGGTCGCGGATTCTCGGAGCGCTTATATACTCGGTCGGGAAAACCGAAATCTGCCCTGGCTTGAAGATCTTATCCAGAAGGTCAGTAATTGAGGCTGCATCCCGATCAAAGACCTTCGAAAAGAAGGGATTTCTCACTCTCCTCACAATTCCGTCATACGAAGACTCGTGAAGCTTTCCACTGTCAACATAGTAGGAACGGGTACCTTCATTATCAATATGGTTGATGAAATTGAGGTAAGTATGGGGCACGCTTGATTTGAAGAAATCTCCAAGAAGCACTTCAAGCCCTATATACTGGAGTTCGGACATTCCGGCTGCTGCAATAAGCCAGGAATTGTGTTCTACAAGCGAAAAGGGGATCGTAAATTCAATCTGCTCGGCTCTGGATTTATCCCCAGGATACCTTTGCCCGTCAATTTTCGCCACGAAAGCCTTTGTAGAGAGAACCCGACCATAAGTCACATTTTCAGATTCGAACTTGAATTTATCGTCTTCAGTCAGGGTCTCGTTGTCCTCGAAAAGCTGGGAATACTCGTCCTGAGGGTCCATGATTACCAGGCAAGGATTTTTCCGGGCCTTGTCAGGAGAGCTCCGCAGTCTGTACCTGTTGCTTTCATCCATGAACTGGCGGAGAATATTTTTTGAAAGGAACGTTTTTCCTGTCCCTGTACTCCCACAAATAAGCATATGTCTGAAGATAAGGGGGTCGCCCATGGAATAGTCGTTTCTGAGGTAATATGCAACCGTTTCGGGCTCGGAATTGGTTTTTAAAAGTTCGCCACCTACACTCAGGTGGCCGATAAAGATTCCCTCTTCAGGAATATTAAGCCCTGTCTGAACCTCAAGCCTGTCAGTTACAGGCAGGATAGGAGTGTTAGGATGGGGAATGCGGTCTGCCATTCGCCGCGTGAGTGTTCCTTCGGCCTTTCGGTACAGAATACAGAGCGGATCAAGGCAGGCAAGGAACTTGTAATCGTCTTCATTTACAGGGTTTCCACGGGCACTGAGCATACGCCTTGAGTGAATTTCAGTTGCGTCATCTACCACAAACTCCTGCCTGTACTGAAGTTTTCCCACCTTGGCAAATAATTTTTCTCCGTTTTCGTAAGGCACAACAACGTATGTTCCAAGCCTTATTTCATCCCGTCGAGCTGATGTAATGTAGCCTGTGATTACAGCTCCTGAAGGAGTTAATTCAAGGGGCTCTATGCCTGTGGTAACAATCCCGAAAGCTTCTGAAACTGGGGAAGCTTTCAGGACTTCATCGTCACACCCGGCAAAGCCTTCAAAGGGAAAAGCTTCCTGTACGGAACTTCCAAGAACTTCGGATTCAAGAGAGATATCTGAAAAAGGCAGAGAAGCAGTCTTAGACATAGAAGCAGTTTTAGATAGAGATGCAGATTTAAAAATTGCTTCGGCAGGGCCTGAAAGAACATCAGATTCAATACTGGATTCGGTTTTTAAAATATGATCTGATAGATCATCCGGATAATCTTTACTTAGATTGTCGGATAATGAGGAGTGTAGTATTTCCTCAGTATTAGGTGCGAATGTAGGGGCCATATTGGAAGTAATTTCGATGGAATTTGTATTTATTATCTCATCCATATTTTCTTCAGGGCTTATCTTCTCAGAACTTTTCTTTTTAATCTCATCAGGACTTTTCTTTATTATCTCATCAGGGCTTTCATTTCGTACCTCATCAGAGCTTTCCTTTAAACCTGCGTTTTCCTCCAGTCCTGAATCCACAAGAACTGGCTCCTTTTTCGGTATGTGAGAGTTAAAAGTAAAAATGTCGGCATCTTCATATTTCATTAATCTTATTCCACCGGGTGTCATTGTAAGTAGTATCGGGACTCATATTTTCAAAAAATTTATCAATCTCTTCCCTCTCTACTTTTCTGATTTTTGCTAGATGGTCTGCTTTTGTGAGGGTAAGAGGAAAACCGTACAAAGAAAGGTCAAAGAGCGCTTTTTTGGTAATTTGCATGCGGAGGGAATCGTCTTTAACAAGCCCATATGGAGCTTCGACCTTGAAAACCACATCTTTGTAGGGTACATAAAGCATGAAAAAGCAAAGAGCATAATCTTCAGGCGGAAAATTGTGCCTGAGTTCCTTCTGGATCGGATCTGCGGCTGCAAGGGGTGAAGTCCCGTTAAGCAATTTCTCATAAAACCTGTTGGGCTGCAAAAACCAGTTTGTGTAAGTAATATAATCATTTTTGGAGCCAATGTGCTTTCCATTCTTCCCATTGTTTTTAGAATTTCTTCCACTGTGTCCTGAAGCGTTATCAACTTTTTCCAGGGAGAGCAGATTCCTGAAAAACTGAGAGTCAAGCATCCAGGGCAGGTCGAAAGCGTTCCCTTTTTTCCGGACGCTGTCCATAATCTGCACGTCAGTAGGGTTTTTTACAAAACCGATCACAGGATGCCGGTTTTTCAGGAAATGATCCATAATATCGATGTAATTCTGGAGAATTTTTCGGGCATCGTTGTTCTGCCGAACCCTTACGTCCTCGTCGTCCAGTACCATCCAGTACATTAGCTGTTTTGGATAAATCGGCCCGTCCATTATAAAAAAGCTCTCAGGCTCTATTCTGTCTTTCATGAAAAGAATATGTTCGGATTCTGCCAGGTACATGGCAAAACTGTGCACCATATCAGGGGCTTTTCTTTTTAACTCGTCAGGTGCGATTGTAACCAGTTTTGCCCTTCCAAATTCTTCATCGAAGGTTTCCCAGCCTTGTGTAGCCTGCATGGATACCCTCTGGGAAGAAGAATAAGCAGCGCATACGATTGTTCTGAATCTTTGAATATCAAGGTTAGTAGGCGTTGCAGCCAGCCCGCAGTGGCAGAAATCTACAAAAAGCCCGCTGTCATAAGTCCTTGGGTTAGTACTTCCGCTGTCGCAGGCATAAGTCAGCGGATACGGGTCCTCGCCCTGTGCCATCAATTGAGTCCTTACAATCCCACGAAAGAGCCTGTCTATAGCTTTAAGAATGACCTTCCCATCGAGCCTTAGCTCCTCAAGCAGAGAATAAATATCCGAAGCTGTTTTTACCTCCTCAGACTCAAACGAGCGGTCAATCTTTTTTGCAAGCTCCGAGATTTTATGCATATGCACGGGCTCAAGGGTCATGGATAAAAGATACTTTGAGGAGTCATATATATTTATTGAGTGGAAAGGGGAAAATGCGGATGTTTTACTGGAAAACAAGTGTTGGAAATAAGGAAATGTAAAACTGTTTTTCCACGGAAATTTTCTTCAATGACAGAAAAAAGAACTAGAAAATGGAAATCACAAACTAACTGTAATTTATAGGGTCATCTTGTATATAGCCAGAAGTTGTTGAGTAGAAATTCTATTATGGGGATCAATTTTCTCCATAGTACGTAAAAATTTGCTGTAAATAATGCTGATTTTATACAAATAAAATTTTATAATACAACTCCCTTTAATTTTCATCATATAACTTGAAATTTTGAGGTGTGTATTTGAATAAGAAAAAGACTATATCTTTGATTTTGTTTGTTTTGCTTGCTTCAATGGTAGCAGTAGGATGTACTGGATCAAACAAAGAGAAAACTGCTTCTCAAGATGCTGCATGGAACGAAAGTTTTCACAACAATTTAGCATTATTACATACCGATCTAAATAATTCGATAAATGCAATGAATCTAACAAATGATTTTAATGATACATCATTCATAATGGCAGGACAAAATATGATTGAAGATTCTCAGAATGCACTAAATGAGAATAATCAATTTACTGTATCCCCTAATTTACAGGAAGCACAGAAAGAGTGGGCTTTGGGACTCAACGACAGTATATCCTTAGGGAAATGCTTGTTAAATATGTCAAATAATAGCAAAAATAATAATGAAACTGCTCTAAACGAAGACGTTGAAAACATGTACTCGCTTGGAAGTTCAATGTCGGCTCATATGAACAGAGCAGCCACTTTAGCAAAAATTGCTCAAGATAATGAGAAAAGCAATAGTCAAAAAGAGTAAGGTGAAAAGTACTTTCACTTCTTTGTGCCTATTATTCGAAGAATTTCATATACGTTTAAATCTTAACAATTTTTGTTCTTCTAACTTTAAAGAGTTAAATATAAAAAAATTCCCTTTTTCAAGGGAATTTCTTAAAATTAATTTTTCAGATTTGGTGTTTAATCTAGAGTTCCCCTGATTCTTATCCTTCCTTCTGCTTCAAATTATGGACCGAGACTTCTGCTAAGTCAGATCCTCCCCGGAAATTATATTTTGTATTACCTTTAACGAAACCGCGGACGAGTCCAGTCTCTGGAGAATACTCGATAAATGAATTGTCTCCCTGGGCAATGCCTATAATTGTGATATTGTCGGAAGCAGAGGTCAGATTATACCGGCCTTTATTCTTATCGGAGACCGATAGCAATCGGGTCTGTTCAGAGAGATCTTCCGTAATCCCGTCACTATCCAGAACGGTGGCGTATTTTTGGGTAACGTTATACGACATATTAGTTCCCGCCCACTCAGCAGTCTCATGAGGCGAGGATGAGATTCTGCCATCAGCATAGAGAACATAGGGAATGGTTATATTATGCGTGCTTAAGTTGACATCGCCTAGGATGAAGTTGCCTCTCACACAGAGCATAACAATATCGACTGTACCGTCCTCATCAACCTCGTCGATGTATCCCGCAAACGGTGTGAATGTTGTTTTCCCGTTTGCGAAAATTTTACCGGAAAACACGTTTCTTTCCTGGCTGTTTATCTGGTAAACACTACTCTGGGCAGTTGTCCAATTGCCGGTGAGATTAGGGCTCGCCATACTGTCATTAGGAACCGTCGTTCCGTTACGAACTGCGAGAGTCGTCTTGACCGTGACAATCCCACTTGAACTAGAGATAACGCCCGTTGAAAAAACGTCGTCCGACTCGACGATACCGCTTCGGAACAATGTCGTAGTCCCGTTCTTTTTATGGCTGGAGAAATGCCTACCGTCTTTCTCGTCAATGGCAAAGAACAAAGGAGAGTAGGAGTTATCCTCCACGACCTTAAACAGCCGGTCATACTGAGCCACGGTGTAAACTTCTCCTGAGTTATTTGTGGCAAATCCGCCGGACGCGGAGTTGTAGGTGATACCTGACACGGTTGTAAAAATACCATTGATATTATATGGTACTTGCTTTAACCCGGTATCTGTCGCCTGGGACTCGGAACTAACACAACCCGCGGTGGATGTTCCTATAATTAAAATAAGAACTGCTAGGGAAAGACTCAACGCGATTGCTGTCCTGTTAATTGCTTTCATTTCTCATTCCTCCTTATTTTTTTCCATTATGTTTTATAGTAATTTGATGACTTTAAATGTTAGTATGTTGGACTGTACTGTTTGAACAGGCTTATTTTCTGGCTCTCTATTAGGTTTTCCGCGAAGAACTTGAGTTATTCTAACATTTTAGAAAGGCTTCTCTAATGTGCTTATAATTGGGTGAAATTTGAAGACCAGAAAAAAGACTAATTACTAAGACTAATTACTTTTTCTTAAAGGATAGTTTTACAGGTAGATATTTGAGTTTTTAATATTTGTCTTGAATGATGCAATAATCGACCAAATGTCCTTTATCCCTATATATACTGGAATAATTTAGTTTACAAAAGCATAACCAAAAGCATACACAAAAAAGATAGATAGCCAAAATGAGTAGGGTAGAATACTTCCATTTCTTTGCGTTAATTATTCAAAGAATTTCATATACATTTAGCATAAAAAATAATATTTTTTAACATGTTTTGTTTTTTAACCCGACACAGATGGAAATGACTTATGGTTATATTGCTTCATGTGTTGTTCAGCTCATCGGCCTTTGCCTGCGCTGCTCTCTTTGTTTCGAAGATCTCGGTGTCTGAGGGATAACAATATAGATACACTCCATTCATAATCCGCACAGTTCTGTATATAAGAGTGTACACAGGTTTGTCCATGGCATCTGCTTTCAAGTAGCTGATTTCATGCTCACCCCAATTTACCAGTGTATATTCTAAGCCATCTACTACTATTGCCTCAGGAAATTCTACACCATCAAGTATCTGTTTTCCGACTGAAAAATTCAAGTCCTTATACAGTAATATCGGTCGAACAAACACTTTCGGAAGCTTCGATTCCTCTTCTTTATCTGAAAAATATGACACATCCACTTTCTCATCTGCATAGTCAGAGAAGCTCGCGTTTCGAGACGCATATTCATATACTGATTCATATACTTGTACAATGATTCCATCGATTTCGATATGAGTTGTCATAGATTTCAGCCTCGTGAATATATAGACCGATCTATATATCATTAGGTAAAAAATATATGAAAATTTAAGTTATTTATTTTTGTAATAAAATAGGAATTTTTTCAGCCACAGCTACCAGCATAGTAGTATCATTACGAATCAAAGATATCGTTATCGCACCTTCGATCATCAATTGAAGAATTAAGCTTAATTCTGTAGCCTTTTCTGATGAAAATCCACTACTAATTAATTTCTGATAATATGTATCTGTCCACAGATCATAGACTTCAATACAAGTTTTTCGCAAAGACTCACTTATCGAGACTGTCTCTAAGGCCAGCAAACTGATAGAAAAACAATTCTCTTGATCTTTTTCATAGAAGTTTCGTGCTAAATCCAGAATAAACTCCTTGATGGCTTGAACTGGATCGCTATTCTTTGCTAATTCTTCTTCTATTTGATGTTGAATTTTATCTCCCATCAATTTTATAGTAGCTGCCACCAACTCTTCCTTTCCATTTGGAAAATGATAATACAATGATCCTTTCGGCGTTGCACTTTCTTTAATGATTTCATTTAATCCGGTAGCATGATAACCGTTTTTTTGGAATAAAAAAGCAGCCGTAGTCAGGATTTTTTCATGTGTATTCATTTTAGATCCCATAGAATTATTGGTAATGGGCGTAAGTTATCGAAAAACGTAAGCAAATAATATCTTTCCATTATTTGCTAAACATGGAGGATTTACTCTTTTTTGAAGTTGATCAGTAACTCATGCCCATGATCGAATTATCTTACTAATAATTATAATGACTGGTCTACATATTACTTATATTTTACTGACTACTCTGATGCATAGGTTTTCTGGTAAAACCTATACATTTGCTTGGATTAATACAGCTATAAAACTTAAAATCATTTGAAAATAAACCCATCAAAAAACCAGTTTTATCTCATATTCATAAAATGGTTGATTATTCAGAATCTGAGATTGAGAAAAGTAATTTTGAGTTTTGAAATTAGTTATTCAGGTATTTTTCACACAGCTCCTTAATTACAAATCCATACTCATCAAAGACCGTCCTGAAGCTTGTGAAAATATTAAGGGATGCACTGAAGATGATTGAAACTTAAATTTTTATCATGATGGTAATCTGATAATTATAAGATTTACGCGGTTAAACTGAAAGCCTCTTTTACTAAATAACATTAAAAAGTTTCAAGTTTTGTCAGTGGAGCTTTTAAATCGAGGTATAATCAAAATTTTGCGAACAATTAGTTGTGTCAACAACTATATATGGCATTAATACGGGTATACACAACTAACATGGTTGTAATTGCAACTATTTTGATTAGACAACGTGGTGAATAATAAAAATGAATACAATTGAATTCAATGGAAGCTCACATGCTAAAGAATTGTGTGGTAAGGAATTCATTGGAAAGCCCATCTCATATCTTTACAGATATGAACAAATCTATATTGGAAAAAAAATTGAGCCATATGGTATTGGAAGCGGACAGTTTCCTTTTCTTATGAGACTGTATCATGAGGATGGGATCAATCAGGAGAGTCTTTCTGACTATCTAAAAATTGATAAAGGCACTACTGCAAGGGCTATACAGAAACTTGTTAATGAGGGTTATGTTTTCAGGCAGAGGGATGAGAAGGACAGGCGATCATACAGGATTTTCCTTAGCGAGAAAGCGAAAAAGCTGGAACCTGATATGAAAAAAATAGCTTCGGAATGGGAGAATATTCTCTTTTCCAGTTTTGATGAAAATCAAAGAAAAGAGATTACGAATTCACTGAAGATTATGTTTGAGAATGTACTCAAAATAATGTGAAATAAAGAGATAAAATCATGCAATTTAAAAACATTCATCTTCTAATGCTTTGTATTACTGCATTTTTTGCAATGGCAGGCGGGGCTCTTTTAGCACCAGTCTTGCCAGATATGGTGGAACCACTGCAGACAACATCCCATGAAATAGGACTATTAATTTCGGCGTTCACTCTCTCAACAGCTATTTTCACACTGGTTATTGGACATTTCATTGACCGTGTGAACCGTAAGAAAATACTTGTTCCCTGTCTTGTGATTTACGGTCTAACAGGACTTGTAAGTTATTTTACCTCAGGTCTGCAATTACTTCTTATCTTGAGATTCATACAGGGCATCGGAGCAGCAGCCCTGCTGCCTTTGACCATGTTGGTCATAGCAGATGTGTACAAAGGTCATGAAAGTTTGCATGCCATGAGCATGGTTAGTATGGCTCTTGCCATTGGCTCGGTGTCTGCTCCTCTTATAGGGGGGGTACTGGCAAGTTTTGGATGGAACTATCCATTCCTTTTCTATACACTTTCACTTCCATTCGCTTTTGTTGTGCTTACCTCCCTTCCAGAGACAAGGGTTCAGAGTAACAATGATGATCACAAGGACATAACTAATGGGTTTAAAGCACTCAAGGAGTTGAGAGTAACATACACAATATTCCAGGGCTTTATGATTTTCTTCCTACTATATGCAGTGCTTGTCTACGTGCCATTCATGATTGAGAATGTACTTGGCTATACTGCAAAAGAAGCAGGACTTATGTTGGCTTTCCAGGGAATAGCTATCATTTTAACTATATCCCGCGTAAAGAGTCTGGCCAGCAAGTATTCAAAGACAATGATTATTACTGCTGCTTTTGTACTCGCCGGACTGGCATTATTATCCCTCTCATTTGCACATTCAATTGTTGCAGTTTTTCCTTTAATATTGCTGTTCGGAGCAGGGTATGGGCTTGCTCAAACTGCAATTGATACACAGATAATTGATATCGCCCCTTCAGAATCAAAAGGTGGAGTTTTATCTATTCACAACGCCATGAAGTTCTTTGGTTCGTGTCTTTCTCCTATAGTGCTTGGTATTGTCCTGTCACATTTTGATCTTGACACGGTTTTTAGGATAGCAGGTTTCTTTGGGTTGCTTGTTGCTCTGATGACGTATTTAATGAAGGATTCTTTTGAAAACTCAGGTGACGAGCACATAAAGGAGACGGAAAAAATAGCGTTGTCACATTAATAATTTGTTGAGTCATTAGATGATGTAGCGAATCATCTCAAAACTTCATCTAACCTCAGTATTGCTGCTAATATTACAACTCCAAGATATGATCTTTCTTTGATTTCATATTTTGGAAACGTTTTCTTATACGACCATTCCCAATTTATTTTATTTTTGAGGCAATGGCACCATATTTAATCTGGCAAATAAGGCACATCAATCTTTAAAAAATTGATCTTTTTTTAAGAGTTTGTTTAATAAAGAAGTCCTAGTTCTTCGAACTGTGTCTTTATAATCCGCAGTCCCTTTTCGCAATCCTCAGGACATTTTCCACCTGTGATTACCAGTTTGCCAGTGCTGAATACCAGCACTACCACCTTTGGAGCCTCAAGCCTACAAACAAGTCCAGGAAATACCTCTGGCTCATATTCGACGTTTTCCATTCCAAAGGCTATAACAATGGCGTTCAGGTTTAAATTCGTCTTTAAGTTAGCCGTCGCTACTACATTCTGAACATGAATCTCAGGCTCTAGATCTATTTCCTTGCAGCCTATAGAATTGAGCTCGGTAGCCAGATTGACCATAGCTATATGAGCTTTCTCGATACTCTTGGCTCCAGTGCATACCACTTTTCCGGAGGTAAAAATTAAAAAGGCAACACTGGGATCCTTAATTCTGTATACGAGGCCGGGGAACTTCGTTTTATCATATGCTGCGCCTTCAAGCCCAGTTTCCATTAATTTTTGCAGGTCGAAATCTTCTGCCAACTTTGTAGATGTCACTACGTTCTCTATAGTTATTATGGGTTCCATACAACATCCCTAGAATTATTGATGATGAGCGTGAGTTATTGAAAAACGTTAGCACAAGAATATTTTCCATTTTTTCTCAAACAATAGAAGATGTACTCTTATTTTCGGAATGGATCAGTAACTCACGGACACGACCGAATCATTTTTCTAGTATTATAATGACTGGTCTATATAGCATTTATGTTTTACTGATACAACATGTCAAATGTCAAGCCGATCTTTTCTCATCAGCTTCTCCACTTTTTAATTACTATAAAACTTACATAATTGAACTGAAAAATCAAAATTTCCCTAAATTAAGCTCTGAGTAATGAAAGACCTGTTTTTGTGCTACTGCATTAAGCTGGCTAATTTGGTCATTCTTCCAGCTTAGTTGATCGCTCATCAGGCTGATCCGCTTTTTCAGATCTTCAATTTTTACTTACCAAAGAACATTTGAATTCAGTATTGAAAATAGTCTTTTCAAAAGACAGTATATTTATATTAAAATATTCTTTTAATTGACAAGTTGCTCTTAGATTTGAATTATCTTTCGCTAGAGAGACATTTGTGTATTACATCATGAAATGTCATACCAAACGAAGGTAAATTTTCGCCGAAATCTAAATGAAGTCCGAGAATTCCACGAAAACAGAAAGTTGCCCCGTGATTTATAGACTATCCGAAAAGTGGTTATCTACTATAATTTTACAATAGCAGGATGCAAAACTGGAATGAATACTCCGAGATTATAGACTTACTGCTACTTTTCAACATACACTACGGATTTGCCGGTAGACTCTTAAAAACAGAAGGAAGTTCATTGATGAAAATAATAAAGAGAGGAAAACGAAGAAAACAACATCGCTTTGTTACTGGAATATTTAAGATCGTGCTATATCTTTTTCTAAAATTAATAAAGCTACTGTTTAGTTTTCCAATTTACTTACTGAAAGCAATGTGGCGGCTGTTTAGTTTCTCAATTCTTTTACTGAAATCAATGTGGCTACTGTTTAGTTTCCCAATGCACTTACTTTATAAATTTATAAAGCGGCTGCTTAAGAAAAAATCAAAACAAGCACTACCCACATTAGCCGAAATAGATGAAATGAATGGATACAAATTTGAAGAATTTATGAAACACGTTTATGAACAGTTAGGATATTCAGTCTATCACACTCCATTCTCAGGTGATCAGGGTGCAGATCTTATTTTAACCTCAAAAAGAAGAACAAGAATCGCTGTTCAGGTCAAACGATACTCGGGTAAGGTTTCAAACAGTGCAGTACAGGAAGTTGTAGCTGCAAAAGGTTTTTACAAATGCACCGAGGGTATAGTAGTTACAAATAGTTATTTTACCGATTCCGCAAAACAATTAGCTAAAGCGAACTTTATTGATTTAGTTGATAGAAATGAGCTTGAAAAGATGATTAATACTGTCCTGAATTAAGCTTTGAATGTATACCGCTTGCTTTTGTGCAACCTCGCTAAGCTGGCTTATCTGGTCGTTCTTCCGGCTTAACTGATCTCTAATTAAATCTATCTGTTTTCCCATATCTTCAATTCCTTACTTGCTACAGAAAAATCGAGTTTAGAAAAGCATAGATAGAAAAATACTCAAAAAAAGAGAGTTTTCCACTGGATACTTATCATCAGAATTCCATTATAGTTTATTATTTTTATAGAGTCATATTGAGCATTCATTTCAAATAATATGATATTATACATTGGGACTTACGGATTTGCCTGCTTTGCAGGCGACTTTCGAGTTTTTTAATTTTTAATCTAATTCGTAGATTGGATTTCTGATATATTGACTTACAGCATTTCTTGTAATGTTTAATATTGTCTCAAATCATGTAATTCCTGTTTTTATTCTTTGCAATTCAAATCTGAGAAATGCTTTTAATGCCATCAGAATATGCGCTCTCTGCACAGTATTTCTCCTTGCCTGACAGCGTTCTATTCCATAAAACTGTTTTATTCCTCTATTATACTCTTTATTTATTCCTTATTACTTTGATTCAATGCTTATTGATATGATTGATAAAGAAAATATTCAGCTTTTCAAGGCACTGATCGAAGATACAAGGTACGGGGTTATCAAGGCCCTTCTTGAGGCTGAGCGCAAATGTAAGGAAAATCCGGTGAGTGCAAAGGAGAGCTATGCGCCTGCGAGATCCCTGAACTCATTGGTAGAACTCAGTCCAATACCTCAATGCACCTTGCGAAATTGGAGCATTGTGGAATAATTAAAGTAAAAAATGAAGGAAAAATGAGACCCTATTCCATAGAAAACGATAAGATCAGGAAGCTTTTGGAAGTTCTTGAAGAATAATTTGGTCATTACTTCGGTTAAAACTCAACAGGCAATATTGGTATCTTCTCACAGGAAAAGGGATTTGTTTACTCTTTTCAGGCAATTACTTATATTTTTCAAGGTTCGCTCTTTCTTGCAGAGTTAAAAAACCGTAGTTTTGATCTTTTAAAGCGTGGATTAAGATTTTAAGGTTGTTTAGGGCTTTTTCTCCAGTATTGAACTTGCAGTCCAGGCGTATAGATGTGTCTGACATATCCACGAATTCCCAGGGATGGACAAAGATGACAGGAGATTCCCAGCGCTTGAGTAGCGGGATAAAAAATCCCGGAGGCAGCCTTATAAATGAAGAAGTAATCGTCGCAGGAACCCTTATTATTTTGCCTTCAATCTTGCTCCGGGGAAATGGAGGCTTATATGCTGCAATGGATGAATCATACCTGAAACCCTCATCTTCTAGAAGCCCAAGATAATTTTTTGGGAACTGGAGGTTTGGAGCTCTGAAAGAAACCAGTTTTCTTTCAAACTGCCTCAGAACTTTTCCAGCTTGTTTAATAGCAGTTCTGGCTTCTTCCTTATCAATTCGATCAAAACGCGTATGCGTGTATCCATGACACCCAAGCTCATGTTCCTCTTTCGGAATTCTGTATATAAGGTCAGGATACTGCTCAGCCATCATTCCGGTAACAAAAAAGGTTGCTCTTATCCTTTCTTTTTTGAAAAGATCCAGCAACTTAGGCAGTCCTTCTTCCATGCCTCTCGTACTTGTAAGCATAGGGGGACAGTCTTCTTCCACATCAACGGTTATTGTTATATTTTTCATGAATGACACTTCTATATACCCTGCTTGTCTGCTCACATATTCGGTTCCAATCATAGTTTGAAAGCCCTCTTAAAGCTTCCCTAGAAAAGGAAGTTCGCAGGGCTGGGGTTTCTATCAGGTTCTCAAGATAGGATGAAAATTCAGTAAGGCTGTCTGCGAGATATCCGTTTACACCATCCGTGATAATATCCGAAACCCCACTGTTATTCATTGCTACAACAGGAACCTCTTTTGACATCGCCTCCAGAATCGAAATTCCAAAAGCTTCATTAATCGAGGGAAGGGCAAAGATATCTGCCTGTTCCAGATATCTCATCACTTTTTCTCTGGATACTTCTCCTGTAAAGTAGAAATTTCCGGATAAGCCTGCCTCTTCTACCGTGATTTCAAGCTTTTCCCTGAGTGGGCCGTCTCCTATCATTACAAACAGCAAATTTTTATGTTTTTCCAGAAGTGAAGGGGCAAGAGCTACAATGTTTTGAACACCCTTTTTCTTTGTCATGCGTGCAACCGTGACAATTACAAGTTTTCCTTGAGTGTTAACAGGAAAAGGGACTTTGACAATTTTGTCTTCAGAATCAACTCCATTAAAAATCCGGTAAATAGGCTTTTTTGTCATTAGTTTTGAGTCTTTTTCAACTGCCGAACTGACAGCAATTACAGAATCTGCGTTTTTTAAGAGTAATTTACCTATAAAATAATAAAGAAGACGATATGGTGTGTTTCCAACAAGAGAATGATTAGTAACAACTGCAGGAATTCCAAGTTTTCTGGATGCAATAAGAGCACTCATACTTAGAGGAGAATCCAGCCCATGGGAATTGACAATCTCATAATTACCATTCTTCAAAAGACTGAAGAGTTCTTTATATGCACTTGGCATAAGAAACCTATTCTGTCCGGGTAAAGGTCTACCTTTGACCCTTATTACTGATACACCGTCCCTTATACTGTGTTCAGGGACACCCGGGTAGCTTCTTGTAATAACGCTAACCTGATATCCATGCGTGGTCAGGGTTTTAGCAAGGGTGTGCATGGAATACTCGATTCCACCAACCTTTGGAAAATACCAGTCACTTATCAATGCGATTTTGTGTTTTTCCATATCTTAAACCCTCCATAATAAAATAGGTAAAGGAACCCTATCAGGCTGCTAAGCCCGTAGGAAATAAAACGCTCCAACAAAACGAAACTACCTGCGGAGGCGAGAGGTAACCCAAAATATAGAAGCAAGGAGATTAGACCCCCTTCAACTATTCCTATTCCTCCAGGGGTTACTGGTAGAAGCCCGAGTAGAAGATACAATATTGAAACTGCTGAAATAATATACAGAGAGAGAGGAATATTGAGAGCTAAGGCAATGAACTTTAAACGTATTATATCAAGAATCCAGACCCCACAAGAGAACAGGAGAACAGGAATAAAAGATCTGTAAAGTTTTTTCCAGTTTTGCTTTATATCTTTAAGAAAGACAATGAATCTTTCCCGGAAGATCCATACCAGCACTCCAGTTGCAAGGAAGGTCAGGAGCAACAGATAAGTTGAATTTAAGGTCAGAATACTTTTTTGGGGCAAGAATTTAATTTCTAAAGAGGGAAAGAGGTATAGTACATAGAGTAAGAGCAAGATAATGGGAATCGCTTCAACGAGCCTTTCAAAGAGCATAGTTATGAAAGCGTCAGTATAGCTTATCCCGAAGCGCTTGTTAGCCCAGAACATCCGCAGGGGTTCGCCTCCTGTCCGGTTCGCTGGAGTCATGTTATTCACAAAAATTGCTCCGAAAATAATTGGAAAAAGGTCTGTAGCTTTAAGGGTGTAACCAATGCAGTAGAGTACCCGTTGCCATCGGACTGCAAATAAGTACACACTCAACAGGTAAACTAAGAATGCCAGAATAACATATTGAATCCGTGCTTCAGTGAGCATTTTCAAGCTCTCTCCAAGGGCAGGTACAATCTCTGTCCAGTAAGCACGGATCAGAAATACTCCCACTGTAAGCAGTAAGAGAGTCGCAATGGCTTTCTTCAATGTTCCCTGGTTCAAAAATACACCTTCATAGGGATTTAGAGTGAAGTTTCTGTGTATATTCTTTATAATTAAAATCTATTCCTGTCTGAATTTTCCATTAATTGAGATTGATTGTACTCTGGATCCGGTACTTCTCCGGATTGAAAAAGACATATAAAAAGACATATTTAAAATATTCTTTTTTTACGTATCAAAGACCACATCTCTACATGTCCGAGGCTATAACCCATTAAAAGGTATTTCTTATCTCCTACCTGATCCCATTCTTATTTTTAGGTTCTTTTTATATAATACCTGTCATTATCGTTTTTTCCAGATTTAACTCTAGATTTTTAGTTTTGAATTGAAACCTAGAGTTTCTAATATAGTTTCTATTATAGTTTCTATTACTATTTTTCCAAATTTCTTCTTTTTATCAAATTTTCTTTGCTTACATTTATACTGATTGTAATCTCACAAGTACTATATCCTATTATGAAAAAGTAGTAAGAATTTCGTTTGGGGTGGATTTTTCTTTTAAATTGAGGGATAAAAGTATATGTTATATAGAGAACTTGGTCAAACGGGCAAAAATATCTCAATACTGGGATTAGTACCATAGGCTTTCGGTTCCGTTGCAAAAATTTTAGAATAAATATGTAAATATATGAATAATGAACAAAAATTAAAATATCCAAAAAGATAAAATAGCCAAGAAGATTTTACTAGGAGAGTTTACTAATATTATAAATATTCCAAATAAGTGGTTGATATATTTAGTTCGTTAAGACCAGAATAATTTAGATTCTTGACTTGTCTTTTTAACCATATTCTATGAAACCTCAATTATCGGCTTTTGCACCTGTATTGGGATAGGAAAATAACGGACATATTCCAACCTGAGCTTGTTTGAGCTAAACTCATTTGAGAGGAGAAAATACTCCTCTCTTCATTTTTAAAACTAAAACTCACCTGAGAGTCAGACCTTCAAGGGCCAGTGTATACTCCTTACCTGTATCGTTATAGCTTATGGAATAGTTCATAGGGTAGTATGCACTTGTGGGATAGCATTCCGGAAGTTTAAGCTCTTTTGTTATTTCTGGTTTTGTCTCAAGGAAGGCTATTGTAGCCATAGGTTCGACAAAAACCATTTTCCCACCATAAAATCCGTAAATGAAGGTCTCATTAAAAGGCTGTCCGTTAAACTCAGGGGCTTTAGGATCTATCCAGTGCGCACCCATTCTGGGCACTCCCCCGGGCGTGGGAACATATCCTTCCGGAATATATCCGGGAGCCGGCCTTTTTGATACATTCTTACAATCTTCCCCAGATGCTGTAATTTTATCTCTTTCTTCAGGGCTTATCATGTAAAAGTGGAAATCAAAGTGCGGTTTGTCGTAAATTCCCTGAGGTTCATGCCCATGAGGGTTCTAGTCAACTGCAATGTGATTATAAGCCGTAGAAGCTGCTTCTTTTGGTAGGGCAAGTGTATATTCCACATCTGGTCCCTCTGTCTCTGGAAGCCCTTTTAGGGCTGATTCTGTGAAGGTTACTCCTATTGATGAAGGATTTCCTTTTGTGTCAAGTTTAACCCAGGAATAAACCGTTCCATTGCCTAGGGTTTTGCTTTCCCCCTTAAAAGTCTCTGTTTGGTTCGGCTTCACAACGGAGTTTTCTTTTTGTGGCTGGGACTCCCCTATTACACAGCCGGAAAAGACAATTGCAATTGCTGTGAGTAGACATAAATAGTATGTAGGTTTTCTACCTTAATATTACTCCCTCCCTATATACTGTTTTTATTTTTCTGAAACAGTGATACAAACTTCTATTCTCGTCAGGCCGTAAACACCACATCAACCTTTTCGACATCCCATAAAGACCCCAGTTTTTCCATAATATCTTCTTTTATCGCTGGAGCAAATTGATGGTTTGCAGGCAGGTCTACAACCACCCTCACTACTCCATCTTCAACGCTTGTTCTCAGGATAAGGTTTGTACGAATTATATCAAGGCCAGTCAGGGGGTTCATAACGTGCTTTAGTCTGCTCCTGACAACTTCTTCGGTGGTAGGTTCTTTCTCGGTTACAAGCCCGTGTTTTTCCTCATAATCTTTGATTGCGGCACGCAGGCCCTCAACTGCAAGCACTGAGCAGTGGGCTTTGATCGGAGGGAGCCCTCCAAGTTCTTCCGAAGCCTGCTTCCATGTTATTTTCTTTGCTTCATCAAGAGTCTTTCCACGTGCAAGATCTGTAATAACCGAGCCTGTAGCAATGTTTGATGCGCACCCGTAAGACTCGAATTTTATATCTTCAATAACCTTGGTATCGGAATTGACCTTTATGTACACCGCGACCATGTCCCCGCAAGCTGGGCTTCCTTCAAGGCCTTTTCCATCAGGATTTTCGATCTTTCCCACATTGTGCGGGTTCTTAAAATGCTCCAGCACTTTTTGACTGTAAGGAAATTTCATTGTCTCACCTTATCTTTTTATAAATTTCTTTGATCGTCTTCTATGATTGACTTCTGTGATCGCCTGTATTCTGCTTTCCCGTGCGATTTTTTCCACCATTTTCCATTCATTTCCTTGCAAGGGGACTTATTTCCCTGAGCCTTGCTACGATTTCACTCATTGCTTCAATTGCCGCATCAGCATCCTTAATATGATTATAGCGCCCGAAGGTAAAGCGTACTGAGCCATGTGCTCTCTCATGGTCTCCTCCTATACCTCTGATTACATGGCTGGCTTCAAGGGAACGACTAAAACAGGCTGAACCCGTGCTTACTGCAAATCCCCTCATGTCCATATGCAAAGTTATGGATTCGCCTTCTACATAGTGGAAAGTCAGGTTTGCGTTCTGAGGCAGACGTTTTTCCCGGCTTCCGTTGAGGGTAACTTCCGAAATTTCGGAAAGGGCTTTATCAATTACGCGGTCTCTCATCGCTTTGAGCCTTCTGTTTTCCTCGTCAGTTACAAGTTCTATAGCCTTTGCAAAACCGACGGCTGATGGGATATCTTCTACCCCTGCTCTCAGATTAAACTCCTGAAAACCTCCGTCCATGAACTTGGTTATTGGAGTGTCTTTTCGGATGTAAAGCGCACCTATTCCTCTTGGACCGTGAATGGTATGGGCAGACATTGTGATCAGGTCTACGGGCAGTTCCTTTACATTAAGAGGGACTCGGGTAAAGCTATGAGTAGCATCCGTATGCAGGAGCACGTCTTTTTCTTCGCATATTTCCGAGATAGCTTTCAAATCCTGCACTGTTCCTATTTCCTGATTCCCCTGTTGAATTGAGACAAGAACTGTTTCCTTTGTAATCGCGTTTTTAAGCCCTTCGAGATTTACAAACCCTTCAGCATCGACATCCAGGAAAGTCGCACTAAAACCCTGTCTTTCGAGAGCTTTTGCTGTATTCAGCACGGGAAAATCTTCTATCTTCGAGACAACAACATGTTTTCCTTTCTTTTCTTTAAGAGCCAGCGCGATTCCTTTAAGTGCAGTGTTGCTTGACTCAGTGGATCCGGAGGTAAAGATAACCTCTTCTGAATTTGCATTGAGCTTTGAAGCTATGCTTTCTCGGGACCTTTGTAGTGCTTCTTTTGCGTCGATGCCCATAGAATAGCCGAATTCCGATGTTGCTACTGCATATGTATCAAAAAAATAGGGCTTCATTGCTTCAAGTACCCGCTCATCCAATCGTGTGCATGCGGCATTGTCAAGATATCTTACATTCTCAAATATTTTTTCTCCCTCCCCATTCGAAATAATCAAATTTGGATTTACAGTTAAATCTTAGATTCTCCAGTAAGTTCTTGGGCTTTAATCCAATAAATTCCCAGGATAATAATTTCCTGGATTGTAATTTCTTAGACAGTTATATTAGATGAATACAATATACCTAAATCAGGCTAAATCACGGAAAAATTCGATTATCGTGACGATTTAAATCTAAATTTTCACTCTAAATCTTACTCACGTATTAAATAAATAGAGTTACGTTTGCATTCCTTGCTTCCTGAATATACGAACCCACAGCTCCCCATTCGTCTATCCAGTCCGTTCTAAGCTCCTCTTTACTCAAGCCCATAATTTCCATGGTCATCTCGCAGGCGATTATTTTTCCGCCAAGTTCCTTGAAATCATTCATCAATCTTTCAAGTGAAGCGACATTGGCTTTGTTCATTCTTTGTTTGATCATCTGCCTGCCAAGCCCCAGCATATTCATCTTGGAGAGTGGCCCTTTATCAAGCTCTCCTTTCTTCAAACGCATTAGACCCCAGAAGGTAAAGTATATGGAGGCTTCCATACCCATTGCCAGGGCTCCGTTCGCAATTATAAGTGCACTGTATACTTTATCCATATCACCACTGTGCAGGATAATGACCGTCTTTTCCCCCATTTTCATTCCTCTCCGGCTTATCTCCGGATCTTTATCTCCCACTCTTTGCCTCCTTCTTTATCTTCAATCTCCAGCACTTTGAGCCCCATTGCTTCGCAGGCCATAGGAATCTCCTTTCTTGACGCCGGATGTGTTCCCTTCACAATAACAAGATCCCCCGGAGAGGCTTTCTTTAAGGCTTTTCTGCATTCCACCAGAGGAATTGGGCAGGTCTGCCCTCGAACATCTATTTCCATTTCTGCCATTATTATTGCCCCCCAAAGTAAGAGAAACGGAAGGATTCTGACAACAGTTTTGCCTGTTGTCTTTCCTTAAATTCATTATATTCCAAAAAATATATTATCGTTTCTCATTGAAAACTCTATCTAGGAAATATTCTGTCTGGAAATTACTTCTCTTATTGTAATCCTTCTTTCTTTTCAGAGCGATCTCCTGATCTTTTCCGCAACTTCTTTCAGATTGGCAGTATCGGGCTCAGTCCATACTATTGATTTAATTCCTCTCCCACCATCTCCTTTTCTCCTGGGAATAACGTGTACATGTACATGGGGAACCTCCTGTCCGGCGACTTTACCATCATTGATTCCTATGTTCGATCCCTCTGCCGAAAATGCCTTTTCGACTGCAGCCGTAATCTTCCTTGCAGCCTCAAAAAGCGAAGCAACACTTTTCGCATCCATATCCGTAAACCTGCTGAAATGCTTTTTAGGAGCTACCAGAGTATGCCCTTCGCTTGCCGGAAAAACATCAAGAAATGCAAAAACAGCAGCATCTTCGTACACCTTCTCTGAAGGAATTCTTCCTTCTATTATTCTACAAAAAAGGCAATCTTCCGTCATAACCATATCCCAATAGAGTTTTAGGGGATACGCTTATATCAGGGTTCTGTTTCTTTCGCAAACTCTATATATCAATAAAAAAATTAATAAAGTAACCATTCCTTAATTGATCTAACTGGGAGCCTTAGCCCTCTTGAACGAAGCGAAAAGGGCCCTGTCCTCCCGAGACTGAACTCGGGCAGCGAAAAGAGCCCCGTTCTCCCGAAACTGAACTCGGGCTGCAGAGCCGCAACTTTGTCGAAAAGGGTATCGTGCTGTTGCGATTACATCGCAACTCCCAGAAAATCTCCTATTTTCTGTGATCCCTAAGCGAAACTCGGGACGTGAAATCCAATGATCGGTTATATTGCAGGTGCACTGACAACTGTAGCTTTTGCTCCACAGCTTCTAAGAGCTTTGACTACGAAATCTACAAAAGACGTATCTCTTATGATGTTGCTTTGTTCTACTTCAGGCATGCTTCTCTGGTTGCTTCATGGTATCCTGGTAAATGATTCCGCCCTGATCGCTGCAAACAGTATTTCTTTCGTACTTGCTTTCTTACTGCTGGGGCTCAAGCTTAAAAATGACTATCCGGATTTTGTTCTTAATTTTGGTAGTAAATCCGGGAAATCTGAAAATGACTTCCTTCCCTCTCAAAAATAATTTTAAACGCCCAACATATATTTATAAATAATTGAATCAAATTTATTGTAATAACGATGATTTGTACTTTCTTTACTGTTGGGGGTGGAAATAATAGCTAGAGTTTTGGGTGGGGCACTAATAGGTATGGTCTGTACTTTTGTCTTCTATTTTATTCCAATAGTAAATTCCATAGCTCCTTTTCTGGGTGGTCTTTTAGGAGGCTATTATGCAGACGGAGGTTTCGGAGGAGGGCTTAAGACCGGAGTTCTGATGACTGTTTTCATGATTATTCCGGGTTTTCTTCTTGGGGGATTTCTTGGATCGATACTCAGAGACGCTCCTGTTCTTGGGGGATTTGTAGCTGCCTCTACATTCATAATTACAATGGTCATTGTAGCTCATACAGCTGTAATAGGTATAATTGGCTCGGTAGTTGGAGCTGTCCTGGCTGAAAAGGGAGAAATTTGACAGTATGGCCTCGCTTCTAAGATAAAGTTCGAAAATCGATAGTCTCCGAAGAATGTCTATAAATAACGTTCATTCGATAATGAATATCTCTAATCCTGAAGAATATTACCCACGGAAACTTAAAATGAAAATATGCAAATTTTGATTAAGATCCAGAAGAGCTCAGATTTCTGGCTACAAACTTGCTTTTAACTACCTTTATCTAGAAATAATATTTTATAAAAATAAAATCATGAATAAAAAGTTTTTCAGATCTTTTTCTTCACCACAAAGTACTCTATAAGAATCAAGAACAGAGGCAGGGAAATTGCCATAAATATTTTGGCCTTCCCCATAGGGTTTTTGATTCCACTGTCCTTATCTGCGCTTCCGTTGTGGACACTCGTTTTTGCTTCACCGTCCAAGTTTATCAAAGTTTCCTCCTCTCCTTGTCCACTGGCTACCGATACGTTTTCCCTACCGGCGGAATAATTGGTTATTGCAAAGCAGGAGAAGCCAGGCGTTTTCGATTTAAAATAAACGTAATTCGTATCTTCTTTAACTTTTTCGGTATAGAGAGGCTGCCAGCCTTCATTGTACCACTGAAGAGTTATCTCGGACTGATTAATATTGTTCTTTTCAAGCCATTCCTTTTCAACTTTGAACCTTATAATTCCATTTTTAAAATAACCAGCGACTCCTGCTCCATTATTCCCTACCCAGATATTCACATGTTTATATATCCTACCAGAAGGAAGTCCTGATACAAAAATAGATTTATTTTTGAGCATTTCTACAATTGTCGTAGTTTTCTTTAGTGTCTTTGTTGGGTCAAATTCGATATATGTAATGCATGTTGCACCTTCCAGAAAATCGAACTTGACGTGATAACCACTTTGAACGTTCCTGGTGGAAAGCTCCTTGGCATCTACGTTGCTTACTGGTTCTTTTGAGAGACTAACGCCTCCTGAACTGCTACTGGAGGACCCGGAACTCTTACTTCCTGAACTATTGCTGGAATATCCGGAACTTTCGCTTCCTCCCTCATTGCTTGAAACTGTTTCTTTATATACGGTTGCGGTTTTTGTAAACCCATTATTGGTTTCATCACTTTCAGACACAACGTTTCCTGTATCCACGGTTGCTTTTACTTCTATTTGCCCTTCATTTGCAGGAGTCCAGAAAAAAGTGCCTGCTTTTGCTTCACCTGCTGCAAGGGCTGGTGTCGATATAATCCCCATATAATTCTCATTGTTTCCCTTGATATCATACTTAATTTCGCTGTTCTCCGCAGTTGCATAACCGTTGTTCTTCACTGTTACCGTAAATGTTATATTCTCCCCAGGATGCGGTTCTTCAGGACTCAGAGATATCGACTCTATTTTCAGGTCCGGAAGTTCACGTTTTATATTTATGACTTTTGACATTTTATTATTGTCTTCATTACTTTCACTAATGGTATTCCCGGAATCTGCAACCGCTGTTACACTGATGTTTTCTTCATTTCCAGGGGTAAATGAAAATCCTGAACTTGTATTTGCCCCTGCTGAAAGTTCAGGGATAGAAATCTCTCCTTCTGAAGCTCCGTTAAAACTGTATTTTGCAGTGCTACTATTGGCAGTTGCCTCTCCCTTATTCTTTATTATCATGGTAAAGTTCAAAGGTTTTCCGGCTTCAGGTTGTGTCGATGATTCTGGATATAAGTCTTCAATTATTAGATCTGGAAGCATTAGATCTGGAAGCGACTCTTTTGCTATATTTGCAGAGATTTCTTTCTCACTGTTCTCTACGTTTTCTAAAGCTGCCTTTATTGTTACAGTTTCTTCCTTGTTAGGAGTTGTCCAATTATGAGTTATCGATTTTTCTGATCCAGCCTCCATTTGAGGCACTTTTTCTTTTTTTTCAGTTCCGTCAATTTTATATATTATATTCGTTGGCTCCGAAGCTTCATTTCCAGTGTTCTTAACTAGTGCAATAACAGTTACTTCACTATCCGTTTTCGGATTTTCAGGGTCAATTGAGAGGCTTTCTATTATAAGATTCGAAGATTTCTCTTTTCCCACTCCCACTACTACTTCAATCGTTTTTTCGCTTTCTCCCACCTTTGCCTTTATATTTACTGTACCCTCTTTTTCTGGAGTCCAGGTAAATGAGACTGACGAGCTATCTCCCGAATCTATTTTCGGTACTTTTACTGTTTTTGAGTCTGCTTCCCCTATTTTGTACATTAATTCGGTCGGCTCCGAGACTCCAGTTCCAGTGTTCTTGACTAATGCATTAACAGTTACTTCACTATCAGGCTCCGGATTTTCAGGGACCGCCGAGAGGCTATCTATTATGGGATTTGAAGATTTTTCTTTTCCCACTATGACCTCAGTTGTTTTTTCGTGATCTCCCATTGTTGCCGTTATCTTTACTGTGCCCTCTTTTTCTGGAGTCCAGATAAATGAGACTAACAAGGTATTTTCCGGCTTTATCTCTGGTATTTGTATATCTTTCGAATCTTCATCCCCTATTTTGCATACTGCCTCTGTTTGCTCTGAGACTGCAGTTCCCTGGTTTAATATTGCTATTTCAATGGTTACAGCTTCTCCGGGTTCTGGATTCTCTGGATTACACGAAATACTCTCAATTGTCAAATCGCTAGTTGAATCTCCCGGATCCGTTCCTTTTTCATCTGCAGCATATGCCACGCCTGGGATCATCCCAGAAATTATTAGCATTATCAATAATACGGAAATTACAGAACTAAAAAAATCGGCTTTCATTTTCATCGGCCTCTACCCCTACATCCATAAACCGAAATTTTCGGTGCATCAGTAGCTTATTGATTTGTGATCATACAGTTCCTAAAAATAACATTTCTGATCTTTAATTTTCAGTGAGTGTCCCAATATAATGCTAGTCAAAGTCGAGGGTATTTTTGCTCCAAACAAATTCCTTATCATCTAAACTTCTAATGTTTATGCCTAAAGTATACGCATTTAATTTTATATTTCCCTTTAATTTCTTTATAAATATAAAGAAAATTTATCTAATTATTCTTTATATATTAAGCATTATTACCAAATAACAAAACTCTGGTATTCTATCCCCTACGTCAGTTCTCTATAATTAAATTTCTATTTTTTTTCATGTATACATTCTTATTTATAGTTTTTATGTTCTACATCTGGATGACTGTTTTTATATATCAACATTCATATCTTTTCCCAGAAACTTCTACTTAATTTTTGAACAATTTATTTTGAACTGTTAAAAATTGCAATGTAAAAGTAATAATTGTAAAAATAATCGAAAAACAGTAACACAAAAAATTAATACACAATAAATAAATTAAAAAAACAATAAAAAGAAAATTAAATATTAAAATTTCAAAATTTAATCTAAATTTTAAAGTGACACTTAAATCTCAAAAATAAAATGCCAGAAAAGTCTAAACAATCAAGTATTTTTTATCTTTGACTTGAGTTCTGCTGTCAACACCAAGTATTCCGGCAATTTCAATACCTTCACTTCCAACTTCTGCCAGTTGTGTGTAGATTTCGGCCCTCGCTATGTATTTTTCAGTCCGTGTGCCATCAGCTTCTTCCATTTTGATAGTTATCTCTTCTTTATTGTGCCCTTTTGCCAGGCATTCCTGGACAATTACTCCATACTGCTCGGCAACCACTTTCAGGCAATCGAAGATCTGATTGGTGGATATGGCATCCTCTTCGTCAAGGAAGACTTTTGAAAGGGTATAAGTGCAAATATTTGCCCTGAAATAAGCCTGAACTTTTTCAGGAATTCTTGCCAGGCTTTCCATATCTATAAAATCCCCAAGCTCTTTATCAGCGGTGATTTCCTTATCGTCTTCATATACGAAATACCTGTGATCTCCGCCTTCGATCCTGAATTTCCGGTTTGCTTTTTTGTTTTCCAGGGCTATACGTACATTTCTCTGGGTGTCATATTCCAGGAAAGTTATGAGGAATTCAGAAAGGTTCTGCATTTTTATTTTTTCTTCTTTTCGCAGGATGCCTGCCCGCGCCCATCCTGGTAGGCTTAAGTTTCCAAGTAGTTTTTCTACTGTCAGGATTTCTTCTGTAAATGTAAGCCTGTAATGATACTGCAAACCCGAAACCCAACCTTCCATTTTTCCTGAAATGCCATTTGTACTGCTAGAAAGTTCAAATCTCTTTTCAGCTCCGTAGATCCCTAAGATTAAAAACCTGCTAAGAACTTCAAGTATTTCTTCTTCCACTTTTTTGTATTTATCAGGAGTCTCATTCTCTATTTTTGTGCACTCGGTTTTGAGGATTTCTCTTCTTTTTCCGAGATTCTCACTGCAGGTTTGCAGGACTGCGTTAGTACAGGGTATGATATCCTCTATATCAACTTCATTTACTAATTTTCTGAGTAAAGTTTCAAGCTTCTCTTCAAAATTATTCATTCCTTCTATTCTACTTTTCAATTCATGAAGCGCTTCTTTCTGCTTGCACTTTATCTCTATTATGGAGTTTTCCAGGGGGATTACTCGGGAAGTTATATCTAAAAAAGTTTTCAGATCCTCAATGAAATCCCGCTGTACAGGCAGTTCCGTAGAGTCCTGGTAAATATATTTCATAAAAGCACCCTGAATAGCTAAACGACCCTTCAAATATTCTATGACCTATAGCTATATAACGTTTTATCCAGAGGCTTTCTCCATTTCTAAAACAAGTCTCTTGTTTTAAGCAACGAGTCTTACATGAACCTATGTCTTATACTTTGGACGCAGGTCCTATACTTAATTTTCTCTGAAGTGGCCGGAGAGCCCGGCCATCCCATAATTTAGAGCAGAACTTTCCGGACAGGATCCAGAATCTCATTTATATACTTTGCGGCTGAATTTTTCAGGTCCATAGGATGAACACTTTCTGCCGCAAAAGCATTTTCCATCTCTTCGTAACTTGTATATGTTATATTTCCCCCGAATTTCTCAGGTCTCTCTACGACAACAGTTTCGTATCTGGGAAATATATGGTAGCGGAAAAGGGCAAGAATTGGGTTCTCTTCTGTGTCTCCTATCTTGCAGTAGGCTTTCTTGAATTTTCTATAGATTTCTTCTTCAGTATCGTCCACCGAAATGAAGTTCTCCTTTGATGAAGCCATCTTGGTTCCGTCTAGTCCCAGGAGAATTGGGGTATGAATGCAGATTGGGGTTTCGAATCCGAGACTCTTTAGATTTTCACGGGCAAGCATATGGATTTTTCTCTGGTCAATACCACCAACTGCGATATCAACTCCAAGCATGGCAATATCAATAGCCTGCATCAGTGGATATACCATCTGAGAAACAGTTGGGTCATCCATAGCACGCCCGACTTCATCCATGCTCCTGCGAGCCCTATTCAGAGTTACTGTCCTTGAAAGTTTGAGAACATTTAACATGTACTCTGCTCCAAGCTGATAGTCAGACCCATAAACGAAATCGGTTTTTTCTTCATCAAGCCCGAGGGCAATAAAGCAGCGCCTGTTATAGTCTGCAGTCTTTCGGACTTCTTCAAGCGTGCCTTTCCGATTAAGATAAGCGTGAACGTCCGCAAGCAGGACAGTAATTTTAAATCCGGCTTTTTGGAGATCAATTAGTTTATTTACTGTAAGAACGTGCCCCATATGGATTTTACCGCTAGGTTCGTATCCTACGTAGGCACGGGGGACTTCTTTTTTATTAAGAAGTTCTTCAAGTTCTCCTTCAGTTACGATTTCCTGAACATTTCTTTTAATAAGTTCGAGTCTGTCCATTGCCTCTACATTCCTTTTATTTTCTTATTCTCAAAACCTTAATTCCTATTAATAAGTTTCTGTAAAAACGCCATACCTTCTTCGGATTTAAAGTTCGGGATTTCCCAGTTTTGAATGACCCTTCTTCGCAGAGATTTTGTTTCTTTCTCAAGTACAGGATTAAAGCCCGAGATTTCATATTCTTCTTTTGAAATAATGACTCCTCTCCTCTGCCAGGCAGGAAGCATTGCAAGATTGATTCCTCTCCCAAAAAGCATTTCATGGATTTCCCATTCTTTTTTTCCTCTGAGAAATCTCGAAGCCTCAATCTTATTTATTCCTTCATTCCTCAGGGTATAATATCCCCAGGCTGCCACAAAATTGCGCCAGGCTTCAAGCTGCCTCCAGTGAAAATACGCAGGAATCTCCTCTTTTTGAAGAACTACTATTCTGGAGTCAAAAGCTACAGAGTTTTCAAGCTGCAGATTTATTGTAAGTGCACTTCCCAGAAAGCTCGCTATGACAGAATCAATTTTTTCTACTCTCCCCTCAAAGGGAAGTTCCATAAAGAGAAAGCTAATTTCATCCGAAAAAGTGTAGGCAAAGAGAGGGCTTAAACCACTTTTCTTGATAAAAAGCTCAGCAGTATCCGCCATTGCCCTGGCGAAAGTTTGATCATAGGGTTTTCCAAAGCCCAGACCCCTAAGTACATTTTTAAAATTCCTGCCGTCCGCGCGCACAACCACCGGAGGGATACAGCGCATTTCAGCATAAATTTCCCGGTCTTTCATGTACTTTTCAGATTTACTTAATCTTCTTTTCGCTTTTTGTATCTCTGGATGACATCTCTTACTATTATGATATCTGCTGCCGTTATAACCCATCGGTAAGGAATAATTACGCCCCTGCTAGTCAGATCAAAAAGTTCCCTATTAATATCCGAAATAGCAAGCCCGGTAATTTTCTGATCCTCTATATCAATTACGAGGTCCTGCAACTTCCCTACATACACACCAGCGTTTGTGTAGACGTTTAATCCAAAAAGTGATGTAAGTTCTGCGCGCATTATATCCCTGCTTTGTAAATTAATTTAAATCTTTCTCTTAACCTTATATGAAAAACATATTTATATATCTTACAGTTTTGCCAATTTATATAATTGCCAGTTTTATCTCATATTTTCAGGTAAAATAGAATTTTCAGTCATTATAATAATAATCTTTATATTTAAACTAGCAAGAGGTAAAAGTGGTCTTGTTTGTTGAATTCTTTATCCGACGTTTGAACTAAGAAAAGGGAGTACTAAGTGTATTAAGCTGCTTTTACTTTTATTTGCTTAAAGGATACAGCTATTTACCGCTTTTCTTCAACTGTCGAGAATGAGACTGATACCTTTTCTACCAATCTGGCATTCTATCATAGAGTTTTTCTGGCTCACAGGCAAATTACAGATAAGATCTGATTACCTGTGAACAGAACCCCTTATTTTTTATACAATCATTCTTTTTATTCTAGTTTAATTCTCTTTGAATCTCAGTTTATCTCTTATCCCAGCCTGTTTCTTTCATTCTTTCATATTTCTTTTATACTTCCAGCTGTGAAATCACATTTCGAATAGTTTCTGAGGATTTCCTGAGAATCTCGTATTGGCTTTCATCCAGTTTGAGTTCAAGGATTTCTTCGACTCCGGATGCCCCAAGCTTTACGGGTACACCGAAGTAAATGCCTTCCTGTCCGTATTGTCCCTCAAGGTAAGCCGAAGCAGGCAGAATTCTCTTTGAGTTTTTAATCACGGCTTCCGCCATCGAGACAATAGCCGCCGACGGGGCGTAAAAAGCGCTTCCCTGTTTAAGAAGTTCCACAATTTCGGCCCCTCCATTTATTGTTCTATCTACCATCTTGGCAATTCGATCTTCTGGAACCAAGTCCGTGAGCGGAATTCCTGATACTGTCGTATACTGAGGAAGAGGTACCATCAAGTCCCCATGTCCTCCTATAACCATTGCCTGTACATCTTTTTTCGAGCACTTCAGTTCTTCCGCAATAAAGCTTGAAAAACGTCCCGAATCCAGAACCCCGCTCATCCCGAATATTTTTTTTGTCTCAAAACCTGTTGATTTCATAGCTATGTAGGTTATAATGTCAAGTGGATTTGTGACATTGATTACTATCGATTCTGGAGCATACTTTGCGATATTCTTGGAAACCTCTGCTATTATTTTAGAATTTGTTTTAATCAGATCCTCCCGAGTCATTCCGGGTTTTCTTGCAATTCCTGCTGTAATAATTACAAGATCAGAGTCTGCGATATCTGCATAATCATTGGTCCCAGTTATTGACGTGTCATAACCTTTTATTGCTCCTGCTTGTATAAGGTCGAGGGCTTTCCCTTGTGGTAGCCCTTCCACAATATCTGTCATGACAATTTCACCAAGTTCAAGTTCAGCTAGTCGCTGGACTGTAGTCGCCCCTACATTTCCTGCACCAATCACGGAAATTTTAGCCATCAACTGCACACCTGTGTTAAGCAATTTATTTTTTGAATAATTTTGGAATCTCTAACTTTAAAAATTTATCTCGTAACGTGACTCTTTATTACCGGCTAGCTACTATTGTTATATCTATCTGTGTTCGCACTTTATACTATATCTAGTTCTTGAATTTGTTGTTTTTTTCTTTTGAACACTTTCAGATTTCATGCAGTATTTTTATTAAATATTACCCCCAAATGGTCCAGGGGAAACATGCTGAATAATACATATATTCATATCCCAGGTGTAGGGAAAGTCCTTGAACAAAAAATCTGGGCTCAAGGCATACATACCTGGAAAGAATTTCTTGAGATGGAAGACCAGATTTCCATACCTTCATCACGAAAGGCCAGAATTTGCGAAGAGGTGAGGAAATCTTCTGAACACCTTGGAGCAAAAGATTATTGTTTTTTCTCACAATGCCTTCCTTCTGCCGAACATTGGAGGGCATATTCCTTATTCTCCGATTCTGCCGCATTTGTAGACATTGAAACAACAGGACTCTCTAAATCTCGGGATAAAATTACCATTGTGGGAATCTATGACGGAAAAGAATCAAAAACATATATAAAAGATATTAACCTTGATGACATTGTAGAAGAACTCTCAAAATACAGGCTACTTGTATCCTTCAACGGTGCCCGTTTTGATTTACCTTTCATAAAATCTGAATTTCCCGAAATTGAGTTCAAGCAGCTCCATATAGACCTTATGTACCCCTTAAGGCGAATAGGGTACAGTGGCGGTTTAAAAAAAATTGAACAATTACTTGGGATCACCCGAAGCGACGGTACCGAGGGTATAACAGGGTTTGATGCCGTAAGGCTCTGGAAAAAATATGAGAAAGGAGATCGTGAAGCTCTGGATACACTTATTAAATACAACAGAGAAGACACAGTTAATCTGAAAACTATTATAGAGCTTACCTACCCTAAAATGGTTGAAAAAGCTCTGAATGGCTGAGAGGTATAATCTTTCAGATTCTAAATAACAAGAGGTAAAAATCAGGTTGCAATAATATTTCCATCAGTTAGTTTATTATACTTATATTGCTGTTTCTGACAGTCGACTCTGGTAATGTATTGGCGCTTTTATAGCAAGTTCTTGTTTGTAATCCGAATATTATCTATATGCTCTGGTAGGAAAGGGGAATTCGATGGAAGTTACAATGAAGTTCGGGGATAAAGTCACTATGGCAGACATCCGAAAACTCCATGATATGGAAGATGTAGTGTTTGATAGGGAGTGGTTTGAAGAAACAGAGATACGAAATCGAGATGTGTACTACATGTTCAGGGATCTTGCGAAAAATGACTCTGAACTTGAAGCAATTAAAGCTCATCATCTCAGGTATGATATTACTGTAATTCCTCCCGCAATGCTTGGATCTGAATATATTAAAACCGTAGGTCACTACCATCCGCGTGTTCCAGGAACAAACATCTACTATCCTGAAATTTATCAGGTACTTGAAGGTTCTGCTACCTATCTTCTGCAAAAGGTGAAAAGTGGAGAGGAAGATCTTGTCCTGGATGTCGTAGTCATAACAGCAGAAAAAGGAGATTTAGTGCTTGTTCCTCCTGGATACGGGCACGTGACTATAAACGCTTCCGATAAAACTCTCAAAATGGCAAATTGGGTTTGCCGCGACTTTTCCTCGGTTTATGAGCCTATAAAACGGCTTTCCGGAGCTTCTTACTTCTTGCTTAAAGATGGATTTGTCAAAAATCCCCTGTACAGAAATATACCGCCTATCCGTCACCTTAAACCCATTGCATATGATGATCTAGGGCTTGGTTCCGGAGAAAGTATGTATGAGCTTGTACATATAATTGAAAAACTGAGATTTTTAACAGCTCCACAGGATTTTACAGGATTCTTAACAGGAGTGCTCTGAGAAAAAGGTTATTTTCCAGCTTAAACAGAATGGACTTTTATTTTTTCCTTTTTAAGGTCGTTACATCAGAGAACCCTTACTCCTATTTTTCTTTCCCTATAGTAAACCCGGTTTTAGGAGCAGGTGAGATCACAAATAAGTGACAAGGGCCCAAAGCATATGTTGTGATAATTAATACATAACTTATAATAAGTATAAATACCTTCAATTACTGGAGATTCAAAATGCAAAAAAATGGATACCGTGTTCAATTCACATCATCCCGTATAAAGGATCTTATGTACAGGACTACGTTTGATCCTAAGAGAATGGATGGAGATATCATACTTAATCTCTCACTTATTGATAAAAAAGAGCTGGACGACGTGCTTGGGATTTTTAAGATGGTAATCTCAAGTGGGCTTTCAGTGACTCCCTACGTTAAGATCGTCTCTGAGGGAGAATCTATCGGAGATCTGACTATCGAAAAGGGAAAGGTAGGTATCGGGACTGTGTGCAGCATTACAATTGACGGCGTACTTCTCAAGGCAGGAATTCCTGTAAACCCTAAACTTGGAGGGGTTGTTCAGATCCGAAACGGAATTCCGGTGCGTTTCACTGATGTGCTGACCTATGTAAGTACGACTGTAGATCCGCTTGAAATCCTGATGTCACAGGGTATTACCTCTGTGTCGGAAATGCTCAGGACAGGCTCAGGCAAAATTCTTGCAAATCTCAGGGAAGCTCCTATGGTTGCAAGAGATGAAATTGAAAGCTGCCTTTCTGACCTTCTAGATGCAGGCTTCAGTGGAATTTTGGAAGTTGGGGAACCAAACACACGAGTTCTGGATGTTCCCATCGAGAGAGATCATCTCGGAATAGTCGTCATAGGAGGGACAAACCCTATGGCTGTTGTACAGGAATATGGGATTGATATAGATACCAGTGCAATGTCAAGGCTAATTTCATTCAAAGAGATGAGCAGGATTGAAGATCTGGTTTAAGGCTCAATGGTGGATCTTATTCTAAAATTTCTTTGTTTTTATTGAGCCTTTACTTACTACTCAATTCAGTTTCTCGGAATATACACTTCCCTACGGCTGGCTCTAAGGCTGGCTTCTTTACTTTGAATGTGCCTTTCTTCGCATTTGTTCTCCTATGAACAGATCCAGTTTTCTTGCAAACTCTTCCTTTTTACCGTTGGGAATAGTTGCTCCTGCTGCAATATCGTGCCCACCGCCTGCACCCCCAACTTCAGCTGAGATCATCGACATGGCTTCCGAAAGGTTAACTCCTCTGCGGATTAGATCCTGTGTTCCCCTGGCTGAGACTTTGATCCCTCCTTCGGCTTTTGCAAAAGCAATAATAGGAAGGTTTCTGTTTTCAACGAATGTAGAACTCATGCCTGCAATAATTCCCACGATAGTCTCTTTTATCTCCGAGCCTGCGTCGAAGTACTGGATATTTTCAAGCTGGATAACCCCTTTTTCTTTGACATACATGAGCCCGTTAACAAGGTTCTGTCTATGCTCGGCAAGCAATTTGCGGGCATCTTCATAAGCTTCTTCTCTATTTCCCATGCAGACTGCAAGTCCTATCTCGGCATGGTCGTAACGTGCAGTGGCGTTAAGAAGAGTAGAAAACTCTGAAGCGTCTCTCATTTCCGTACCTTCTTTTTCTCCCAGAAGAATATAAACCTCACCTATCAGGCGCTCGATTTTATATGAAGGTATACCTGATTTCAGGCAATACTTGATGAGTCCTGAGACAATCTTCTGTTTTTCCGAGTTTTCAAGATCAATCCAGCGCCTCCAGTGTTCATCCTGGCTAAAGCGAATGTTGAGGGAATGAAGAAACTCAATGCAGGCTTCTTCGTCTCCTGTAAGCCCAGGCAGATAAGGATCTGAAGAATACTGCATCAATTTATATATCGGGCGGGTTTGCTTTCCGAATAAGGCTAGGTCTTTTTTGAACTGGAGACTGCCTTCTTTAACCCCTTCTTCCAGAATTTCCCTGTTGATCCCGACAAGCTGCCCCATCTTCAGATGTTGCATGTCTCCAACTGCCCCTACTATGGCCAGCGAGGATAAATCCGGATTTTTTCCAAGGGCTGAAGCCAGCAGGTAAGTACTTCCCGAGCCACTCAATTCATATGAACCGTTTGCTCCAAAAAGGTGAGGATTCAGGTGAAATTGATAGCTTCCCTGAGGCTGGTGGTGGTCTGAAATCACTGCATGAATCCCGCGAGATTCTATTTGTTCGCACATCCCGCTTCCCAAATCCGTAAAAATGACAATATTATGATTTTCATCTGCTATGGTATCAAGAGCCTTTTCATCAAGCTGTTTGACGAAACGTGTTGTATATTCAAAGTTGTCACGTTCAAGGGCAGTACAGATAATTCCTGCAGAAGTCAGCCCATCAGCATCAATATGGGATACAACGTGGACTGATTTGTTTTTTTTAATCTCTTCGGCACACTTTGCTGCTTCTTTATAAAGTATTTTCATTGTCTCAGACATCATTCTCTCCACGATTTTCTACTTGCCTCAGTTTAAGCGCTTTTTCCGTCTTTATTTTCTTTCCCATTCCATCGGGTCAACCCTATAATTTTTTCCTTCTCTTTTGATTTCAGGAAAACTTCGGATCTCCTGTAATGTAAGTTTGAGGTCCTGAGAAAAATATTTTTTTTCTAGTTCATTCCAGGGAATCATGTATGCTTCCCTCCCGTGCCCGGGTCCTAGGCGAAGTTCCACTGCAAGAAAGCCGTATCTTCCTGATTTGTTCAGGTAGTTCGAAATTCTTTCTATCTGGTGAATTCCATTTTTATCCACGGTAAAATGCTGAGAAAAGTAAAGTGCGTTTGCTCCTTTGTCAACTGAGATGCTTTTGCATTCAATTCCCAGGTATAGATTTGGATTAAGAGAGTCCACAAGCACATCAAGAAACTGCGGAGTAAATCTATGCTGCTTAAGCCTGTAGGAAATGGCTCTTATTCCGTTTTCTTCAATGTATGTATTAAATGAATTTACAAGCACATGTTCAAACTCGGTCATGAAATCCTGTTAAATCTTTTCGCTATTTTACTTAAGCTTTTTACTCAGGATACAATTCTTTTTACTTAATCGAATAGGAGCAGATAAGCCAGCCTAGATAAAGTTTCATAATCAGGAAACTATAGTTTCCGTTATATCTTATACTGCTATTGATCACCCAAAACTAAACCCGTTATCTTAAACTAATATCTGGTATCTGAAACTATCATTGATTCTCTAAAACTAACTGCAATCAATTAATCTACATATTTTTAGCCAGATATATAGTTAAGATACTTCTTGATTCCGGCAGGAAGTATGAAGAATTTATCTCGGGGAATTCTTTGAAAAGTATACTAATAAATAAAAAAGAATTTGAACAGATCAATCAATTTTTTAGTGTGCTCAATTTAAGCAATGTATTTATAAAAAATAAAGCCGATCAGGATAGACCGGCTGATGTGATTTCTTTAATTCGAGATGATAAAACTTACAAAATCCGGGCTGAGCCTTGTCTCTCTTACAAGTCTCTCAATAGTATCTTCTTCGGAAAGTCCTTCTTCCTTTAGTTCCTGTATGCGGTCGAAAACACGCTGGGAGATTTCGGAATACTCATTAATGTCTTTTCTGTGGCCCCACACATCGCCTTCAAGTAAAGCAATGTTCTGCATGGAAAGATACATCTGTGCGGAACTGGAAATTGTTTTCTTGTACGAGCTTGGGATGTGGATCGCTTTTACATTTGGACACTTCAGTATGAGCTTAAAAATATCCTTGTTGGATGGTCTGAATGCAAGATGGATAATTTCTTCATCAAGCTTTAAAGTGTCTATCTCTTCTTTTGAACTTACAACTCTAATTTTCATTTTTATCACCGTTTATTTCTATGTATTTTTTAAGGTGTTTTAGAGCCTTTTAGGGTTTCTTTAGGGATTTTTAAAGTTTCTTTAAAACCTTCAGAGCCTCGTCAGAATTTTTTAGGGTTTTAGTGTCCATTAGAGTCTCTTCAGTATTTCTTTAAGTTTCAGGGTTTCTAGGAGTCCTTTCAGGATTTGTGTAGAACCTCAGGGCTCCTTAATATTTTTACTATTTATGGAATTTACTTTAAGTTTTTTAATTTTTATGTTTTTCGAATCTACTTAATTATTTATTTTTTATCTTTTGGATTCACGAATTCTAAAATCCAGTTTATTTTATTTTAAAACTCTTCTGAAATTCTAGAATTTACAAATCGTTTTTCAAAACCTAATATTTACATTTAAGGTTTTTTCCTATGTTATGGGCATATAGTATTTAATTTTTTATGAACGTTTTTAATCTTCTTTTTAATTCATATATTTTATCTTATAAAGTTAACAATGGAAAAAGGCTGTTTTTCTCTTTCTTTTTAGTATAATTGGCCAAATTCAAATGACTTTTTTCTTTAGCGCTAGTTTCTTCTGGGAATTTTGAAAAGCAGTTTAGTAATATAGAGCCTTTACTCTTACTGATACTTCTTAATTTACATCATAATATTTTATATATTTAGGAGAACAGGTATACGATACTGTACCATACTATTTAATATTTTTCTGTAAAACTCTTTTAAGCATATCCTCTATTCTACAAAAAAGTCTTTCAGCAAGAGACCGGATTATGAAAATTTATTTCTCAATTCGGGGTATCTAACTGTTAAATCTGAAGCTTTTCTTATACTCTGGGTTTTGATAGTTTACTAAATTTTAAGTTCGCGACATCGAGCCTATTCTTCAGTATATACAGGTATATCTAATCTTAGGACTTGCGCACTTGAAGTACAAATCGAGCATATGAGGCGTTATAAATCATTTAATATTTTAAACAGTTAACGGATTAATGCTATTCATTTATCATTTCAACCGCGTAAGTCTTAAATATCTAACATTGGTTTCAGAAAATTTTAAAAATAAAATTAATGACACCACTAATTAATGACAAAATTAAATTAAATGGTGATCCCTCAGTAATCAGTTGATATTTTCCAGAGTACTCATATATTCGCTTTTCGCTCTAATTTTTTCTTTGTTTACTCAATTTCTGTAAGCAGATGAGCTTAGAAAACAAGTGTAACTGAGCAAAAATACTCAAACACAAAATATCAACCATCTACTACTGCACAACCAAATTAATAACATAACCAAAATTAGTGACCTGCCAGAGAGTTACAGGTCCTAATCTTTCAAAACCTTTGACATGTATAAGTTCTCAAGAACATATCCTAATTTCCTATAATATTCTCTGGCTCCTATTCCACTAATAATAGCAAGTTTTCGGTAGCCATTTTCACATGCTATCTTCTCTGCATGTTCCAGAAGTTCCTTCCCATATCCTCTATGCTGCCACTCCTTTTGCTTTGCTTCTTTTCCTATAGGAACCATGGAACCATATACGTGCAGTTCTCTTATCAGGGCGGCATCCTGCAGTTCCGGGCGGTGAGGGGCAGAAGGGAAGCGCAGGCGAGTAAATCCTATCAGGACATCTGCAGCAAGGTCCTCAAACGCGATGAAATGCTCTGTGCCTCCACAAGCTTCATAACTCTCTACAGTCAGTTCGATGTCCTTAGGATTTATTTGTCTCCCTTTCAGGCCAGTATGTCCGACTTCTCTGCAGCGAATACAGTGGCACTTTCCTCCTTTCTCCCTCAGCTTTTCTTCTGCAAGTTGTCTGAGATTACTTTTTCGGACTCCTGCAATGATCTGGTAAGCTGGAATGTCACGCTGGATACGCTGGAGTCTTACCCATTTAGGCAGGATCTCTTTTATATCCGCAATTAGTTCAGCAGCTTCTTCGTCAGAAAGAGCCTCGTAATCTCCTGCTTCCCAGAGTCTGTAAAGAGAAGTTCCTTCAGTTACTAGGGTAGGATAAATTTTGAGATAGTCGGGCCTGAAGCGAGAATCTTCAAAGAGCTTTTTGAAACCTTTAAGGTCAAGCTTTGAGTCCGAGCCAGGCAGATGAGGCATCATATGAAATCCAACCTTGAATGCACTGTCTCTTAATACTTGATTAGCCCTGACAATTTCTGCAACGCCGTGCCCTCTCTGCATGCGGGTGAGCACAAAATCATAAACACTCTGAACCCCGAGCTCTACTTTAGTTCCTCCAAGTCTGAGGAATTCGTCCACATGTTTCTCTTCTGCCCAGTCAGGACGCGTTTCGAATGTGATTCCGACGTTGCGAATCTCAGCTTTTTCATTGGCTTTCTGTACTTCTTCAAGAGGAATATAAGGTAAAGATTTCCCGATTCTCCAGGCGCTTTCTCTCCACTTTTTACCTGTGAAATCGTTCATTGCCTCAAGGCAGCGTTTTGTAAACCATTCTTGGTAATCGAGACTGCGTGCAGAAAACGTGCCTCCCATAATTATTAGTTCCACTTTCTCTACATCGTGGCCAATATCTTTAAGCTGGGAAAGCCTGGATTTAACCTGGGAATAAGGGTCAAATCCATGCTGGATCGCCCGCATGGCTGCAGGCTCCCTTCCCATATAACTCTGGGGCGATTTGAAAGTGGAGTTGGGTCCTCCAGGACAGGGAAGACAAACTCCGTGTGGGCATGGAGCCGGAGAGGTCATTACAGCAATTACTGCAACTCCGGAAATCGTTCTTACAGGCTTCCGTCTCAAAAATTCTTTAACTGTTGCCTGCTCTTCGTTTGATCCCTGGATTATGACGTCTCCATTTCTGGGGAGGCTGGCCAGATGATAATATTTACTAACGTCTTTTTTTGCCTTATTTAACTGATTTTCGTTTTCGATCTCGCCGGCAAGTACTTTTTCAAGAATTTCCCTACAGGCCTTATTATAATCATCTTCTTTCATCTCAAGTTCCGTCTTTTCGGTTTCTAGATTCCTGTTCTTTATTCATATGACACTTCNNAAATGTTGAGAGTTTTAAAAATATTTTATTTTCTTAAAAAAGTCACTTATTTGATCTTATTGATAGTATTTGAGCTGGTTCCAAAGCTCAAAATGATTTATCAAATCAAATTATGGATAATCAATAGAGCTTAGGATCATGAAGCAGGTTTGAAAACTTATATTGATGTAGTCATTTTACTGCTTTTGGGATGAGCCCTATATTTAATGCAGGTAAGACGGCAGTTCAATATTTCTGTACCGCGCCTGCCTCATTTCTATCCATAAGTTTTTAGAGGCCTGTTGCTTAACAGAGATCGAATCCGATAATAAAAGTTCCGAGTCCTATTGCCGGTTTGAGACCCATCACAGACCTGATATACTCATCCGATGGAGTGGAGGGAGATGCAAGTACAGCATTGTTTACTCCTTCTATGCATTCAACGCTCTGGCATTTCTGAGGTGGGAGGACTACAGTTATGGGTTCTTTCTTTGCATCTTTTGGCTTAGGTACGGAGCTCTTGTAGATTACAAAGTTTCCCATAACCAGCATGTCGGTACATTTTTTACACTCCTCAAGTTTCTCGGGATCATAAATATCCTCACCAACCTTTTCTCCGTACTGCATAAGCACTACATTGGGCCCTTCAGGCCAGACATAATTCATATTAGTTGTAAAGGCTATGATTACCTGGCGTTTGAAGACTTCCTTTATTCCCTGATTGTCTCCTATACCAAGTCCCATAAGTACCGCTCCTTCGGCCTTTTTTTCAAGCTCAAAAATTTTCTCTTTGTCTTCTTCACTCAAGATATACGTATCTTCTACGCCTTTTATGGCTTTTATCCTGCATATGGCATCCTGAATAACACTCTTACATTCCAAAGTGAATTCCCCTTCGTGTTTTTAGACCTCTATTCTATTATTCGGTTATAAATATGGTCTTATTTAGTTTCATAATTTTACTTAGTTTCTTCCTATGTTCATAATGTGTCAGGCCTTTTTGCCTTCTTCTAAATTTACTGGTATCATATAACGTTCTTTTTATATTTCTCTTTTTATATCGTCAATTTCTAATATGGTCCTATTTTCTTCTGCAAGTAATGTTAAAAAGTTCTTTTTTTGAATATTATTTATAAATCGCAAAAGTACTTGCATAAATATTTAAGTCATTTAAAAACTGCATTAGAATTTCTCAAATTCTTAAGTATCAATTCTATACTATGTATCTCAGGCTTGATTTTCTAGTGGCTGAGTACAGGCTTTGATTGAAATAATATCTTTAAAAATAGGTCTCTCTGGACGAACTTATATCTTCATCTTCAGAAGCATATATATCATCTTCATCAAAAATCAATTCAAGTTTATATAGTATCTGTTAGATTGGAACCTTATCCACATACAAGTAATCTACCAGGCACAAAAAACTTTAAAAATGTAGTGCATTGTAAGCTTACCTGATGGATTTTTAAAATACCATAATCTGAAATTATTTTGCCTAAAGCTCTATAGTTATACTATCTTTTTTTCCATAGTCTTTTATAAGTATTTCGAATTTATCTTTTAATTTAACTCCTGACGAATATCTCATCTGAGTTCTTTCGACATTTACCGTCATTTGTATCGTTGTTTTGCGCTTTTCCTCTTCAATTTCCCTGAAATAGACCACAAAAGATTTAATAAGGCAATTATTTTATAGAACACTTGTAATCCAATTTAGAGGGATAAGGAGGGAATGAAATCCTCTTCGGCAATAGACGAAATCTATGCGTCTGACTTGGTGAAGAATGGTGAAACCCTTAAAGTGTTGATCCCGACACTTCTTCTTACATACGACATATCTTAACAAACATGGAGGAACAATAAAATGAAGAGATTTGTAGCAGTTGCACTGGCTGCTCTCATGCTTCTGACTGTATTTGCATCCGCCGCAAGTGCAGCAGCAGCAAACAATACCCTTGAGATCCGCGGTCCAGTGTACAACGGCTCTAGTATTACCGACATTCTTACCAAAAATGGCGGTAACATTACAATGGATGCTACTAAATTTGCAGCATTCTTCTATGACATTGACAACAATGTGACAACAGAGTCTCTTTCCATTAAGAGTACTTCCGATACTGAAGATAGAGTTATCGGAAAGAACGCTCTTGTCTATAAGACCACGATTGGGAAGACTGATTACGAGTACGAAGATTGGGGCAACTACAGCGTGCTCGGTTTCTTCGCAGACAAGTACATCCCACTCAAATCCAATGATGCCAGCAAGCTCGCCAAACTCGTTCTTGACAGCGATGACAAGTACACCTTAAAGACTGGCGATAAACTCGACCTTGGTCAGGGCTACGCTCTTGAAGCCAAGCAGGTTGATGTTGATGGTAAGAAAGTCTGGCTCGAGTTCAGCAAGGATGGACAATATATTGATGATCAGATCGTCTCAACTGATTCTGGAGACAGCACCTGGACTTGCGAAGTTGACGGTGTTCAGGGCGAAGACAATGTTCCTGTCCTGAAAGTCCATGTTAACCAGGTCTTCCAGGGTGCAGTCGACAGCATTGCTCAGGTCGATGGTCTCTGGCTCATTGACTATGCAAATGCAATAAAAATCAACAGTGACGATGAATACGGCAAACTCAATAACGTCGGCATCAGCGGTCCAACTATTACAATTTCCAACGACGATACTATGACTCTGACCAAGGACTCTGATCAGGAAATCGGACAGGGATTGTACTTCAAAGTTGCTGACTCAAGTGACCTCAGATTCTATGCCTACAAGGAAATCACAGAACCTGGAACTTATCAGGTCAGAGGACAGGTTGCTTCTGGTGCTGCTAAGTGGGACGCATCAAACTTTGCAGGTTTCTTCTATGACCTGAAAAAGAACGTCGCTACAGAATCCCTTAACGTTACTAGCGTTGACGGAAATGTAATCCCCAAGAATGATCTCGTTTACAAGACCACTATCGGTAATGTTGACTACCAGTCTAGCGAGTTCAACGGAACATATCCTGTTATGGGCTTCTTTGCAGAAGAATACGTACCACTCAAATCCAATGATGCCAGCAAGCTCGCCAAACTCGTTATTGACAGCGATGATAAGTACACTCTGAAGACTGGCGAGAAACTCGACCTTGGTCAGGGCTACGCTCTTGAAGCCAAGCAGGTTGATGTTGATGGTAAGAAAGTCTGGCTCGAGTTCAGCAAGGATGGACAATATATTGATGATCAGATCGTCTCAACTGATTCTGGCGACCATGTATGGACCTGTGAAGTTGATGGTGTTCAGGGCGAAGACAATGTTCCTGTCCTGAAAGTCCATGTTAACCAGGTCTTCCAGGGTGCAGTCGACAGCATTGCCCAGATCGATGCTCTCTGGCTCATTGACTACGCAAATGCAATAAAGATCAACAGTGACGATGAATACGGCAAACTCAACAATGTCGGCATCAGCGGTCCAACCATTACCATCTCCAACGACGATACCATGACTCTGACCAGAGATTCTGAACAGGAAATCGGTCAGGGAATGTACTTCAAGGTTGCTGACACCTCAGCTGATCAGCTCAGGTACTACCCATACGTCGAGAAGACCCTCGGTAACGAAAGCACTGTTAGCGACAACAAAACCGGCCCAACCATAAGTGGTAATGTAACTACTGATGGTAACGCAACCGTAACTCCGGAAGAAAACGCAACCGTAACTCCGGAAGAGAACGCAACCGCAACTCCGGGAGAAACCACTACTCAGGCACCAACCGAACAGAACGCAACTGGTGAAAAGAAAGAAAGCTCCCCAGGATTTGGAGTTGTTCTCGGAATTGTCGGACTCACTGCAGTCGTTTACCTCGTCAGGAGGAACAACTAAAATTTCTGATTGAAGGGTTTTCTAACCCTTCTTTCTTTTAATTCTTTTTTAAGTTCCTTGCAGATAACTTTTTATTTACTGATTTCTTAATTCAAGCAATCTTTCAACTTTGAAATCCCGGTTTTAAACTTGATAGTTATTCCAGGATTATACAGATTTTAGGTGAAACTTATGAAAAAAATGGTGGCTTTAATATCTGCACTTGCGGTTTTATTAGTCGCGTTTTCAGGCTGCGTGGGCGATAAAAATTCCGCAGTCAATGGAACAGAGCCCAATAACTCGGGAGAAAATTTAAATCCTGCTGAAAGTACGGCTAATATTAGCGAGCTTAACGAGTCTGCAGTTAATGGAACGGAGCCGAGTAGCCTGGAAGCAAATGTAACTTCTACTCAAAGTGTGGCTAACACTAGCGAGCTTAGCAAGCCCGCATCTAGTATAACAGATTCAAGTAATTCGGGAACAGGCGTGAATTCTACTGAAAGTGCGGCTGACATTAGCAAGCTTAAAAACCTTCCTGAAGGTTTTGAATACGTTGGATCTACCACCCTTAATGCTTCTGATATCAAAATCGATTACAATGCAGAAAATGTTTCAAAAGTTGTTGGAGGATCCGAAGGAATGTACAAATATAATGAGTCGGACTTCTATCTGGATGTAATCGAGTTTGGGAATGCTGAGGCTACAACTAATCTGATAGATGCATACAAATCTTCCTTCAAGCCATTAACAGAAGGCTCCCGTTTTGTCGATGAGTCATTTAATGGACATTCAGCTGTAAGAATTGCAGATTACGTCACAATTGAAGGAAAAGAGGTTCCTAGGTATTCCTATATCTGGAGCAACGGAAACTATGTGTTTGTGGTTACCGGAACTACCGCTGATGACTCTCTGGTTAGGCAGCTGGCAGAAGCAACAGGATACTGATATTTCAAAGAAAGGGTAAAGCTTTTTTATCCTCTTTTTCTTTTTATTGTTTTTTCAGTTATTTGGTAGTGCATTAGTAGCTGGTTGACACTTTATCTTTAGTGTTTTTGCTTAGTTTATCTATTTTCTAAGCTTCCCTATGTACAGAAAATTTAGTGTACATCAGCAGAGCATGAGACGGAATACGAGTATAAATACTCTGGAAAACATCAACTGATTATTGGTGGACCACCTATTTTCAACTTGATTTTTACTATTTTATCCCATTTCTCGCCTGGCATGCCTACCAACTAAATCACTTTCTGAAGATTTTATTGATATTATTACTCAGAGATCAATCTTTATTTTATATGCGCACTCCTTTTCTGCCGACATTAACATCGCCAACGAACTTTCGGTAGATAACCTCTTTAATCTCTTCTGTTCCTTCTTCTTTATAGGATGGGAGGAAATGAGATATCTTACCTTTATAACAAACCGTGCCACTCTTATGATAGGTAAAAGTTTCAGGATAGTTCACAAAAGAACCACCGACTGAGCTGTCGGTTGTAATCGTAGCCTCCCAAGAATCTTTCACGAGCAGATCAAGTTCAAGTCCGATTGCTTGCGGTATTTACAAAGCTCTTTGGTGAGTAGAACAGAGGTATAACTCCAGATACATTGTAGCTCTCTCATTCTCAGGTCGTCTTCATCTCAAAAATATTTACAAAAAAATCGGTTTTTTCGTTATTCCGATCGTTAGCCTTTAATATATCTTTGTACATTTGTGTGTTGCAAGCCCGGATAGCCTAGATGGTTGGGGCGCCAGACTCATAGGGACAATTATATGAGGCGTCTTTAATCTCCTGAGATATCTGGAGGTCGCGTGTTCGAGTCACGCTCCGGGCACCTAATTTTTTGTTCAAAGCACATTTTGCTATTTTGCCCTAATTTTGTCTTATTTTCTCATTAGAAGTATATGATCTAGGCAATTAATATTAAAAACTCACAAACTTATTAGAATCTTTAAACCTAAAACGGTAGCATTTTATGGCTATTGTACTTGATTATATATCTTGAGTGCGTAAATCCAATGGGATTAGAGGGGATATGCAAAATATACTTATAATTGGATACAATAACCGAAACATTGCTTGTTCCGCTCGAAGAGCCGGATATAACGTCTGTTCTATCGATGCCTTCCGTTTCCTTGACTTGCAGGAATGTGCATATGCTTCAGCTCTTCTGGAGCGTAGTGCTGGACCAAAACTGATTGAACTGGATGTTTCTAAGATAAAGGCTCAAATGGTTGCCTTCGGGCTGGAGTTTGATGCCATTGTTCCGGGTTCGTGGACCGAAATGTTTGATCATAACTTTTTTTCTTGCCATGTACTTGCCAGCAGTCCGGATAACAAACAGAAAGCTTCAAACAAAAAGTACCTCTCAAAAAGACTTGAAGTCCTTAGTATCCCGCATCCGAACTGTTATTCTCCGGACGAGATAGATGCAATCCAGTACCCTGTAATTGTCAAACCTGTCTTTGGTACATCAGGACTCTTTAATAAAGTTGCTAAAGATAAACAGGAGCTTTTATCTGTCCTTGAAAATTTATCTAGTATATATCACCGCAGGCTGGATCTGGAATTCATGGCAGAGACAGTTGTTATACAGGATTTTCTGGAAGGCATTCCTTCAAGTGTCTATTTACTTTCTACCAAAAAAGAAGCTCTCTCAGTGGCAGTAAATGAGCAGTTAATAGGGATACCCTGGCTCTCAAGACTTCCATTTTCTTATTGTGGGAACATAACTCCTTTCAGGACAGAATACGCAGAGGAGATGGAAACCCTTGCTGAAGAACTGGTACTCGATTTTAAGCTCTTGGGCTCAAATGGAGTGGACTTTCTGGTTACGGAAACTGGCCCTATAGTACTTGAGATAAATCCCAGGTTTCCGGGGAGCTTTGATACGGTCGAGAAAGCAATGAATATTAACCTTTTTGAAGCCCATGTTGACTGCTTCAAAGGCGAACTTCCCGAGAAATCTGAAGCTAAACGTTTTGCTGCAAGAGGAATAATCTATTCGGGTCGAGAACTTTTTATAGACCGACAGCTCTTGGATGTCATTCTCAGGGAAAAGGGCGCAGATATCCCTCCTCAGGGAACGATTGTACGGCCTGATTGGTTTCTCACTTCCCTGTTTTCGTGCACCTCTACCAGAGAAGATGCAATAATATCCCTTGAAAAGAGGGCAAAGAGAATAAAAACTTTTATTGAGTGCAAAACAAAGATCTGTAGTGCCTGAACCCTGTTGTAAGGATGAGCCTATCCAAAAAGTCCTGCTGCTCTAAGAGGCTGTTTTAAAATTCAATCAATTTCTATAATTGGATGATAGGTAACATTAACTTCAAGTTCAGACTATAAATTTTTCCTGGATTCAGGCATCAGTAACCTTGCATGGATAGTATTTTCTCTCATGGATTTTGCACTCATTCTTAGATAAACGCATTAGTCATATCTCAATTGTGGAACCACGATTAATTTTTAAGGCACGCTCTTAGATTCTTTTGGTACAGATGTCTCAAGACTTACTCATTATGTCAAATCTGGGGTTGCCAGCAAGGTCAAAGGCGCAGGCTCAGAGCCTGGTCTATTAGAAGTTCATGCGTTCAAATCATACTCCTTGCACCAAACTTTTTTTATCCATTTTCTTGTTGTTTTAAATCGATTTAAGTCGACTTGAGCCAAATTATCCTTTCTATCATTGTAATTTGCAAAGATCCTTGATAATCTTAAGGAGCCACTGATTATGAGTTACTGATTATTATTCTTATTGTTTCCAGGCTTATCTCAGTTGTAATTGGGCATCACATTCAAGGCCAGCTACACAGTAAGCTTTTCCATGGTGAATATTCCCTACTATCTGCTGTTCAGTGCCCATAAAGTACATAGAACTTACGTTAGATGCACGTTCCAAAATGCACGCTCCAGGCACCTAATTTTTATTCAAGGCATTTTTAATTCCACTTTCACGAGCCTCTTATTCCAAGAAAATCGTTAATTTGCGAATGCTTCATTGTCTATATCTACTATTTTGTTCAAAATAGCTTCTCTAAACTCTGGATTTAAAATAACTAATCGATTCTCTTATCAGGAAAATAGTTCCAAAACTTCACGAATTTGGGACTCAAATCAGTATCCGTAGGAGCTCAATATCATTAATCTTTTACATCAACCGTTTAATTGAGAACTTTTAAGCCATTTTATATCTTTATTATTAATATGGTAGAATCTTCTATAGAGGTCTTCGAAATAACAAGGATTCTTGTAGCCGATACTCCGTGGCATTTCTTACTTGAAGTAATTCTCAAATCAGCTTTCATGTTCATTTTCGCGCTGATTATTATGCGTTTTTTAGGAAGAAGAGCAATTCATCAGCTTACGTCTTTTGGCCTCTTGCTTATCATCACTCTTGGATCGGCTATAGGAGACACTATGATTTACCCTGATGTTGCTATTTTATGGTCAGTTTTTGGAATTTCAAGCATTATGGTATTTACAGGGTACAGAATGCTCTGGCGAACAGTTATCTCTGGTACGAAGATTTAACTGAAGGTAGTCCTGTAAAGATTATAACTGACGGAATTCTTGATTCAGAGGAGCTTAAAAAACATACTCCTACACAGGATGATCTTTTTCTTTTACTGAGAAATAAAGGAGTCCGAAGTTTGGGGGAAGTTGAGGCTGCTTATCTTGAAAGGGATGGAAGTCTGAGCGTGTTCAAATACAGGACCGGGAAGCAAAAATCGGGTTTGCCAACAATCTCTGAAGATATGATCAAGGAATGGAAACCTCACAAAGCTGGCACGAAAATTAAGAGTTCAGGCTTCCACTCCTGCTATAGGACAGGTGAGACGGCCTGGCTAGAAAAGGGTGATATTTTCCGGAATGCGAAGGTGATATCTGGGTATTGTCTGAAGAGGCATAAACTCCCAAAATCTCTACATTTAAATCTTTTACTTTAAGCAGTTTACTTTCAAAAATACTTATCTAAACTATTTACTTTGGAAACACTTGTTTAAATTTTCTACTTTAAAAAACTTACTTAAGTTGTTTACTTTTAAACGATTTAATTTTAATAGCTTATTTTTTCTATTAAGTGCCTTCAGGGTGAGAGTGGAAAACTAAGTTAACATTTTTCGATATCACTTTTTTTATAAATTATATCTTGTAGTTATATATTTATATTTTTGTAAAAATATCACTTGTCATACCTCAAACGAGGGGGGAAATTATGGAAACAATTTATGATATACTGAAAGCAGAACACAAGCAGGTCTCGGACCTTATACAACAAGCACTACGCGATGGTTCAAAGGAGACATTTTTTATAATAAAGGCCAAAACCGACCCTCATCTGGCTGGAGAAGAAAAACTCCTTTATTCGCTGCTCGAGCAGAAAGAAGACTTACGTGAGCTTGTCAGCCATGCCTATGAAGAACACAATGAAATAAAATCCATTTCGTTCGAACTGGAAAGTCTGGATGCCGGCAGTTCGAATTGGACTTCCAAGATCAAGGAATTGGATGAAAGTGTAAGCCACCACGTAGAAGAAGAGGAAAATAAAGTATTTCCGGCAGCTCGAAAAACTCTGAGTGAGGACAAAGCACAACAGATAGCTCAGCAATATCTTGATTTCTCAAAGAGTTTTCAACAACAGCATCCCATGCCTTAAAAGCTAAAAAGTAAATGAAAAAGAGATTACCGGTATCCACTTGATTTCTACTTACCCAGTTCTCTTTCTCTTTTTTAAAGTTACTTCAACTCTAACTTTTTTGCTTATTGTATGGTTAGTTTTTAACAGTTTTATTGGCTTTTGTTACTGACCTGTTGGTTTCAGAGTTTCAGTATCGCTATGCATATCTCCTATTGAGTTAAATAAAGATGAGACTTTTGAGGAAACATTAATTCTTATAAACCTGATTTTTACACAATTCTGTTTTTATAAATTAAATTTATCAATTACTTATCTACACGCTCTTTTAAATACATCTCCATATATATTAAATACAGGGGGAAATTATGGAAACTATTTATAATATCCTGAAAACAGAGCACGATCAGATTTCTGACCTTCTCCGGCAAGCATTGCAGGATGGCTCAAAGGTAAGTTTTTTTAAAGTAAAGCTTAAAGCTGATCCTCATATGATGGGAGAAGAGAGACTCTTCTATCCGGTGCTTGAAGAAATAAAAGGATTACGTGAGCTTATCAGTAAGGCCTATAAAGAACACAATGAGGCAAAAACCCTTATCTTTGAAATGGAAGTTATGGAAGAGAGGGATGAAGGATGGCCTACTAAGCTCAGTGAGCTGAAGCAAAGTATAGATCGTCATATAGAAGAAGAGGAAAGCAAGGTGTTTAAAGAAGCTCGAAATTTCCTGAACCAGGAGAAAGCAGAAGAAATAGCTCAACAATACATTGAGTTCAAAAGGAGTTACATGAACAGGATAGAGACTGGGAGACCTATAACATAATGAAAGGTGAAATCTAGCTGTACTTGAACTGTACCAGAGGCTTGATTTTCTCGTTAATCAATCTTATTCCTTTTTTATTATCGCTGCTATTTCTTACATTTTTTGTTTTTTACCTAAGTTAATTACATCTCTTTACTGAAAAATAATCAACTAGAGTATTTTTTAGAATTATCTTCTATTAATGCAAAAAAGAGTTTTTATGTGAACGGTTTCTTCATCAGTCTAGTTTTTACCTCATTTATCTTGGATTTTTATTGCAGCTCTATGTTTTTGTATCATTCACTAATGGTCCTATATACCATACTTAGACACGATTATCATATTTTATTTCTCACTTTAGCATCCTATTTTCAGGATACCTTTATATATTACTTTCCTCTATATAGTTTCTTAAAGATTAATTAGAATACCCTCAGGGGGTTTATTTATTACTAAGGATAAAAGAAAAGTTCAATTTACCGGAAATTCTACCTATATTGTGTCCCTCCCCATAAAATGGGTCAGGGATATAGGACTTGAGGCCGGGGACACCCTTACGCTCACACCAATGCCTAATAAAACTCTGCTTGTTTCTTCCAGTGCGGTTTCAAAGGAACATTCCGCCCTCAACGCAACGATCGATTATATTCACTCCGACAGTGCGGAAAATAATCTCAGGATTCTTATTTCTCATTATCTTGTCGGGTACGACGTTATCAGGCTGACTACCAAAAAAGGCTTCAGTGCCTATGATCGTAAGTTCATCAAAGATTCCGTGCGTCAGAAGTTGATAGGGCTTGAACTTATAGAAGAATCTCGGAATGAGCTGGTCTTCCAGTGCCTTCTGAACTACAATGATCTTCCCCTTACCCGAGTAATTAGAAACATGTATGGGCTTGTGCTTTCCATGCTTGAAGACTCCATGACTGCTCTCAGAGACCATAACGTGGAGATTGCTGAAGATGTCATCCAGAGAGATGATGATGTGGACCGTTTTTATCTTCTTGCCGTCCGCCAGCTCAAGGCTTCTATTGAAGATATCGAACTCTCTGAAAAGATCGGAATTCGGCACCCAAGAGAGTGCCTGGGATACAGACTTATTACGAAAAGCATCGAGCGTGTGGGAGATCATGCTGTAAAGATAGCAAAAAGTGTCATGAAAATGGACTCAGGAGTCAATGCCGATGATCCTATCTTTAAGATGGCTGAACTCTCCTGCAAGGTTTTTGAAAGCTCAATAGACTCAATGGCCGAAGAAGACCCGCAGGCTATTAACAAAATCGTCGTAGAGGCCAAAAAAGTTTCTCAGTTCGGGGTTTCTCTGGAGCCGCAGAATTGTGAAGGTCCAGGCAATATTGAACTTAGCATGATCCTTGAAAGCCTGAGGCGGGTTTCGGAATACAGTGCTGATATCGCAGAAGTTGCAATCAACATGAATATTAAACGGGTCTGAACCTCAAAGGTTTAGACTTCGATTTTTTATTTTTCTTATCTGCCTATTTCTTTTCTGTTTTTTCTATCTGTCTATTTCTTTTCTATTTATTCTTCTTATTTCTGGATCTTTTCTTTATCTCTCTTTTATCAATGTGACCTTCCTCTTTTTCATACAAATGCCTTCCTGAACTGATATGTCCCGAGAAGTACCATAATTCCAGCTCCGATAGCCAGGCTTATGAGTCCATGAACAGGTATTCCTCCTTCAAACAGAGTTCTTGTGCTGTCTATTGCATAACTTACCGGATTGAGCCTGGCAAGAGTCCGCAACCAGGCAGGCATGACGTCATAGGGCATAAGCGCACTGCTGGTGAAGAATAAAGGCATGCTGATCATGCTGTTAACAGCTGCATAGCTGTCATGGTCACTTAAGTGCAGTCCTATCATAGTTGAGAGAGCAGAAAAAAATACCGAAAACAAAAACAGTGTGAGATATATCAGAAATATATGTATAGGATTCAGGATTCTTACTCCAAAGAGCGTGGCTATTAGGAAGATCACTGTTGCCTGCATCAAGCCCCTGACACTGATAAAGAGGATTTTTCCATATAGTATACTTTCTCTTGGAGAGGGCATGGCCATGAACTTATTCAGAAAGCCCAGTATTTTATCAAAAATCATAAGAGACCCCCCCTGCAGGGAAGAAAAGAGCATAGTCATGACAAGGATGCCAGGGGTGATAAACTCAAGGTAATTATCCGTAAACTTTGTTGGCAGGGCAAGCCCTACAAATATCAACCAGGCTGCAGGCATTACAAGAGAAGAAATAACGGTAACCCTTCCTCTCAGCCATTTTACAAGGTCTCTTTCAAAATAGTAAAACACTGATCTCATTATCTCCGCCTCAGAAGGTTTCTAAACTGGGCCGAATTAAACCCTGCCTGTTCTTCAGGGGTTTTAACGTTCTCAAAAAAAACGTCATTAAGGGAGGCATCTTCTCCTATGGAGCTTATCAGGTTTTCAGGAGAGCCAACAACTGCAATCTTCCCTTTATCAATAATAGCAACCCTATTGCAGTACTTCTCTGCTTCTTCAAGGTAATGGGTGGTCATAAAGATAGTCATCCCTTCAGCTTTAAGCATTCTAATATGCTCCCAAATTTTTTTTCTACCGCTCACATCCAGCCCAAGAGTTGGCTCATCCAGAAACAGAACCTCAGGTTCGTGCACAAGGGCCTGAGCAAGTTCAAGGCGCCTTCTCATTCCTCCGGAGTATGTTGCTACAAGATCGCCGGCACGATCTGAAAGCCCCATCATTTCAATCACTTCATCTACCATTGAATCCCTGTTAGGTATGCCATAGAGTTTTGCATAAAGCAATACATTTTCCCTGCCTGTGAGTTTTCGGTCAACTGCCATATCCTGAGGGACATAACTTATCTTTGACCTTACTTTTTTGGATTCTTTTCCTATATCGTATCCACATACTTTTGCAGTACCGCTGCTGGGTTTTAGTAGAGTTGTAAGCATCATAACTGTCGTACTTTTGCCTGCCCCATTGGGACCCAGAAGGCCGAAGATCTCGTTTTCAACATCAAGGTCCAGATTATCCACGGCAGTCAGGTTTCCAAAATATCGGGATAATTTCCTTATTTCTATCACAGGTATCCTCCTGCAATTGCATAAATAGGCCTTAAACCTGAAGTATAATAAATCCCACTTGTATACATATTGTAAATAAGCTTCATAATCACAATACTTATGGCTGCAAAAACACAGACTGCAACCACTATCTTATCAATGTCTGAAAACTTCAGCTTTTTGAGAGATGTCCGGTCGAGATTTGCCCGAAAAGCCCGACTCTGAATTGAAACTGCAAGGGTTCCGGTTCTCCGTACACAGTTTGCAATAGTCGGAGTCAATATGTTGAGTAATGTTCTTATGATTCCTGACCCGAACTTTTTCGGATTAAATCCTCTGAGCCGCTGGACTGTTATCACGGTAGCTACTTCAGTGATTATTATTGGCAGAAATCTTACTGCTGTGATCACCATAAAAGCTACGCTGTAAGGAACCCTGAGCCCAACCAGGCCGTTTAACATATCTCTAGAGTCCGTGGTCCAGCACATCAATAGTCCAAGAGAAAGGATTGAAGCCGATCTTAAACCCTGAATTGCGCCGTGATGGAGCCCTTCCTCATATACGAACAGCCCGCCGCCTGTCAACCATCCCAGAACCGGGAAATCAGGACTAATTATGGTAAAAATTACAGTTCTCGGGAGTTGAGAATAAAATAGAGCCTGTGAGTAAATAGTTCCCCATATCAAAAGTACGAGCAGTAAAACCAGGGTCTTGATCTTTATTGCCGGCGTCCTTGCAAGTACGAATCCTGAGAGTACGATCAGAAACAACAAAAACATTGTTTTCTGGTTATCCAGGGACACAGCGACAAAAACAGTGGAAATCAGGATAAGAATCTTAGCCCTTGGGTCCAGCCTATGGATAACTGTATCCTTAATTGTTGGTTCTGCAATTGATCTTGCACCTATCATCCGGCATATCCCCTTACCATACTTTATCCCTTCAGCATTTTATTCCTTCAACAGTTCTTGAGGTCAGCGTTTTTACAAGTTCTTTAACTGAAAAGGCATTGACTCCTAGATAATTAGCAATCTCAACAACCGGGGGCTGGGTAAGCGAGGCTTTCCTGAGGCTTTCAGTGTCCTTTATAACTTCTTTTCCCTTCCCGTCTGCTATGATCTGCCCATCATTCATCACCAGGATTCTTGTGGCATAGGACATGGCTACTTCAACATCGTGTGTGCAGAAAATCAGTGTAGAATTGTTATTTTTGAAAAAATCCATCATCTGTTCTATATTCACTCTATCCTGCCCTGTTGTGGGTTCATCGAGAAGAATAAGCTCGGGATTTATGGAAATTACCGAGGCAACGGCTGTCCTGAGTCTTTGCCCCCGGCTCAGGGCCTGCGGGAGGTCATGCCTGAGAGGCAGAATTGACATTGCTTCAAGAGAGTTTCTTACCCTTTCCTCAATATCGCTGTACTTTAACTGAACAGGTCCAAATCTTGTTTCTTCCTCAACTGAATCACAAAAGAGCATAAGGTCAGGGTTTTGGAATACAAATCCAACCTTACCTGCAAAGGAGTATGGATTCTTGGACCTTGTGTCCTCTCCAAAAACCTTTACATTTCCTTTATATGGTTTGAGAATGGCTGCAAGGTGTAAAAGCAGGGTTGATTTTCCCGAGCCGTTCGTGCCCATAATTGCAACTCTCTCACCTTTACGGATTTCCAGATTTATTCCTTTCAGTACCATCTTGTTTTTCTCGTATCCAGACCACAGATCTTGAATAGAAATAATTGAAGCATTGTTTTCAGAAGTGTTATTTCCAAAAATGTTATTTTCAAAGGCGTTATTCTCAACGGAAGCTTTCCTTGAACTGGTTTTGACACCAGTATTTTCCTCTGGGTTCGGAGGGGGTTGGGAAATCCCAGTATTTTCTTTAAAATATTCTCTATTCAGTACGGCAAGAGCTCCGCTAACACTCAATGGGCTGGCTTTGATTCCAAGACTATGGCAGAGTTCGACGGGTTCGGGAATTCTAAGCCCAAGCCTGTAAAAGATCTCAAGGTGATCAAAAGCTTTTGAGGCGGGCTGATCAAAGACTATCTTTCCGTCGTCCATTACGACAATCCTGTCTACGAAGGGTGCAAGCTCATGCAGTCTGTGTTCAACCAGCAGAATAGTCGTTTTCAGTTTTCTGTTGAGTTCTCTTACCGTATTCAGAACTTCGTGCGTGCCCACAGGGTCCATCTGGCTTATAGGTTCATCCATGGCAAGGACTTCAGGCACCATTGCAAGCATACTTGCAATACAGATTCTCTGTTTCTGTCCTCCAGAAAGTGAATTTGTGGAAGCAAACCTGTGATCGGACATCCCTACGATTTGCAGGGCATCTTCTACCTTTCTATCAATTTCTTTTTGCTCAAAGCAGAGATTTTCAGGCCCAAAGGCTACTTCGTCTTCAACGATTGTAGAAAAGATCTGGTCATCTGGATTCTGAAACACAAGGCCCACTTCTTTTGAGATTTCCATATGGTTTGAATCGGTAGTTTCCATCCCTTTGACTTTCACACTACCTGAAAATATCCCTCCAGATTCATGAGGTATAATTCCGTTTAATGTTTTTAATAAAGTACTTTTTCCACACCCTGTAGGCCCTGTGAGGAGGACAAATTCTCCTTTTTCAACTCTAAGGTTGATCCCCTTTAAAGTCGGCTCCGATCTTCCTGGATAAGTGTACCATAGGTCTTTGATTTCTATCATTGTACCACAACCACAAACCACAATCTTTCCAAAGGAAAGCTTGACCACAAACCTTTTCAAAAAAGGTTTGATCGAAAACGCCTGGCAGCGACGTAAGTTTTTCCAGTGGGAAGCTCGATCAAAGTTCGCGTCATTCTGCCACCTTTTTCAGTCTATTTCCAAGGCTTATTCCGAACCAGGTTCCTATGAAGGTATAGAGGAACCCATCGATCAGGATATTTGATGCTATGTACCAGTCGCTGTAGAAAAGTCTGTAGAGAACCATCCAGACACTGAAAGATACATAGCTACTGACCATGTCAGCAAACCCGCAAAGAATTCCCATTTTGAACTTGTTATGTGGAGCTGGATTTTTACTGGTTATACCTCCAGCATACAGCATAAGCTCCAGCATTATTGCGTTGACGGACAGCGTTATGAACGTTATAGGGGTGAAACTCCCTGTTATGAAACCTCCAAGCAGGAACCTGACCATCATGAAAAGGCTTATAACTCCGGGTTTTGGGATCAGGACTACAAGAGAGGCAATGAGCATGTAAAGTAAAATCTCATTGAAGAGCCCTGTGAACAGGAAACTGAATGGCCCGAAGATTGCATGGGATAATTCCCACAGGATGGTCATAGGCAGGTTTATCGCTGCAAAAGAAACAGTACCGAAAAGGGCAATCATCACAAGGTTGCGGGTTTTAAACCTGTCCATTATCTTCCTGGGTCTTGAGAGGAAAAAGCCCAGAGCAGTAAGTCCAAGTAAAGAAGCGATAAATGTAGTTATTATAGGCTCCCATTTTCTTGAGATTGCAGTAATTTTCTGATCTTTTGTTACTGCAACCCAGTCGCTACCTGTTAGTTTTACTTTAACCCTGAGAAGGTAGTCTCCTCCCATCGCATCCTGAGATATATACATGGGAAGGCTTATCAGCGAACTTGAGTCCGGAGAGAGGGTTAAGGTGGCATAACGCACAGTATCTGTGTTCATTCCCATAATATCGGGTTTAAATGCTTTTACAGGTTCACCGGTTTTTGTGTCAAGAATATCATATGTAACTATGACAGGAATTGTACTATTTCCGGTATTGGTAAGCTTTATTCCCATGAAGGTTGTAGTAAGGTCCTCGTTTTCGGTCTTTAGGTCTGTAACCTTCAGCAGCTTTTTGAGTGCAGGGGATGTTTCCTGGACAATCAAGGTATTGGACGGATGGCTTGGATCCCCATATCCGTCTTCATCTGACGGTATTATGAGCTGGGATACTGAGACTTCATTTGCGACTTCTTCTTTTGAAGCAACTTTAAGCTGGGTTGTACGCACAATAGTATGTTTTGTTCCTTCAACATCAACGACTGCTTTTGCAGTTATGTTATAAGTCCCACAGGGCGTGTCCGCAGGTATATAAAAGTCAAGAAGCCTGTACCAGTCATCATACTCGGTATGAAGTGAAAATGAATTAACTGAAGGCTCGCGAAGCACAAAACCTTTTGGTAAGTCAAGTTCCACTGTCACATTCATATTGCCGTCATAATAGCTTTCAAAGTAAAGATATGCAGAGAGCGTATTGTTCCCTACCGCAAGTCCATTTCCTTCTACCCCGTGGGGGACCTGAATCATGAATGTGGTCATATCTTCAGGTTTGAAGTCCTCCTGCTGAACCTGTGCAGCTGCAGGCTGTACAATTAGCACAAGTACAAGGAGGAAAAAACCTATATTTTTCATTCCGCTACCTTTTTTCTTATTTGAGGATTTTCCGGATTTCCTGCATTTTTGCGTTCCAGTCAGGGACATCTTCAAAACTAACAATGTCAACAGCCCCACCCTGAAATTCTCCTTCTCCTGCCAGCTCCTCCATCCAGCTTTCTATCTCTAGGTAGGAATTTTTCAGCTCTTCAAGAAGCTCGGGATCAGGGTTCCAGAGCCCTCTTGACTGCGCTTCAAGGAGTCGCCTGGACATTTCCTCTAGGGCATAGGGATTGTTTTCTTCAAAGAAATGGCGCATATCTTCATCAAGCACGAAGGTCTTTGTGATATCATCAAAAATCCAATCGTCCACTTCCTGGGTGGAAGCTTCCCAGCCATAGACCCTTCCTACTCTTTTCGAAATGTCCTGTGCGCCTTTATATCCATGCTGTTTCATGCCTTCAATCCATTTCGGATTTAAGAGCCTGGCTCTTACAACCCTTCGAAGTTCGTCAGCCATGTCCCGGACTTCGACATGCTGAGGCTCTCTCGTGTCTCCAAAATAGACCTTTACATCTCTTCCGGAAGCCTGCTTGGCTGCAGCTGTAAATCCCCCATGGACCCCAAAGTAACAGCAGCATCCTAAAAGGTCGTACTCGTCACTTACTACTTTATTAAAGGTAGCATCAACAGTCTTAAGGCTTGAAGCAAGCTGAGTGTGGGCCTCCTTTCCGTTTACATCTTTTCCATACGCGTACCCGTTCCAGTAAAGGAAGATATCTGCCAGGTCTTTTTCATCTTTCCAGGCACTTGCATAAACTGCAAGCTGAACTCCGGCTGAATAAGTTCCAGGCCTGCTTGAAAATATCCTTAAAGTAGCATCCCTGGAATCCGCTCCGTCTTCAATCATCCGAAGACTGTGTTTTCTTAGGTAATTCATGTTTTCAGGTTCATTAAGAGATGCCACAGCTTGGATTGCTTCGTCTATGACCTCAAGGCAATTTGGAAAATTATCCCTCAGGATTCCTGAGACTCTTATAGTAACATCTATTCTGGGCCTGCCCAATTCTTCAAGGGGAATCACAGAGAATCCTTTCAGTTGCCCATTGCTTAGCCAGATTGGTTCAACTCCAAGCAAGCTCATAATCTGGGCCATTCCCTCACCATCAGCCCACATTACATCGTTTGCCATCCAGTAAAATGCCACATTTTCAGGATAGCGGCTTTCATCTTCAATATGCTTATCAATCAGAACCTTTGAGAGCTGCTGTCCCACTTTCCAGGCAGCCTTTGTCGGGATCTTTTTTGGGTCAAGTGAATAGAAATTCCTGCCTGTTGGCAGCACATCATCTCTTCCATGCATGATAAGGCCTGAAGGGCCGGCAGGGATATATCCTCCATCAAATCCATGCAGAAGAGCTTCAATTTCCAGTGAATCATCTATTCTGGATTCAAGATCAAGAATCCTGTTGCAGATCGAAGCAGCATCCTGAAGAAATGCGAAATTTATGCTCAAATCTTTAATTTCTTGCCCTTCAAAACTTTTATCTTCAATTCCTTGCTCTTTAAAGTTCTTTTCTTTAATTTCCTGTTTCTCAAAACTTTTTTCATTAAAAATTTCTTTGATTATCCATGCTGGCTCTTTTTCAGGGTTATTTATAAATGTCCTTATAAAGTCTTTAGAAAGAGAATCAATTTCTTCAAGCCTCTGTCCGTTTGATTTTCCGTTTTCGGAAATTCGGCTCTGGTCAGAGATCAGTTCATCCAGATCAAGTTCCAGAAGTTCTGCAATCAACTTTCTAATCGAGACTTTGTCTCCCACACTTCCCTGGTCATCATACCTTAAAATCGAGTTTATGAATTCAACTTTTTTCTCGCCTTCTGGGATCTGTCCGAAGATGTGCATCCCATTGTTGATCTGGCTGTTCCTTATTTTTCCAAGTGCCTCGTGAGCTTTTCTTATTATTTCTTCAAAAGGAGTCTGGTGATCTGCTTTTATCTCGAAATCCAGATTCGATTTCTTGATCTCGTCAAGGATCAGGTGCTTCAGGGCATGTTCCCGTCCCTTGTCGTGTTTCACCTGTTCGTATTCCCCAAGCAGCCTGTCAAGTTCGGCCAGGTTTTCATAAAGCCCTCCTGAGGCCATGACAGTCTGCATATGGTCTATCAGGCAGGCAAGGCTTCGGCGTTTGGCAATTGTGCCTTCAGGGGGATTGTCAGAATTATAAATATACAGATGGGGAATTGTCCCTATATTTATGTCAGGATAGCAGTCTCCTGAAAGCCCAACTCCTTTTCCAGGCAGGAACTCAAGGTTCCCGTGGGTTCCCACATGTACGAGCACATCGGCTCCAAAAGTGTTTTCAAGATACCTGTAGGTCGCAAGGTACTGGTGGGTTGGTGGAACCTCCGGGTCGTGCAGGATCTTGCAAACTTTTCCATCACATCTGGCACCTGCACATCCTCGCTTTGGCTGCACGCAGACCACAGCGTTTCCATATTGCATTCCTGTCACAACGATTTTATTATCATATACCATGGCAGCAGGAATGCCGTCTACTTCTTCTCCAGGAGGATTTCCCCAGCTCTCAATCACTCTTTGCCTTACTTTTGGGCTCAAGGTGTTGAAAAATTTCTCGTATTCTTCTTTTTCCACAAAAGCCAGGGCTCCGCCGTTTTTCACTATCTCATTAATGGGAGTCCATCTGAACTCGGAAATTGCTTTTCTCTTGAGGATGGTTTCAATAAGGTCTTTTCCGTTTTCAGGAGAAGTGACGGCATAACCCGCTTCTTGCATTCGGTTCAGTATTCTTGCCACGCTTTCAAGAGAATTAAGATTTGCAGCATCTCCTACCGAACCTTCAACACCTGTGCAGGGCCTGTTGTGCAGGATAAAGGCAACTTTTCTCTGATTAACTGGTTTTTTCCTGAGTTCAGTCCATTTTAAAATTCTGGATGCAAGTTTTGAGCAGCGGTCTTCGATAGGAAAACGCCCCATGTAATTCCCTTCTTTTTTGCCTGCTCCTATTATAATGGGTTCAATTCCGCCCTCAAATTCGGGGAGAGCCACACTCCATCCTATCTCAGTGCTTAATCCCATTGATTCCTGCCATTCTTCAACGGTCATATAATGTGAAATTACAGGCTGGAAAACAGGAACATCAAGTTTTCTTAGTATCTCTATGCCTTTCGCTGCACACGATACATTTCTCTCTTCGGTTTTACTGCTTGCAATAAAGAAAGGAGAAAGTTTTACAAGGCAATCTATAATGGATCTGCCGTTTTCTATAAAATAGTCCTCTATGACCTCATTCATACCCCTGCTTCCAAGTTCCTCGTCTTTCAAGGAATATGCAAAAACAGGGACAACCGATAGGCCGAGATTTTCTAACTTTTCTATCAGTTTTTTCTCTATCTCAAGTTCATTGTTTACCCAGGAAGTCCTGGAGATAAGCAACCCCATGGTTTTATCTTTCAAAGGCCCATACCAGTTAAGGTACTCTTTAAAACTTGAGAATATCTTTTCTGCATTCGGGTGATATAACCCATCCCATGGTATCTTTTCCGGGGGTTTTGCTTCAATCTCATATCCCAAAACTTCTTTTAAGAGATAACGCAGCATATTGCCAAAGTTTTCCTGTCCTCCATAGATGATATAAGAAAAGCATGTAGCTGCAATCTCAAGTTTCACCGAAGAGAGGGTAAGTGAGGAAGGATCACTCCCTACACAGATTACAGGTACCCTCGTTTTTAATGGTTCAAGCTTTTCATAGAACTCTTCCCAGAAAGGGTTTGATATATAGTATAGAAAGACGGCATCCGCATTTTCACATGCAGAAAGCACCTTCTCAGCTTCTTCCGGATTATCTTCCAGAATCTTTGAATAATGAGCTTCAAGCTCTATGCCAAGCTCGTCGGCTGCTTTGAGGAGAGTGGGAATGTAGGAATTCCACGTTACTGAAACAATTTTCATGTTTTTCTCCTCATGTAAGAACATGCACTTTATACTCGCCCAGCACTGTGCCGTCATCAAGTCTTGCAGGAGCTTCTAAGGCTGCGATATACTTACCATCCGGGGAGATATCAGCAGCTACTGTAATCCCTTTAGTATTATAAATTTGGACAAGTTTGGAGTTTGAACCTCCGCTTTTTGATACGTCAAAGACATACACTCCGTGGACATTTCTATCCTCGGTTACCAGGTTCTGGGCTATAGGAACAACGAGATACCTGTCATTTAGTGCACATTCCCCTGCATAGCCATCCACTCTCCATTTCCACAGCAGGTTGCCGTCAGAATCATAGGCAAAGAGGCTGTTTCCATTGGGATGTTCTATAGGAACATCGTTGTTTTTGTCTTTGGAGAAAGTGCTCCCTATTGAGAAAATCAGGGTATTGTTGACAATATAGGCGTAATTTGCACTGCCATAAATAGGGACCCCGCTTACTACAATCGGGGTTGAAATGTTTTCTTGCCATTCTATTTTCGGGGTACCGGTTTCCATGATCCTGGAATTATTAAATAAAAAGGCTCGCCCATCACTGGTCATTGTTATTATATCTTTACCATCAGGAGTAATCTGGGTACTGTACCATATTGCAGTATAGTCAAAAAATGGTTCAAGGGGCGGGATTGAATAGTTCCAATCTTCTTTTCCAGTATTTCCATCCAGAGCATGTACAGTTCCTTCTTTCCATTTATCGGCGTTTGTAAAACTGTTGGTACCGAAAACAGAGTATTTTCCGTCAGGGGTTGTATCAATCCAGGTAACTCCTGAATCCATTAGTTCGGATTCTGGGAATTTCCAGCGCATCTTGCCTTCAGGGTCAAAGGAATAAACCATTGCCAGATACTTGTATTTCTCTCCTATGTAGCCACAAGCTCTACTGGCAGCAACATAGATGTTCCCTTTTGAATCCAGTTTTATTTTTTTCATGGCTGGCATGTGGTCAAGATCTGAACCCAGATCCTGCCCTGCTCCAAATTTCCAGATATCATTGCCATTTAAATCAAAACAGTGAATAAAAGCATCAGGACTATCTTCTCCTACAATCAGGTGTTTTCCATCCTCTGAAAACTCTATATCTGAAATTCTTGCATCAGCTATGCCTTTAACAAGCTGTTTTTCCCAAACCTTTTCACCTGTTGCAAGCTCTATAAGTTTCAGAGCACCTCCTTGAGTTCCGATGGCAAGATACTTGCTGTCAGGAGAGAATTTTATCATGCCTTCTACATTTTCTGTAGTTTTACCTATCGACCCGGGAGTTACATCCTCAAGTTTTATAGAGTACTCCTCTTTCAAAGCAGGTTTTTCAGGGGCATACACTTTCAGAGAACTGGTTTTTCCGTCGCTTGTTATCACTTCAAACTGGTATTGAACTTCGGGTTTCCAGTCAAAAGCTGTAAATACCTGTTTCTCCGTTTTTTCAATATTTATTGACTTTGTTGAGTTATTGGCAGAAAAAATTTTTACCTGTGAAATATTTTCTTCATTTTCTAAAGTAATCAGAGCTCCAGTCCTTGAAAATACCACTGAATCTATGGGTACCCCGGCCTCAGAACTACTTGTTTCCTGTGTACTCTGTGTGCCTTCCAAACCTTGGGCAATTTTACTATTTCCTGATTCCTGGTTTTTTTCAGTGCATCCGGCAGTAATCAAAGTTAGAATAAGCAGGAATATCAAAATTTTCCATTTCATTCTCTCACCTGACAATTATTAACCTGTGTTTTCCAATTACATCCCAATTTTCAAGTTTTAGAGGGGCTTCAACTGCAGCAACTGTGCAGTTTGAAGAAATCGCAGCATCTACAACAACGCCTTCGGTATTATATCTCCAGATTAACCTTGAATTTCCATTTCCGGGTTTTCGGTTATCAAAAACATGAATTCCATGAACCTGAGTGTTGCCTGAAGACGAATCTTTTCCTACTGGCAGGACAAAGAATCTGGTGTCTGGAGAAAAGAAAATCCCTGCACAACGTCCTCCAAGGGAATAAGTCCAGGAAGTGTTTCCTTTCTCAACATCGCTTGATACCAGCGTATTCTCAAGGGGATGTGCCATCGATATGTTGTCGGGATAATACGCAGGAAATGTGGCTCCTGTAAGGTAAAGTGTCTCATTTTTACTGGAAATTTTAGCTTCTTCCCCATAGGCATAGATGTAACTTCCCTCGACCTCCTCTGGAACTGTTACATTGGATTGCCAATCATAGGTGTCCCGTGATGCTCTCCCGTCTCCAGGAGTTTTCATGTCCCATGCTGTCCTTCCGTCTCCGGGTTTCATCATCTCGGAATCATAAAACAGGTATTTTCTTCCATCCGCTGTATAGGCAGTTACCATGGACCCATCATCTGAAATATCAAGCCCATGCCAGATGGCTGCAGAAACAAAATAAGGTTTTAGAGGTGGAATATCGTATTTCCAGCGGAGATTTCCACTGTTATCCACGGAATAGACGACTGCATCCATTTCAAGGGAATTTGTCCAGTCTCCGGTTGAATAAACTACTTTTTTTCCATCCAGGCTCGAGTCGATCCAGTTTACACTGCTGGCATAGTTTTCTGTTTCAGGCAGTTTCCAGGAAAGAGTGCCATTCGGACTAAATCTGTATACTCTTGAAGCCAGTCCATATCCTGAATCCTGCCAGTATCTGCCTGCTGCAATATATACAGCATTATCAGTAGCAGTTATTTTGTATGTGCAGGGCTGATACTTTGGGTTCGTACTGGTTCCCAGGTCATCGGCGCTTCTATAGCTGTGAATTTCAGCTCCTGTGCCAGCATCCAGTGAATAAATATATCCATCAGTACTCCTTTCCCCTGCGAGCAGATACTTTCCGTCTTTCGAGAACGAAATGTCTGAGATATTTCCTCTTAAGGCATTTTCCCATAGCAGTTTTTTGCCTGACACATCAATAACTGTCAGGTTTTTCCCTGTCCCAACAGCTACATACTTCCCGTCCTCGGAGTACGCCACACAGTCCTGGACATTCGATCTTCCTTCACTGAGATTTTCAGGGTTTATATTTCCAAGTTCATACTCCCAGTAAAGGTAAGGAGAAGATTTTTCAGAAGAGGGTAGATTTTCTTGACTCAGCTGGCTGCTTTTCTGACTGCTTTCACTTTTTAAGATTTCTTCACTACTATTATTTCCCTTTTCATCGGAGGCTATAATATGTGAAGATGTACATCCAGAACAGATTAGAAATATTAATGAAACTATAATTATCAGCACAACATTACCCTTTTTCATTTTCAGACTCCTTTGATTACTTTTTATCATTGTCCGTATATCTTCAGGTCTGAGATACTCAGAATATTCTGATGTTGCGTACTGTTGTCCCCAAAACCTGCACTCACTTTTTCAATCTTTATATTCTCAGCAGACCCGCAGTATTTTTCATAATCTTCAACGAGATTTCTTTCAACTGTATCTATTGGAATTCCTGAGATTATAATCGATGGTGAAAAGCGTCTTCGGTTTTCCTGATCCCGATAATATTCACCTTCGGATTGTGGATTCATGCTTCCTGATGCAACATAGTAAATGGATTTGTGATCACTGAATGTCACTTTTAACCAGAGACTGAATTTATCCAGGTCCTGTCCGTTCCAGTTCCAGGAAATTTTTCCTGGAGATACGCTCACATTTTTACTCCAGACACCTCCCCCGGTCTGTGCTAAATTTGTTGTCTCAAGATACAGTGCCCCATCTTTGCATCTTAGAAACTCTCCTTCAAAACTACAATTCTTGAAGTCTTCCTGATACACAGTTTTTTTCTCTGGCACGGTTTGAAAATAAATTATCAAGCCTGCAAGGCTCAGGACTATAAATCCAAATATTATAGTCTTTCTGGAAATCATAATTGACCCATATAAGAAGTAATTAATAAATATTTCGAAAATATTCTCAATTCCTCTCATATAGTAATAATAAAATAAAAATTATGGCTACGATCTCAAAGCAATTACCTATTAAATGCTAATTATTCTCCTTCTATTTTTCAATTTTTAGTTATCCAGAATTAGCTAATTTTGATGTACTTGTATTTAATTAAAATACGACTTATACGAAATGTATTACTTTTATCGCTTTTTTTGTAAACCTATAATCATGAATCAAGATGCATAAATGATTGCAGTAGTCACTTTAACATTAACAGATTCTTTATCCGACCGTGCACGAATTTTGATGTGCTTTCCAATACTTCAATATCAATCGAGCAAATTAACAATTTATTTTGGCTTTGTATTATAGAGAATAAATCTCATTTGATTTCTATCTCTTTATATCTCAAGGCTTTTTTAATATCAATAATCATTTTCTTCCAAAAAACGAAATTGATATATATTGCTACGATATTTTCCATATTTATGACTTATAATGACGAGAAAACCAAAATTTCTACTAATTTTTATATTATTTTATTTATCTTAGCGGTTTTAATTGCTATTACTCCTGTGGAATGTGCTATTGAACAACGAGGCCCTCTGGTAAGTATTTCAGCAGGACAACATACAATTCTCAATGGGGAAAATTGCCCTGGATTTTATTATTCAACTACTTCTGGTACATACTATGAGTCGTTGGAACTTAATTTCTCAGAAGATGAGCTTATTGAGACGGGAAATGCAACGTATACTTCAAGAATAACTTATGGTTCGACTGCTTTTTTCGGAAAAAAATATAAGGTTTTTGACAACGGTTTGCTCAGCGAGAGCCTGATTAGCTATGGAAGTCGGGATCTTCAACAGGGAAATGATTATGATCTTGGGAATGGCTACAAACTGGTGCTTCAGGGGGTAAACAATGATTCTGCTCTCCTTGAACTCCAGAAAAACTCCATCCCAGTTACTTCGAAATCTCTTGAAGTAGGTTCAAAGTTCAATTTCAATACTACAATAAACGGCACTAAATGTACAATTCTGGAAGGAACTCTTGATCAGGTTCTTGATGGTAAGGATCCAATTGTGAGTCTTACAAGTGTAAATCAGTATTCGAGTAACCCTCTTAAGATTAATGTTGGGGATAAATATGGCAAGTTTGAGGTCACTAAAGTTACAGATAAAAAGATTGAATTGAAAAACAGAGTGCCTATCCAAATGCATCCTGGAGATTATATCACTATCCTCGATAATTTGATCGATTTCAGAGTGGCTGATAATGTCTACAGAGCATGTTCTTACAATATGACTAAAGACGTTATCAAGTCGTATCAGATAAAAGGCACATCCTTGACTGTAAACCGTTTTGATTCTACTCCGGATTCCTGTGTCTGGACAGCAGATTCCTTCGGCATGTTATTTTATGATCCAGAGAATAACATCAGCACAGAAAGGCTTGAACTTAATCTTGATGCCAAAAATGATTCGATTCCGAGAGGAGGCCTGATTTATGAATCTTCACCTGTCAAGATTCCATACAGGAATCCAGAGATGAAGGATTACGGGGAAAGTTGGTTTAATGGCGGATATTCTGTGCTTGGATGGGATGGTGAAAAATATGCGTATCTTGGGGATGATCAGGGAATTGTAAATATCCTTATGGATGATGACAATGACACACTTCTTCATTCTGGTGAAGAATGGGATCTTGGAGAAGGGTACACCCTGAAAGTAGATGGTATAGAGTCGGATGAAGTCTACCTGACTGTTTTGAGAAATAATATTGCTGTTTACTCAAGTGTAATTTCCCCAGGGAATTCTGCTGATCTAGGTAAACATACGCTTCTGTATAACAAAACCATAAAAGGTATTGAAGTCCCCCTCTTTTCCGTATATGTAGATAATGTTCTGGAAGGAGGCAACAGTTCCTGTGTAACTCTAAAATATCCTCTACACTTTTCTGAAAGCCCTCTTGAAATTAAGGCTGGGAATATGTTCGGGGCGCTTACTGTTGTTGAAACCTTTCCTAAAATCCGGCTCGAAAATAAAAATACTCTGAACTTTGGTTCTAACCTTGAGGTTACAAAAGAAATCCACCTTGGCTCTTTTGAAAAGACAACAGGAGGGAATCTTAATGTTACCTTTTTCCCCTTCATGAACAGGGTGGAAAATGTGAATTCTGTTCTTCCTACAGTTACTCAGCGGTCTATCCCAGTTATGAGTGTTGAAGAATACCTTCTCGGAAATTGAAAGATATACTGAGGTTAAATTATGAAAATCCATACTATTACTATTTACCCTTTTACTGCAATAGTCGGACAGGAGAAAATGAAGAAAGCCCTGATCCTGAATGCTATTAACCCAAAAGTAGGAGGGGTTCTGATCAGGGGTGAAAAAGGGACTGCCAAGTCAACAGCAGTCAGAGCTCTGGCCAATCTCTTGCCTGAAATCGAGGTAGTTGAAGGCTGTAAATTCCGCTGTAATCCTCATGATATGAGCGCAATGTGTGAAGAATGCCTGGAAAAGGTAAAAACTGGGACTCTTAAGAGCTCTTCTGTAAAAATGAAAGTTGTGGATCTGCCTGTAAGTGCCACCGAAGATCGGGTTGTAGGAACTCTTGATATCGAACATGCTATCAAGAAAGGGGTAAAACGCTTTGAACCCGGGGTACTTGCCCATGCTCACAGGGGTATCCTGTACGTGGATGAGATTAATCTTCTGGATGATCATCTTGTAGATGTGCTCCTTGACTCGGCAGCAATGGGAGTAAACACTGTAGAAAGAGAAGGAATTTCATTCTCCCATCCTGCGAATTTTGTGCTTGTAGGTACCATGAACCCTGAAGAAGGAGAACTTCGGCCCCAGTTACTTGACCGTTTCGGTTTATGTGTGGATATTAAAGGAATCATGGATGTAGCCAGAAGAGTGGAACTTATCAAATACAGGCTCAGTTATGAGACCGATCCTGAAGCTTTTGCAGCAAGCTGGCAGGCTGCAGAGGCCGAGCTTTGCGGGCAGATCCTTCTGGCGCAAAAATTACTTCCTGAAGTGAGGATCTCGGATAGCATGCTTGAATTGATTAGCCAGATTTGTGTTGATATGGGGGTCGATGGGCACAGGGCGGACATCACAATGATGAAAACCTCAATCACGCTTGCAGCTTTCAACGGCAGGACTGAGGTTCTTGAAGAGGATGTAAAAGAATCTGCAGAATTAGTTCTTCCTCACCGTATGCGCAGAAAACCGTTTGATAATCATTCTGATAAGCAGGATAAACTGAATGAGAGTATAGAGAAACAAAGGGAAAAAGAAAAGGAAAAAGAAAAAAAGAAACACGAACAGCAAAAAAAAGAGCATAATGAGCAGTCAGGAAAAGAACAGTTCCATCCCGAAGAGCAGAAATCAGATAACCCACAGGATAGCGTCGGGGAACAGCCGGATGCTTCCTCAGAAACTATTTTTACAACCGGAGAAAGTTACCAGATAAAGCAGTTGTCTCCTGATTTTCGCAGAAATAACCGAAATGGATCCGGTCGGCGCAGCAAAACTCTTTCCAGCTCCAAAAAAGGGAGATATATTAAGAGTAAAATTCCCGAGGAAAAAACCACGGATCTGGCTTTTGATGCCACACTAAGGGCAGCTGCACCTTACCAGCTTGTAAGGGAAAAAAACGGAAACTCCATAGTAATCCACGACTCGGATTTTCGAAATAAAATACGGGAGAAAAGGATAGGTAACCTTGTACTCTTTGTTGTGGATGCCAGTGGTTCTATGGGGGCCCAACAGCGGATGGTAGCCTCTAAAGGTGCAGTGCTTTCAATGTTGATGGATGCCTACCAGAAACGTGATAAAGTGGGGCTTATTGCTTTTAAGGGCTCAGAGGCAGAGCTGTTGCTGCCGCCAACATCCAGTGTGGAAATGGCACAAAAGTATCTGGAGGAATTGCCAACCGGAGGAAAGACTCCTCTTTCCCATGGGCTGATGAAAGGCTATGAAACCATACAGGCAGAACTCCGCCGCGATCCAGATACCTGTCCGTTTATGGTTTTAATCTCTGATGGGAGGGCAAATGTCAGTATGAATGGGGAACCTCCTATCCAGGAGACGAAAACAATAGCTTCCATGTTCCGAAAGGAATGCATACAATCTGCAGTTATTGATACGGAAAGCAGCATGATTAAGTTCGGGCTCGCTCAGGAAATTTCCAGTGCGCTTGGAGCCAGATATCTTGCACTTGAGGACCTGAAGGCAGATTCGATAATTGAAGCTGTTAGATCTTCAGCTCCTTTTGAATTTTCGGTTTCTTCAGGCAGTTTTTCAACTTGAAGTTCTTCCTTTCTGGGGTTTCAACTTGAAGTTCTTCTATTTCTCATCTCAAATTCTACGGGCTTTCTCGAAAATAGAATCCTGTTTTTCAAAAGTACAACAAAAGTTATATGTCTATCTAAAAACGTAAACCATGCCTATGGATTTCCAGATCTTGGATGCAGACTATGAAGTCATTAATGACAGCAGCCCCGTAATCCGCCTCTTTGGCAGGGGAGCGGACGGGAAGAGCGTTTGCTGTTTTGTTCCCGATTTTGAACCTTATTTTTATCTCAAGGCTTCTGGAGACCTTAATGCTGTAGCCAGGCTTATCGAAGATACTTTTTTGCAAGTTAAAAAAGTCGAGATTGTTGAAAAATTTGAGCCTATTGGGTATCAAAAAACAAAAATAAAGATGCTCAAGGTTACTACCCACCTGCCCAGAGAGGTGCCCGAGATCAGGGACGAGATTCTGAAGCTCCAAGAAGTACTGAAGGCTGAAGGCAAATGGGAGGTCTATGAGACTGATATTCTCTTCAGAAACCGTTTTTTAATTGACAGAGATCTTGGAGGTATGGTCTGGGTATCTACAGAAGGAGAAGCTGTTGACCCTGCAAGATATATCCGGGCAAATGGCTCAGGTACTTCTCACTGTGAAAAGTTTGCATGTGACGCTTCAATCCTTACGTCCGGATTAAATAAAGTTGAAAATCTTACCCTCGCCCCCCTGAAGTATCTAGCTTTTGATATAGAGTGCCTACCTTTTGATGGAGGAATGCCCTCTCCCGACGTTTCCCCTATAATCATGATCAGCTTTTCCTTCGAGCCGGAGTATAAAGGGCATAAAACCCTTGTGCTTCTGGCAAAACCTGCGGAAGGTCTAAATTCCGATGTTCTTTCCTTCAAGGACGAGACCGAGATGCTAAACCGCTTTTTCGAGATCTTCTGCGAGTACGACCCTGATATTGTAGTGGGATATAATCACCAGGATTTTGATATCCCTTACATAACGGACAGAGTCAAAACTCTGGTTGCGAAAGGGGAAGTAATAAATCCTGTTGTCGGTCGGGACGGCAGTAAAATAGGTTACAGAAAATTCGGGCTAATTACCCGCACCGAAATGAAAGGCCGAGTGGTTGTGGATGCGCTTCCTCTAGTAAGAAGGGCTTTCAGTCTGAAGCAGTACACTCTGCGCGCTGTTTCAAAGGAACTTCTGAGCCGAGAAAAACTGGATGTGCCCCCTCTTGAAATGGAAGAATACTGGCTTGATAAAGGGGAAAAATTCAAAAAATTCGTCGATTACTCACGCAGGGATGCAGAGCTTGCCCTTGAACTTATCCTTAACTTAAGACTCCTTGACAAATATATCGCTCTTGCCCAGGTAAGCGGAAGCCTGCTTCAGGAAACCGTTGACGGAGGTCAGACTTCGATGGTTGAAACACTTCTTCTCCGGGAGTTCGGGCTCCGCGATCGAGTCCTCCTTCCAAAACCTGATGACGGAGTTTCGGCCGAAAGATATGAAATGAGTTCTGATCTCAAAGGTGGGGAAGTCCTGGAACCTCATAAGGGCTTGCTGGAAAATGTGCTTATTCTTGACTACAAGTCCCTCTACCCAACTATAATGATGGCACATAACCTATGCTATACTACAGTAGTTACAGGTGACAGGCCCGATGGGCGGACCATCAGACCTCCGTTCGGTGGAGAGTTTGTTCCTCCTGAGACTTACAAAGGAATCGTGCCTTCTATCCTCGAAGATTTGCTTAATAAGAGGACACAGACAAAGAAAAGGATGAGGGGAACCTCTAATGAAAATGAGTATAGGGTTCTTGATGCTACTCAACTCGCTCTGAAAATCCTGTTAAACAGCTTTTATGGGTACTCCGGATATGCCCGGGCAAGGCTTTACAGCCTGACGCTTGCAAATGCCGTAACCAGTTTTGGAAGAAGCAATATTCTGAACACGAGGGAAATTATCAACAGCACTATAGGGAAAATCATTCTCAGGGATAGAGCCGCTTTACTCGTAAATGAAGCCGGAGAACTCTCTCCCCAGGATAGGGTAGTTGAACTGTCGGTTGCCTATGGGGATACAGACAGTGTCTTTGTTCACTGTAAATCCAGAGGAGATCTATCTCTTGAAGATATTAGCCTTATAGGTAACAGGCTTGCGAGTATTGTTTCTGCGTCCTTGCCCGATCCAATGGAACTTGAATTCGAATCCATTGCGAAACGTGCTCTTCTTATCGCAAAAAAACGCTATGCTCTCTGGTTTTTTGAGCCCAGAAATTCAGGGTGGGAAGATAAAATTAAGGTCAAGGGTATGGAGACTGTTCGAAGGGATTGGTGCGAACTAACCTCGGTAACCCTCAACAGGGTGCTTGAGCTTGTGCTTATAAAAGGTGATGTTGATCAGGCTGTGGAGCATGTCCGTCAGATAGTTAGTAAGGTCAGGAACCTTGACCCGGCAAGAGATTCAGAGATTATCGAAAGTCTTGTTCTCACACGTACCCTTACACGGAAAATGGAGAGCTACAAGAACAAGCAGCCTCACCTTACAGTTGTGGAAAATCTGAAAAAACGGACTGGCGTCGTACCTTCTATAGGTACAAGAATACCTTTTGTAATTATTGCAGGAAAAGGGCTCTTTGTTGATCGGGCCGAAGATCCGGACTATGTCAGGGAACACAATATCCCGATAGATGTCGATTACTATATTAAGAAGCAGATACTCCCACCGGTGGAACGCATTCTTGAAGTTTTTGGGGTTAAGATGTCTTCACTTGACTTCGATTCCAGGCAGAAAGGATTATTTGATTTTGAAGCTAAGAAGCCTGAAGTAAAGATACAGGAAAAGCCCTCTTTAAAAAAGGAAAGTAAGGTAAAGGCTCAGGAACAGAATGTATTTAAGGAGAATGGGAATGCAGCTCAGAGTTCCCTGTTCGATTTCTGAGCCTGCCTTTTTTATTCTGAGTTTCTATATTCTTTTGAGTATTGGATTCTATTATGCACTAATAAATTTGCCTATATCTTATTTCTCTTCCATTTCTGGGGCCTTAACTTATTTTTCCCTGCCATTGAACTCTTATATTGATCTTCCTTAAAATGGTTTCCTCTCGCTTACTATATATTTTATATATAATATATATATCACACCATTCTATTTTATATTTCTACTCTATATATACCTCTCTATAATATATGAAGCGAATCTTTATATATTTCTCTCTTTTATTGTGGGTTATAATGGTAACAACTTGAATTGATCTAAATTATTGATTCATTACTTCTCAGTGGAGTACCCAAGATGGTAGACCGATTAAAAAAAGGTTATATAATCTTCACATTATTTGTGCTTGGACTTGTTTTCCTGGGAATTGGATGTACTGGAAGCGAAAACAGTAAAGACTCTTTCCCTGCGAAAAAAACATCTTCAGAAAATGCTGGAGCACAGGAAATTACTCTGAAAGGCTCAGATACGGTTTTGCCCCTTGCACAGGCTGAAGCTGAAGAATTCATGAAGGAAAATCCTAAAAAAAGTGTATCAGTAGCTGGAGGTGGATCTGGTGTGGGAATCACAGCGCTCATTGACGGTGAAGTAGACATTGCTACTGCATCCCGAGAGATAAAAGCTGAAGAAATAAAAGCTGCCAGAGCAAATGGAATCAATCCTGTAGAACATGCTATTGCTTATGATGGAATTTCGGTAATTGTAAATCCACAGAATCCTGTTTCTGAACTTACCTTTGATCAGTTACGCGGCATTTATAATGGGAGCATCAGCAACTGGAAAGAGGTTGGTGGTGAGGATAAGCCGATTGTAGCCATCTCTAGAGATAGTAGTTCTGGAACTTATGAATATTTTAAAGAAGAGGTTTTGCATGGGGATGAATTCCGTCCTGATGCGCTTACACAGCCAGCTACAGGAGGAATTATGGGTGAGGTTTCTCAAAATCCCAATGCAATTGGATACATCGGTGTTGCATATCTTGATGGAAGTGTAAAGGGCTTAAACCTTAATAGAGGGAATGGCTCTGTGGCTCCAAGTCCTGAGAACATTACCAGCGGTGCATACCCACTTTCAAGGCTTCTCTATTTCTACACGAATGGAGAACCTTCAGGCCTCACAAAAGAATTCATTGACTTTGTAATGAGTAAGAAAGGACAAAACCTGGTAAGTGAGGTGGGGTACTTCCCAATAAAAAAGTAAAGTTTGAAAAAAGATATCTCAGGAGCAGTTATGTTTATCAGAAATTATAAAGAAGAAGGAATCAAATATGTGCTTTTCTTTATAAGCACTCTTACGGTTGTAGTCCTTTTTCTCATATGTCTATTTCTATTCAGGGATAGTCTACTTCTTTTTAAAGAAATATCTCTTATGGATTTTCTCACAGGCAAATTCTGGTATCCAACATCTGTAAACAAGCAGTTCGGGCTACTGCCTTTGCTTTTGGGCTCCCTTCTTGTAACTGTCGGGGCGATTCTATTTTCAGTTCCTCTAGGAATCGCTTCTGCGGTATATATATCTGAGCTGGCACACCCTAAAGTTGCGGATCTTCTAAAACCCTTTATCGAGATTCTGGCAGGCATTCCTTCTGTTGTTTACGGGTTCTTTGGGCTTGTTGTGCTGGTTCCTCTTATACGGGAAACTCTCAATCTGCCTACGGGACAGACTGCCCTTACAGGCTCTATTATGCTGGGAATTATGGCACTTCCTACAATCATTACCATTTCAGAAGATGCGATAAGCTCGGTTCCCAGCACACTCAAGCAGGGTTCGCTTGCTCTTGGAGCTACAAGATGGCAGACTATATACAAGGTCATAATTCCTGCGGCTCTATCGGGAATCTCAGCGGCGGTAATGCTTGGGGTGGGAAGGGCTATAGGAGAAACAATGACCCTTATGATGGTCACTGGAAATGCTGGAATAATCCCTTCTTTTCCAGGAGGACTTCTTGATCCTGTGAGGACAATGACCGCCACAATAGCACTTGAAATGGGGGAAGTTCCTCAGGGAAGTGATCACTTCCATGCTCTCTTCGCTGTCGGGTCCGTACTTTTTATCATTACTTTCCTGATTAACCTGATTGCGGATTCAATTAAAAAGAAATATCGTTTCAAGGTGGATTGATCATGGGTTTGAGTTCGAAAACCAGTGAAAAAATCGCTTTTTCCCTGCTGACTCTTTCTACCTTAATAGTCGCAGGTTTCGTGTTAGTTATCTTGGGCTATATCATCTTAAACGGATACAGAGCAATTGATATCGAGTTCCTTACTCAAATGCCCAACCGGATGATGACTGGGGGAGGGATCTATCCGGCAATTGTAGGTACCATATACCTTATCATAGGCTCAATGATTGTGGCTGTTCCGATGGGAATTCTGGCTGCCATATACCTGAATGAGTATGCAGGAGAAACCCGCACTACCTGGTTAATCGAAATGGCAATCAACAACCTTGCAGGAACTCCTTCTGTAGTCTTCGGGCTTTTCGGGCTTGCACTATTTGTGAAATATTTTGGTTTTGGTTCTTCCTTGCTCTCGTCCTCTCTTACGCTTGCTCTTCTTATTCTTCCGGTAATTATCCGTTCTACTGAAGAAGCCTTGATAACGGTTCCTAAAGAATATCGGGAATCTTCCCTTGCACTTGGGGTCAGTAAATGGCAGACAATCAGGCATGTGGTGCTGCCAGCTGCCATACCAGGAATTGTTACAGGATCAGTGCTGAGTATAGGAAGGGTTGCAGGAGAAACTGCTCCTATCCTTTTCACAGGGGTTGCTTACTTTTTGCCAAGGATGCCTGATTCAATCTATTCCCAGTTTATGGCGCTTCCTTACCACCTTTTTGTGCTTGCAACGGCCGGAACAAATATTGAAAAAACCAGGCCTATTCAATATGGAACAGCTCTGGTCCTGTTGCTTATTGTGCTGGGTTTAAATCTTATAGCCGTTCTGATTCGTAGGCACTACAGGAACAAACTGAAAATTTGATTTTGAGTTTTATTAATAAGGTATCAGAATTTTATATGATAATGAGGTCCCTAAATGACTGAAGCTGTTCAAAACGCATCTCAACCCCAGATAGAAGTAGAAAACCTTAATCTGTGGTACGGGGAGAAGCAGGCGCTCAAGAGCGTCTCCATGCAGATCCCCAGAAACAGCGTAACTGCCCTTATAGGCCCTTCAGGCTGTGGCAAGTCCACTTTCATCCGCTGTTTAAACAGGATGAATGATCTGATAAAGAACTGCAGAGTTGAAGGTAAGGTTTCCATAGAAGGTAAGGATATCTACGGGTCAGATATTGATGTTGTTGACCTTCGAAAAAAAGTGGGCATGGTTTTCCAGAAACCCAACCCTTTTCCGATGTCGATTTATGATAATGTCGCGTACGGACCGCGTATACATGGCGCAAACAAGAAAAATCTTGACGGCATTGTCGAACAGGCCCTTCGTTCGGCTGCGATCT
>NZ_DAVG01000001.1 GCF_002505485.1 Methanosarcina sp. UBA5 | reverse complement strand
CCCGCGCTAAATATCAAGAAGGACGAGTTAGAGGAAGGTCTTCTAATTATCGAAGACGTAGTTAAGAAAATTAACCTTACTTTCTAAATGTTCAGTTATAGTTGTCTAAATCAGTTTCTTATGAACAAGATCAAAGAAAGTATACTTACTGGAGAGATAAATCTGACTTACATAATTTAATTTGTATTTTTTCTGCTTTAATTAGATACTCCTTTTATACTGATGAGATTAAAACTCTCCATATTTTAATACTATAATAAGATCTACGGGCTACATTTCATATCAATCTTTTTTGATACCCGTCCTCGGGGTTTTTAAAAAGTAAAATCATATAAATTAAAAGAATTGAATTTCATTTTAAAAAATTATGATATTATATTAGAAAATTAGTTAAATTTCATAACTCTCGTAGGTGTTAAAAATGTCTGGAAATCCTAATGAGATAAAGCTAGTAAACAATGCTATGTCCAATGCTACCCGACGAAAGATAATGAACTTCTTATCAGCAGGAGACAAGAGTACCGAGGAAATTGGAGAGGAAGTAGGGAAGACCATGCTTGATTTCCACCTCAAACTTCTGCAACAGGCAAGCCTGATTGAGATTGAAGAAGGGACTGTAAAGCTAAGTGAGTATGGTAAGAATTTTCTGAAAGAAAAAGAAGATAAAAGTGCGGATAAAAATGCAGATCTTTCTCAGGCAAAACCTATAGAGATTACTGAAGTCAGACAGCTTTTGCCATGTATAGCAGACTCTTCGAAATTCAGAGTAATTGCAAATATGGCTCCTCCTCTAGTTGGAACTCTCAAGGTTCTTGAGCCTCTCTTTCCCAGAGGCAGGTATTCGGATAAAATAGGTGCTCTGATAATCCAAAAAGGAGAAGTTATTACAACTATTTATGGTACTGGAAAAGTTACTCTGACGATGATTAAAAGCGAGAGTGAGGCTAAAGAGGCGCTTGAAAAACTGCGGAGTACCATTAATGAGGCTATTGCAAAGGGCGTTGCTCCTGCTCCTAGGGAGAAGATTAGGGTTGAACCCATGGAGATCTACAAATATCTACCCCAGACTAATTGTGGCAAATGCGGTGAACAGAGCTGCTATACCTTTGCCATAAAGCTCATGAGCGGGGAAGTTTCTCTAGACAAATGTATACCGCTCAAAGAGCCCGAATATGCAATTAATTTGGAGCAACTGCAGGTTCTCAGTGCGTATGTTTGAGCATAATAATTTGAAGAACATTTCAGAGATTATCAAAAACTCGATTCACTAATATATCATATACATGCTAAATGAAACATAGCAAAGTAATTTTCAAGTCTCTGTAAAGTCTTCTACTGCTAAATAAATAAGCTATTTTAGAAGGCAACACTCACAGGTTTGTAATTATATAATATTAGTCGCCAAAGACTTTACAGAAACTACTCTAATTCACTAGGATCTAGGGTACAGGGACCAGTGGTACACTTTCCACAGCCATGCTGATTAAGTTCAGGGTAAGCTTTTTCTTCTTCTTGAAGCCGTATGAAGCACTTTTCTTTATCAAATCCATTTAGACTAAGAGCGCCGGATTGACATCTATCCACACAGACAAGGCATTTTTCTCCTCTTTTGTGTCTACAGAATTCTTCTTTCGGACGTGGAGTAGGAAGGATTTCAGCAGAAATCAGAAGAGATCCAATTCGGCCTGCACATCCAGCTCGTGTAATCAACATTTGGTTGACTCCAAAAGTGCCAAGTCCGGCAGCATAAGCGGCGCTCTTGTGAGACCATGAAACATCAAAACCGTTATTCTTGTAATCGAAAATAACTTTAGGCACGATTACTGTGACACCGTCTTTTGCCAGCTCAGTTTTAAGTTTTTCATTGATTTCTCTGATAAGATGAGAGGTATCTACACTAGCCTGAATAGATTCCTTTACCACACCAGATTTTAAATTCTGTTTCACAAGCTCTTTTTCAAACGGCAGGAAAAAAGTAACAGCGGTTTTTGCTTCAGGAAATATTTCTTTTGGGTGTAAATGATGTAGACCGACTATTTGTTTAATTTCGCTGAAAATTGGATCGTTAGTAGAAGCAAAACCGATTAGAGGCTCACGATATCTTGTCTCGGCACCTGAACTTACCACAGTGTTCTTTATTATGATCTCAATCTTGTTTTTCAGCTCCATGTTGGAATCTCCTCAAATATCATGATAAGCCACACAACCAAACTAGTTTTGTGAAATCTTAGACACCTCTAGAACGATTGCTGGGCCAAGTAACGCCATAGAAATGCCTAGGTGAAGGCATCTAATAAGTCTTAATCAGAAAATAAAATACTTGAAATCTAGATGGGTAAACGAAAGATTTTGGAGTAAACTGTTAACTTAATTCTTTCTGTTTTAACCTAAATCTGGCACATCTTCCTTAGAGAAGTGACAATTTAAAAGTTTTCCCATCAATCTTTTTTGATATTTGGTTTTTCGGTTTTTATAATATGACCTCATAAACTGATGAAAAGAGAAATACATAATCATTTACCATCATTTAAAATCCAGCACATTTAAATCTATCACAAGAGGCAAACCTGATGAAGTTAAAGGAAGGCACTGTAAGATTAAGCGAACATGTCAGGAAGTTCCTTAAGGATAAAATAGAAAAAGATGAAGAAAAAATTGTAGACCTCTCTCAGGCAAAACCTGTGGAAATCACTGAGATCAGAAAGCTCATGCCTTGCGTAGCAGATCCTTCAATGTCAAGAATAGTTGCAAATATGACTCCTCCATTAGGTGGAATCTTGAAAATTCTTGAGCCTCTTTTTCCTAGAAGCAGATATCTGGATAAAAAACGAAGTCTGATGATTCAAAAAGATGATATTATTATTACTATCTATAGTAGTGGGAAAGTTAGCATAGGAATGATAAAAAACGAGACTGAAGCTAACAAAGTACTTGAGGAACTCAGAAATACAATCAATGAAGCTATCAAAATAGGAGTAGTCCCAGCTCCAGGAGAAAAGCTCAAGACAGAGGTTATGGAGATATATAGGTACTTACCCCAGACCAATTGTGGTATATGCAAAGAGCAGGACTGCTATAGCTTTGCTGTAAAGCTCATAGCAGGAGAAGCTACCTTGGAGAAATGTAAGCTACTTAAAGAGGCAAAATATGCAGCCAATCAAGAACATCTACAGGTTTTAACTGCTTATATTTGAGCTATAGGTAATTAAAAGTACAAGCTGCATAACTGGAGATGCTACCGAAAATTATCTGACTAAATTGGGGAAATCAACATAAATTTTTGTTTTTTACTTCGAAATTTCCTGTCCTTCAAGACAGATCTAACGGTTTAATGTGTTCGTATCAATCTTTTTTGATATATGGTTTTCGGGTTTTTATGATATGATCTCATAATTAATCGCAGGAATAGTTTTGAAAAAGAGTTAGGCTTTACTCTTAAAATAGACTCACTGATCATGTAAATTAATACACGCGGAGTTCTATTTCAAGAGCACTGGGAGGTGTAAAATGTCAGGAGGTACGAGTGAGACAAAATCGGTGAATTTTGCTATGGGCAATAAGGTCCGAAGGAAAATAATAAACTTTCTTGCAAACAGCAATAGAGATATTGAGGAAATTGAAGGTTTAGTTGGGAAGAATACGCTTGATTTCCATCTAAATATTTTGAAAAATGCAGGCCTGATTGGGTTAGAAGAAAGAACTGTCATAATAAGCGAATATGGCAAGAACTTCTTGAAAGGTAAGAAAGAAAACGGTACTGAAGAAATTAAAGATCTCTCTCAGGCAAAGCCTGTGGAGATTGCAGAGATTCGACAGCTTTTGCCATGTATAGCAGATTCCACAAAATTCAGAGTAGTTGCAAATATGTCTCCTCCACTAGGCGGAATCTTGAAAATTCTTGAACCTATCTTTCCCAGAGGGAATTACTCGGATAAAAAAGATAGTCTCATAATTCAAAAAGGAGAAATCATTACAACTATTTATGGTAGTGGAAAAGTCGTCATGAGAATGGTTAAAAACGAAGATGAAGCTAGAGAAGAACTTGAAAACCTGAAAAACATTATCAATGAAACTATTAATAAAGGAGTAACTCCACCCCCTAGGGAAAAAGTCAGGGTAGAACTTATGGAGCTGTATAAATATCTGCCCCAGACCAACTGTCGTGAATGCGGCGAGCAGGGCTGTTACAGCTTCGCCATAAGGCTAATGGCAGGACAAATTACTCTTGATAAGTGCACACAACTTAAAGAGCCAGATTATGCAACCAATAGGGAGCATCTGGAATTTCTTACTACTTATATTTGATCACAATTACCAATGTATCATTAGTTGGAGGAAGCTTTGAAGACACTAACAATAGTACTCACTGATGGCCCGTACATCTCTGAGTACGCTGAAATTGCCTATAAACTCGCTGGAGCTGCACTTCAGCAGTATAAAGTAAATATATTCTTGTACCTGGATGCGGTGCATATCCCAAAAAAAAGCCAGAATCCGTCCTTCTTCACTAATGCAGGGCAACTTTTTTCCGGACTTGCGAAAAAAGGGGTCGTTATTCGAGCCTGTGCACGATGCGCCGGTGCAAGAGGCTACCTTCCAGAAGAAGAGGTTCTACAGGGAAATAACTGTAGAGATTATTTTCCTGGAGTAAGAATTACCAGCCTTTATGAGCTGTCGGAGATGTTGAGCAAAAGTGACAGAGTAATTTCACTTTCAAGATAAAGTTTTAACGATGAAACCCGATTTTTGGGAGGCTTAGATCCTATGAAATCAGTTTTCTATCTGCTGGATACAGCCCCATATGGCAGTGAAAAAGCTTTTGGAGCACTGAATGCAGCTGCAGTAAGCCTTGGTGAGATGGATGTGACTCTCGGCCTTTATGGCGATGGAGTTTATCTTGCGGTTGCAGGTCAAGACAGCAGAAAGCTTGGATTACCAAATCTTGCGGATATTCTTTATGCATACGGAGAGTTAAAAGTGCTTGTGAATGAACCCTCGCTGATCGAGAGATGCCTTTTCGGAGAAACTTTGATAGAAACCCTGGAACTGGCAGATGAAGAAGAATTTTTCGAAGCGATGGAAAGCTCAGACTGTGTCATCTCGTTTTAATGCTAACTGCTGATTATCTGTAGTCAGATGATAATATGAAACAAGAAAAATTAGATGTGTTTCTGCTGACAAAGCCTCCCTCCAGCCCAAGGTCAGAGTTATGTCTCAAATTAGCTGCCCGTGCAGGGAAAGCCAGAATCTATCTTGCAGGAGATGGGGTCTATCACCTGCTTGCCAGGATAGATGAACAACCAGAGTTCGAAATTTATGCATGTAAAGAAGACCTTGAGGCCAGAGCTATTAAGGCAGGGAAAAGGGTGACAGTATTGGATAACTTTTACTCCGATTTTATAGAGGATATAATGGAGCATTGTAAGCACGAGTATACATTTTAAATGTCTAATATTAATAAGTTGAGACTAATTCTTTGCTTTTTAGTTAAGAATGCCAGATTTTACTTCGCCAGATATACTTTCACTGCCTTCAAATTATTGGAAACAAATGTTGAACTGGATCGATTTTATGGTCGAATGTATCCCGAGCGAGATAATAAAAGAGCTGCAGTCTATATGCCAGTTACATGAGCAGGCAGTCTGTAACCATGATAAATGTAGGGAATTTAGCGAAAGCTTATCAGGACTTTTAGTCAGATTTGAGGATATGAAGTTCTATCGAACTGCTGACAGACTTATGAGTATTCTCTTAAACTGTCAGCCAAAAGAGGCTTCTCACTGTGAAAAAGCGAACCTCGTTGGAGAGATGATGAAGGAGATTGTAAAAGAGGCAAAAAATTCAGCTAAAATATGAGAACTAAAACCAACGAAATCTTCTCGCATCTCGAACATTCAGATCTCGAACATTCAGAAATCAGAATAAAGGATCAATCACAATGCTGATCTATCATCCTGGATGATAAAAAGATGGTAACAAACACGAGACCACAGGAAAAGAAGAAAATCCTTTTTCTGTCACCCATAACTCGGCTAGGTCACAGATGGCAGAAGGTCTTTTAAGAGCTATTTATGGAGATCGATACGAGGCTTACAGCGCCGGCATTGAAGCCACATCTGTCAATCCTTATGCTGTTGTAGTCATGAAGGAAATCGGCATTGACATCTCAAGTCAACGTTCCAAAACTCATCAGGAATTTCAGGATACGATATTTGACTTGGCAGTCACTGTCTGTGATCGAGCTAAAGTGGCCTGTCTTCGAAAAGGGAACTTTACTGAAAGCTCACTTGTTATGAAGCAACTTTGCTTGGTTAAGTATTTCAATAACTGCTCCATCCGCTAAGCGAAAGTAAGCCATTTTCCTTCTTTTCGTTCTTTGATCAGGCCCGCATTTTTCAATACTGAAAGATGAGAAACAGTCGATTGAGAATTGGAAAGAGCAATCGTTAGTTCGCAGGCACAGAGTTCTCCTTCCTTCAATAGTTTTAAAATCTTCAGACGATTTGTGTCTGCAAGAGCCTTAAAAACCCTTGTTTCCGAATTTAATGCTTCTTCGTCCAGCACATTTACCAGAGAACTGAACTTTTGAGTTCTTACTTCTAACTGATCCCGATAAAAAATAAAACGCTTCAATCTTTCGATTTCCACTTCACTCTTTCTTTTATTCGTATCTGATTTCTTTTCGGTTCCCATGAATTTACCTGCAGCAGCTACCTCCACCTTCTAAAGGGAGCAGCTTATTTTTGCTCTGTTCTTTTGACCAGCATTTTACACATAGTTTTATAGTTCCTAGGTCTACGTGATTGGCTCGGAGTAACGAATCGTCTTCTTTTCCGCAAATCGAGCACTTAAAATTCATTTCCAAGACCTCATAACAAAATTTTCCTCAGGATTGGAAACATCTCATATTCATATATACAGATATGATTATATTCGTTTCTCCTGCCAGTATGTTTCGTATTCTTTCAACACTGTGACTTTGAATTTCTCCAGTTATTCTTCAGAAATTTCATTTATCTTTGTAATGTTTCGAATAAGTTCTTCACGGTCTATATTCTCGGGAGTCTTGCCTGCAGCATTCTGTTTTTCGAATTCTTCATCCAATCCAGCAATTTCCATATCTTTATTGCCAACTTTTATCTTTCTGACACTTACAATAGAAGGCCCGCAACAGCAGCAACTTTTGTTATTTCCTGTGAGTTTTCCAAGCAAATTTTTTCCGAGTTTGCCCATCTAAGAAAGTCTCTTTTCAAAATAGATATAAATATATCAAGCAATATTGATATTTACATTTGTCGATATGGCTATAAAGGTAGCGATCACAATAAGTAGTATCTCAAAATAACCCTCGGAAGATTGCCAGATAAATGCATATCCGAAAAGACGAAACTGGCGGATTTTATGATTGACCATCTGGTTGTGGTTTCCAAATTAGAATTCAAAAGGAGCAAGGAAAGAAATATGAGGATTAAAAATAACTGAGATTCTTGAAAAAGATGTGAAGACGATTAAATACAAGTATCTCCTTTTCTCCAGATCATGAACAGTAAATTCAACTATTGGCTTTAGAAAAATATATATAGTTTCACATATTCAATGCATATTGATATGATTAATGAAGAAAATCTACAACTTTTTAAAGCCCTCAGTGAAGATACGAGATATAGAATTATCAAGGCTCTGATAGAATCTGAGTGCAAATGCTGTGAAAATAAACACGGTAATAAAGGAGAAATATGCGCCTGTGAAATTCCAGAAATCATTGGCAAAACTCAATCTAATACCTCAATGCATCTTGCAAAATTACAGGATTGGGGGATAATTAAAGTAAGAAAAGATGGGAAAAAGAGATTGTATTCTATACAAAACGAGAAAATCAGGAAAATTTTAAAAGTCCTTGAAGAGTAATATGCTGTACCACACAGGCAAAATTCAAGACTTATATTTATTAAAAAATATAAAATGATATAATAATTTTTCCGAGCTCTATGAAAAAAACAGTAACCTACCTAAATGAAATGATTTCCTTTGCTTTTCTTCGTGGTCAACGGAATATTTACCTTTAACTTATTATCTATTTACTGGAAGAAAGTTCTTTTTCCGTGAACGATGCATTTGTTACATCCGAATTTTCCAGAGATTCTTTCTCGATATTCCATCATTTATCACTCATTATTTAGCGAATTTGCAGATTTATTTTCAGGTAACAGAAAATCTGCACGCCAATAAAAATGTATTTGGTTCAAAATAATTAAAATATTCTCAGCCTAGGGGAATACTTATATAGAAATTGTGTATCAATATGTATTGATATATTTAAAGATTGAAGGAAATAATAAAACATAATGGAGGATCCAAAATGGTTGATATATTTTATCCTCTTCAATGGATTGCTGACAAACTGACGTATGATGTTTTTGGGATTGCACCTGATACACACCTCGCAGCCAGTGTCAATTTTATTATTTACGATGTAATGAAAATTTTTGTTCTTCTAGCTGTAATGATTTTTGTCGTTTCCTACATAAGAACCTATGTAACTCCGGAAAAAACACGAAAAGTGCTAGGAGGCAAAACAGGGCTGCAATATCATCTTTTAGCTTCCCTATTCGGAGCTGTCACACCTTTTTGTTCCTGTTCCTCAGTACCACTTTTTATTGGTTTCGTGGAAGCTGGAATCCCTCTTGGAGTGACTTTTTCCTTCCTTATTACTTCCCCCTTGGTAAACGAAGCTGCAGTTGCTGCACTGTGGGCTACCATTGGGCTTAAAGCAACCTTGATTTATACAGTGTCAGGTATTTTGCTTGGAGTCTTTGGTGGATACATAATAGGACTTCTGAAGATGGAAAAATATGTAGCTGATTTCGTTTACAAGATCAAAGTTGGGGATCAGAACAGAAAACCAGAAGCTCTGAGAATAAAGGAACGGTTTGCGATTGCCTTTGATAATGTTAAAGACATTGTGGAAAAAGTTTGGATTTATGTAATTGTCGGAGTTACTCTTGGAGGAATCTTTCATGGATATGCTCCCGAAGGTATACTTGCAGAATATGCAGGGAAGGATAATTTGCTTGCTGTTCCAATTGCGGTCGTTATAGGGGTTCCCCTATACTCAAACGTTATGGGTATGATCCCAATCGTGGAAAGCCTTATTGGAAAAGGGCTTCCAGTAGGCACTGCTCTAGCCTTCCTTATGGCAGTTACTGCGCTTTCGCTTCCTGAAATGATTATCCTGAAGAAGGTACTTAAAAAAGAGTTAATTGGAGCCTTTGTTTTAATTGTTACGGCATCTATTATCTTTACGGGATATCTATTCAACATTATTCTATGAGATTAATGTATCTATATGAAAAGACAGAAAAATGTCCAAATGATAAAACAAAATATGAGGTTAAAAAAATGAAAATTGAAATTCTTGGAACTGGTTGTTCAAAATGCAAGAAAACGAAAGAAAAGATTGAAAAAGTACTGAAGCAGAATGGTTTAGAAGCTGAAGTAATTAAAATTGAAGATATCGAACAAATTATGAACTATGGTGTTATGGTTACTCCTGCAGTTGTTATTGATGGAGAAGTAAAAGTTGCAGGTAAGGTTCCAGACGAAAAAGATATTCAGAAATGGATTACTCAATAAAAAAGAATAGTTCACGATTCAAATAATAGAAATAAAAAATAAGCTCATAAGGAGAATAAAGTTATGACAGAAGAGACAAAATGTGCATGCGGTTCAGCAAATGTTGCAATTTTTCCATGTGTTGGAGCTTCAAATGTAGGTCAGATTTCAAATAAAATAGCAATTGAACTCGAAAAACAAAACATTGGAAACCTGATGTGTACTGCAGGAATCGGAGCTAGAGCCCCAGGACTTATGAAATCTGCTGAGGCTTCAGACAGGATAATTGCAATTGATGGCTGCCCGGTTAACTGTGCAAGCAAAACTCTCGAACTTGCAGGTTTCAAAGTTGATAAGCATATTTTAATTTCGGAGTTAGGAATTAAAAAGAATAAAGACAAGAATCTCAAGGACAATGAAATCTCAGAAGCTCTCGAAAAAACCCTTAAGATATTGCAGTCTGATTAATCTAGGTCTCAATTAACATTTATTCACTGTTAAGGCTATTTATCTTAATAATCAAAACTTAAATGACCAGAATTAAGGGTGACAAATTGGCTGGATTTACCGTAAATTCCACTATCTGTGGATTTGTCCACAAAATTAGTGGAAGCAAAAAAGGAAGCAAAATTATTGTTGATATAGAAACCCCATGTGAAAAGATAAAGAAGTTCTCTCACATGGAAGTTCCTATGATGGAAATTCTGGATATCAAAAACAATTATGTTATCGATAGAGCTCAGGAAGCGCAATGCTCCTCAAATTGCCTTATACCCTGTGCAGTACTCAATCTCTGCAGAATGGAAAGCGGTTTCCTTGCAAAATCTCTAGTAAAAAAAGCAGGTAGCATCAGCATCGAGTTCAATGAAGTTTAAAAAAGGAAAAATTTACCTCCTTTTTTAATTTTCAATCTAATATTTCAAGAGGCAAACTCCCTTTAAGGGAAGAGAAAGTTTGAAACTATAATTCACTTGTAACAAAATTAGTTTTGGGCGGGTTCAGAAAATTATATTTTAAATTTTTTTAATTAGAAGCTGAAAACTTTGAATCTTATCCTTTTTTAAGTTTGGACATTACATTCTTTTTTACTTCAAATTCATATTTCTTCCAGCTGTGTTCATCAATTTCGGGCATGGAAAATTCCGGAGCTTCTCTTCTTTCTTTTCCGCTACAGGAATCTATTGCCTGCTGGATGACCAAAGGGTCGGTTGTCCCTACAAGGTCAATGACTTTAATTTCCCGGAGAAAACGGGAGATTGCAGTCGCTGGGATTTCATTAAGGTAAGGAATCACTCCTTCGGACCCGACAATCTTTTTTGACCCTCCGAAAGTCGAAACCCCATTTTCGACAAGTGCCAGCAGGGACTGTCCAGCAAAATGTTCACTTTCCTTCCCACAGACAATCAGGCAGCTGATGCGAGGGTTCGAAAGCACATTAACTATTATCTTCTCAATCCCAAAGTTTTCCGTAAAACAGGTTCCGCAGATGGCGTAGTTTCTCAAGTTCAGGTTTCGATAGTCAGAAGCAAGGGTTACTACTGCCACAGGAGATTTGAGGTCTTCTACTACATAATCGCCAGAAGTTATAGGCCATACCATGTAAAAGCTCCTTTTCTTAGTAATTCTTCATGTTAAATGGTTTTTAGTTCATTTATAAAGGACACTACAAAGACTTGTTTTCTTTATACATTATTGAAAATATAGAGACAAAGCAGTAGACTGAGAAATCAAAAACACTAAGCCTTCAACTTTTTAAAGATAATTAGAGTAAAGGTCTACTGCACTTTGTCTTCAAAGTTACAAGTTATAAAGTAAAAAAATCAGAGATCTTTTTATTTCCAAGCTTTAAGTTTTAAGCTCTCTGCAGGCAATCCATTATATTGTCTTTTGCTTATATCCAGATCTTCATTCAAAACTTCAATTAAAAACCCGGCTCCCTTTAAAAGCCTGAGATACTCTTCCTTAAGCAAGGCACCTGCAAGGCAGCTTGTGAGCAAGTTTTTGTCATTTTTCAGATCTTCAGGAAGCTCGGCCAGAAGAACCATGTCCGAAATGTACATTGCACCGCCTGGTTTCAAAACTCTAAAAGCTTCCTTAAAAACTTTTTCTTTATCTGGAGCAAGATTGATCACGCAATTACTGATAATAACATCCACTGATCCGCTCTCAACCGGAAGAGCTTCTATATCTCCTAGACGAAACTCGACATTGGTATAACCATATTTCTGGGCATTTTCCTGTGACTTTTCAACCATAGCCTGAGTCATATCAACTCCAATAACCTTCCCAGATTTTCCTACCTTCTGTGCAGCAAGGAAACAGTCAAACCCTGCACCTGAGCCAAGATCTAGTATAACGTCGCTTGGTTTTAATTCTGCAAAAGCTGTTGGATTTCCACAGCCAAGACCCAGATTTGCGTTCGGAACAGCGTTGATATCATTGTCAGAATAGCCAATGGATTTTGATAGATCTGACGCACTCGAATCACTACAACATCCACTCGAACAACAGGACCCGCCTACCATTGCTATTTTTCCGTATGTCTCTTTAATTACTTGCTTTTTTTCATTTGCATCCACAGTATCACCTTCCTTCTAATTCATTAGATCTTTACTGGCTTTTCACTACCCCGTTCTCAAATAATGCATTCTACTTGAACCTCAGTTACATGTAAATGTTAGGGTTAATTTGCTACATAATTAAGTTATACGAACTTTTTTATTGCTGATTTTCAAATTAATGCTGCAAATTACTGTTAAGTATACCTTCCTATGTTTATCTCTTTCTCACTTTCCTCTAGCTCTTTTGAAGAGTCTGATGACAAGTATCCTGCACCAATGCAAGGAGAATTTGGTTTCAGATGGTAATCATGTTTATTCTGGTTCACAAAGAGAGGTGGTCCCTCAATAATCAGTTGATATTTTCCAGAGTACTCACACATTCGCTTTTTGCTCTCGTTTTCTGCTTTGTGTACACTCAATTTCCTGTAAGCAGGTAAGCTTAGAGAACTATGCAACTTCGCAAAAAGACTCATAGAAAAAATATCAACCACTTACTAATGCACGACCTAAAGTTTGTATACATTTTAAAGGCCATAATTGATGGTCGAGCATTATCCCAAAAATATTAGATTAGTCCCGACCATTCACTGCCTTATTACTGTATTAAATCCAGTATCTTTTCACCTTTGATTTCATCTGCTTTCCATTCTATAACCGCAAAATTTCCATCAGTATGTTTGTCAACCCTGTTTATCCATTCAATTTCATTACTGGCCTTCGCCTTAAGTGTTTTATTCGTTGTCGCGGTTGCATATAAGCTAGCATTGATTATCCACCATTTGCTATTGATTCCTGCACGTTTCAGGTCCGATTCGAGCCTCATTGCTTCGTACACAGGTGTGGTTTCTGCTAATGTAATGATTAGAACTTCAGTTTCGTCAGCGTTTCTCAACCTAGGTAACAAGTTTTTAACCGATTCCGGGATATCACTTTGCAAACGACTGATTTCTCTATGATAACTCTGAGTTGAATCAAGAAGTAAAAGAGTATGCCCAGTGGGTGCTGTATCAATAACAACAACCTCATTTTTAGCCCTCTCAACAATTTGAGCAAATGCTCTAAAAACAGCAATTTCCTGTGTACAGGGCGACCTTAAATCTTCTTCAACATAGGCGATATCATCTTCACCCATCGTTTCCTTCGCTTTGGTGAGCACTTCTTCTTTGTATTTGGCAAGCTCTGCCTCTTCGTCGATCCTACTTATCGTTATATCATTACTTTCTTCAATAACGAATTTAATATGCGCTGCAGGATCTGTTGTTGTAAGATGAACTTTGACACCCTTCTGAGCCATACCTAATGCAATTGCTGCTGCAATTGTTGTTTTTCCTACTCCACCTTTACCCATGGTGAATATTACTTTTTTGCCAGAAGAATACAGATCATCTATAACATTTTTGAGTTTAGGAATCTGATTAGAATTAATCTTTTCATTGCTAATCTCATTATTATCCTGATGTAAGAATGTTCTTACATTATCTATGCCCGTGATATTATAAGCTCTAAGAGGAATTTCATAAGTCACAAAGTTTTTTAACCCAATAGGCATACTTTTTAAAGCTTCCTGTTGCTTGTTATGAAGGCTTAGAGATACGATATCATCATAGTTTTGCAGTATTCCGTTGATAATAAGGATTTGATTATTAACACCTAAATCCTGCAGTTCCTGTGAAGCCCTTTCAGCCTCTCTAAGAGGCTCTTTTTCTGGACGGGAAACAAGAATAAGAGTAGTCATATCTTTATTAGACAATGTTTCTACAGCTTGCTTATAAACTTCTTTTTTACTTTCAAGTCCGGAAAGCTGGCCTAAACAGGATGCTCCATGTGTACTTTCGCTTATGAAATTACTCCAGGCTGAAGGCAACTGCATTAATCGAAGAGTGTGACCGGTAGGGGCTGTATCAAAAATAATGCAGTCATATTCTTTTTCTGTCTTTTCATCGGTTATAAACGCTGAAAACTCATTAAACGCAGCGATTTCAACCGTACACGAACCGGAAAGCTGTTCCTCCATATTTTTAATTACCACCTCAGGCAGCTTTCCTCTATATGGTGCTACAACACTTTCTTTGTATTCTTGGGCAGCTTGTTCGGGATCAATATTGGCCACAATCAAATTTGGCACTTCTTTTATAGAAGCCCCTTTATTATTTAACTCGGTATTAAACACATCTTGCAAATTTGAGGCAGGATCAGTGCTGATCAGCAAAACTTTTTTCCCATTGTCCGCCAGAGTCACAGCAGTAGCACATGCAGTTGAAGTTTTCCCAACACCACCTTTGCCTGTAAAAAATAAATATTTAGTAAGTTTCATCTGTTCAGGATTAAATACTTTAAACAAAATAATCACCTAGATAGCTTAATCTGAGCAACATTTGTCGCCACAATCGCAGTCCTTCACCTCAAGCGTTTTCTTTGCTTTTAAATAACTTTCTGGTATATCCAAAAATTTAAGCAATTCATTGTTTGTAGGGTAACTTTTAGTTTTGACTACTTTACCGTCAACAACAGTCACAGGTAACACGTCAACTCCATCTCGGTTCAGCATTTCGCTTACAACCACATTATCTACAAAGGCCTGAGGATTATTGTTAAGATTATATCTTTCAACCTTTACACCGTTCTTTTCCAGATTGTTCAGAGCTGTTGATATCCTTAAAAGCTCGGGGTTAATTACGGGTCCACATAAGCCTGTGGAGCAACACATTGCAGGGTCAAAAATTATCATTTTCGTCATAAAATATCTCCTTTTATGTTATTTACACTGATATTCTCTTGGCTTGACTACTCATCTAACTTAAGTACATATTATACATTACATATCAGTATATGATTATATAACGATACACGATATGAGATATAAAAGTTATGAGTGCAAAAACTATTCAAAATCATTCCTATTGTAATTTAAGATTAAATTCACTCTCTTTCTATCATTTCCCAAAGTAATGATCAAAGAAACATACATTCAAATATACTGGAAATTCAGGAGTTGCCAAAAGGAGTGAAAGGAGTGATGTTGAGGAATTTACTCAGGCAGATCTTTCCCTCATCCCTACTCCCATAACTAGAAGGCTCGTTTCCATAGGAGGATGGCTCCAGCCGTCAGGAGAAATAGTCTTTTTATCAATTGAGATCTCAACCTGTTTTCCGCTAAGGCCGCAGTCTTGCATGTAATCCGCAACAAGCTTTTTCCCAAATTCAACTGCGATGTCTAGAGCCTCTGAATAAGCGTCAAATCTTAGCCTGCTACCTGGGGCAAAAACCAGGAAATCCTTGTCCGGAGATATTAGGCTTGCTGGTCTTATCAGGATTTCAACCCTTTTAATTCCTCTTCCCACAAGAGCACCGACAGCATTTCCTACCTCAGCATGTTCGGGCACCAAAATTTCTGCATCGATAAGGTCTTCAAGCTCTTTCCTGTGGGCCCGGACAGGACCTCCGAGCAAAACAACCGGAACTCCCAATTTGAATTTTACAGGATAACTCTCGTCAAGTATCTTTGCAATGGCTGCTTCCGGAACTCCTACCAGAATATACGAGAGCAGATGAAGTGCCATGTTTCTGGCAACCTTCTTTTTTACAGCAGTGCAGAACTCCACTGGTGTCATGCGCATAATTCTGGAAAGTCTCTCCGCCCCTATATGGGAAGCTTCTACATTCCAAGCTGTATATTCTCCCAATACATGCAGGGCATCGGTAGGTGTAAAACCAATTGCCTGCACCAAACGTTTTCTGATAAGGGAATCTAAAGTCTGAGGATGAAAATCTTTTCGGATAAGAGCTTTTATTTCAGGTACGGAGACAGGTTCTTCCCCGATAACCCCCAGCACTTCGGCTTCAGCCCTGCTCAATTCTCCTGTTGAGTAGCCGGACCTTACAAAGAACTTTGTGGGTTGAATATTCTCCCCGAGATCTTCCCCAAGATACATGGGTGTCCTTTTGAAGTTATTCAAGAAATCTGGATATTTTACTGCAGCTACTGCAAGAGGTATAACTCGCCTGGGTCCGAGGAAAAGTTCTCTATTCACAACCCAGATATGACTGTCTCCACCTGTAGCCGTTGTTTCCATTCGAATAGCTTTAACCCTAGTCTTCCAGCCACCAACAACTGCGCCCTCTTCGCTCAGGTCAGGGACACCCATGCAGATTGAGGAAATATCCGTGCTTGTTCCGCCAACATCAATTACGTCGCAGGTTTCAAGACCAGAGAGATATGAGGCTCCAACCAAGCTTGCTGCCGGGCCCGAAAAGATCGTTTCGATAGGCTTTTTCAGGGCATCTTTGATTCCAACCACTGAGCCATCGCATTTGAGCATAAGGAGCCGAGCACTAATTCCCCGTTCTTGCATATCCTTGATTATTGATTTCACGAACTGCCTTGTTATCGGGATAAGCTGAGCATTGAGGAAAGCTGTAACTGCTCTTTCGTAGGCTCCGAGCTCTTGGGAAAGCTCATGTCCACAAACTGCAGGAAGGCCTGTAAGTTCAAGGACCCTGTCTTTTACTCTGAGTTCATGCTCCGGATTCCTCGTGCTGAAATAGGAAGAAATGGCAAAGGCAGAAACCTTGTCCTTTACGCGCAGGACAAATTTCTCAATAGTTTCCAGATCAAGAGGAGCCTCTTCGTCTCCATTCTGATCATGTCCACCGGATGCAAAAAGAATATGCTTTGTAGGCAATTGCTTCTCAAAAGGGTGGGCTCCAACAAGGATAAGAGCCACTGGAAACCCAGTTCCTTCTAGGATTGTGTTAGTGGAAAGAGTTGTGGAAACTGAAACAAGCTTTATGTTTTTCAGGTATTCGGGGTTTAGGCCATCTATTACGTTTTTGATGCCGGGATGGAGGTCTGGATAAGTTGTAAGCGACTTATTTGAGTCAACAATGATACCGTCCTTGTCCCTTACAATCACTGCGTCGGTGTATGTGCCTCCTGCATCAATCCCAAGGCTATATTGCATGTTGAAAACTACTCCTTTTTATCTTCTGCGACATTTTGATATCTTGGCTAGATTTCATTTATTTCTGGAATGGCTTAATGCCGGGTTTATAACAAAGAATGAATAACAAAAAATAAATTAAAGGATAGAGCTAGATAAAAGGATAAATCCCTTAAATACAGAGAATATAGCTCAAGTAAATGTAACTTTTATTGATTTTAGACTAAGCTGCAAGGTATCTTTTATTACAATGGGAGTGCAGAGGGTCACGAATACCCTGACTTTCACAGGCTGGTCGACAATTACTTCCAGTAATAACAGAATTCCTTCTTTTTGATTTAAAGGTTTTATTTGCTTTCTTTTTAGCACTTTTTTATTACTACTAATAATTATCGGCCAGCCTCTTTAGGGTGGGATGGCCGTACGCAATTTGATATTTCAAGCTGCTTTGTAATTTTTTGTAAAGTGTTTCCTTCTCCAGTAGAGTGCAACATTGACAAGTCCAATCATTACAGGCACTTCAATGAGAGGGCCTACTACCGCTGCAAACGCCTGCCCGGAATTGATGCCAAAAACCGCTACCGCCACAGCAATTGCAAGTTCAAAGTTGTTACTTGCTGCGGTAAAAGCAAGAGAGGTTGTCTGCTCGTAATTAATCCCCATTTGTTTACAGATAAGGAATGAGACACCGAACATAATTACAAAATATATTAAGAGAGGTATTGCAATCCTTACAACGTCCAGTGGCAGTGCAACAATGTATTCGCCTTTTAACGAGAACATAACAATAATCGTGAACAGTAAGGCATAAAGTGAAATCGGACCTATTGTAGGAATGAGTTTGTTATCATACCATTCAGCTCCTTTTGAAGGACGTAAGAAGTATCGAGTTAAGAAACCGGTAGCGAAAGGAATTCCGAGATAGATCGCAACACTTTGAGCAACTTCTCCCATGGATACGTGTATTTCCATACCACTAAGCCCCAGCCATCCAGGTAGTACGGTTATAAAGAAGTAAGCAAAAATGGAGTAAAAGATCAACTGAAAGATGGAGTTGAAAGCGACCAGGGCAGCAGCATATTCATTATCCCCATCTGCCAGGCTATTCCAGACAATAACCATGGCGATGCACCTGGCAAGACCTATTAGAATAACACCTACCATATATTCTGGATATTCTCTGAGAAATACAATTGCCAGGATAAACATCAAAATTGGGCCGATGATCCAGTTCTGGAGTAAGGATAAACCCAATACCTTATGATTTCTGAAGACCTTGCCTAGCTCTTCATATTTAACCCGTGCCAGCGGAGGATACATCATAACTATCAAACCGATAGCTATAGGAATCGAAGTTGTACCGATGGATAAATTCTTCAAAAAGTCTGCAAAACCAGGATAGATAAAACCCAGAGTCACACCGATAAACATAGCCAGAAAGATCCACAGGGTTAAATAACGATTTGTAAACGACAATCTTGATACAGCAGATTCTTCCAAAACAAACACCTTCTCTTTTCAATAAATATGATGTTATAAAAATAACTATTTTTTGATCACTCGCAGCGTCTATCACTTGCTTTAAGCTTTCTCAATAACACTAAATCGTCTTTACAAATGTTTATTTTCTCAACTTCATCACTAATAATCATTGAGAGGAAGGGAAATTTTTGAAAAGTAGAATCATTGAGTCGATAATAGACCCACTGGGATTTTTTTGCAGAAACAATAATTCCTGCCATTTTCAGTTTATTCAGATGTCTGGAAGTGTTAGATTGCTTAATACCTAAAACTGCCTCAATATCACAGACACATAGTTCTCGGTTTTTTAAAAGATTCAATATCCTTATCCTGTTCTCATCAGCCAACGCTTTAAGTATGTAAACAATATCCGTGGGCACCACCTCTAAATGAGTATAATTGCATATACTCATATATTATTTAAAATTTCTGTTTTATTTATAATTGTGAATTCTACTTGAAATTATATCAGTGACATCATATAATTAACTGTTTAAGTCTCAATAATTTTGATGAGGCTATTTCTGATTCTAAATAAATGTTTTTTTACTAAAGAAAGCTCTTGATCGTTGAAACCTCCCAACAGAAACATCACAGATAGATAAACAAGCACACCTATTCCTGCTGCCACGAAAAGCTTATAAATGCTTAAGATATCGAAACGGGAAACAAAGAAATACATAGCCGTTGAGGATAGAATGCATTTTGTAATATCATGAAAATAAAAGTCATGTTTAAAATATTTTAGAGATATGTACGTGCAGAGAATAGCCATAAAGAAATATGAGAATAGAGTTGAAATAGCAGCCCCGATGATGCCTGTCGATGGTATTAGAAGGATGTTAAGTAATACGTTCAAAACCGCCACAGCGAAATTGATATAAGTTGGCACTTTCGTTTTTTTGACAATTAATAGCGTATTGATAAAAATTTGGGCGATTCCTGCTAGAAGGCCAGAAGAAGCTATAACTGGGATCACAAACCAACCCGAAACAAAATTCTCAGTTGTAAATATTCCAAGCAAAGGTTTTGCAAAAGCTGAAAGTCCAAAGACTGCAGGAATAGAAATAATAAGGAAATATCGCAAAGAATAAGACATATAAATTGTTAATTCATCAATTTTATTCTCATCAAACAGTTTTGAGAGCTCTGGGAAAAGAATAAGTTGAAGGGGATTTACAAAAAGTTGTATGAGGCTACCGAAAGAGCAAGCTGCCGAATATACGCCTACGCTATTGAGGCCGAGAAAATAAGTAACCATATATCTGTCACTTGATTCAGTTACCCATCTTACAAGAGTGTTTGGTGTTAATGGGAGAGAAAAATGCAGATATTCCCTTAAATAAGTAAATCGAGGAATAACAAATCCTATCTGTTTTATAATAATTAGAACAGCTATTAAAGTAATGATGCCCTGTACCAGTAATGTGGCTATTATTGTGCCAAGGAGTCCGTATCCCATTTTGAGAAGAACAAGAATGAAAAGTAATTTTCCGAACGCTTCAAAAAGAGTAAAGTAAGAAAATTTCTGGATCTGCCTGAATACTCTAAAATAATAAAGAGACACAGGCTCGATTACATTCACGAAAATCAAAAGGGAACCTGCCTTGATGAAATAGGCCGCATGTGGATCCTTGAAACCGAATGTTGCTAGGGGTTCGGCAAGCATGTAAAGTGAAAGGGATGCCAGAAGGCCAGACACAGTCACGAAAAAAAGAATGGAATACACAGCCTCCTTTATTACTTCTTTCTCTGTTTCGGAAGATAAAAATCTGACAAGACCCATTGAAAGACCCATAAGTGCAAGAGGAGAGATTAAAGATACTGAAATATTTATCTGCGCCCAGAGGCCGTAATCATATGTCCCAAGGCTTTTTGTGATTATAGGAATTAGAAGGAAGTTACTCAAGTTTGTAAGTATCTGAACCATTCCGATAAGTCCAACATCTCTTACAAATTTTTGATATGACACTATAACACCTTAAACTTAGTCTTATTTAACTCTCTGACTGGAGACTAACAGAAGTAATCTTGAGATGAGTTGCTCCAAAATACAATCGCCAAACGGTTTGTTATCCTGCTACCTTCAGCCTAATTAAATATCTAGAAGCGTTAGATTGCTTAATGCCTAAAACCGCCTTAATATCACAGATACAAAATTCCCCATTTTTTAAAAGATTCAATATCCTTATCCTGTTTTCATCAGCCAGGGCCTTAAATATGGAAAACAATATCCGTGGGGATCACCACCTATATATGAATATATGGAATTATACTCATATATTATTTAAATATGTTGACTTATATTCCGCTACTGAGTATAATTCATCTGGTTAATGCTGAGGTAATCTTATTTAGGATTCGACAATTCATGCCGATAATAATTGGAAAAATAAAGGTAGTATATTGACCGAGATTGCAGTAAATTCTACTATTTGCGGCTTTGTTCACAAAGTCCATGGAAGAAGAAAAGGAAACAAAATTGTTGTTGACATCGAAACTCCATGTGAAAAGATAAAGAAGTTTTCTCAAATGGAAATCCCCATGAAAGAAATTATGGACATCAAAAATAACTACGTAATTGATAGAGCACAGGAAGCTAAATGCTGTTCAAACTGCTTAGTACCCTGTGCAGTACTCAACCTCTGTAGACTTGAGAGTGGACTCATTGCAAAATCTCTGGCAAAAAAGGCGGGCAGTATCAGTATTGAATTTAAGGATGTTTAACCGCCTTTCCTGCTTCGTGGGTCTTAATATTTATCAAAATTAATAATTATAGTTACTATCAATGGAAAAAAGATAATTAATAGCCAATAGCTATCAAAAATTAGTTCAGAGAACTTCGATAAACCTCTGATTCCAACAAATTACTTATATACCCTTTATAAGCAGCTAGCTAAAAAGTGGGGTTTATCGAAGTTCCCTTCAGATAAATATTTCTATTGAATCCAATAAGATAGCGGTTGATCTTGCTTTGTCCGGGCTGAATATTCACGCATATCTTTATTTGCTTTTATCATAAATAGTACTGTAATACTTTTGTTTGAATTTAGCTGAGGCATCAAAGCAGCTCAATACTATTCTGGAACTGGGGGGAGGCAAATAAATCTTAAAGATACTTTTCAAAGAATCCTGATTGCAACAGACGGGTCTAAGTGTAGTCAGAACGCTGTACTTCAAGGAATGGAACTTGCAAAACTCATGGGTGCGAAGGTCTATGCTCTTTATGTGTTTAATAAGGACGCATATGTACCGCCTGTGCTGGAAATTTATATTATTACTTTGGAAACTAAGAGAGTCACGAATACCCCGTCTTTTTTAATGGGATATTAAGCGAACCTTGCCTTTTTTATTCAAGTCCAACAGCTTCCTAGAGCTATTAACTTAATAAATTTCAATTTCAGAAACCGCTGAAATGGTTCTTATAAACCATATAAAAGCCGACTCCTAGAATTATAAAACCTGCAACTTTTTTTAATGGAAAACCATATTTTGAAACTTTCTGAAGCCTTATGGAAGAAAAGCTTGCAGAATAAGCAACAAGAAGCATTGGAACTGAAAAACCGAGAGAATAGATGAAAAGCATTAATCCTCCATAAACAATTTCGCCTGAAACAGCAACCATTGTAAGGATTGAACCCAGTACTGGGCCGACACACGGAAGCCAGACAATCCCAAGAGAAAGCCCAAGTAAAAACCCTCCTAAAAGACCTTCTCGTTTAGAGTTTGCAAGGAATGAAAAATTTCCGAAAACGTTGAATGTGTTTAAATCAAATAGTAGCGAAATGCCCATTGTGATCAGAAGAACTTCTGCAAAAATGTTAAGGCAATCGAGATAAGCTGTAAGTGTTGCCCCGAAAATAGAAGTAACAATTCCCATGCAAGTAAAGGAAAGAGACAAACCTAATATGATTGCAATTGGTCTGAACTTTCCTTCTCCAGTTGAGTACGCAAAAACTGCTGGAATCACTGGCAGGATACATGGAGAGAGCACACTAACGACTCCAGCAAAAAAAGCTGCAACTGGTAAAAAATTGGAAAACATCCTTTAACCCTCTGTTTTCTTGGGCTCAATAGCTTTGTCAAGAGTTTCTGAAAGGATTTCTTTGTCGGTAACACCCAGGAATCTTGCGCTTGCTCTTTCCTGGCTTTTGCTGCCATCCTGCCGCATATAAACGTATTTTCCGTTTTCTATATCCGTAATAATACAGGTATCCGGAATAACTCTTACTCCAAATTCTGTTGCGAACTCGGGATACTGTTTGATATCAATAAGCATGAATGAAGCAGAATCCTGATACATTGGGAGTAGCTCTGAGAATATCTCTTCCTGTTCTCCACAGGGAATACAACCCTTTGAACCAAGTTTCAGCACAACAGGACCTTTTTTGAGAGCTTCATCAATCTGGTTCAGGTTCGTAACTTCGATTAATTCCATTCCACTGCCTGAATCGCTAATATTCTTCGTAACTTCATCAGGCTCTGCCTCATTGCCGGAATCATCAAGACCCGTGCAACCTGAGCTGAAGAGAAAGAAACAAAAAATCGCTAAAATCGAGAGCGATTTTATCAAAGGAAATGATAAAAAAGAAGTTCGTTCTTTACTTGGTATTCTATGCAATCGCTTCATTACAGTCCTCCAAAATTTTCATATTCTATTTTCTAGTGCTTCGATCCCAAAAGCATTTTCTTATTTTCCGGAAAATCCGTGATCTTCAGATCTTTTAAAAAGTTAAGTTTTATGAACCTACTTCGGAATCGCAGTACTAGCTAAGAAGCAAGAATAGATTGTAGGATATCAAGATATGTTGATATACTCAAATGTATCAAATATTATAAGTATTTTGCTCAAATTATCTGTAATTGTCAAAAGTATACGAAAGATTCTTGCATTGATGAACTTTATTAACAAGAGAAAACATTTTCAATTGATTTATTAAGTGAGAAATCAATCTATTTGCCCTCGTTTCCAGAGCTACAATTGCAGCTATTTTCTTTTCCTTTAGAGTTCTCACCTTCAAAGATGAGCTCATAAATGTTTTTTCCATAAGCGTTTTCCCAGCAAAGTTGAGAACTCCCTGCAATAAACATTGTTAACATAATTGCTTCGGATACTTCTTCTCTGCTTGTTTTCTGATTCGTTGCTTGTCAAAAATACTCATCTACACAGAACTGGTGCATTGTAAAGACAGAAAGTACAACAGCAACCAATTCCTCGATTTTAAGATCAAGCGCCTCCTTCGTAATGATAATGCGGCGTATCTTTACAAAAATTTTCAGCAATTTTTGGTGTAATACTTTATTCAAAAAGGACAGCTTAATCCCTCAAATTAATTTAAAAATCCTAAGTTATAAAAAACCATGATATATATATATCAAAAAATGTTGATATATTGTAATTTACGATTTCAAAATCCCCGAAAATATTGAATATAAATAATAGCATGTTAGATATCAAAAATAATTGATATGGAAACTTTTAATTAGAAAGCTTAACTTCTTTTATTTATGAGCTATTGTTGTCCTGCCGATCCTGAGAAAAAGAAGGAATGGGAAGAAAAAATGCTTCAGGAAATTGATTTTCTGGACAATGACATAAAGAAAGCCAGTGAAATATTCAGTGCTCTCGGGCATCCTATAAGGCTGAAGATTGCTTATTTTCTCTCGCAAAGAGACCACTGTGTCTGTGAGCTAATTTTTAAGCTAAATGAAAGGCAGAACCTGGTTTCCCACCATCTGACAATCCTGAAAAACTGCGGGATAGTCGAAGCCTACAGCAGCTCAAAATGGCATTATTACAGGTTGAATCCTGAATTTGAAGATATTTTTGACATTATTACTCAGTTGCAAAACAAGACTCCGAATAAATCTGAGTAAAAGTAAAAATAAAAGATTTAAAAATGAGAATAACTGGGATATTAAATCCTTACAGCAGCAACAGCAGTCTTCTTTTTCCTTATCTTTTTCCGGATTTTTTTCAAATATTTTATTGTAGATATTTTCCTCGTATGTATTCGTTCATCCTGTCTGCGAACCGGCAGCAATGAACATCGCAACTGAAATAGCATCCGCAATCTCTTCCTTCGTGGCCCCTGCATTAATCGCTCTTTGTGAATGTGTATCAACGCAAAATTGGCAGCGCATAAGTACTGAGGAGGCAACAGCGATCAATTCCTTCGTTTTGAGATCTAGATAGCCATCTTTGAAAATGGAATTTCTCATCTGTCCAAAAGCTTCCGCAGTTTCAGGTAGTATTTCGCTTAAAAAAGACATTTAAACACCCCTAATTCATAAATTTATTAAAAAATTGTAGTTACAAACTGTTTAAATTCAAATTAGATCTGAATCTATGGTAATAAGTCTAAATTGTAATGTTATTTTTAGTTTATTTGAAACAATGTTTTCAAGCATTTCAGCATATTTTAATGGCCAGATCTCCTACAAAGGGAAGAATTCCATCGCATAGTGCTACCTTTTGATTCGAGCTTATGTGTGTACAGCAAGTCTTCTTCATTATCTATGGAATTGTTTTCAGAATTCTCTTCTTGCATCACGCTCTTTTCTTTTCCCATTTCCTAGACTCCTTAATTAGCTGAGTTTAAAACTTATATGAATTATTAAGAATTCAAATTTAAAAACCCTCATGACGGGTATCAAGAATAGTTGATACATGCTAGTGTCGAGTCAATTATTAATGGCTCATCCTGCATAATAAAAATTAAATCAAACCGAGACCACAAAGCTGGTGGAAGTTTGATTTGCTCTGAGATAGATTCCATTATGTTGAAGTATGCGGTCTCAGGGTTTCCAGCTGCAAGGATAGCACAGTCTGCAAGGATGGTCGCAACAGTACCGGCCTTTGACAAACTGACTGTTCCCTGTTCCACCACTTCGTGAAGTGCACTTACGTCTTCGGTTTTAGCTTGTCCTATCTCGTCCACAGCAAGAAGACCTCTGGACGCCATTACAGCAGCTCCACCTTCCAGAGTCCATGTACCATTTGCGTCCTTTACTGCAGCTGCAGTAAGTCCTGCAGCACTTGCCATTTTTCCGCTTGTGAACACTCCTCTGGGTGAAATTCTACTGACCTTCCGTAATAGCAAACTCTTTGCAGTCCCTGGATCACCGAGAAGTGCAATATGGATGTTCCCTCTCAGTTGGGTCTTATCCGGTAATTCCCTTTTCACTCCAGAAAACAGCTGCAAAGCAAGTGCTTCTTTTATTGTTTCATTGCCATGAATTGAAGGAGCAATGCTTTTCACGATTTTATCAGTAATCTCTGGATCTTTACTTAATTTCAAGATCTCAGCTTCATCTTTTTCGGATAAAACGTACTCATCAAAGCCCATATCTTTTTTCTGGATAGATACAGCTTCGATAAACATTTCATATAATGTTGTTTTCCCGTCTCGGTCTGATATCTGATTTACTCTCAAAACTCCGGTTACGGTGATTTTTTCACCTGGCTCTATTTGATTTACTAGATCGCCATAGCAGAAAACTGTTACATCTCGGATTTTTGTCCCACTTGTGGAATCTGGAGATTCCTGCAGATGGAGCTTTTGAAAGTCTTCAAATGTTGAATCTTCGGTTACGACATTAAAAGGCCCCTTATTTCCACAGTTCTCATCTTCACAGCCTGCGAATGGCTCCTCGAATTTGAAGTCATTCTGCTTCACAAGAGTTACATGCCCGCATCTGAGGCACAGAAAAGCAGCTGTTGTAATTCTTGGTTTTGTATCCGAAACCGACTTAACAAGACCATCCAGAGACACAAGTTTCCCAATATGCTTCTTGCCAAGCTCTCTAATCGACGTCTTAAGGTAATTGGGAATATCCGTTATGCTGAACTCTATTTCGTCCAAATTGATTTCTTTATTGCTACCTCTAATTGCCCTAACTCCATCTAATGCTTTTTGCAATATTTTAGTTGTGTCATAAATATTATTGATCAGAGCTGTTCCTAAGCCTCTGTTAAATTTATAGAGATCGGGATACTTAATATGAATTGTTTTTTTCTCAGGATACTCTTTATCTTTGGGAAACTCTTCACCCTCAGAAGATTCTTCACCTTCAGGGTAATCTTCAATAATATTGGGATAGCTTTCAACAAGGGTTATAATCTCTTCGAGGCAATGATCTTCAAAAAAGCCAGCAATCATGTCTGAAGGAGGTATTTTTACTCTCAATTCTTTGCAGTACCAGGTGTCTTTATCACTCACTGCTCTCCACCTCCTCGGAAGCCAGGGTACAAAAGATCCTTTGCTATTGAGAGGGCTTCTTCATGGGAAGGCTCACTTTCGTCTTCGTAGCCTCCAGCGAATACAGCTGCAAGTTTTCCTTTGGTTAGCTTGTCCGGAAAGGCTGCAGCTATGTATCCTATCTCTTCTGTCTTCTTGAAAAGTGTGATTGCTGGATACTTTTCAACGATCATACTGGCGAGCTTTTCAATTTCCTGGTGCTTTCTGAAAGCCTCGTCCTCTTTTGCCCTGTTTTCAGTTTTAACTGCTCTGAGCTGTTCACAAATTGCTCGTTCTCTACTATCTATCAAACTCCGCTGGATATTCAGGTCGTTTAGTTCCTGCTCTAATATCACTTCTTCTTCGCCAATGCCCAATAGAACCTCTGAACCAATTATATAAGCTAAAGAATGAGAAACACGTCTACCCTTGTATGTTCTACCAGCAGCTCTAGCTTTTTGGATTCCATCAGCCAGATAGCAAGGAACTTCGGGACAGACTTTTTTTAATTCAGTGGTCACGCTGACCACCTCGATAAACTAGAAGTCTTCTGTTTTATACTTATTTGGGGATTTGTCGCTTTACTTCTTTCCCTTTGACCACTCGTCCCTGCACTTGCCAGATGTAGGAAACTTTTTACTTCCATCACGGCAATCCCATCCCTGCGATAGCTAAAACAGTTTTTGCAAAAGCTTTTTCTGTAGGATTCCCATACCTGGCCTTGTACTCAATCACTTCCTTGTGTTCAGAATAGATTTCCTTAAAGGCCTGAACGGTTTCAGGTTTAAACGAGTCTGAGGCTGGCATCAAATATCGCCTCCATATATTGCAAAAAAGTTAGTATTTACGGAAAGATCAAAATCAGTGACTCCAAAATCTGGATAGAAACTTCTCCGCAAATATTTGCTACGGTAATATCCAAAAATGCACTTTGTATACCGAGAGTCTCCAGAAGATACTTTTTGTTCCTCGAATTGAAGACTAACGTTTAAATTCGAGTTCCCTTTTAATACACCAGAGATCTCAAATAATTTGTCCATTATTGCTTCAAAGGATGAGTTTATGTCATAAAGGTTTTTACGACCGGTTTAACTACTAAATATAAATTTTCAGAAGAATCCTTTACAATTGTACTAATTGTATCAGCTTGGTCCGAGATTGAAATAGCTGTTGAGATCACATCGTCAGAGACGGCTTCTACGGCTTCTACGAGTGGTTCAACCGTTGATTTCATGTCAGAAACGACTTCTGCGAGTGGTTCAACCATTGATCTCATGTTGTCAAACATGGCTTTTTTGAGATCGAGAACTAGTTTCTTAAAGTCTGTAGTTTCTTTATTATATGTATTCATATTATTCTTCATACATTCAAATATTTTTTACATATAATATAAAAAAATAATTAACTGTTCATTGTTTCTTTTTTAGCTGAGTCCAATTAGGAGTTTACAGACTCACGTATACCCTCGCTTCCTAAAACCCCCTAATAGACCCACCAAAAACAGTAAAGAGCTCAAGATATTTAAGTCTTATACAACCAAATATGATACAAACATAAATATTTTCATTAAAAATATTTTTAGTTATATGTAAAATGAGAATTATAAAATGTAAATAAGTTTATGTTAAATCTCATTAAAAAACTTTTGATATAATTGCCTTCATTTCATCTTTGAATTTTCGTTCAGGAATTTTCTTAATTGCTCCATCACCATAGGGTCATCAAAGTTGATGACTTTTTGCTGATATTTGCTTGCTTCTTCATTTATTTTCTTCATTCTTTCGATTTCTGCCCGGAGTTCCTGCAACTCTGACCGTTCCACTACGTGCCGCGTTGTTTCCGCCTGAAGAACTGAGTTTTCGTATTTAATTTTCTGGTATTCTGGGCTTTCGGATATATCGAGCTCTTTTTGAATGATTAGATATGGGACAAACTTCCGGTAAATCTCTTTCAGCTTCACAGGACTTGCTCGGAAATAGGCCGATCTTGTATCGTCTAGTGTATGTCCCATTAAAAACTCGGTAAAAAAGCTATCGGCTCCAGCGTTTAATAGAGTTCTATTAAAATATTTTCTTATATTGTGTGACCTGATAAATCCCCAATCATTGCATGGAGTACTCTTTCTTGCTTTTTCTGCGAGTCTCCTGTAGAC
>NZ_DAVG01000038.1 GCF_002505485.1 Methanosarcina sp. UBA5 | reverse complement strand
TTTAATTTAGAACCTTTTAATTCAGACTTGATATTACCAAACTTCCACATGGATTTTTTCCGCATTGTGTGGAAAAAGCATGCGGCGTGATTTCAGTGACGATTTTGATACATTTATGCGATGCTCAAAAATCCGATAAGCATAGTTTCTTGTAGATATGAGTTTTCATATTATCCTGCCTTATTCTTTCAAAATCTAACAGAAGAATACTTCAAACCTATTTCTCAGTCTCTACTTTCATACTCAGAAAATTAAATTCATGAGGTCATGTTTTAATAGTATGACCCTATCAGGGAACATAATCTATGAGCCCATAAATAATTACAATCATTAAAAAGCAGTAAATTAACAAGCAGAAGTAAAAAGGAAGTAATGGTATGACTGAACGACAGGTCGAAAGTGTACTTATCGAGATCCCGAAGGGAAGCCGAAACAAGTACGAATATGATAAGGAAAAGAAAGTGATTAAATACGATAGAATGCTTTTTTCTTCAATGGTATATCCCTCGGATTATGGTTTTTTCCCAGATACCCTGGCCCTTGATGGTGATCCTCTAGATGCCATGGTTTTAACGTGGGAACCTACTTTTCCGGGTTGTGTAATAGACGTACATATTGTGGCATTGTTTGACATGGAAGATGATAAAGGAAGAGACCAAAAAATACTCTGTGTTCCAAAGAATGACCCTATGTGGAATTATATTGAGACCGTTGAACAGGTTCCGCCTCATTTGTTTAAGGAAATTACTCACTTTTTCCAAACTTACAAGAATTTAGAGGAAAAAAAAGTGAGAGTTATCGGTTGGAAAAGCCTCGAAACAGCAATCACTGTACTTCAGGAAGCTAAAGATCGATATATTGAACAAAAGAAATAAGATCATCAGTGAAGGGCTCTAAGCTAGAACTATATTTTCAATTTATCGAACTAAGTGATCCTTAAAAATTTATTATTTTAATAGTCTTGTCAATGCCCAGACAGATCGTTCTCATTGAGTGTGATAAAGTCCTCCTTACTGATTCAATTCCTTCATATTTTCTGCCTTTTTGACCACTCTATCCATCGATCGTGAGCCATTTTCAGCAGGAAATCTTCTGCGGCTTCAGAGGAATTACAGTATTCATGCCAAAGCCGCCCACCCGGCTGTTCTGGCACTACAATTATCCCTTTTTTATCCGCAACGCCCCGAAGGATTATCTGTGCGGCTTCTTCAGCTGGAATTGCATCCTCAGGGGCTTTAATCTCTTCATGAACTGGACCCAATATAGGCTTTTTCCAGATCCGTGAAACGACAGCTGCAGGACACGTAACTGAGAAATGAATGCCTTCTTCCGCAAATTCGTAACGCATGCTTTCACTCATCCCAACAACTGCATACTTGGTAGCACAATAAAGAGCTTGGAATGGGAAAGGTATCAGTCCTGCAAGGGAAGCCGTGTTAACAATGTGTCCTCCACCCTGAAGACGCATAACTGGCAACGCGGCATTAATGCCGTATATTACGCTCCAGAGATTGACATCAATAATAGACCTCCAGTGTTCAAGCGTAGCATCAACAGTCGGCATCGTACCTCCAATCCCCGCGTTATTGAATAGAAAGTCAATTCTGCCTTCCTCGGTGACCGTGTCCTGAATAGCTTTATCTACCTCCGGCTGTTTTGTCACATCGACAAGCAGAATTCGAATCTGTTCGGCATATACATCAAGATTCTTAGCCGCTGATTTCAGGCTTTCTGCATTTCGACCAGCCATGAAGACTATTGCTCCTTTTTCCAACAATGCTTCACTTATAGCATAACCGATCCCAGAATTCGCACCAGTTACCAGGCAACATTTATCCTTGAAATACTCGTCAACCCCCATTTTCATTCCCCCTTCTCCTTTTCACCGCTTGTATTTTTGACTAACTTTCTTATACATCCGGATAAAAGAACCAATAAGGATTTACTTTCCACTTAAAATATACTATTATATTATCGATAAGACTTTTGTCGATCTTGCCAGGTGCATATAGGACATGCGTAGAATATGGACTTTCTTGAAATACAAATTTCTCTTATATGCATTGCCCAGTAGAATTATAACTGGCGAAGTATCGCCAGGCGAGCTGTAAAATAGGCGACCGAACTGGTATAAATCGCCTTGAACAGTGCCAATCTCTCGATAGAGAGTTCTGTAATGCCGAATAAAGATGAAATCGAGACTGTTAAAATCATCATGATCAATACCGTAAAGATGAACAGTACAGCGCCCAGTAATACTCCTTGCCTAGGCAACCGCGACATTATCGACCCCGGATGGGGCAAATTTTCATTATTGAAATGGCCGGCGCGAAGCTTGCGATTAATATCAGCTGCTGAGAAAAATGTCACAAGCCATGTCATAACGATTGAGGTAATTATAGTATCAATAATAATCCCGGATAAAGCAACGCTGTCCACATTCCTGTTGATTACAAATGCCAGAATAGGATTTACCACCATATTAATCAGGGCAGCGGCCAGAGCCTGTTTTTGAATATACGAATCAATCGAGCTCAGGCTTACCATACCTCCGTTCCACTGCCAAAATGAGCAGTGAACCTCTTGAAGATTCTTGATTTATGGCAATCGTTTACCCCCATTCATGCAAAGCGGATTAAGCGGCATCAAAACTTGTCTCAAAACCTATCGGTAAAACGACAAACATTCCTCAAAATTCTCAGATAAAATGGCAGACCACAGGCTTTCTGTGGCCCGTAGCGAGATTCTTTTTGACCCTTTATTGCTGTATATCCTCGAGATTCGGTTATTCCTAATACTATATAAAATCTCAACTTAAATTAAACACTATAACATATCATATACCTAAAAGATTAGATTGCATATATTACGCATATTATGCATAATATGCATAATATATTTTATAGTCTCAAAATTATAATCCTAATACCTGGGGGGGTTGACCATGTTCCGATTTGAAGAAAATAAATGTTATAGAATGCCGGCTCACTTTGGCGGTTTTGACTGCCCTGGTCCTGAAACAGCACTCTATTATAGAGATGCAGTATCTGTAACCTTTGCGTATACCACGGATAAAAACCAGCTGGAAAGTTACGTGCCCGAAGGTTTTGAGCTGTTACGCACTGAACTGAACATCTCCTATAGTCAGTTTAGAGAGATAGACTGGATGGCAGGAGGAGGATATAATTTAGTTCAGGTCAGTGTGCCAGCCCATCCTATATCCCCAGGGAGCCGAGATCCACAGCGCCTGGGCAGGTAGGCGGTACTATCAAATGGACTCCATTGAGCTGGGAGAAGAACCCTGGCCAGTGGCATATCATCAAGGCGCTGGCAGAGCTGCCTATGTTCGATATGGCTCCAGTCATCATGTCGAAAGGTGTCGTCGTTTTGAAACCTAATAAGGGACATGTTCTCGAATCACTGGAAATATACCTGTTACAATCTGCAGATTTTTTCATAACTTTTTTTCGCGGGATGGCTCATAAATGCACTTTAAAAGTATGCCTGCCTTCAGTCAGGTTGTCTCGATCACGAAGTATGCCTGACGAACATTATGATTTTTATAGTAAATAGGACAAATGATCATTTATATGGTTATTTTTATATAAATAAATTTTTATATCACTACTGAATTCTAGAAATGGTCCCTACAAAAATAATTTCGAGTCAGGTAAAAATACTATATAAAGCAATAATATTGAGAAGAGAAACTTTTGACTTTACACCTGATTATCAAAGAATAATATGAGAAGCGATAGCAGAATTTCTGGTATTGATATTATTGGGAACGTACCATGGGGAATACATTTCTGCCAGTTCTATAGGACAAAAGAAGATTTGATGGACGTACTCGTCCCCTATTTCAAAGCAGGACTTGAGGGCAACGAGTATTGTGTATGGGCCGTATCAGAACCTATAGATAAAGAAGAAGCAAAAGAAGCCTTGAAAGTAGCTATTCCCGAGATTGACGCTTATCTAGAGAATGGGCAAGTTGAAATTGTTCCCTATTCTTACTGGCACGTAGAAGAGGATTTTTTATATCCACAAAAGGTATTATATCACCTGATTGAGAAAACCAGTAAGGCTCTTTCTAGTGGATACGATGGTTTGAGGTATAGTGGTAACTATTTCTCGGGTTATGAAAAATTATTAGATTCTGTTATAGACAAATACTCAATGATGGTTCTTTGCACCTATTCAATTGACAAGTACAATGCAATTGAGATTTTAGACATTATTGCAAATCACCAATTTGCTTTGGCTAAAAAAGAAGGTAAATGGGAGCAGATAGAATGTTCCAGTCAGAAAAATAATAAGGAATGCAAGCAGGTTGAGGAAGCGCTGAGTGTGAGTGAGGAGCGCTTTCGTGCTCTGGTGACAGCCAGTTCGGAAGTGGTATATTGCGTGAGCCCGGATTGGAGCGAGATGCGCTATCTCTATGGCAGGGGTTTTCTTTCCAATACGGAAAGTCCAAACCGTACTTGGCTTCAGGAATATGTTCCTCCGGAAGATCAGTGGCGAGTGACAGCCATCATAAATGAAGCTATCCGGAAGAAGAGCATTTACGAACTGGAACATCGGGTCCGGCTAGCAGACTGCAGCCTGGGATGGATTCTCTCACGTGCGGTTCCGATGCTGGATGCAAACGGCGAAATCGTTGAATGGTTTGGTACCGCCAGCGACATTACAGAGCGCAAAAAAGTGGAAGCTAAACTGAAAGACACACTCGATAATTTAGATAAACTGGTTAAAGAACGTACATTAGAACTTCAGAAGGCTTATGATTCATTGAAACAGAGCGAAAAAAGACTTGCAGAAGCTCAAGAAATAGCTCATCTTGGAAACTGGGAACTGGACTTTGGAAGTAATGAATTTCATTGGTCTGATGAAATGTATCGTATTTTTGGGCTTAAGCCTCAAGAGTCAAAAGTAAATTACGATATCTTCATAGGTTACGTGCATCCAGATGATCGAGACCAGATAGAGAATGCTTCTTTAGAGGCATTAAACGGAGAACCAGCTGACATTAATTTCAGGATAATTCTGACAAATGGAAACGAACGCATAGTCCATGCGAAATCTGAAGTTGTTTTTGATGAGAAAAATAATCCTGTTCGGGTTAGAGGGACAACTCAGGATATAACAGAGCATAAAAAGGCAGAAGAAGCTCTGGCAAAGGTAGAACAAATCCGCATAAAGGAAATTCACCATAGGATTAAGAATAATCTTCAGGTAATCTCATCTTTACTTGACCTTCAATCAGAAGCATTCTTTGACCGTGAAATTTGTAAAAGTCCGGAAGTTGTTGAGGCGTTTAGAGAAAGTCAGGATCGTGTAGCTTCAATGGCTCTTATTCACGAAGAGCTATATAAAGGTGATAATATTGATACCCTTGACTTTGCAGCTTATCTAAATAAACTGACTGAAGACCTTTTCAATTCATATGATCTTGGAAATAAAAGTATCAGGTTGAAGTTAAACCTTGATCAGATTTATCTTGGTATGGATACTGCAATCCCTCTTGGAATTATTGTAAATGAGCTAGTTACAAACTCTTTTAAGCATGCTTTTCCTGAAGGAAGGAAAGGAGAAATCCAAATAAATCTTCGTAGAAGTAAAATTTCTGCCCCCATGAGTGGGATTTCCAGTCCAGATGAAGGTTGCATGAAAAAAGATAGCTTCAATTACATACTGGAAGTATCGGATAACGGAGAAGGAATTCCAGAAGAAATAGACACTGAGAATTCAAGTTCCCTTGGGCTCCAGTTAGTAAACATCCTTGTTGAACAAATAGATGGCTGTTTAGAAATTAAAAGCGATAAAGGTACGCAATTCACTATATGGTTTAACAACATAGGAATATAAAACTACTATTTTCATTTAATAAAAAGACAATTTTAAAAGATAGTTAATAAATCTGTACTTCTTTGGGATCAGCTCTAAAATATGTATGAGTTCCATTATTCACAATTTTTGCACTTTTGGGCACCTGTAATAAAATAAGAGTCAGTGGGAGTATATCTGTGCCGCTTTCAATTGAATTAAAAATAATGAAAATCATCAGTGGTATATTATAAAGCCCCAGCAATCCTAAAACCAAATTTAATATTATTGACAAAACTACAAACGGAGCTATATAAATTAAACATGCTCGAGATTTTAGGAGCGCGTCTGTTGTATACACATACCCTCCAAAGTATGTAAAGCCTAAATATGTATTATCTGATTTAATGAAGTTTGGGATAAGTAATAGATGAATTAGCTGATGAACAACTCCAAGAAGGACTGCAATAACAAGAGCAATTAAAAGAGGTACCAAAATATATTTCAAAAACTCCTCTGCATTTTGTGCACTGCCAGAGATTTGGTAGTCATTAATTCTGTTTGTTGGTATAAGTATTCCCATTATCAACTGTGATATTAAAAGATTAATAATCATAAACGGTATCGATAAAACTACGTGACCTATTAGACTTTTAGGCTCCTTTAACTCTCTCCAACCGTCTTTTAGTAATTTTTCGTGAATATCTTCATTGAAATCCGGAAAGCTATTTTTAATTTTTATAATAGTCCCTTCTTCAATTGTTTCCTATTTGCATATGAGTTTTTTTAAAATTTTAATAATTTACTTTTTTGACAATAGGCAATAGTTCCATGAGTTCAGTTAACCACACTTCTTCTTGATATATAATATACAGATCTACTGAAACATATAAATAATTATTTCATTGTTCTAACTCATGCTGTAGTCCCAAGTTACTTAAAAACCAATAAAAAAGTCAAGTAGAAAGAGAAATACGGGCTCACTAATCGAATCTCACTAAAAAGGATCTATTCAAGTTAGTTCGGAAAATAGAAGAATCCCAGGCTAACTGTTATTGAGCCTATCTCATAAATCAAAACTTCTTCCCCAAATATCGAATCAGGAATGATCAATGGGTTTCAGATCACGGAAAATCGTTCTGAAACTTTTATCTATTTGAGGATGAAATTGGTTTTGGGATAAGCTCTGTAATTGACACATACACAAACATTATTACAGCCACGGTGCCTGCAGGAAGTAGTCCTGCTGGAGTTGCAGTTGGCCCAGCACCAGAACAGTATTTCCTGTTGCAAACTTTTCTGCGAAACCTATCTCTGGAAAAGCCTCATTAACAGTTACTTTTACTGACAAAAGTACAGGCTCACCGACTAAATGGAAATGGACTTTTGGGGATAGAACTAATTCGACACAACAGAATCCGACTCATAAGTATTCACAAGAAGGAAATTATACGGTAAAGCTGACAGCAACAAATGCAGCAGGCAGCAATACGACAACAAAAACAAATTACATAAAAGTAACAACAAATACAAGACCAGGTCTATACTCTAAAAGCAAATAAGCCCTTAATTGAAAAATAAATAAAAATGCAAGCATAAGGAGGAGTGGGGATTTATTAAATTTCCTTGTTCAGGTATACACTAACTGTATGTAGCCGTGGATATACAGGTACAAGTTAATAAAGCACTTAGAAAAGATGTAGCACCTGTAATAAAGAGATATACAACTCACTGGAGATTAGGATCATTCCTGAAATCCGAGTATAATGTTATAGCTTTCTTTGAAGTGAAGTCTTTTTTGAAGAGATCAGACCTGGGGAGAAGGAGATTTCGAATATTACGGAGATTATCGCAGTCTTGCCGAACAATATGGAGGAAGGTACTTAGTTGAAATTGACAGCGACTTGTGCACTGCAATTGTGGATCTAGGTATCGTTATTTTGACAGCTTTTGCTCTTTATTATACGCAAGAATTCAAGGAAGTGTCATGGTCCCGTCACCAAGTTGACAATCAACAACAATCCAGCCAGGGTCATGATCAACACGATAACCCATCCAAGGATATTGCTTCCTCTCGAGTTGACGAACTGTCCCATAATGTCCTTCCTGTTCGCGATCATGATAACCAGCGCCATCAGCGGGGGCGCAGTCAAGCCGTTCAGTGCAGCCGTGTAATAGAGGGCCGTTATCGGGTTTATTCCAAACCAGTTAAGGGACATGCCGATCAACGTAGATGCTGTAATCACCGCGTAGAACCCAGGGGCTCTTCCGGGCTTTTTGCCAAGTCCCTCTTTCATCCCAGCCATCTCGGCCACAGCATACGCCGATGCGCCGGCCAATACTGGGACAGCAAGAAGCCCTGTCCCTATGATCCCGACCGCGAAGAGTAGATAGGCGAGGTCGCCGGCCAGTGGTCTCAGGGCCTCGGCTGCCTGTGATGCAGTCTGAATTGTGGTGATTCTGCCGGCATGCAGGGTGGCGGCTGTGGTGACAATGATGAAAAACATGATAATTTGAGAGAAGAACATTCCTGCAACCGTATCCCAGCCCATTTCGGCCATACCTCTTCGCGTCACACAGGGTTTCCCAACGCCCATATCGGGAATCTGACCATTCATGACTTTCTCCTCGACCTCCTGTGATGCCTGCCAAAAGAACAAGTACGGGGAGATTGTCGTGCCCAGAATCGCAACGATGTTGAGCAGATAGTCCGCTGAGAATTCAATGTGCGGGACCAATGTGGCGTGAAGAACCGTCCCCCAATCCAGCCTGACGACAAGAGCTGCCAAGAAGTATGAGAAGAGAGTTAATGCCAGGTACTTAAGGATCCTCGAGTAGGTTCTGTAAGGGACGAAAACCTCAAGGATGACGATGGACACTGTAATGAGGATTAGCCAGAACATAAATGGCAGCCCCATGAGCATCTTCGCCGAGGAGGCCATTGCCACCAGATCCGCGCCGATGTTGATAGTGTTTGCGATCACAAGCAGCGAGACCGTTATGTACAGTATCTTCCTCGAGTAGTGCTCAAGGATAACACCAGCCAGCCCTTTACCAGTTACCATTCCGATCCGGCCACACATCTGCTGGATGACGATCATGAATGGACAGGTGAACCAGACGAGCCAGAGCTGACCGTACCCGAAGATTGCGCCCGTCTGTGAGTACGTCGCGATACCGGAGGGGTCATCGTCGGCAGCCCCGGTCACGAATCCGGGGCCTATCTTCCCAAGCAGCCATTTCAGAGATTTCAGCGACCATACAGTCCTGTTTCCCTGACTTTGCTGTATTCGTGGCGATTCAGATTGTTGAGGTTCTGTCGTGCTTCTCTGCCTATTCCTCAATTCGCCTGTGGATTCCACTCTTTTTGTCTTGAGTAAATTTCTGGTAAGTTTGCTGAAGAAACTGTCTACGCATAGGTTTTCAATTGCGCTCAACAATTATGTATCTTTTAGAGTAAATACAAATTTGAACTTTCCCTTCATCGAATCAAGATAACTTCTTGTTTCCTCTAATATGAGTTGTATAATTCTCGGTGACCATGACTACTCTTTTACCTGAATGAGTCGACACAACTTTACTTAAAAGCTCAACAAACTCACAACTTCTATTCTTTGTTTCTATTCTTTGTTAATACTTCATGAATGACTTCTCCAATAATTAAACCAACATAATCAAGTAATGAAAGAGTTACATGCCTACAAATTCATTATCTTCTGCAACTCTCTAGTACTAAAAATAAAAGATTACTCATTTTATACTAAATACTCAAAAATATAAAACATGGCTCGTTTTAATAAGAAAATCTTATATATAGCTAAATTTAAAAAATTCCTTCCTAATTCTCTTCTGATGCCAAAACCAGACCAATATATCCTACGGAAACCTAAAGATTCCTTATTTTGATTGTTGTGTAGGATGGAGGCAGTCAAAAATATTGAGCGTAGGTGTTTTTTTGTGTGGAAAATATGTTTTTTTTCAAGAATGCTTGATTTTTTGTGAAAAATACTTGAGCTACATGTTTTTAATTTTTCATTTCCATCCATAGTGGAGACAAAAAATATTAAATTTTTAGGGAAATTAAAACTCACACATCTTGGGGGTACAAATGCCCATAATTCAAAACAAGTATAAAAATCGACAACATTAAAAGCTGAATCAAAGCCAAAGTTAACTCAGTAAAACACCACGGATCATAATCTGAGAGGTAGAAGATATTTCTCCGGAATAGTAATGTTTATTTTAATTTAGAGCAGATTAATTTCATGGATATATTGGGGAGTAAACACCTTAGGGGAGCTAATCTTATAGGGGCTAACCTTGAAGGAGCTGACTTTCAAGAAGCTGACCTTGTACAAGCTAACCTTGAAGGGGCTGACCTTCGAGGGGCTAACCTTAAAAAGGCTGATCTTCGAGGGGCCAACCTTTCAGATACTCATCTTCTTGATGGTAAAGGAGCAGATCTTCAAGAGGCTAACCTTCAAGAAGCTAATCTACAGGGAGCTAAGCTTATGAAAGCTAATCTTGAACAGGCTAACCTTGAAAGAGCTAACCTTCAACTGGCTAATCTTCATCTGGCTAATCTTAAAGGAGCTAACCTTAAAAAGGCTAACTTTCAGGTGGCTAATCTTGAGGGAGCTAATCTACAGGGAACTAATCTTGAAGAGGCTGACCTGTATGGAGCTGACCTTCAAGAGGCAAATCTTCAAGAAGCTAACCTTAGAGGCGCTAACCTCTATGGGGCAGACCTTCACAAAGCCAATCTTCATAGATCTGACCTTGAGGAAACTAATCTTGAAGGGGCTAACCTTACGGGAGTTCGCAACTTATCTATTGAGCAAGTTTCTAAAGTGAAAACACTTTATAATGCAAAATTAGATGAAGAGATCCTAATTCCATTAAAAGAGAAGTACACTGCCCTGTTTAGAGAACCTGATGAATGACTGGATATTACCAGAACTTCCATCATGGGTTTCTATTATTACTGATTTTTTGGAAGCAGTTTAATGTTTTTATTTGTTGAGCTGATCCCAAAACCCAAAATTACTTCTCTGAATCCTGTATTCCGAATAATCGATCCAGCCTCAGATCACGAAAAATAACGCATGAGAAGCAATTTTAAAAATTTAATAATTTGAGAATAGAATTGGTTTTGGGATGGGCTCATATATAACATTCTTCTGGTATCGGTTAACGAATTTTATGCACACCTTCGAATACTACGCATAAAAATTTCCCAACAGAATTCATAGATATGTAGCCTAAAGAATAAGACTTTTTGACGTTTTAATCCTTTACCGAATCCAAATGAATTTTTTTAGAAAACAAGTATAAATATTTACAGCAAGGTTATGAAAAAGGAGAATGTATGTCATAGGAGAATGTATGTCATAATGCAACCTCAAAAGGATAAATCTCCTTCCATTTATCACCCATAATCAAACTAATGCTTCCTTCTTCTACCATCATCTCCATTGTATCCCCTTCTAATCTAATTGTTATGAGGTTCCCACTTTCATAATAATCACATTCAACTGGAGACAAATCTCCATAGCGTAGGAAGGCAGTACCGCAGTCATACAAAACAAGATAATTGTTTCCTGATTTGAATGTTCGCTTCATGTAGAGGATCTCCCGATAATTTCCTTCTGGTAACTCTAAAAACTTTTTATACTTTAATATTTTATTTCTTTATTTACTTTTTGATTTAGTTATTTTTACTTTCTCCTTCTCCAAGTTTACATTTTCACTAACGGTTGAGCTTGATATGAGTATCAGCAATAAATTTTGCAGGAGTGACTGCACAAATAACTACACAAATATTCAAAACGAATACAATGGCAAGTCTGTTTATGTAATCGCCCTTGAAGAAGAGCTTAACTTTGACTTAAAGTTGTACAACCAGAAGCAAAATCTGACCTTGAAGCAAGAGTTGAACAGCTAGAAAAGAAACTCTATAGTTCTTGAAATCGGAAAATAACGAAAATAACGACAAAAAAACAGTGGGCCCGCTGGAATTTGAATTTAGGATCTCCGCCGTGTGAAGGCTGGAGAATAAACGACGCAAGCACGGTGTTTGACGAGCCAAATGCTGTAGACCTTTTTTTCATTAAATGAGGAATCAAATCACCAGAACACTGTTCCGTAAAAAGAAAAATCCAGAATAAGGCACGGGGGATTAGTGTGCCTTACGAGGTTTTGAAAATAGGAGTCCTACAATAATTAAGATTAAAACACAGAAATAACTCATATTAGACCCTACATGCGGTACATTACTACTTGGAAATGATACGTTAACATTTTCACATACAGTACCATAAGTTTGAGACTGCGCACTAATTCTCACAGTGTATGTTTTTCCAGGATAATTAGTGACTATAAAAGAATCAGTTACCACTCCTATAGGTTTACTCACTTTGTCATTAGTACCTGAGATTCCAGAAGGTACAAAGTTTTTTCCACCACTCATAGTGCCCAATACAAAAGTTAGGTTGCTAGACTGTGATGAAGAATCACAATAGCTTGCATTAATATAAGCTGCTGTATTGTTTATCTGTTTATATGTACAATTTGCGCTAATTACAGTCTGCATTGCAGGTATTGCAGAGATGTCACCTGCAGGCATTGTAATGGTATATTGGTCCAGATTAGGTGTCAATGTGCTAGTGTACTTTTGACCACCTGTAGTAATTGTTACAATTTTATATGTGACATCTTTAGTCAAATGGAAACTTGCTCTACCTTCCTTATTTGTCCAGGCACAAAAATTCGGCTTTTCATTACTTGGATCATTATTTGGTGCATAAATCTGAACTTCACACCCAGGAACTTTCTCATTTGAATCAGTAGAAACATATAACTGTACATAGTATGGTGCACGATAATTAGGCACTTCATTCATTTTCAAATTTATTTCTGTGTTTATATCTGTCATATTTATTGGTAGTTTAGGACTGTTAAGATAACTTGTTGCTGAAGCAGTTAAACAGTACTTGCCTTTTCCACTGTTGACAGTGAACTGGTAAAGCCCATCTACATCAGTAATTTGAGTACCATTCCACGTATTATTTGATAATGTTATTACAGCACCCTGAATAGGTTGACCTGTAGTTGCATCTGTTAAATATCCAAATACACCAGAATTAATTGTAGCCAATGTTTTACCACTTACTGTGAACAAATTTATAGGACGGTTGTATACCCATGAATTGTGAACGTCATCATATGCACCGATTTTTATAGCAAACTTTCCAGTGTAGCTTATTGGTACATTTGCGGATGTTTGTGAAGTGTTAAGACTATATATTAAGTGAGAAGAATCGAACTTTGATGTACTGTTATATACATTGATAGAATAACTGGTTGCATTTAAATATGTCCAGCTTATACTTACATATCCGTTAACAGTTGAAATTGTACTGCAATTAGTTGGAAAAGTAACAGAAGGCGCTACAGAACCATTATAAACAGGTAAATTTCTTGTACCCTTGTCTGCAACATACCCACAATCTTTTGTACCCTTGGAGCATGAATAGGAACCAGTTACTATATTACCAGTTGATTTAATATTCATACCACTAATTCCATTATATGCAGGACTGTTATAGAATATATTCTTTGAAACAGTACCTCTGCCTGAACAAGCACCATCAGCCGGGTCTTGATAAATTGTATTTAATTGAAGTGTTGAAAATATATTATTATAAATATTAAGACCTGTTACATTACCTCCCATAACTTCTACACCAGCATTACCAGAACCGGTATCAGTGTAGAAAGTATTCTTGCAAATTTGAACGTTTTTCGTATTATGAATTTTAATGCAAGAATTTATAAAAGTGCCCCAGCAATTATTAAATATTGAAATTCCATCACCAGCTGACCATGCATCAAAACTGTCATGACCAGGTTTACACACTGTATTATAAACTTGAACATTGCTGGTATTTTTTTTACAGAAAATAAAGTCACCCATACTGTATTGCATTTTTAAGTCGTGAATAACTACATTTGAACAGCCAGATAAACAAACTCCTTTTTCATAGTCCCTATACTTGTTGCTTGCTGGATGCATTTTACTTAAAGATTCCCAACCACCGTCAATTAAGAAATTTGAGATTTCAATATCAGAAATACCTTTACAGTCTATAATATTTTGAGTTGCAAAATTAGAGCTGGGATTGTCACAATAGATTACTGTCGCACCAATCCCATTTCCGTTAAGAGTTACCCCCGATTTCATGATTATGGGTGAACTTATATGAAACGTGGTTGATGCAAGTTGTACAGTGTCACCTGAATTCGCTGATTGTATGGCAGCGTTAATAACATTCTGGTCGTCTGAGCCCACAGGGCTAAAGGAAGTTCCTGGGCCTACATCAATAATTGCACCTAAACAATTTGTTGAAGTAACGCATATAAACAAAAGTAGAGAAATAAAAAAATTACTAAGTTTAATACTTACCATAAATCTTTCTATTGAACTACTCTTTTATATTTTTTACTATTTCCTCATTTCTTATTACCAAAGTAAAAAGTAAACCACGCCTAACCAAAAGAGACGAGGATTTCCATTATTAGAATCATCTAACTAATTTTGTAGTATTTACGGAATCCTTATGCATATTTTCATTTTATCTTTCGATCTGCTCTTCCTTTGGGTATAAATGATAATGTTTATTTGAGTTCACAGTCGATTAAGGACAATTTTATTTTTCAAGTAAAGGACATGGATTATGGCACTAAAGGAAGCATATGAGAAGGTAGGAAAACACAAACTATTGATATGGATTCTTATTGTTTTTGCTGTCGTTCTTGTGCTTATTGCCTTACTTCTTAGTTATTTAGTATTCACATATCCTGTAAATCAAGTATCTCAGTACGGAATAACTAATGCAACAGAAAAAGCTAATTTAATTAATCAATACCGTACAACTTCAATTCAATTCATTGCTACATTAGCTCAAATATTAGGTGGCATTGCTGTCGGGATTGGAATTTATTTTGCCTGGGGAAATCTTACAACTGCTAGGGAAGGTCAGATTACTGAACGCTTTACTCGGGCTGTAGATCAATTAGGAGCTATTAATCAATCCGGAAATCCGGCAACAGAGATAAGATTAGGTGGAATATATTCCCTTGAAAGAATAGCAAATAAATCTGAGAAGGATTACTGGCCAATTATGGAGATTCTAACGGCCTACGTTAGAAAAAATTCAAGTGTTGAAACATCTGAAACACAAGATCAGGTCTCTTTTGACATTCAAGCAATTCTCACAGTTATTGGAAGATGCACCGAATTTAGAAAACGTTGGGTTTATATGAATCTAACTAGAACTAATCTTAAAAAAGCTATTCTACGAAATAGTAACCTTGAATGTATTTTATTTGGTGAGGCTAATCTAGAGGGAGCAAAACTTTCAGGTGCTTATCTTAAAGGATCTGACTTTAGAAAAGCTAACCTAAAAGGAGCTGTCCTAAAAGATGCTCATCTCGAGGACACCAGTTTTAGAGAAGCTAATCTAGAAGGAGCTAATCTTGAAATGGCTTACCTTGATGATACAAGTTTTTGGAAAGCTAACTTGCATAAAGCTAGATTAATCCATGTTAATCTTGAAGGTGTTAACTTTTATAATGCTAACCTCGAGGGGGCTAAATTAGGTAAAATATTTGATACTATTCATGCTACTAATCTCAAAAAGGCTTATCTTGGAAAAGCTAATCTTATAGGTGCTGACCTTAAACAAGTTAACCTACAAGAAGCTAGATTACAAGAAGCTAACTTAAAAGGGACTGATCTTAGACTAGCCAACCTTGAAAAGGCTAATCTTAAAGGAGCTAACCTTGAAGACGCCGATTTAGGAGGTGAATATTATGATATGTTCTTCCCCGAAAATAGTTTCAAAGGAGCTTCTCTAGTTAATGCTGATCTTGAAGGAGTTAACCTTAAAGGAGCTAACCTTGAAGAGACTAACTTTAAAGGAGCAAAGAACTTAACAGTTGACCAGCTTTCCAAGGCGAAAACACTTTACAATGCAAAATTGGATGAAGAGCTAGAAAAACCGTTAAGAGAGAACTATCCTTACCTTTTTGATGAACCACCTAAAAGTCATCATATAATTTTTTGAAAAACTCAAAGATGAATCTTGAACTAATCCCTTATGTAAGAACATACCTAGTGAAACAGCTTATGTTTTCAAAACAGAATTGAATGGCAATCCTGTTTATTTAATTGCTCTTGAAGAAGAGATTAACTGTTAACTTAAAGTTAAACAACTCGAAGAAAAATCTGACTATGAAGCAAGAGTTGAGTAGGTGGAAAAAAGCTCTATACGCTCTTAGAATCAGAAAAAAGAAAAAAGAGAGAGTGGGCCCGCTGAGATTCGAACTCAAAACTTCAGCCATGTAAGTCTATTTAGATCTGATGAAGAAAACAAGATTATTATGCCGAATCTACGTCGGCGAGTAATGAGAAGAGAATCCATAATAAGCTGTATGGGGAGGGGAGACAAATTAGACGTTCACTATTTATTTGCTGTCATTGTAAATAGGAGTTAGAATAATCAATAGTTTTGAAACCTAGAGGCTAATCTCGCTACCCGCTACCACAAGTTAACGAATTTTCCAATATCCATATAATATAGTTTTTAACTTCTTTTACATTCAATAGATCTCTGTAGTTATAAGAATCCGAGAAAAGAATAGGTAAAACACTTGCATTAGGATAAAAGGATTCGAGATCGAATATTTCTAAAAATATAAGCTTAAAACACTTCTTTTTGGTATTAATTGTCATCTTTTTAGCTTTTAAAAACAAAATAAGTTTTAAGGGAGCTCAATGCAAGTTTCTAATACATCTGACGCATTAATATATTTATGAACCCCTCACAACTGACTGCCGCAATCTTCTGCCTGACTCTAATACTCATTGCATCCGGATGTACAGATCCAAAAGAAACTCCTTTAGAAACAGCTTCGGAACAAACAACTCCTACAACTACTCAAAATACTGTCACTCAATCAGGTCAGAACCTTACCGTGCATTTCCTAGATGTTGATCAAGGAGACTCAATCCTCCTGGAAATTGATGGAAAATCCATGTTAGTTGACTCAGGAGAAAGTGACCAGGGAAAAGTTGTCACAGCTTACTTGCAGAACCAAGGAATTTCAACACTGGATTATGTAGTTGCAACCCATCCACATTCTGATCATATTGGCGGAATGAACGAGATTCTTAACAACTTCCAGGTAGAGCATTTTGTTGACAGTGGATACCCTCATACCTCTAAGACTTACGAGAATATGCTGACCACTATTGATCAGAAAAACATTCCCTTCCAAGTAGCTCAAGCTGGTCAAAAAATCGATTTTGATCCTGCTGTTGATATTGAGGTCTTAAATCCTACAAAGACATATTCTGAAGATTTGAACGAAAACTCAGTAGTCCTCAAGGTAACTTACGGAACTACTTCATTCTTGCTCATGGGTGATGCAGGCCTTGAAACAGAGGAACGCATCATGAAAGCTGGATATAATGTAGATTCTGACATATTAAAAGTAGGACATCACGCCAGCAGATCTGGTAGTGGAGCATTGTTCATTTCAGCTGTAAGTCCTGAAGTAAGTGTTATCGAAGTTGGAGCAGGAAACGACTATGGACATCCTCATGCTGAGATTCTTGAGAGATTACAGAAAGCTTCAAAAGTCTACAGAACAGACTTGGATGGAACAATTACTGTTACAACCGATGGGTCTACTTATACCGTAAAAACTGAAAAAACCGGGACTATCTCCAGTAGAAATGGAACTTACACTTCTACAGATTCAACAAATGAAGAGTCAGAAACTCCAAGTTCTGCAAAATCGACTGTTTATGTGAGCGACCTGAATCTTCAAGATGAATGGGTTCAGATATCGAACACGGGGTCTTCTCCAGTTTCCTTGAACGGCTGGAAAATTGAAGATGAAGGCAATAAACATGCCTATACGTTTCAGTCTTACACCCTGAATGCAGGAACCACAGTAACTGTATTTATTGGAAAGGGCACAAACTCAGCTACTGAGCTTTATTGGCAATTAGACGACCCTATATGGAACAACGATGGTGACACAGCATGTCTCTACGATGATAGTGGAAAGCTGATCTCAAAACTGGAGAGCTGAAGATGGAAAATTTCAAAGTTACTCTTGACCGCATAGAAGAAGGTAATGCAGTGCTGCTTATAAGGAATGACGAGTCAATAAAAATTAATATCCCTCTCTTTTTGTTGCCTGCATGCAGCAAGGAAGGTGATATTCTGGATATTACCATCACCAAAGATGTGCAAGAGACAGAAGATGCGAAGGAAAGAGTATCAAGCCTGCTTGAGAAGCTTAAGAATAAGAATCGAGGATAATTGAAGGTAGGAACAGAATAAATAGGACTTTTTCTTCTTACTACTTTAAGTAGCAACTCTATTTATTTATCTCCCTCCCTTTTTTTCCAATAAGTTCATCCCAAAACCAATTTTGTTTCTCATTTCCGCAAGAATTTCAAGGGAATTTTCATAATTTGAAACCCAGCAGGTGTTAAAATTTGGAATTCAGAGACTAAATTTTGAGTTTTGGGATAGATTCTATTAATCCATATTGAAAGAACATAAACGAAAGAAATATTGAAGCGATAAAATCGCAGAAGAAATTCTCAAAAATATGGATGCAATCCTAACAATACCAAAGAGTTAGAAAATATTTCTATCTTGCTTCCATTTTGAATAGAAATCTAAAATTAAATGGGCAAACAGAGAACTATGTAGATTCGGAGAATTCGAAGATGTCTTATATTTATCAAAAATAAACATGGGCCCGCTGAGATTCGAACTCAGGACCTCCGCCGTGTGAAGGCGACGTCATAACCGTCTAGACCACGAGCCCATTGCTTTTGATATTTAAAAGGGATAAGCACCATAAAATAGAACTTCTTATGTATAAGCTTATCGCTTGTTAACAATGGTAGGGGCTGCCCCGACACGTTATGAAATTGTTATTATATTTATTCGGTATGGATTTCAGCTTTTTTCGATCATTTCATCACACAATCAATAAAGTAAATAAGTACTGAATGTCAATAACTATAAAAACTAATTTCATTACAGGGTTGAAATGATAGAAATCCTCAAAATCCTCTTCAGTATGCCCTTTTTATTGTATTCATGTTATTCGGACCTTAACTCCCGCAGGGTCTCAAATAAGGTCTGGAAATACATGCTTGTATCGGGGGCGGGATTTATTTTTTATGACATTCTCACAGGTGGAGTCTCCTACCTCATGTCTCTCTTTTCTTCAGGAATTCTTGTTTTTACCGTCGTCTATATCCTTTTCCAGTTTGGGGCTTTTGGGGGAGGGGATGCAAAGGGGTTGATCGTGCTTTCCATCCTTTTTCCTTCTTATCCGGTGTTTAGCTTTTCAGGAAAAATATATCCCCTGCTCGGAGTTCCACCAATAGGGCTTTTCACTTTTACAGTCCTGGAAAATGCTCTTCTAATGACAGCACTTGTTCCTCTCGGGATGTTCGGCTATAATCTCCTGCATTTTTCGTCTGAGATGGTTGAAAATCCGCTTTATATGTTTATAGGTTACAGGACTGAAGTTTCTTCCCTGAAATTTAAAAAACACCTTGGTCTCCTTGAGAAATTTGAGCTTGATGAAAACGGAAGTCTAAAAAGAAGGTTTGCTCGTACAGGTCTAAACTTCGATGCGGCTCAAAATCCAGAACTTGAGGAGTATCTGAAAAAAGGTTTGATTGAGAAAGATATCTGGGTTACTCCCGGTCTGCCGTTCATGCTTTCAATCACAGGGGGTTTTATTACCGCAGTCTTTTTCGGGGATTTGATTTTTTATACGGTCATGCGCCTCATAATAAGTTAATTCTGTTTTCGGCTCAAAGAATTACCTTTTTTGTACGATAAGCAGCCCGTAAAGAATTGTTTCCGGAACAGGTGGATTTTCAGGCGTGCCTTTTGCAATCCTTTCTTCAGGATAGCCGAGGTTTTCGCAGGTATAAAGTTCAGCTTCAATACCCAGCTCTTTAAGGATTTCCGCGACCTCAAGCGATCCAAAGGTTTCTTCCGGCAGCAGGAAGATATTTCTTCCGTTCTTTAACTCCCTGATCAACTCGGCTTTTGCAGGTTCCGAGTCCCTACCGTGGGCTGTAATTGCGCAGAGGTTGGTCAGGTTCACTCTTGTGCGTGCACAGGCCACCTGCATCGAGGAAATACCCGGAATGACTGTATCCTTCTCCCCTGCGAATTTACCGAGCCCCGAAAACATGGGATCGCCTGTGGACAGGACGACTGCATCTGCTGGCAGGAGGTGAAGCGACTTATAGTCCTTAATCGGTTTTGCTTCACATGTTATATACTCCTGGGCAATTTCAAGAGCTCTTTTTGCACCATAAACCACAGAGGCTTTCCTTATAGCCTTTATTCCTTCTTCCGTGAGCATTCCGGGCCCGACTCCGACTCCTACAATAATCATTATTTTTCTTCCCCTTTACCTGTCTTAATTAACTCTCATTCTTACTATCCATCAGGACCGCCCCGTCCCTGTCGATTACTACGATTCTTGCGCCCTTTCCTTTCTCTATTGCCATCTCAAAAGCTTCTTTCAGGCGCGCATTCTTAGGCGCATTTTTAAGCATCTCGACAACGGTTGCGTACCCGCTGCCTTCAAGCATGTTTGGATTTCCCCATTTAAGGACAAGACCAGGAAGCCCGCAGATAATTACATCGCCGGAAGCGTAATCAAGCCCTTCCGAGATCCTGCTTCCGACCATGACGACGGTATAATCGGGAAAAAGCATGTGAGAGTAGCGCATTCCTATCCGGCCTGTAGTCAGGACCACTCTATCCGTGCAGCGGATCAGGTCTCCTTTCATCTCTCCAAGATGGTCGTTCCAGGGCTCAACAAAGCCTGTGCTTCCAAGTACGGAAATTCCGCCTTCAACTCCTATCCTGCTGTTCAGGGTCTCTTTTCCGATCCTCTCCCCGTCTGGAATTGAGATTGTAACTTCGGCTCCTCTCAGGCCCAATTCTTCTACGGCTTCCTGCACTGCAGCCTTTATCTGTTCCATCGGTTTCGGGTTAATAGCTGGCTGGCCTTTCGGAACCTGGAGCCCGTCCCTTCTTACAATTCCTATGCCTTCTCCTCCCAGGATTCGGATTACCTCAGCTTCCCTGGCTTCTCCCACAAATTCAAGCCCCCGGGTAATATCGGATTCGTGATCGTTTTGAATCTTTTTCACAATTGCACGACCCTGCGAGGCTTCACTTACCGCAAGCTGGGCTCTCAATCCTGCAGGAGTCGGGACTGATACGTTATCAACCTTTTTCTTAAGGGAAAGGACAGCGGCTTTTGCAGCAGCACTTGCTGTGGTTCCTGTAGTGTACCCTCGTTTGAGGACAGATCCGTCACTCAGAACCACAATCATCCCGGATGCTACTTTTGTTTCAAGTTCTTCCCTGGCAAGCCCGGTGCGGACAATCCATTCTTCGGGGATCTTGAAATTGTTAACAGGATCTATCATGGAAGAATACTCGGAGGTTTTTTATTATAAATGTATTGACGTGAAAATCGGAAAAGAACTCGATTGATTCTCAGGGTAAGACTTGCCATATTTTCTGGTTTTACTGCACGTGATAAAAGAAACTAACATCAAAAATATAGAAGATATGGAAAACATGGAAAATAGATAGAAAAGAGGTGGCATCATTCCAGGAGTGGGGATTTGTTTTTTGGAAATGGGGTTTAATCCTGGATTCTGGAACGATTGGGGAGTCGTTCCTTCTTTGGGGTTTTGGGGTTGGTGTGTGAAAAATAGTCTTGGGAATGATGCCTTTTTCAAATGCCAGTACTCGCCTGGCACACTACTACATCTTAAGTTCTATTATATAAATATATAGGAAACTAAGGATGATCTCTCAATATAGAAGTATATTGATTGATTATGGACATGCTAGTTATATATCTCTATAATATTTCCATAGACTCTTCATATTTTGGTCTCCCAACTGCATTTTCTAACCGCGCTGAAACAAACCTCTCTTTGGAGTATATGCATTCTATTCTAAATGAACCGAGAAAAAGAGGGAAGGCATCATCCAACTTTATTCAAAAAATCTAGGAAAGATATACCTCCCAATAAAGAAATAAATAACTAAACTGCTATTTTTCCAGGTTACAGCCCTCTTTACTGGATTCTTGCAAACATGCGGTCCAGTTCTCCTTTCGTAAATGTGATAACAGTGGGCCTACCGTGAGGACAGGAGTAAGGATTTTCAGCCTTTTTAAGCTGTTCTATTAGCTCTTCCATCTGTCTGGGGCTGCAGGCAGCTCCCCCTTTAATCGCAGCCCTGCATGCGACGGTCTTGCAGACCTTTTCTGAAATTCCTGTGTCCTTTTTAACTTTTCCTGAAGCTAAAAGATCCGAAACTACATCATGGATAACCTCGGGATCCTCAAGCCTCCCGAAAACTTCAGGTACGAAAGTGACTACGTATGTATTGTCCCCAAATTCTGAAATCCCAAAACCGCAATTCTCCAGATAAGGAATATATTCTTCCATAAGCACTTTCTCTTTAGGGGTAAGGTCTATGGTTACAGGTGTGATCAGTTCCTGCACCCTTGACTTTTTCATTTTCAAAACCTGCTCGTAAAGAATTCTCTCATGAGCAGCATGCTGGTCGATAAGCACAAGGTCTTCTCCCCTTTCGGCAAGGATATACAGCTTAGAGACTTGCCCTATAACCCGCAGATTATCAAAAGGATCCATTTTCGATTTTTGTTTAGGTTTTTGACTCTTTTCTGCACTTATGCCCTCAAATTCTCCTTCTTCAAAGCCTGTTTTTTCAGTTTGATTCTCTTGAATACCTACTATTCTCTTTTTACTTTCTCCTTCATTCTCCCTTTCCTGCTCAAGTTTATTCTCCAGCTTTTTATCGCCTGAGATTTCCTGCGCTCCTCCTTCTGCAGTTAAATCCAGTAGGCGCTCGGAACGTTTTAGCCTCCTTTCGGTATCTTTTACCGGATAAACGTAAGTCTCAGCCTTATCTCTCAGAACCTTGCCATTTTCAGGAAAGCCAGCCTTCTCCAGAATTCCGGTGTTTTTTCCAGCCTCTTTCTGTCCAAAAGTTTCCGCAGCTTCGGAGACCTGCAATCTACCTGAAGATCCTGAAACCTCAAAGGTTTTCTGAAAAATTCGGTCTCTTTTATCCCGGATTTCAGGAGCCAGAGAATTTTCAGAGAGTACTTTTTCTATCGCAAGTGTGACCGCATCCCCAATCTCTTTCTCCCGGCTGAAACGCACCTCGGCTTTGCGGGGGTGTACATTGACGTCCACTTCCCCGGGATCAACAATAAGAGAGAGCACTGCCACAGGATAACGCTCTTTCGAAATTTTGGTATAATATCCGTCGCGAATAGCTTTATTGATGGCTCTTGAAGCTACAGGGCGGGTGTTTACGAACAGGAAAAGCTGGTCGCTTTCCCTTCGAGTGGTTTCGGGCTTTGAGATGTACCCCAGGATTTCAAAATCTTCGGTCCTGTATTCTAGTGGAAGCATTGAACGAGCTATGTCCGGCCCCAGAAGATTTACAATACTTTTGAAAGACTCGCTTGAACCCGCGTTTCTTATAACTGGCTTTCCTTCACTGAGCAGAGTAAACGAAATCTCCGGATTTGCCAAGGCAAGCTGCATTACCGTATCGGTAATATGGGCAAGTTCGGTACGGTCGCTTTTAAGGTATTTCTGCCTTGCCGGGATGTTGTAAAACAGGTCTTTTACATTCACAGATGTACCGGGAGCTGTGCCTGCATCCGAAGTTTCGAGAACTTTTCCCCCATGGATCATTATCCTGGTCCCCGTAATCTCTTCCGGAGGCCGGGTAAGAATTTCCACCTTTGCTACGGCTGTAATAGATGAAAGGGCTTCTCCCCTGAAACCCATCGTAGAAATAGTATTAAGATCTTCAATCCGCGTGAGCTTGCTTGTTGCATGCTTTTTGTATGCAAGCAGGGCATCCTCCCTGCCCATACCGCATCCATTGTCCCGGACAAGAATGGAACGTTTTCCGCCCTTTTCGATTTCAATTCGGATATCCGTAGCTCCTGCATCTATTGAATTGTCTATCAGCTCTTTTACTGCGGACGCAGGACGCTCAATTACCTCCCCAGCCGCAATTTTATTTATAGTATCTTTATCAAGGAGCCGGATTTTATTTCCCCTAGCTTTTTCCTTCTCTTCAATATGTTCTTTATCCATTTCTTTACTCCATCCGGACCAGAAAAATTTTCATTGGACATCCTTTAATTGACCCTTAATCGACCTTTAATCCAGCAATTAATTGACCCTTAATCAACCCATAGTCCAGCAACTTAATCTAGCAGCCTTTTCAGCTCATGGAGCTTATTCAGGGCTTCTATTGGTGTCATTTCTTCCACATTCAGTCTTCTCAGGGTGGCTTCTACAGGACTGGGCTTGTTTGCCTGTTTAGAACTTCCACTACTGTTCCCAGGGTCAAAAAGCATCATCTGGGTATAACGTGCTGTAGCTTTACCTTTCCTCTTTTTTCCGTTCTCGCTGTCTTCAGCTTCTTCAAGCACGTTTTCTTTTTCGAGTTCCGTGAGAATCTCATTTGCTCTCTCTATTACCTTTTCCGGGACGCCTGCGAGCCTTGCAACCTGGATCCCGTAACTCCTATCTGTTGCACCCGGTACGATTTTTCTCAGGAAGACTAGATCATGACCTTCTTCCTTTACTGCAATATGGTAGTTTTTGACCCTTTTTAATTTCTCTTCAAGGGCTGTTAGCTGGTGGTAATGAGTTGCAAACAGTGCTCTTACTCCCTCTTTTCCCCTGTTATGCAGGAATTCTACAACAGCTTTTGCAATGCTGTACCCATCATAGGTACTTGTTCCCCTGCCTATTTCATCAAGAAGCACAAGGCTTGTGGGACTTGCATTATTCAGAATATTTGCAAGTTCAACCATTTCTACCATAAAGGTGCTCTGCCCGCTTGCAAGGTCGTCAAATGCCCCTATTCTCGTAAAGACCTGGTCAATAACCCCTATTGAAGCATAGGATGCAGGGACAAAAGAACCTACCTGAGCCATAATAGCTATAAGCGCAGTCTGACGCATATAAGTGGACTTTCCTGCCATGTTCGGGCCTGTTACCAGCAAAAACTGGTTTTCCTTGCAGTCCATTTCGGTATCATTCGGGACAAAGCCACCATGTACGGTATTTTCAACTACCGGATGTCTTCCGTCTCGGATAAGGATCTTGCAGTCATCCGTAAGCTGGGGCCTGATATAATTGTTGTTTTCTGCTACCTCAGCCAGGTCTGCAAGGACATCAAGCGCGCCTATTCTTTCGGCAGTTTCCTGAAGCTCTCTTGAATGGGTTGAAAGTGTTTGCACAATTTCTGTAAAAATTTCATATTCAAGAGCTATAGCTTTTTCATTGGCTGTCAGGATAAGGCTCTCTTTTTCCTTAAGTTCAGGGGTAAAAAAGCGCTCAGCGTTTGCCATGGTTTGTTTGCGGATATAATCATCAGGCACTTGACCACTGTTGGCATTGGTTACCTCTATGTAATATCCAAAAACCTTATTATATCCCACTTTCAGGGACTTTATGCCGCTTCTTTCTCTTTCTTTCTGCTGAAAATTTGCAATCCACTGCCTGCTGTTACTTGCAATATCCTTGAGTTCATCAAGTTCTGCACTGTATCCCGACTTTATCATGCCTCCTTCCCTAACTGAAATGGGAGGCTCATCAACTATTGCTCGGTCTATCATTTCAGCCAGATTTTCAAGTTCAGAAAATGATGATAGCCCGACTGCAATCTCCTTTAAAAGTTCAGATTCAACGTTATCCAGAAGGGAATCCCGGACAGGAGACAGAGCTTCCATAGATTTTTTCAGGGCTACAAGGTCCCTTGCATTTGAGTTTCCATAGACTACCCTGCCTACGAGGCGTTCTATATCCCTGACCTCTGAAAGCCAGTTTCGGAGATCATAGCGGAGCAGAGTTTTTTCTGCCAGTTCTTCAACTGCATCGAGCCGAAGGTTGATTTTTTCTACGGAAAGCAGAGGTTTCAAAAGCCACTTTTTCAGGGTACGGCTTCCCATAGGCGTTTTTGTACAATTCAAAATGCGGTAAAGAGAATTTTCATCTCCTTCGTCTCGTACGTTTTTGACTATTTCAAGATTTCGCAGGGTTACGGAATCAAGGATCATAAATTCGGAATTTGAGTAGGTTCTCAGGGTATTGATATGGGTAAGCTCCCGCATCTGCGTAGTCTGTGCATATTCTAGGGCAGCCCAGGCCGAGTATACTGCAAAATCCAGATTCTCACAGCCCATACCTTCAAGGGTTGCGACCCTGAAATGGGTTTTCAACCTTTCTCCGGCTTCCTTTGCTCCTGAAATTTCGGGGGCAAACTCCTGCACAATGGTCTGGGTTTTTAGTCGGTCTGCAAGGTCGGGATTTCCATATAGGGATGGAGGCAGGATGCATTCTGAAGGCCGCATGCGGGCAAACTCACTTAGAAGCTTTTCAAAATTTTCTGAGTCCCTAAATTGCGTTGTAAGGAATTCTCCTGTGGAAATATCGAGAAAGGATACTCCAACTTCGATTTCCTTTCCGGGGTTCTTTCCGGACTTTCCTATTTCCCGCCCAGCAACTGCCATGAGGTAATTGTTTGAGGCATCTGAAAACATGGAAGAATCAATTGCCGTGCCAGGCGTGACCACCCTGACAACCCCTCGCTTTACAATTCCCTTTGCCTTTTTCGGATCCTCAAGCTGTTCGCAAATTGCTACTTTATACCCTTTATTTATGAGCCTCGGCAGATAGGTGTCAATTGCATGGTAGGGTATTCCTGCAAGCGGCATCTTTTCTCCTGATTTATCTTTACCACGGGCTGTAAGCGTGATTTCGAGTTCTTTTGCAATAGTTTTTGCGTCTTCTCCAAAGGATTCGTAGAAGTCTCCCATGCGGAAGAAGATCAGGGTGTCAGGATATGCCTGCTTGGCTTCGTAGTACTGGCGCATTGCAGGGGTCATCATTTCAGTCATTTTTCACTCACTGTAGGCCTTGAATCATTCTGTTTAAAATTGGGATTTTTATTGGGAATTCCGAGTTTCTCAGGATTCCTCAGATACTGGGTAATGTCTGGATCAGAATTCCCTAAACACTGGCTAATACCTTTAGATATTGATTAGTAGATATGATATCTTTATTAAAATCATCCTTCTTATATATATTTAACAATTCTATATTGAAAGCCATTTTGAAGGAGGAATTGCTCTGGATATGGAAAAGCTCATTGAAGTTTGCCCTGTCTGCGGAAGCGCAGATTTATATTATGAAGTTGGCGGGTATGCAGGTTCGGTTTACCACTGCAAGGAATGCGGGTATGTAGGAGCTTTTGTCATTGAAGCTAATGAGGAAATGATTGAGAAAATCCGAGAGAAGTATGAGCGTGAAAGAGTGGACGAAAGTGAGCAAAAATGAATAAAGTGAGAATAATGTGTAAAACTAAATAATTAATTTTATATATATTATTCACACTCATTTATATACTTCGAAAAGGAACATGCATCATGGCTGAAACATATAGAAAATTCTAAAATATCCTCACTTTTTTGAAAACATAACTTTAGTAACTGTAATCCTGATAATTAGAAACTCACACTTCCTAGTTGGGTATCCTATCTACGCTGCCTTTACAGTGGAGGTCCACCACGAGAGTATGCCGTTGAATCCAGGACAGCCAGCCAGTCAAAGTCAGTGAAGCTTTGGGAAGTTAATGCGAAGTAGGTCGGGTTTCTTATACTGCCGGAGCGAGTTGGAAGTGAGGTGATTTCCGAGGTTGGAAGCCCTTTACCTCTGTGAGTTGGAATGAATCTCGCTTGTCCCGGCACAGCAGTCAGCCGTGCCTCAAGAGTTCCGGCTTCGGGTTGCCCAATGCCATTGAAATCAGAGACACCCACAGCCGAACCTATTACGCTGTAACATGGGCCAAGCGTCTCATTAAGTTGCGCTCCCGCTGGCCACCAGACGAGTAGATCAGCGCCCAGTTGCCATTGCGCTTTTCCAAGTTGAAGGTGGCTGTTATGAGCGAAGGCCAGGACTTTCCCTCGACCACGCTCACGGGACACAATGTACGCCAGATTATCTGCCATTACCAGGTCACGAATGCCGAGTCCTTCAACAATCCTTTCATCCGGTTTTGCAGAAGTTCGCGCCAGCGCCGCATGGTAGTTCAGCAACTGCTTGGAGATCGTTGCGTATTGCACGGCCTCCATATAGTGGCTCTCATCACTCTTAGCCACCAATTCTGGACGGCGTAAGCGTAGTTCCATAATGAGATCCTCAACTTCAATCCGAAGTGCTTCTGCAGCCGGTGACAGGCCTATTGACTTCGTCGGATCCATCATTGCAGCGGGGTTCTCCCAATCGGAGTCCTGACCCAGAAGTGAGTCAATGCGTTCACGATGTTCTTGGCCGCTGACACTATCAATTGAGCAGAGGTAATCGAGAGCAAAATAAAGGACTTGACGTGGGCTATCGCTGGAGGTCATTTCGGTCGGACTATCAAAGCCGTAAAAATTAACTTTGACGCGATGGGAAGGATTGGCATTGTAGCATCGCATCCATTCTATGAGTTCTCGATTTGCGTCGAGCCGGCCAAAGCCATGACTAAACCCGATGTTCTGCACATCTTCATACGATGTTGATCCGCAACCGGCTATGTAATCATTCACCACATGAGCCCTAGGAAAACTGCTCTCGATAGCAATGGCTCTGTAGCCATGCACTTCCACCAGGCGCTGAAAGAGCCGGTTGCGGAGTATAAGGATGTCCTCGGCGCCGTGGAGTGCTTCTCCAAAACCAAGTAACTCCACCGAGGCGTCAAGTGAGGCAATGATCCTGTCAATGGAGGCATTGAGAGTCTCGGACAAATCGATGGAGAACGGAATCACTTCGTGTTGAATCCAGTTATCGAGTGTAGCATGCATCATGGTAGTAGGGGTACCTCCTGAATTTATTTGAGCCTCGCTGCATTGCTTTCATCAGATTTTTCTCTATACATTTTGTCCTTATTTTTTGCAATTCCTAGATAGGGTGTGGTCATAAATTCCATAAAAGATAGAAGTATCTTGAAAAATTAACTTAGAATTGAAACGCTGATAAGCCGGAAATAACGTACACTAATGTGTAAAAATGTATCAAAAAAGTATATAAATAAAATTTTGGTGGGGCCGCTGAGATTTGGACTCAGGTCGCAAGACCCCCAGTCTTGCAGGATGGACCAGGCTACCCTACGGCCCCGCAGAGCAGGTTGTACTTTCTCAATGGCAAATCTCTTTCTTTGTTTGCCATCGTCAACTATTGTAATCAAATATGTAGTATAAATGAGTATCGGTAGAAGAAAGTCAGGATATTTTTTTTATTGTATCTGAAATTGTGATCTGTACTAAGAGATACCATATCATTCTTACCTGGCGTTTTTAGCAGGATCTTACCGGTCACGGTTTTTGAAAATCTGCTTCTGAAGGCTTACTCAATATGCTTTTTGCCCGAAGGACTCGCTGGATAATGGTAATATGGGAAAATACGGCTACAAGTACCAGAGCCCAGCCTAGAAAACCTGAAATTCCTCCCAGAGCCAGGAGAATCATTCTTTCCGTACGCTCGGCAATTCCGACTGACAGTTTCTGACAACCTGCAGATTCCGCACGGGCGCGAGTGTAACTTACCAGGAAGGAGCCTATCAGGGCAAAGCCTGCCCAGAGCCAGCCTTCGATTTGCACAATCGGGGAAAGGACAAGTCTGCCATTAACCGCACCTGCTATTATTCCCAGAAACATCAGGCCGTCGGAGTATCGGTCACAAACCGAATCAAGCAAGCCTCCAAAAGGTGTAATCCGGCCTTTTGCCCTCGCGACTCCTCCATCAAGAATATCAAAAATCCCGCTAAAAAGAATAAGGAGACCACCCGAAAAAGGTTTGCCCAGCGCAAATGCTGCCCCTGCAGCGATGCTTACGGCAAAACCCAGTAACGTGAGGGTATTCGGAGATAAGGGAATTAGGCGGGCAATAGGAAATATCAGTTTTCTTGCACTGTTTTTGAGTTCGTTGAAGATTTTTAACCCCTTCCTTTTACTGGCTGCGTGTATAGCTACATATATAGATGATAGTATGGTTGAACATTAGCTTATCTTTTTGGGAAAAAACCTGTCCACACTTCTAATCTGCCATTAAGGGCTTTCTGAAGTTCCGAGATGATTCTCCAGACAGAATGTAGATAGGGATAATAAAAGAGTTTCTGTCAAAAAGAGAATTTTTAACGATTTCCTGGCGATTTTTAAGGATTTTCAGTTATTTACTGACTTTTTAGTGGTTTTGAAGTGATTTTTATGACATCTAAGCGGTCTGTGGGTGATTCTCATGATTTTTAAGCGGCTTTTAAGTGGTCTCTTATTAAGAAAGAACTTATAAGGTTTCTTATCAAGAAAGAACTTATAAGGTTTCATATTAAGGAGGAACTTTTAAGTTTCCTGTCAAAAAGGAAGTTTAATGCTATCTATTAAAGATACCTTTTAAAATACCTGATAAAAAATACCTGATATAAAACTTGATAAAAAAATACCTGATAAAGAGAGAATTAATCACACGAATTTAATATTATACGGAGTTGAAAAATGGAACTAGTAGAAAAGCACAGGTCAAGATGTATAGAATGCGGACAGTGTTTTGATGTCTGCCCTCGCTACAATGACTTGGATTTGCTTGACCGGTTGTACGGATATCTGGAAGGAAATTCGGATATTGATACCAGCTCTTTACTGCGTTGCCTTACCTGTGGGCTCTGCAAGGATGCCTGTCCCGAGGGGCTAGGAATTAAAATGCTTATTTCTTCTGCCAGGCAGAAGTGGACCCGTGAACACGGACTTACCGACAGGCAGACAATGATAGACCCTGAAGCTGAGAACAACCTTTTTAAGAAGATTGCCGAGCTGGATGAAACTCCTGTGTATAAAGAAAGTTCAGGCTCAGTAATATATTTTCCTGGCTGTGCAGGCACGTATATCAACAAAATTATGGCACAAGCTGCGGTTTCACTGCTGGATAAAGCCGCAGTCGATTACACTGTACTGAGCGGGGTAGAATACTGCTGCGGAGCCGTATCTGCTGGCGCAGGAGATTCGGGACCTATCTGCAGGAACGGACAGCGGAATATTGAAGAAATCCGGAAAAGAGGGGCTAAAACTCTTATTACGGCCTGCCCGGGCTGCTTCAAGGCATTTAAAGATATCTACCCGAGAATGTTTGGAAAACTTGATTTTCAGGTGCTTCACGTTTCCCAGTACCTTGAATTTCTTATTAGGGAAGGAAAACTCGCTCCCGAGGCTGTTCTCAAGCATAACGTCTTTTATCATGACCCCTGCCATCTGACCAGGGCAATGGGAGTATATCAAGAAGCAAGAGATGTGCTTGAGCACATTCCTGGGACTGAACTTGCCAACAAAACCCCGGTAAATTCGGCCTGCTGCGGCTTTGGAGGCGGTGTAAGAGTCAATTATCCATCTGAGTCCCTTGATGTCGCTTCAGATCGCTACATAGCTGCCGAAAAACTGGGCTGTGATATAATTATCACGAACTGCGGGGGCTGCATGCAGAATCTTATTGAAGCCGGACAGGATGAAAAAATAAAAGTTTTTGACCTTGCAGAATACCTTTCCCTCGCCTGCGGAATAAAAATCGAGAGGGAAGATTCCAGAATGCTGGAACTCGTCAACAGAGCTTACAGGCTTTGCATTTCAGGGTACGGGAAATCCGAAGGCATATAATTGGACCTCCCAATCCACATTCTCCAACTGCACCCTTGAAATCAAACTCTTCTACATTACAGTTTGGAGTGACAATGCGCTGGGAAGTTTTTCCTGTAATTTATTTCAGCTTTGCAATTTAAAGAGGATTATTTATTGATTCTTTTCCGAAGCCCGCAAATAAAGTCATAATGAAACAGAATTTCATAGATGAAAAGATATAAATATCATTACCTAGTACAACGGTTGCCGACTTCCTGATTTGGAGGGGCAAACGAAATCAAGGTAAAAAGATGAGACAGATAGCGATCTATGGAAAAGGGTATTGGAAAAAACACTATCATGCAAAATCTAACTGCTGCCCTTTCGACCATGGGCAACAAAATTTTGCTTGTGAGATGCGATCTGAAAGCAGATTCCACCAGAATGCTACCTGGAGGTCTGAACTATAAAAAACTTTATAAAAATCCATTTTTACTATTTAATATTTATATTTTTTGTTAATTGACTTTTATTTTCTTCCTCAATATACAAATAAAACTTGAAAAAACAAAAACTATAAATACTACCCCTAAATTCATTACAGAATTTTTAGAAAAATATATATATGTGAAAAATCAACAAAGTATTGGAGACATCTGAATGATGAGTAATCAGACGGGATTAAAATGGCACGAAAAACACTCCCTCTGCTAAAACACTCATGAACCCCAGTCAGCGTAATCATGAATTCTTCATGGTTTTATTGTCTCGCTTGAGGTGATCATGGTTTCCCACCCATGATGATCGTGAGTTTCTTCCTGTACATTATTGCTTCCCCCAGAAGCATGAGCTTACAGCTCGAAAGTTCACGTATAATCGTGAAAATTACAGGAGAGACGTCTCTATAGTTCAAAAACTAAAACGGAGGATGCAACATTAGCAAAGAAGAATTGCTTCAGGAACTTGCAGATGCTATAATTTCCTGCAAGAAGGATACAGTACTCGCTGTAGTTGAAAAAGCTAAAGGAGAACTGGAGCCTTCCGAAATAATTGAAAAAGGACTTGCAGCAGGCATGAATGAGGTTGGTGTCCGTTTCGAGAGAGGAAAACTGTTTCTTCCACATGTGATGATGGCTGCCGATGCGATGGCTGCAGGAGTTGCAGCTCTTAAGGATCTTATGCCTGAAGGAGCTTCCGGCTCAAAGCTCGGTGTTATTGTGAACGGTACCGTAGAAGGCGACGTCCATGATATTGGAAAGGCAATCGTGTCCACAATGCTCCAATCTGCTGGTTTTGAAGTCTACGACATTGGCCGTGATGTTCCAATCAGGAACTTTATTGAGAAGGCAAAGGAAGTCAATGCTGATATGATTGGAATTTCCGCCCTTATGACTACAACTCTCCAGGGACAGAAAGGTGTAATTGAGCTCCTCAAAGAAGAAGGACTCAGGGACAGAGTAAAAGTCATGGTAGGCGGAGCCCCTGCGACCCAGGCCTGGGCTGACAAGATAGGTGCAGACTGCTATGCCGAAAATGCAAGCGAGGCTGTCGCAAAAGCAAAAGAGTTGCTGGCTTAATCACTCTTATTCGGAGGTTATAAAAATGGCAAAAAATAATGCACTTGCTGGATTTAATACACTTAATGGCGTAGAATTAAACCTTTTTACTACTGATGAACTTAAGGCGATTCATTATGCAACCATGGAAGTTCTGATGGACCCAGGTATTCAGGTTTCTGATCCTGAGGCAAGGCAGGTCTTCAAGGAAAATGGCTGTGAAGTTAATGAAGAAACCAAAGTTGTAAAGATCCCTGAATATGTTGTAAGAAAAGCTCTTCAGCTCGCACCCTCTAGATTTGTCCTCTGGGGCCGTGACAAAAAGTTTAACACCGTCCAGGAATGCGGCGGTAAAGTCCACTGGACCTGCTTCGGTACCGGTGTGAAGGTCTGCAAGTACCAGGACGGTAAATATGTAACCGTCGATTCTGTCGAACAGGATATTGCAGATATCGCAAAACTCTGTGACTGGGCTGAAAATATCGACTACTTCTCTCTCCCTGTTTCCGCAAGGAACATTGCAGGTCAGGGTGCACAGGATGTCCACGAGACCCTTACTCCACTTGCAAACACCTCAAAACACTACCACCACATTGACCCTGTAGGCGAAAACGTCGAGTACTACTGGGACATCGTAAAGGCCTACTACGGAGGAGATGAAGAAGAAGCCAGAAAGAAACCAATCTTCTCCATGCTCGTCTGTCCAACCAGCCCACTTGAACTCAGTGTAAATGCCTGCCAGGTCATCATGAAGGGTGCCCGCTTTGGAATACCTGTAAATGTTCTGAGTATGGCAATGTCAGGTGGATCTTCTCCTGTTTACCTTGCAGGAACTCTTGTAACCCACAATGCCGAAGTCCTTTCTGGAATCGTCCTTGCCGAGTTGACAGCTCCTGGAGCTAAGGTCTGGTATGGAAGTTCCACAACTACCTTCGACCTCAAGAAAGGTACAGCACCTGTCGGATCTCCTGAGCTCGGTCTTATCAGTGCTGCAGTCGCAAAGCTTGCCCAGTTCTACGGCCTTCCCTCCTATGTGGCAGGTTCCTAGTCTGATTCCAAGGTTCCGGACAGCCAGGCAGGCCACGAAAAAACTATAACAACCCTCCTGCCTGCTCTAGCTGGTGCCAACACCATATACGGAGCCGGAATGCTTGAGCTCGGGATGACATTCTCATTGGAACAGCTTGTTATTGACAATGATATCTTCAGTATGGTTAAGAAAGCCATGCAGGGAATTCCTGTCTCAGAAGAAACCCTTGCAGTTGAATCTATCCAGAAAGTAGGCATCGGAAATAATTTCCTGGCCCTTAAACAGACCAGGCAGCTTGTGGATTACCCATCCAGCCCAATGCTCATTGACAGGCGCATGTTCGGAGACTGGGCAGCAGCTGGCTCAAAGGATCTTGCAGCAGTCGCACACGATAAAGTAGTGGATGTTCTTAAAAACCACGAGGTAACCCCAATCGATGCAGACATTCTCAAGGACATGCAGGCAATTGTGGACAAGGCTGACAAAGCCTTCAGAGGCATGTAATTAAAATAGATATTCAGGAGATCTAAAAATGGCAAACAAAGAAGAAATCATTGCAAAAGCAAAAGAAGCGATCACTGATTTTGACGACGAACTTGCAGAAGAAGTCGCAAATGAAGCACTTGTCGCAGGAGTTGACCCTGTAGAGCTTATTGAAAAAGGCTTTACCGCAGGCATGGAAGAAGTAGGAGAAAAATTCGGTCAGGGTGAACTTTTCCTGCCCCATGTACTTGCAGCTGCCGAGGCAATGAATGCTGGTATAAAAGTTATCACCCCGGAAATGGAAAAGCGCAAGTCTCAGATCAAGAGTCTCGGGACCGTTGCTATCGGAACCATTGAAGGCGACATCCACTCTATCGGAAAAGACATTGTAGCTTCCATGCTTAATATTGCAGGTTTTAAAGTAGTTGACCTTGGAAGAGATGTCCCAATTAAGACTTTTGTAGAAAAAGTGAAGGAACTCAAACCCCAGATTATCGCATCCTCCGCACTTATGACAACCACAATGGTCAACCAGATCCAGATTGAGGAACAGCTGAAAGAAGCAGGTGTCCGCGACCAGGTAAAGACCATGGTTGGTGGCGCTCCTGTTACCCAGGACTGGGCAGACAAGATCGGCGCAGATATCTATGGTGAAACCGCCAATGACGCAGTTGCCAAGATAAAAGCCACTCTGAGCGTCTGATAAAGCAGCCATAGCAAACGGTTAAAACTGCAGAAAATGTACGCTTGAATACATTTTCTGCAACACTCTATTTTGTGCATTTTTGTGAGACTGTAGCTCAGGATATGGCTGGAACAGTTCTTGCAGATCATATCGCTCAAGGGAATATTACAAAAACGGCTAAAAAGATTGTAAAAATGGTAAGTTGGCTGCAATTTCAAAAGCAGCTAAAAATAGCAGTTAAAAAGAAGTTTGAATCTAAACGAAATTTGAAAAATATTCCCGAGATATGAAACTCACAAAAGGAGCTTTTGGGCTGCACTTTCAGGCTGTGGAGAAGGACTGGAGATTATGTCCTGAGGGAACTCCACAGCGTTCTGAAAAATGGAGGGAGTTTTCGTGGATTTGAAAGCTTTAAAAAAACAGGAAAGTAAAAGAAAAATCAGTAAAGGGTACATGTGGGCCTTTTTCTGTGCTATATTCTGGGGAATCTGGTATTTGCCAGGAACCGTTGTTTGGGTTCTTAACCCGTTTGATGAAATGAGTAGTGCTATTGCTAAAACAAGTGGAGACGGCATATCTCTTGTTGTGACTGCCGTACTGATTACTGCCTTTAATGCATTAGCTGTCATGCTAGCACTTATGATCTGGAACGGAGTACTTGGAAAATACGGAGAACTCATAAGGACTCTTAAGGAATTCCACCCCTGCTCCAAGTGGTTCTTCCTTGCTTCTATCTTCGGTGGTCCGATGGCGATTCTAGGCTCATTTATTGCTATGGGCTTTATCGGAGGGGCATTTTCAGCTGTTGCAGGTCTTCTTTACCCTGTGGTAGGTTCGATTCTTGCTTATTACTGGTATGGAGAAAAGATCTCAAAGAGGGCAGCAATCGGTATTGCAGTCATCGTTCTGGGAGGTATTTCCATTTATGGCGGTGGACTCCTGAATGAACTGTCTTCAGGTAACGTCCCCTGGATAGGATATCTCGGAGGTCTAATGGCTGCTGCCGGCTGGGGCATTGAAGGTGCAATTGCAGGCAAAGGGCTTGATATTGCAGAACCGGATGCCGGGTTGACTCTTCGCTTCCTTGGTGAGAATATTATTTGGTGGATCATCATTGTGCCAGTTCTTGCACTTGTAGGCTTTCCGATGTACTCGTTTGCACTTAAGGCGTTTGAACCTCTGACCTTATTGATACTGATCTTTGCAGGTATCACTTTTGGTTTCTGTTACGTTACATGGTACAAATCTTTCCCACTTATAGGAGTTGGGAGAGGTCAGGGAATCGGAAACCTCTATGGACTTTGTGCAATTATCTTCATTTTCCTATTCTTTGGAACTGCTCCGGATTGGACTATTATTATAGGCGGGGCTCTCTGTATCGCTGGGAGTTTCATTATGTTTACTGAAGACGCAAGTGAACTTGAAACTCTGAGAGGTGAGTGAAGTGAGCAAAAATCGTCCTATCAAGTTCAGAATCCTGGAACTTTTCCTGAACGGAAAGGAATCCTGGAACTATGAAATCGTTTCGAAGATCCAGGAAGAGTACGGCATGAAGAGCAATTTCCAGAGGGACAGCATTAACTTTGACATTATTGAGCTGGCGTCCGGAGGAATGCTGAAGGATGTGGAGCAGAAAGTTGACGACAACGGAATCTACAAAAAAGGCTTTCTACTACACAAGTACATGATAACGGACTTTGGCAGAGTTCGAAGCTCTGATGCCTGCCTCAGATCTGTTTGATTCAATGGAGGATAAAATATGACACAAACAGCAGCAGCTCTAGCAGCTTACAATGCATACTGGGCAAAATCCTTCATACCGGAAGCAAATATCCTGTGGATGGTTTTGATCCTTATTCTGGCGATAGTAGCACTCTGGCAAGCCAGAATCTTTGTTTCCAAATTCTGAACCCCCAGAATACAGTTTTCTATATCTGATTATTAAAGATAACAAGAAAGGAGGCTAAAAATGGCAACTGAATATGCTTTGAGGATGGGAGACGGTAAACGTGTCTTCCTTACCAAAGAAAAGATTGTATCTGAGATCGAAGCCGGGACTGCAAATGCTGCCGACCTTGGCGAGATCCCAACTCTTAGTGCCAATGAAATCGACAAACTTGCCGAGATCCTTATGATGCCCGGCAAAGCTGTGAGTGTTGAACAGGGTATGGAAATTCCTGTGACACACGACATCGGTACTATCCGTCTCGATGGTGACCAGGGTAACAGCGGTGTTGGTATTCCCTCAAGCCGGTTAGTTGGCTGCATGACTCACGAGCGTGCTTTTGGTGCCGACACTATGGAGCTTGGGCATATCGATTACAGTTTCAAGCCTGTCAAGCCTGTCGTATCAAACGAGTGCCAGGCAATGGAAGTCTGCCAGCAGAACATGGTTATTCCGCTGTTTTACGGCGCAATGCCCAACATGGGGCTGTATTATACCCCTGATGGCCCCTTTGAGAACCCCGGCGACCTTATGAAGGCTTTCAAGATTCAGGAAGCCTGGGAATCAATGGAACACGCTGCAGAACACCTCACCAGGGATACTGTCTGGGTCATGCAGAAGCTCTTTGCCTCTGGTGCCGACGGTGTTAACTTTGACACAACCGGCGCAGCAGGCGACGGGGACATGTACGGTACACTCCATGCAATCGAAGCTCTCAGAAAAGAATTCCCTGGAATGTACATTGAAGCAGGCATGGCTGGAGAATGCGTGCTTGGTATGCATGGAAACCTTCAGTATGACGGAGTAACCCTTGCAGGCCTCTGGCCTCACCAGCAGGCTCCTCTTGTTGCAAAGGCAGGAGCAAATGTTTTCGGGCCAGTATGCAACACCAACACCAGCAAGACCTCAGCCTGGAACCTTGCCCGTGCAGTTACTTTCATTAAGGCTGCAGTAGGAGCATCTCCAATTCCCTGTCACGTAAACATGGGCATGGGAGTTGGTGGAATCCCAATGCTTGAAACTCCTCCTATTGATGCAGTTACCAGAGCAAGCAAGGCAATGGTCGAAATTGCCGGCGTCGACGGCATATAGATCGGAGTCGGCGACCCTATGGGTATGCCGATTTCCCACATAATGGCTTCAGGTATGACTGGAATGAGGGCTGCAGGAGACCTTGTAGCTCGGATGGAGTTCTCGAAAAATATGCGCATAGGCGAGGCAAAAGAATACGTCGCAAAGAAACTTGGGGTCGATACCCTGTCCCTTACGGACGAGCATGTTATGCGCGAGTTGCGTGAGGAACTCAATATCGGTGTTATAAC
>NZ_DAVG01000039.1 GCF_002505485.1 Methanosarcina sp. UBA5 | reverse complement strand
ATTGATAAATGTATTCACCGTGCGACTGAACCATAAAACTGAACACCAAATACTTAACGATTTCTTCGAACCACTAACAAGGGTTTTCATGCAGCAGAAAAAAGAAAAATTCCAGGCTTCGGGCCCACAGAAACCAGAGAAAAGTAATAACGGCACAAAAAAAGCCCGGACTTCGGATAGAAAAAGCTCTCAAATTACGGATAAAAAGGCCTCCAAAACTTCAGACAATAAAACTTTCCGAACCTCGGATAATAAAGCTTCCCAAGCTTCTGATAATAAGGCTTCCAGAACTTCGGATAGGAAAAACTCTCAAACCCGGCAAAACAGGGTAAAAAACAAATCTACGGGTTTTAAAGGAAGGCTTCCTGAAGGAAAGCATGCTTTCAGCAAGAGCGCTGGCTCTGAAAAAAGTCCGGATTTGATCTCTTCAAAGAAAAAGAACTTCCAGCGCTTCGAGTATGAAGATGATCAGATTTTCTGGTGCAGAAAATGTAATCTGCCCTTGATAGGAGAAGAATGCGGAAGATGCGGCAGCAAAGGGGAAGTCCTTCAGCTCTCCCAGCCTGCAGATGTCCGTTTTTGTTCTCCTTATGAGTGGGAAGTCCTGGATAAACAGCTTTATTCAGCCTTTGGCTGCAATCCCCTCGGAGAGAGGCTTATTCTCCTTAACAAAATCCCTGGCGAGGATAAAACCGATGAAGTGCTCGTAGACGGCTTTATTTTTGGAATTCTCCGGTTTGAGCTTTCCAAAATGGATTATCGTTTTGAACCTTCCCTCCAGGGCGCAAAGATTCTCCTGAAACACGCTGAAGGCAGAAAAGTCAAACTTAAAAAAACAAACCGGCACCTTAACGGAAAAAGTGTGGCAGCAGAATTTATTGAAGCTCTTGACAGCAATATAAAAGCCGGGGACTTTGTCCTTGTCACCGCAGGTAGCCTGACAGGCTATGGCGTTTCTTTAGTTGACGGTGCAGAATTTTCAGGATTGAAAGACCAGCATGGGTCCGAAACTCGATCCGAACCTGGACTATCAAAAGAATCAGAGAAAGTTCTGAGGGTCAGGAAGGTTGACAACAGTAAAGCATCACTTAGTCCTGAGACTCCAGATCTTGCAGCATGCATAGAGGCAAACAAAAAACACCTCCAGGTGCTTGGGAAAAACGCAATCAATACTATCCGTGGGATTATTTTCCGGAAAGAATACCGAAACCTGCCTGTCTATGTCTCTTTCAGCGGTGGAAAAGACAGCCTTGTGGCGCTTGATCTGGCGCGGTCCTCACTTAAGCAAAGGGAACTCAAAGCTTTCTTCCTGAATACCGGGATTGAGTTTCCGGAAACTGTTGAGTTTGTACAAAATTTTTGCCGGGAAAGGGAAATTCCACTCACCGAGGCAAACGCAGGTTCCGCTTTCCGGGAGCAGGTAGGAAAATTCGGGCCTCCTGCAAAGGACTTCCGCTGGTGCTGCAAGGTCTGTAAGCTGGCGTCGGCAGGGGACTTCGAGACAGGGAAAGAAGCCTCCTCTCAAAAGGGATACAGTGACGTGGCTTATCTGACAATTGACGGTAAGCGGAAGCACGAATCTTTCTCAAGGGCAAGGATTGCAGCAAGCGAGACCAATCCTTTTGTCCCTGCCCAGCTCAATATTTTCCCTATCAGGGACTGGAAGGCAATTGAGGTGTGGCTTTACATACACTGGAGACAGCTTCCCTACAATCCTCTCTATGACCTTGGCTTTGAAAGGGTAGGATGCTGGCTTTGCCCGTCTGCCCTTGCTGCCGAGTACGCCAGGGTAAAAGACCTGCATCCTGAAATGTACGTGAAGTGGAATGCTTTTCTGCTTGAATGGGCGAAGTCCAGAGGGCTTTCCGAAAAATTCGTAGAGCATGGTTTCTGGCGCTGGAAGGAACTGCCTCCGAAGATGCTCAGGCTGGCTGAGGAACTCGGGATTTCCGTGCTTGCCAGAGAAAATCCTGAAGACTTTGAAATTGAAGTCGTGTCAGGAATTTCTCCCTGCCGGGCAGGCGGCTATTCAATAGAAGCAGCAGTGAAAGGCATCACGGGAACAGAAGCTGCAGGTTTCCTCAATGTACTGGGAAATATGGTTTATGCTGAAGATCTCGGGATTTTACTAGTTAAAACTGGAACTGGAACTGTAAAGTTTTTTTCAAATGGGAATCTGCTTGCAAGTTCGGAAACAAAAGAAAAAGCGATTTCACTTTTTAAGGAGGCTGCAAAACAATTTACAAGGCTTTCCCGCTGTACCGGCTGCGGGATCTGTGTAAAATCCTGTCCGGTCGGGGCAGCTTCTCTTGAAGGAAAGACGCCAGGTGTAAGCGAAGCCTGCATCAGGTGTGGAAAATGCACAGAGTCCTGTGTTGTGACCAGATACTTTGACAAGCTTGTACCTGACCTAAATCAAAGGTTAAAGGTGTGAAGAATAAAAAGTCTGGATTTCCGATCTCTATGATATTTTTAAATAGTTCCTAATTATATTTAGATATTGCATTTTCTAGTCAAAGTTAGATTTTGCATTTCTATCGTTCTCTTTTAAAATTTGACTTAAACTTTATAACTTACCATCCAAATGGAACTGAAAAATGAGATTGAGCCAAAACCCTGACGGAGTAAGCCAGATAATCGCCAGCCGGTGGAAAATTGGAGCAGCCCTAGCGGTAGCGCTGCTTCTGTACTTTTCGTTTATAATTTTGCTGCCCTTGGCAGACGGGATTGTACTGGGCATAGTTTTTGCTTATATTGCCAGGCCCATCAGGATAAAATTCAAAAAGCATAGAAAAATAGGAGCCCTCATTGCCAGTCTTTTCATATTCATCCCTATAGTATTCATTGTCGGGGCAGGCATTGTTGAAATCCTAAACCAGATCTCCTGGATTATTGACAATCAGGCGGCAGTTGTGGCAGCAATTTTTGATTTCATACGTGCCCTGAATATTCCTGAAAAACTTATGGAAAACATTAATTCTACCATCTGGGACCTTTTTACCTCGTTGATCCCTGCGATAGGCAGCATAGGGATTTTTTCATATGCCCGGGGAATCGGGCTCTTTGTCGTTAATTTCATAGTTTCGATTATTTTCTGCTTTTATATACTTGCAGATGGTGACAGGCTTTACCGCGCTTTTCTTGGCGTGATACCAAAAGAGTACAAAGGAATTGTAAACCGTTACGCGTGTCACCTGGATCTAATCCTTAGAGGAATTTTCATAGGTACTGCCTACTCTTCCCTTATAGTAAGCGTGACTTCGGTTTTTGTATTCTATGCTTTCGGGTTTCCCCATGCACTGGCACTTGCAACCCTTATCTTCATAGCTTCGGTAATCCCTCTTTTTGCCGGATATATGGTGCTTGTACCTCTGGCTTTAATGCGCTACCTTGAAAGCGGATATGAAAGTGCAGCTTTTTTCCTTGTGGTCTCTTCCCTTATAATTTATGGCCCTCCCGAACTGATTCTCAAACCTTACCTGACAGGCATGAGATCCAAAATTCATCCGATGCCGCTGATTCTTGCCTTCCTCGGAGGAGCTTTCGTCGGAGGGGTTGCAGGTTTTTTTGCAGCCCCTATCCTCCTTGGAGCTCTGGTTGCGGCTTACAGGGTTTATCAGGAACATACCCGTCCCGAACTTGCCGAGACCTGTATAGACCTTAAGAACCTGGGACATTCCCATAAGGTTAATTCAGAAAAATAATTTTAGGAGTGAGGCTCAGAAATGGGCTAAAAAATATCGGAGGTCCTGGAGCTTTCCAGAATATGTCCAAAAGTATCAATCGAAAGGGATTATTTTATATCGTTGAAGGATATTAGGACTGTCATATATTCTTCTTTACCACTTTAATCAAGATCTACTGACGGTACAGACCGCAGTCAGTCTTATATAAATCAATTATTTGATTCAACCAAAACTAATCGGAATACTATTCCAAAGCAAATTCGGAACAGAATTCCACACCAAATGGACACACCAAACGGACAAGTGATAGAATGCAGTTATTGCTCATTCACTCTGATTATATTGAATACGAAACCAAAAAACAAACTCCAGTTGCTGAAAAAATTGAAGAGTCCTTAAAGTCCGGCAGGCTTGAGGAAGCACTTACCGCTTTTATGGCTGTTGAAAGTGTAGACGAGTCAAATCCCGAGGAAACTATAGAAAAGACGGTTGCCGAGATAGAAAAGGTAGCTGTCCAGGTCAAAACCGACCGTATAATGCTCTATCCTTACGCTCACTTAAGTTCTGACCTTTCTTCTCCTAAAGTTGCAGTACAGGTACTCAAAGGGATAGAAACTGCACTCTCAGGTAAATACGAGGTCAAACGTGCTCCCTTCGGATGGTATAAGGCTTTTAGTATCAGCTGTAAAGGGCATCCGCTTTCTGAACTCTCCAGGAGCGTACGTCCTGAAGGAACTGCAAAGGCAGTAGGCAAAGTCGAAGCAGCCGGCGAAGAGGTAGTTTCCGAAGCCCTCAAAGCCGAAGGTACGGCAAAGTCCTACTGGCGCATCCTTACTCCTGATGGAGAACTTCATGAGGTTGAAAGTTTTGATCTTACGCCTTACCCCAAACTTCAGAAGTTTGTAAACTACGAAATTTCCAAGAGCAGGGCTGTTGAGCGGGCTCCTCCTCATGTGGAGCTTATGCGGAGGCTTGAGCTTGCGGATTACGAGCCAGGGTCGGATTCAGGAAACATGCGCTATTACCCGAAAGGAAGGCTTGTAAAGTCTCTCCTTGAAAATTATGTACTTGATGTCGCAACTGATTTCGGGGCAATGGAAGTCGAAACTCCTATCATGTACGACATGAACCATCCTACCCTGAAGAAATATCTGGACAGGTTCCCTGCAAGGCAGTATTCCATCGAGTCCGACAAGCGGCAGATGTTCCTGCGTTTTGCAGCATGTTTCGGACAGTTCCTTATGAACCACGATATGACGATTTCCTACAGGAACCTGCCTCTTCGGATGATCGAAATGACCCGCTACAGTTTCAGGAAGGAACAGCGGGGAGAACTTGTGGGCTTGAGAAGGCTCAGGGCTTTTACCATGCCTGACATGCACAGCCTTTGCGAGAATATGGACCAGGCTGTGGACCAGTTCAAAAAGCAGTATGACCTCTGCATAGATGTGCTTGAAAATATAGGGATCCATATTAAGGATTATGAGGTAGCCATCCGCTTTACCAGGGACTTTTACGAGTCTAATAAAGAGCTTGTAGTTAATATGGCAAGGACCGTAAACAAGCCCGTGCTTGTGGAGATGTGGGACACCCGTTTCTTCTACTTTGTGCTCAAGTTCGAGTTTAACTTCGTAGACGCCCTTGAGAAGGCAAGTGCACTTTCCACGGTTCAGATTGATGTCGAAAACGCCGAAAGGTATGATATTTCTTACGTAAATGCTGACGGCAAACTGGAAAGGCCTACTGTACTTCACTGCTCCCCAAGCGGGGCAATCGAACGCTGCATCTACGCCCTTCTTGAGAAAGCTGCAATGGAAACTGAAGAAGGAAAGGTTCCTATGCTGCCAGTGTGGCTTTCTCCTACCCAGGTCAGGGTTGTGCCGATCTCAGAAAAACACATCGCTTTTGCCGAAGAAGTTTCCCAGAAGCTGGACTGCAGGGTTGACATCGATGACCGCGACCTATCAATAGGAAAGAAAGTTAGGGAAGCAGGCAGGGAATGGGTCCCTTACGTGGTGGTCATTGGAGATAAAGAACTCGAGGACGGCACCATAAACGTAACCATTCGGGCCGAATCCGAACAGAATAAGCCTAAAAAAGTGCAAATTACTCCGGAAGAACTTAATGCGCGGATTAAAGGCGAAATTGCAGGAAAGCCGTACAGGAAACTTCCCCTTGCAAAATACCTCTCTGTAAGGCCAAAGTTCTTTTAAATATGTTTAAAATCTTCTAAATTCTTTCAAATAAGTTTCCGGAAGCCGCCAGAAGAAACAAAATTCCCTGTTTGCCTTTTTCTTCTGGCTTTTTGGCATAACATATATATTCACGTAATTCTTATTAGTGAAAAGGGATTCCTTTTAAAAGAAAGTAGTTTTAGGTTTGTTCTTCTCCGTTTTGGATGAAAAAATCCTGATTTAAGTTTTTGGAATCAAATTTTTACTGATCGTTTGTAAGTTATGGGGAGTTACTTCTTATAAAATTTACAATTGCATGCAGCATTTCCGTTGCATGATTATATCAGTTTCCCAGAAACCTCTTTGTAAGGCACTTTCTGGTTTTGATATATCAAACTTTTACATTGACAAGTGTAAGGACAGCGTACTGATGACAATTTCAAATGAGACCGCAGTCGGTATGGAAACCATCGAACTTGAGCCCTTGAGGAAAGATAAAAAGAAAATCTTTGAGGATATTCTAAAATATCTTGAAACTAATCAAAGAGGCTATATCAAGGTTCCTACAGGCTGGGGTAAAACCTTTCTTTCGAAACATATAATGAAAAAGTACTACGACGAAGGAAAACTCGTGCTTTTCCTAGTCTCGAAAAATAACCCTCTTCTTAGCCAGACCTATTATGACAGGAAGAAAAACCAGCCCCTTTTTCCCAATAGCGCACTTCTCTCATCCGAGCATAAGGTTGACAGAAAAGAACTTGCTGAAACTTTGAGAGTTTTCGGGCAGGGAAAGAATGGAGGTTTTGTGCTTTTTGCCTCTCTTCAGACCGTACTTGGAAAGCAGAGCTCTGAGATCAAAAAATTGATTCTTGAACTTGCCGACCTTGCAATCGTGGATGAGATCCATAATTTCATTAACAACCGAGGAAATGATTTTCTTAATGAATTGGGGGAAAGGACAAAAATTCTGGGAATGACTGCAACCCCGTTCCAGGGAGTTGTCGGGAATGTCAAGTTCGTGGATGAAATAGCAGGGGATATGAGGGAAGTATATGCAAAAACCCTTCCTGAGTGCATCTTGGACAACGAACTTGCCCCCCTCAAGTATACGATTGCTGAGAGTTCTGAGGATATCTTTGAGATCTTTGATTTTGAAAGAGGGCTTGATGAGCTTGATAAGCAGGACCTTTTCCTTGACTGCAGCACTCCTGACAGGTTGAAAAAGGTAATTAGAAGAACCCAGCTTGCAAAAGACGTGTACGATTCTATGATAAAACACAAGCATGCAAAAACACTTGTGTTTTGCGCCCCTGTGAGGAAGCGTGTCTATGGCGTAGGGGCTGATGGCGAAGAAATTAACGCTTTCCATGCAAAGCTTACCTCCTCGGTCTTCAATGGGGAAATTTCAGTCCCGGAATCCGAAAAGGATCCTGAGCCTATCCTGCCCCTAAATTTTGAGAATTATACCCCTGAAGGCGAGTTCCGAGATACGGTTTTTATAAGTTCTGAACTGCCCAAAAATGAACAAAATGCCATTCTTGCAGCTTTCAGGGAGATTGGAAAGCCCCCCTATGTGCTGTGCACGGTAGGCATGCTGATTGAAGGGTTTGATTTTCCTGGACTTGAAGCCCTTGTTTTGCTGCGCCCTACCCTGAGTATGCGGCTCTTTGAGCAGCAGGTCGGAAGGGTGACAAGGCTTTCTTCAGTCTCAGGAAAGCAGCAGGGCAACGTCTTTGAGATTTCTGATAGTATTGACTCTCTCTACCAGCGTTTTGGGGAAGGCGTTTTTTCCGGAGAAAAGGTTGACCAGGTGCAGATGCTCCAGCCTGAGATCCGCCTTGAAGAACTTTTCTCAGAAGGCGATGCAGCCAGGGCAATCGAGGAAGGAAAGATCGAGATTAAGAAGGTGGAACTTGGGCCTCAAAGAAAAGGGAACGGAAAAAGAAAAGGGGTTCAAGTTCGGGAAATCCCGGTAAGGCTTCCTCCAACTTCCATCAGGGCAAAATATTTCTCACGCCTGCTCGCACTGACCGAAGAAAAGGACGTAGGAGCTTTTGAGCGGGAAAAACGGGAACTTATGCAGGCTACTCTGAGATTCCGGGTCAGGGAACTTAGGGATGCAGAAGAGCTTGCAGAGCTTGCAGGCAGTATAAATAAGCTCAAGCGGGAAGCCTATGAAGATCACAGGCTAGGGGATGTTTCAAGGCAGCACAAACCCAAGGTTTTCGGGGAAGTTGAATGGCTGCTGAAACTTCAGGCTCTGAACTCTCTCAAGTACAACGGCAGACATCTCTCGATGCCCGAGAAAAACCGGATCTTAAAAACTCTGAATTTCGAGCCAGATTTCCGAAAGATAGACAGCCTCAGGCTTAAATGCCTGAAACTGGGTTCGGCCCAGAAGAATATCCCTGAGCTTGTGAAGGTGCTCGGGTTCGTAAGCCGACTCTCGTCTTCGGAAACCTACCAGTTTCTCGACAAGAAGAAAAAGGAGCACTGGAAAAGGGAATTCTTGCCTGCGGTTTACTGGGGTTTCTGCTTCATAGATGATTCTCCTGAACTGAAGGAACTTTTCGAGTCTACGGAATGGGACAGGCGGGTCAAAAATATCATTCGGCAGAAATGATCTGATGATCCCTGACTACTGATGATTTCTGCACTGACGGTTTTTGACCAGTTGACTGAGATTATTCAGAGCATCAAGAGACCATCAAGAGGCAGGAATCTTTTGTTTTTTTCTGTGCGCCTTGCAGGACAGAACCGGCTTGCCAGCTAGATAAATACCTTACTTGATACCGGAGACCACATTCCAATTAACAAGAACATAAGCGCCACCACCAGTTTTCTAGCGGCCCTCTACAAAACAATAATGGAAATATCCGAAAATTAGCAAATAATCAAAGTTGCGCTGGCGCACTCCGCTGCAATCAATGGGGTATTCGACTGATAAATTATAACTGAAAAATACTTTTTTCAGTTATAGTTTAATTCTGCTTTGGTGAGGTTTTTCATTTTTTATCGTCGTTAGTTATTATTTTTCTAGTGGCCTTGAGAGTCGTGGCCATTTTAATTTATTTTTTCCATTCTCTTATTTTTTTATTACATCGGGAGCGCAGAGAGTCACGAATACTCTAACCTTCACAGGCTGTCCGACAATTCGATTTCAGAGTAAAAAGATAATGGAAAGCACTTAAGACTTTAAATTGAAAAAGAAGGAACTCGTTTATTATCGGTAGTAATTATTGGACAGCATATAAGATCGCAATGTTTATTTAAGTCTAGATCTGAGTGATTGTAAATGGA
>NZ_DAVG01000085.1 GCF_002505485.1 Methanosarcina sp. UBA5 | reverse complement strand
GGCCACCTTGGCAGTGCTGGAGGGCTGGCTGACCATGTCAATGTCTTGCAACAGCTTTCCAGAGATCGGCCTTATATGGACCTTGACCGGGTTGGAATTTATGGACATTCGGGAGGAGGCTTTATGACAGCTCAGGCCCTCCTCACTTACCCGGAGTTCTATAAAGTAGGTGTAGCATCAGCAGGCAACTATGATAGCCGATATTATGCGGCATCTTGGGGAGAAAAATACGAGGGTATGCCTCAGGTAAGCAATTACACTGAGCAGATCACTGAATTAAAGGCAGGGAATCTGACAGGCCATCTCTTACTGGTGACAGGAGATATGGATGATAATGTCCACCCCTCCCAGACTATGCAACTCGTTGACGCATTGATAAAGGCAGATAAGAAATTCGATATGCTAATTGTGCCAAATGCAAACCATGATGACTTCCCGGAGAATGAATATTTATTGCACAGGATTTTTGATTACTTCGTGGAAAACCTGAAGGGCACAGTTTGATTTTTTAGTGGAATAAAGGTTTAAAGAAAGTGTTGAAAATTTATCCATTTTCTACTTTCTTTATAAAATTACGTACAACCTCAAGATATTCACCTATTTTTTCAAGGTGATGTTCATGAGAGGCACCTTCAAATACAACAATCTCAGAGCCTGGAAGCATGCTATGGTAGTATGCAGTTGTAGACGGGGTAGCTTCATCATAGCGTCCGCAGGTGAAAAGGGTAGGAACGGATATTTCCTTCAGCAAATCTACTCGCTCATAACTTTTTAGATTCCCTGTGATTGTGAACTCGCTTGGACCCCACATTTGTTCATAGACTTCATGCCCTAATTTCTCCAAAGTTCTGTTTAGGCAGTCCGGCCAGGGATCCAGGCGGCAGATGTGGATCTTATAATAAGCCCTCATAGCATCTTGATATTCTTTGGAGCCAAAACATCCAGACACCTCACTCTCATTAATTATTTTTTGGAAATTATCCGAAAGTTCCAAAAGATAGAGTTTCTGATCTGAGGCGAAGCGCGAGGAACTGAGGCAAGGACCTGAGAGAATCAGGCTCATTACACCTTTCGGTTTTTTAGCTAACATAAAATCGACAGCCAACATAGTTCCCCATGATTGGCCAAGTAGGTGCATTTTATCAAGACACAAATAGGTTCTAACCTGTTCAAGCTCATTTACAAAGCGATCGAGGGTCCAAAGAGATGTATCGTTGGGCTTATCGGAGTTGCCACACCCGAGTTGATCATAAAAGATTACTGGTCGTTCGTCGCTCAAAGCTTCAAGGGATTCAAGATAGTCGTGAGGTGCGCCAGGGCCACCATGCAATACCAAAAGAGGGATTTTTTTCCTATTTGCCCCTACAATTTTATACCATATTTTCCCGCCAGTTACTGAAATATAACCTTCGACAACTTTGTCACTAGCCTTTCCTTCACAACCCATAATCATACACTAGATATTAATTGGTAACTGTATATAAAATAATATTCGGAACTTATTAAGTTGCCCAAGGAGCTTATAACTACAATAATCTCTAAAAATTTATGGATGTTATAGGGTTACTTTTTACGATGGAGTTGTTTTGCTGCTATCATTATACTATGATATTGCTTGCTGGGTCATATATTGGTTTATAATACTTATTTAGAGTCAGTTGTGGAATAGATCGTTTACTTATTCTCAGTATTTACACACTCTCTATGCTTTGGATTAGATAACATATGGATGGGTGATGTTTCCAAAAAAGCTCTTAATCTTGAGTATTTCACTGTGATTTATAATGTTCTTGAGGCTATCTTATCTATATTTTTCGGCACTAATGCCCGGAAGTATAGCCTTGGTAGATTTTGATCTGGGTAGCATAGTTGAATCTCTTTTGGACCTTGTCCTTATTTGGCGACTTCGTAAACATGAAGTATGTCCAGTAGATGAAGAGAGAACAAGCGAAAAAAAGCCATAAAATTTGTATCAATTACTTTTTTCTTGTTTGAAGCTTACGTGCTTTATGAGTTTACGAAGAAGTTAATCTTCGTAGAGATTCCTGATCCTTCACTAACAGGAGTAATAATCCCCATTCTTTCAGTGATTATTATGCCTTTACTTCGTATTAGAAAACGTGAGGAGTGCTAGTGGCTGACTCACAGGAAGCATTAACTTGCATCTTCCTATCAATTCCTTTACTGTTGGGACTTACAATGAACCACTTTTTTCGGTTTCTGGCAGGCAGACCCTCTTGTAAGGATAATAGTAATGATGTTTTTGATTAGAGAGGGAAATGAGTGATGAGAGGAGGCGAACGAGGGTGAAGAGAGTAGATAAAATGAGTACGAAGAGATACCTTTCTATGTGTAAAACATTGAAATTGCACTTCCTTTGGCTATGAGACTGATGGTTAAAGATGTTCTGTTATTTTACATCTATGTGAATCCAGGAAAATATGGCTGATTATAGCTGATTATATAATGTGTGCAGTAAAATAGAGTTTGAGAAAATAAGTTTGAAAAATAGTAGGATTAATTAGAACTATTAAAAATGTTTTTATAGTCCTGAGCGGATTCGAACCGCTGTCCCGGGCTCCAAAGGCCCGAAGGATTGACCACTACCCTACAGGACTGCATGTTAAAGCTTTTACTTATAGATTAATTCTTGTACTTAATTTTTGTGCCAGATCAGGACTTTTTCGTGTTAGTTTTCAGAAATATTCTTTTCCTCTATATTCTACTTTTTAATAATTTCTTTGTTAAGACTTTCTATACCTCTACATTTTTCTATACAGTTCTTTTTTGGCTTTGAAATATTTTCCACGGAACTATTTTTCATTAACAGGTAATTTTTCGGATAATTAATTTAAAATAATTTATTTCATTACTATATTATGGAGCTGGAGAGAAAGGGTATGATTGAATAGCGAAGTAGCGGATTGTGACAGAATTGCCCGGGAGCCAGCGGTTCGTGCTTCAGGATATGTTAGATGGGAGCATACTTCTGAAGCGGCTGTATTGGGGGATACGGAAAACGGACTGAATCACTCTCGGGCTTCTTCTTACTTAGCTGCGGTGTGTTTTTAATATCCACGGGCTTGGTCCTCATAGCAGGAACTGAATAATATATTGGATTGGAGTCTATGCTGCCCCAGTGAAGGGAATCTTAGTATTCATGTTTAACTTTATATTCATGTTTAACTTTAAAAGTTTTCAAACTCAATTGTCACCAGTTTTGATTATCGAAGAAAAATGATAATTTCAAATTTGGCAGAATATTTCTACTTTATCGCGACAGAAAATCGCTACTTTTATAGTTCTTAGAAGATCACATAGACCTGCTAGGTCTAATTAGAAACATATAGTTAAATCCAACTGCCTTTCTATTGAAATTAACTGATGCTACTAATAAATTGAAATGTATAAAGGTTAGTATACAGATAAAATTTATTTATCCTCCGATTGAATACACTTTTCATTTAAAATCCTTACGTACTTTTTTAAATTAATTATTGCTTTTCTCAATGGTAAATATTAATTTTTTAATTATCATTTTCATTCTATTTTCAGGGAAATCAATATTGAGCTTATATTAGTAAAATAATCTGATATCATTGACATATACAATTTCTTCTAATTTTGGAAAATGTTATTTAAAGAGTTATATTATGCTTTCGGAAGACTGATATGTAAAATTCTTAATAGGAAAGAAAAATTGCTAATGGTATTTACACTTTCGAAAAAGATAATATATATTGAATTCGTATATCATTCTAGCAATGATATAATATCTGAGTAGAACTGCTAATCTTTAATCTGTTTAAAAAATGAGAGGGGTATAAGCTTAAATTTTATATATTGTAACCCAGAAGCAAAGGTCCTACTTTGGACGTTAAGCCCCGATTAACTCCAAAAACATACTAAAAATAGTAGGTTGATAAAAGTGAAAGCCAGCGGACTCTTAAGCATTCTGACCTTTTCAGAAAAAAGGAAGGATATTCTATTTTTACTTCAGGAGAATCCAAGAACTCTTTCTGACATCAAAGATTATTTTGATGTAAGGTCACCTGAAATCCTGCCTCGCCTTAAAGAAATGGAAGCCGCAAATTTGATTGTCAGGCAGGAGGGTATGTATCGGCTGGCACCTCTCGGAAAAGTTTCAGCCATATATTACAAGCCCCTACTTGATACCCTGACAGCTATAGAAGCAAACGAAATTTTCTGGAGAGAGCATGACCTTGCTGCTATTCCTGAAATATTGTTAAACAGGATTCAGGAACTTAAAGAGTGCAGAGTCGTAAGAGATGAACAGGAACATATTTATGATACTCATAAGGCATTTAAGGATAACATACTGTCTTCTACAAACTTCTATGGCTTTTCATCCATTTTTCTTCCAAGTCATCCCCAAATGTTTCTGGAATTAGCTCGCAAAAATATTCCGGTTTCAATAATTGTTACTCCGAATGTATTTTTTAAAATAAAAAGTGAGCATAGTGCTGAGATTGAAGAATTCCTTAAATTCAAGCACGCGGGTTTCTATGTATACGACAACGCAAAAATAGCCTTTGTTGTAACAGACTGTTTCCTATCCCTTTCGCTCTTTTTCAAAAACGGAACCTTTGATCCTCGAAACGACCTTATAGGTTTTGACTCGTCTTCAATCAAATGGGGTGAGGATCTTTTTAAGTATTATAAAGAAAACTCAATTGAAATAAAGAATCTATAAAGCTTATTGAAGGTTTCTGGAAAGAAACCTTAAAACTGAATACGGAAATCGGGATTGCAGGATCTGGACTTTTTCTTGGAATTTTCCGGATAATTGGATTGCTTTTTCTGGATATTTTACCTGTCTCATTGCTCTCGTACTTCCGCATAAATCTTGTTTTAAATCTGTTTTATGCTAGGAAGGCATTTACAATCGTTCTCAGCCCAACAATTGAGGTTGATTCTCCATCCACAAGAATTGTTCTTTCTAACTCGTGGGAAGTAATCTCCACGTCATCAGTTTTTGTATAATTCTGGATGCAGATCAGCCCGCATATAAAACTGTAAAGGATAATGAGAGGCTCAAAAGCAATAACTCCATTAATTAGGGCAATACCAAGAATCAGGTGGGATAGCAGATGCAATCCGAGAAGGAAATTACGGGTATTTTGTTCCCCAAGGCTTACAGGAAGGGTTTTGAGACCTGCGAGAGTATCTCCTTTGACATCTTTGAAATCATATATAGCAGAATTGATAAAGAGCTTAACCCCAAAGAAAGTGAAAACTAAAACAATAGGGAGCATGCTTCTACAGGTGCTGCCTGCAAGCCCTGAAATAAAAGCCCCCCAGGTGAGACCTACAACAAAGTTTTTGACTCCAAGTCCACCTTTGAGTTTCAAAGCGAATTTTCCGATTTTAATGCCTTTACTATAAAGGAAGCCAGTTACGAGAGGTAAGAATGCAAGTGCGAGCATTCCTTCTTTTGTCAGTACATAGCTTCCTATCACGAAGGTGAGCATAGAGGCTGCAAGCCCGATTTCTTTTCTTGATCCACTTAACTCTTTCCGATTTACAATATCTTCTTCTGAGCCAAGAGCCCTATCGAGTGTATATACGCTGTAAATTACGAGTCCTCCCGCAATGCAGGTGAATATACTCGAATGAATCTGAAGCAGGAGGAAAGCAATATGAATTCGTAGTGCGCCTGAAAACGCAACTAAAACGGAACTTTTTAAGAGTTCGAGTGTAGCACTCTTTTTCCCAAGTTCCGGGGCATTCTTTCGTCTGTACCTGAGAAAACGTTCAAAACTTCCGAAAAATACATTGGAGCTCATAAAAATAATATTGGAGCACTTTTAAATATTATTTATCCAGTATAAGATTTTACAATGTCTCTAAGATATGAGGAGTCATTTATATTTAGAGAAATGAACGAACAGTAGCTGAATAAACTAACGATTACTTTAGAAGGAAACTATGTTCTCCCTATTCCTTAAAAGATTGGGATATATCCCAAAACATGTTTAAATAATTGCCAATTTTAGTATTAATATTAAGGAATTTAGTTCTCTTTAAACTGGTCAAATATTATTTTATGTATACAGTTGTCCGGCCAAAATGAAACCATCGAGCCTGACTGTGATTTCAACAATAACCAGTTTTAAACTTAAGCATGCTATTTCCATAGTAAAAAATGGATATAAACTACTCACTCAAAACAGCGAAGAGTCAAAATTAAATAAATCTGCCGGGCGGCATCGATGGAAGTCGGAAAAATAATTCAAATTATTCCCCCTATTTAAGGAAATGTCCCCAAAGAAGTCTAAGACCCAGGGAAAAATGAAAATTTACGAAAAATTTAGTCATTACAGGAAATAAAAGCTTTTTCGGAAAGCTCTGATAAGCAGAAAAAAATTAAAATCGAGGGCAGTAAAGCCCAAAAAAAAGGATTACAAATATTATAAAGGAACCATTTTCTTTCCATATGCTTCGTTTAATACCTGACCAAGAGCTGTGTACATTGCGGAGAGTCCTGTGAAGATTCCCTCATAGCCAGCTATCTTTAGGATTCCGGCACCGGCGTCACCCAGATAGTTTCCTGCTGCAAGCAAGAAGAACAGAATTGCAAGAGTTAGGAAAACGACGGAGAGAGCCCGTGAACCTTTCAATGTGCCTATAAACATGAAAGTGGTAAAGACTCCCCACATAAAGAGGTATGCAGCAAACGGGAATGAGGCTGCAGCCAACCCTGTAAAGTTATCACCAGCTTTAGGTAACAGAACAATTCCTACCAGACTGAGCCAGAAGAACCCGAATGAGGTAAAAGCCGTGGCCCCAAAAGTATTTCCCTTTTTCCATTCCTCAATTCCGGCAATGACCTGAGCTAATCCACCGTAAAAGAAGCCCATCGAAAGGATCATCGCATTCATTGGATAGAAGCCTGCGTTGTGTATGTTCAAGAGCACAGTCGTCATTCCAAAAGCTGTCAAACCCAGAGGAGCAGGGTTTGCGGATAAATCCGTTATTTTTATGTCACGAATACTCATGACGTCTTTAATATTTTGACTCATAAAATTAAATCCTCCTTCCCGTTACCCGGAAATTTAGTCTGAACTTCCAATAAAGATTACATCAAGATAATCAATTGTTTTTGAGGTCCATTTTTCACATTTCAGAAATATGTAATTGTTAATACTTATAATTAAGGACAGTAAAATATATTTTCAATACACTATAAATATATAATATAAAAATTTTACATAGGCTGTTAAGAATTTTCATAATAAGCTATTTATGAACAGGTGTGGAATTTGCTTCATATGACTCAAGCAAAAAAACCTCTTATGCTCATTATTCTTGATGGCTGGGGCTACAGGGAAGTAAGAGAAGGAAATGCTGTCCTGGCAGCCCGAACTCCAAATCTTGACCGGCTGGAAAAGGAATATCCCTGGTGTTTCTTAGAAGCCTCAGGAGAAGCTGTAGGACTTCCGGAAGGTCAGATGGGAAATTCCGAAGTCGGGCACCTGAATATAGGAGCAGGGCGAATCGTGTACCAGGATCTGACCCGAATAAACCTCTCCATAAGGAAAGGAGACTTCTTCAAGAATCCGGCTTTTTTGGATGCGATTTCGAATGCCAAAGCCAACGATTCAAGCCTGCATCTTATGGGGCTTGTCTCCTACGGAGGCGTTCACAGCTATATGACCCATATTTATGCCCTTATCAAACTTGCACAGCAGGAAGGGTTGAAAAAAGTATATATACATGCTTTTCTGGACGGCAGAGACGTGTCCCCTAAAGCTGCCCTTAAAGACATAAAGGAACTTGATGCTTTTTGTAAGGAGAACGGAAATGCCAAGATCGCTACTATATCAGGGCGCTATTACGCAATGGACAGAGACAAGCGCTGGGATAGAATAAAACTTGCCTATGATGCCCTGACTATGGGAGCTGCGCCTTACAAAACTCCTGATGCAGAAACTGCAGTTTCTGAAGCTTATGAAAGAGGAGAAACTGATGAGTTTGTAAAACCGACTGTGATCACAGACTCAGAAGGAAAGCCCGAGGCAGTCATAAAGGATAATGATTCTATAATCTTCTTCAATTTCAGGCCTGACAGAGCACGGCAGCTTACCTGGACTTTTGTAAATAAAGACTTTGAGAACTTCCCCAGAGAAAAACACCCCAAAGTTTACTATGTCTGTATGGCCCAGTATGATGAAACTCTGGATTTGCCTATAGCTTTCCCGCCGGAGGAGCTGGAAAATGTGCTTGGTGAAGTCCTGAGCAAGCAGGGGCTGGTCCAGCTTCGAATTGCCGAAACCGAAAAGTATGCCCATGTGACTTTTTTCCTGAATGGAGGGCAGGAAAAATGCTATGACGGAGAGGACCGCTGCCTCATCCCATCACCAAAGATTGCTACCTATGACCTTAAACCCGAAATGAGTGCATATGAGGTTACGGAGGAAGTGATAGGGAGGATCCGGGCAGGAAAGTATGATGTGATTATCCTTAACTTCGCAAATATGGATATGGTTGGGCACACCGGAATTTTTGAGGCCGCAGTAAAGGCAGTGGAAACAGTAGACAACTGCGTGGGCAGAATTTCAGCGGCTCTGAAAGAAGGAGGAGGTGTAGCAATTATAACTGCAGATCACGGGAACGCCGAACAGATGGAAAACCCGACGACGGGAGAACCGCATACCGCACACACCTCAAATCCGGTAAAGTGTATTTATGTAGGGAATGATGAAATTAAAGCACTTAAGAATGGAAAACTGTGCGATCTTGCACCAACACTTCTGGAACTCCTCAAAGTCCGGAAGCCTGAGGAGATGACAGGAGAATCCCTTATTATAAAACAATAATTAAAGACGGAGAAAAACAACCTGAACTTATTGAATAATAAAAACGATGTGAAATTTCAGAAACACTAATTTTTCCTTCTATAATTTTTCCCTTCTGTTTCTGCTTTCTTTATACTTCATTTCTTTTGTTATTTTTTATTTCTATGAAATTAAGATTAGATAAAAGATAATTTTTAAAGGATTAAATACCAGCAGCTACAATAAAAGAAGCACAGGACTTAGGAAGTCATAAAACTTTAAGTGTAGTTTTGGAGTTTAACAGGAATGATCAAAATAACCACTCCTTGCCGAATTCATATGACGCTTATTGATATGAATGCGGAGATCGGAAGAGTCGATGGAGGAGCAGGACTAACCCTTTCCTCTCCCAATATAAGAATTACGGCTGAAGAAGCTGATGGAGTCAGTATAGAAGGTCTGCAGGGTTTTGCCGATCGAATGAAAAGAGCTGCAGAATCCCTGCTTCCTGAAGGGAAAGGGATCAGGATCAATGTACAAGAAGTGTATCCAGCCCATGTGGGTTTCGGATCAGGGACTCAATCTTCCTTGGCCGCGGCAGCGGCTGTTAATGAACTATATGGGCTTGGGAAGAGCGTTAGAGAACTTGCACTTTCAGTAAAAAGAGGAGGAACTTCGGGTATAGGAGTAGCTGCTTTTGAGAAAGGCGGATTTATAGTTGACGGAGGACACAAATTCAAAGATAAAGGTGGTTTTATGCCATCAGCTGCCAGCAAAGTGCCCTCCGGGCCAGTGCTCTTCAGAGAGGATTTCCCTGAATGGGACATGGTGATTGCAATCCCCAATGAAAAGGGGATGCATGACCAGGAAGAAATTGATACCTTCAAGAAATTCTGCCCCCTCCCTATAGAAGAAGTCAGGGAAATTTCCCATGTCGTGCTTATGCAGATGATACCTGCCGTAATAGAAGATGACATAGAGAGTTTCGGAGCTGCAGTAAATCATGTCCAAACTGTCGGTTTTAACAAAAGGGAGAACCTTATCTGGCCTGAGTTTGTGAAAAATATCGCTTCTTTCATGCGCAACCGGAGCTACGGAGCCGGGGTAAGCTCCTTTGGGCCTGTAGTATATTCTTTCGTAGACAACAAATCCGAAGGCAGGCAGCTTCAGGCTGAAGTCCAGAAAATGATTGATGACTCCGTTGGCGGGACTGTCATGCTTACTAGGGCAAGAAACCACGGCGCAGAAATATCCCGAGTTTGAAAGCCTTACAGATTCAGTGAGAGTGAAAAGAAAAATCGTTGTGTTCTGCAATATCCTCTGCCGTAGCGTAAGTGAAACACTTATTCGGCTTTTTCCAGGAAAGAAAAAAGGCGAAGCACAGAGGAACTGCGGTTGCGGCATCTCCAAAATTATGGATCGTATCAACGAGAAGGGCTACATTTCCCGAAGCCCAACAATAAGGATCTGAAAAAGAGCTGCGGCCATCAGTCTAGAAAGGACCATTTGATTGCATAAAGTTCCCTGGATGTGGAGAGAAATTCATGGTTCACAATTCCATGCGTCTGGGCAAGTGAGTGTTCTTTCTGGAAAGAGTTCAGCTTGTCCTTGTCAGTCTCATATCTCCTTGACTGAAGAGTTAGGGATAAACGTATATAAAGAAAGAAAAAATTTGAGAAATAAAGGGGGTTTGAACCGATAATTCCTTAAAACCACTGGTCAAGAGTTTTCTGTCTAGTTCCTGATGCGGCTTTAAGGCGTTCTGCAGCTTTTCCCACTCTGTCAACCGAGAAATCGTGACTCTCGCAGAGGAATTCGAGAAGTTTTTCAGAGTCAGTTTTTCCCCATCTTATTTCGTAATCATTCGTTACTTCAGGGTGGAGAAAAATATCTCTTATTTGGTCCACAGCTTCAATTTCTGCCTTTTTTTCGCGGAGTACAGCATAAATATCCCCATACTTTTTAATTAGTTTGAGGGCTGTTTTAGGGCCTATTTTTTCCAGCCCCTTGTTATAATCCGTGCCTACACAGATCGCGATATCTATGAGCTGCTCCCGCGTAATTTTCAGAGTTTCGAGAGTCTCATCCAGCTCTATTTTTTCGGGTTCGACATCTATGTAAACATTCTTTCCCGGAAGCTTGCGTTTTCCTGTTACAGCCAGGTTCCGGACAACTATCGGAGCCCCGAAAAGAAAAGAATCATAATCTTGCGAAGCAACGCAGTTGGCATCTTTTTTGAGAACCATATGTGCAGCCTGGGCTTCACCTTCACAGGGTGCCTGAACAAAGGGAACTCCCATAATGCCGAGGAGATATTTGGAATCTTCAACAATCTCTTGGTTTACCTTCGAAGAAGCCTGAGCATACTTATAAGCCGATTCAAGATCCCCTACCGCTTTTGCATTCTCCCATTTTTCCCGAGAAGACTCCCTTATTTCTTTCCTTCGGTCCAGGGTTTCAGACTTGAGATCAGGAGGCTTTCCGTCAAACACAAAAAGAGGTTTGACACCAGCTTCTACAAGGCTCGCTGTCCGGTAGAGCAGGCCTGAAAGATGGGAGGTCACTCTCCCTGCGGAATCGACAAGAGGACTTCCATCCCGCTGGCGAATAATGCTCAAAAACTGGTGCAGCGTGTTAAACGCATCAATTGCAACCACCTGGTCTGTAAGATCTGAAAGCTCAACTTTTCTTTTCTGGAGCAGGTCGCCTATATCTGTGCCCATATTTTCCCTCGAGTATCTGAAATTTCCCAGAAAGCCTCAGCGCTTTCATTACTTTCTTTTTTAGTTTTTTCTACTTTTTAATTTTTCAACTGTTATGTGAGAAGTCGATATCAAGATGCTTTACTGCGGCTCAATATCAAAGACGCTTTGCAGCAAATCAATTTCAAAAACTCTTTACAGCAAGTCAATATCAAAGGTGCTCTACAATGATCATGTGATTTACTGCTCAATACGTTTTATAGGTATTGAAGTCTTATATTTACCGCGTATTCAGAGTTATTCTGAGGTACTTGTCGATGAATATACACTGTTGAAAGACAGTACTATTCAGAAGGAAATGAGTAAAGAAATTTAATGTGATTTCATTCCAATTCATGGAATTCATCCAATCATAGAATCCAGAAAAGCCATGGAATACCAGTCCAAGTCGTAGATTTTAACCGATTTTGAACTTAACCATGTTAGCCCTTCCTGAGGTCCAATCAAAGCTATCCAGTAAGAGAAGAGAAAAGAGACGAGAACTTAATGGGCTTTATAGCCTTTACATATACCTCAGAAAATCAAGCGGTAAGGTCAAGTCGAACATCGATTACTGAATCTTCATTTGCTTCTATTTTGGATATTGTCAGCAAATTACCTTTTCTTTCCAGTAAAGTCGCTTTCGTGACCTGGACCTGGTGACCATCCATCTGTTTCTGGTTGTTGTTTTTATGGACGACCAGGAGCTTCTGTCCTTTCTCAGCTCCTTCTCCTATTTTGGACACGATATTCCGTATGACCTGTTCAAAATCAGAATAAATCAAAATTTCCGACTTATTTGCAACCTTTGTAATAATGCCAATCGGTTCCAGACTAAGGTGCATATAGCTTTCCTTCTTTACCTGCTTACACAAGTAATCAAATAATACTAACTCTGAGTAATAATAACTTGCGATACAGAATATCTTATTAATTATTTTGTAATTGTTAAGCTTCAGATATTCCTCTGTAGTACAGAATAACCAATATATATAGTTTGCTGGGTCACGGATTCTGTGCTCGAAATACTTTAATTGGGTATTAATTAAATCAGAGAAATTAACATATATTAGGATTAAAATTAGGATAAATGTTAATAAATTAAATTCAGAACTGAATGAAGCTTGAGAATCTATTCAAAAAATACTTGAGCCGTTTTTTCTTTTAATTAACCCAGTTCATATAGAAGATTCCTGCCCTATAAAGGGCATACTGCCAAACTGTTAAATTCTCTTAAATAAAAAAAATTATATTTGATTATTTGCAAAATTTGGGATTCAAACTATGCTTTTTTAAAATATAGAAACTTAAAATCCTGGCCCTAAAATCAAAAATTATAGATGAAATTAGTGGTATTTTCTGCGATTGAATTCGTAAACTGCATTATCAACTTTGCTTGATAGCTCATTCAGCCGTTCTTCAATCTTTATTTCCGTACTCTCCATGTTGGCCTTGAGGGTACGGTCCTTTGCTTCCATTTTGTTTTCGAGTTCCTGAAGCCTGTTGTTAACGGAGATAAGCATAACAGCTAATGTTCCGACCAGAATCATAACCGAAAGAATAATTAAGGGATTTGTTGGTCTATATGCAAACCTTCTAAGCCACTCAAAGGATAGAAGAAAGGATGACAGAACCATCACAACAAGAAATATTGTATCTCTAGTCTCCATCGTATACCTCTAACATACCTGTAAAATTGTTCCGCATACGCAAGCTTTCTGTAATATCGCCTGTTTCAAAATTATCAAGCGAAATATTCTTTAAAGTATTTACTGCTTTTCTATTTTTACGATTTTCTATTTTTTACTTTTTTCTATTTTGTTTATTTTTAAAGAAATATAATATATAATTTTTTCACAGGCTAATATTTATGGAATTATTTCGGTACTTTTGATTGGTACTTTTGATTGGTACTTTTGATTGGTACTTTTGATTATCGCTCCTGCGGAAAAAGAGCCAGCATTTTAGAGATATGTCCAAAGAATTTCGCGGAAAATTGCCTGCTTTGAAAAGAATACAAAAAGACAAGATGCTCTCAGGTAAAGTTATATATAAACAGTCAAGAGAAGTCGGAGATGGAAATACAGTAAATATAATAAAGGAATAGAAAAGGCATACTGTTATAAAGGAATAGAAAAGGCATACTGTTAAGAATTAAGGAGTTTAGCACTTGAGTTCCATCGAACAATCAATTAAAGATTATTTACCTATTATTTCCATGGGAGGACTGATCCTCATAGTGCAGATTCTTGCACTCTTTTTATCCTCTCCAATGGAAGGTAGTGGAATGCAGGCTTTTGAAGACCCAACCCAGGTGTCTAATTCCATATATTATATTGTAATGATCCTGGGTTTCACCCTTTTTGTCCTGATAGCACTAAAGAAGAATATGAAATGGGTAATCAGCCTCTCTATTTACCTAGCCATAATAAGCACTCTCTATTACGTATTCTTGGCCCTGTTTACCCTTCTTCCGCCTCTTTCAGGATTTGAAGCCATTGCCTCAGCGGTGCTATCTACAGGAATAACAGTGCTGCTCTATAAATATCCAGAATGGTACGTAGTTGACATTGTGGGAGTTTGTATTTCAGCCGGGGTCAGTGCCCTGATAGGAATTTCCCTCTCAATTGTTCCCATAATAATACTCCTGCTGCTTCTTGCAATCTACGATGCTATCTCGGTATACAAAACAAAGCATATGGTAGATATGGCTGAGGGGATAATGGATCTGAAGCTTCCAATCATGTTCGTAATTCCAAAACACCTGAAGTATTCTTTCTTAAAGGAAGATTTCAAAAAGGGAGAAAAGAATGAGGCTTTTTTCATGGGGCTCGGAGATGCGGTTATGCCTACTCTGCTGGTAGTCTCAGCAGACGTCTTCATGAAAAGTAATTTATATCCAGTCCTTGGAGCCATCTTGGGCACGCTTATAGGACACGCAGTCCTTTCCATCCAGGTAATGAAAGGTAAACCGCAGGCAGGTCTTCCCTTTTTGAATTCCGGAGTAATTCTGGGTTTCTTTGCTGGTGTCCTGATCTCAGGGGCCTCAATCCTGTGAAGTTAATTTTTCTTCACATATTTTTATTTTTATAAATTATTATTTTATTTTCCAATTTTCGCAAAGATTTTTTTATTTAACAGCTTAATCACTTGATATGTCCAAAAGAATTGCAGTGGTCTTTGACAGTGCCGGAACTCTTCTACATATGTACAGGGTTGCAAAGGAAGCCAGTACCGGGAATATCCTTGAAAACATAGAGAGCACTGCTATTGTCGCGCAAAAGAACGGATGTGGGCTTGTAGTTCTGAACGCCGAAAGTGATACACTCCTGCGCTCAAGAAAAGATATGTCCCTATTTGAGTTTATAAGAGAGTACAAAGTTTCAATAGGTATAAGCTGTTCAAAAGGAAACTTTACTCCGGAAATTGCATGTGATATCATAAGAGGGACATCCCCAAGAATGGGCGACGTACATGATGTACTGGAAGCAGTTGCATCCCACTGCCCGAATGTTTTTTACCTTGCAGCAGGCCTGATAGTTGACTCTCAAGCGAGAAGCGTGCCGTATGTGCTTAGCACAGGAGGGCACGTATTCAGTACCACGTTACAAACGGTCCAGACTCTCCATTCCATGAAAATTGATACGTACATAGCATCCGGAGATAGTTTGCTTGCCCTTATGCAACTGGCTGAGTTCATAAATATTCCCCAGGAGAGAGTCTTTGCCTTTTCAAACACTCTAATGAAGGAAAAAATAGTGCGTGAACTCAAAAAGAAATATAAAATAGTACTCATGGTAGGGGATGGAATCAATGACATACTGGCGTTCAGGGCAGCAGATGTAGGGATAATGACAACGCAGCAAGGCGACAAAAGGCCCAAAGAACTAAGAGAAGCCGCAGACGTGATAATTGACGATATTATAAAAGTTGTGGATGTAGTAAAAGCGCTGTAACTAGGATATTAAAAGAATTATTATATAAAGGAATCAATATAACACGACGGTCAGTATAATAAGACAAATCAATATAACATATCAAGTCAGTACAGCAGGACGAGATTAAGGTACTGACTAAGCGCATTCGTCATATGAACTTGACTTTACTTTAAATGTGCTTTAAATGTTAACAGTGAAAAAATAATGCGTTATGTTTATGTAATCTTTACTCTTAGTAGTTGTTGCCCAAATGTGTGAAATTCATTAAGTATGTGATATTTGTTGTTTATACTATTGTATTATTTATCTATAGTAATTGCTTTTCACTCTTGAGCGATATGCCCAGGCAGGCAAGAGCCACCAGAAAATATTGCAGCTCATAATTGCGGAGGAAAATCCATGCCAGTATTTATTGAAGTCAAAAATCTAACCGTAGATTTCGACGGTCATAAGGCCCTGAAAAACGTAAACTTAACTATCAACGAAGGGGAAATCGTTGGAGTTCTGGGAAAAAGCGGATCCGGGAAAACAATCCTGATGCATGTACTGCGCGGCACAGAATCTTTTGAGAATATCTCAGGTGAAGTAATTTATCATCTAGCCCGCTGTCCGAAATGCGGATACATAGAACGCCCCAGTAAAACAGGCCAGAAGTGCCCGGTCTGTGGAGAATCGCTGGAAGCTTTCGAAGCTGATTTCATAAAACTTTCCCTTTATGACTCGGTAAGGAGAGATCTTACAAAGCGCATCGCTATAATGCTTCAGCGCACCTTTGCCCTTTATGGAGACGAAAGGGTTCTTGTAAACGTCATAAATTCCCTGAATGAAATCGGATATGCCGGAAAAGACTCAATGAGAAAAGCAGTCGAACTGCTGGAAGAAGTAAATCTAAGTCACCGCATGATGCATGTTGCAAGAGAACTTTCAGGTGGAGAAAAACAGAGAGTTGTGCTTGCAAGGCAGCTTGTAAGAAGTCCTTTGCTCCTGTTAGCTGACGAGCCCACAGGTACCCTTGATCCCATGACTGCCAAGCTGGTTCATGATGCTATGATCAGGGCAGTCAAGAACTATAATATGAGCATGGTCCTGACTTCGCATTGGCCTGAAGTTATTGAACAGCTGGCGAATAAAGCTATCCTGCTTGACAATGGAGAGGTAATCAAAGAAGGGGATCCACTTGAGGTTTCTGCAACCTTTATGCAAAGTGTATCCCTCGTGAGGCAGGAAAAGAATGTCATGGTCGGTGAACCTATTATCAGGGTAAGAGACCTTTCAAAGCGTTATATTTCAGTTGATCGAGGTGTGGTAAGAGCTGTAGACGGCATCTCTTTTGATGTAAATGAAGGAGAAATTTTCGGGCTAGTTGGAGTGAGCGGAGCTGGCAAGACTACAACCTCAAAAATTTTGATGGGAATATTACCTCCCACATCCGGAGAGGTTGAGGTTCGAGTGGGAGACGAATGGGTAGACATGACAAAGCTAGGAGTGGAAAATAAAGGAAGGGCAACCAAATATATGGGGTTCCTGCACCAGGAATATGGTCTTTATACTCATAGCTCAGTTATAGATAACCTCACCGAATCTATTAGCCTTGATCTGCCTTTTGAACTTGGGGTCAGAAAAGCCGTAATCACTCTCAAGGCTGCTGGTTTTGAGGAAAACAAGGCAAAAGCTATTTTACCCCAAATGACTGATGAGCTAAGTGAAGGGGAGCGGCATAGGATTGCACTTGCACAGGTTCTGATTAAGGAGCCAAGAATTGTCATTATGGATGAGCCTACAGGGACTATGGACCCGATTACCAAAGTATCGGTGACGAACTCCATCCTTAAGGCCAGAGAGGATATAGGAGAAACATTTGTTGTAGTTTCTCATGATATCGATTTCGTAAACGAGATATGTGACCGTGTCGCACTTATGCGTAACGGGAAGATTGTGGACATCGGTGAACCGAAGAATATATTGTCTCAACTCACCGAAGACGAAAGGGTCAAAGCTGCAGAAGAGATATAAATATGCTGCCACCTCTTAGTATGGAAAAATACTAAATGAGGTGCCGATTACGAGTAATGAGATCAGCGTAGAGGTGAACGGGCAACAATATGCTTTACTTGCAGGCTCTACCCTTGGAGATGCCCTTAAAGTTTCCAGAGCCCCTTATATAGCCGGTACAGCGGTCGGAATTTTGAAAGAGGCCGCTGAGGAAAAGACAGAAACAGTCACCGAATACGCTATCAATACTCCCAGAGGAGAATTCAGGATAGAAATAAAAAATCCTGAATCGCCTTCAGGAAAATTATGGGCTGAACATTTTAAAGAATACGAAGGGAAATCCATCCATTGGGCAAGTCCTGAAGCTCTGGCTTTCGGGCCCTTTGAAGCTGAAATTAAACCTTTACGTGAACCAGGGAGCTTTGAAGCGTTTGAGGTGATGTTTGGGGCAGGAGGATTTGATCCCCATAACACTCATCTTATTTTTTCGCTTAAAAGACATACTGCAGAATATGGGACTCCTAAAGATGGAGTTTTTGCAGAAGTTGTGACCGGAAGAAATATTTTATCCAGGCTTTCCAGAGAGGATACAATTCTTGGTATTGAGCCAATTATAGAATGGGAGCAAATCTCAGAAAAGACCTGTACAACTGATCTTTCTATTTTGCTTGAAGATGGAAACAGCATATTTACTTATTTTGAGGTCGAGCTTTCCAGGAATGCTCCAAGAGGGGCAGAACATTTCTATGCCCTTACCCGTGAAGGAACTCTTAACGTAGACGTTACTACCAGCTCATTTATCTCGGATGATGGCCTGAAGGGAGAACCTACTCCTTATGAAAATTTCGAGCCGAGACGAGAAGGTGCAATTTCAGTCCGTACAGTCGGATATGGGTTGGGCAGAACTTATATTTCAAAAGAGGAGCGGCCTTCAAGCCTTGTACATTCGGTTGTAGGACAGGTAACGAAAGGTATCGAACTCATTAAGCTCGCAGAAGAAGGACAGAAAATTTCGATCGAGAGTCTTCCTCCCCAGATAGTGCTTCTGGGACACAGCTTTGAAGAGGTCGAGCCCGTACTTTCTTCCATAGGGGTTGAACTGGTAAAAGACGGATATACCGGAGAGGATGCCGTAATTGTCAGTCAGGACCCACCAACAACCCTTGAGATCCTTGGAGAAGCAAAGGTGACTGCGTATGCAGTATCCAGAGATAAATTGATTGAGATTGAACTTTACGCTGAAAAAGCCCCGAAATCTGTTGATTTCTTCCTCCATGGCCTTGAACTTAAAACAAAAACTGTTGGGAAACTGCCTGTTTATATGATATATGACGACGCCTACCTTTTTAAGACAGAAAAGGAAGTCGTGAAGTACAAGGAAATCCTTCCAGAAAATACCCCAACTGACAAAGTACTCGGAGGAGAAATAGGGATCACAAATCAGGCGGCAAAGAGAATGGGGACTATAGGAATAAGAATTGGAGACGACGAGCTTTTCGGCCCCACCGGAGAAAGATTTTCCTCAACAAATATTGTCGGTCGGATAGTAAATCCTGAAAAGCTTCTTGGTGTCAAAGAAGGAGATGCGATATACGTAACTGAAATTGTACGCGAGTAAGCTTAAAAACATGAATAGTAAAGCGATAACTACTAAGGCGTACATAATAAATATAATATATAAAAGAAGTAATATACATGAGTGTAGTAATCAGTGATAATTAAGTAGTCATATAAGTAGCCTTATAAGTACCCGAATAATAAAGAATTCAAGCTGAAAATTGGTTCGCTGGTATCAGGTTAAAACCTTACTGAAAGGGAAATCAACTCATTATACCACGGCTGCTTTAATGAATCCAGATAATTGAGTGCACTCAAGTAAGTTTATCGAAGGTGAAGTCTCCCGAGGCTAAGGAGAGACGAAAGATGACGGAAACAAAAAAGGAAGAGATTACAAAGTACATTGTAATCAGTTCGGATAATGTGCTGCCTTCAGATGCAGCTATGAAGATCTACGAGTCAGAGTTTCCAGTTACCGTAAAGGAGACCTGTTTTGGACTTATCATATCAGGAGCCAAAGATGATGTCCAGACCCTGGTTGAACAAATCCGGCAGCTGGATAAAAATCATATTTTTGTAAAGGATAGGGGATTCCCTCCAGGAGATGAAAGACGCTGCCGCGCAAGCAGGGGTGGAGGTCCACGACCTGGATTCCATTTTTTGAGGGAAGAAGTGGAGATGCTTCCTGCTATAGGGGCTGCACTTGATGAACTGGAAGCAAAGGAATGTGTAAAAGAAAAACGCAAAACGAAATGCAGGCTTAAAACTTCGGACCTGAAAAAAGTTATTGAAGAGGAACTTGCGAGGTGAGTTTTTTGGCAAAGGTTTTCATTTACCCTATAAATAGTCTTATTCTGGCTGACCTGGTTGAACGTTTCGGGCACAAACCCCTTACCATGATGAGCCAGATCCGAGAAAAAGTTACAAGCCTCAGCCTGGATTCTCCTCCTATAAATATTACTCCTGAAGACCCTAAACTGGGGCTTAAATATGCTGCAATTGAAGTACCGGCTGGAGTGAGGGGAAGGATGGCGCTGATAGGTCCCCTTATAGAACAAACAGAAGCTGCAATTATAGTTGAAAACCCACCCACGGACTTTGGCTGCGTGGGTTGTAACCGCACAAATGAGCTGACGAAGTATCTGGTCCGCTCAAAAGGTGTCCCTGTGCTCGAGGTAAAGTATCCGGAATCCGACGATGAAGCTCGCGATTTCGTATACAAAATAGCAGCATTTTTGGAATCTTTGCCTAAGGAAAAGCCTGAGACCGGGGAAAAGTCGAAAGGGAAAGAATCGGCAGAAAAGGAGGACAAGGAATGAGCTCTGAAGAATCTGCACTTGTCAAGATTGCACTGGTATCTTGCGGCTCTGAGTATGCCGGAGTTCAGCCCGAATTTGAAGAAGCCGCGGCAAAAGTAAATGCAAAATTTATTTATCCGGAAATTGATGTTGCATCCATAGATACTATAGGCAGAGATTTCGGGCTTGAGGTTGCTAGTGGAGACCTGAGGCTTATGATGGCCCGGGCAAAGGCTGTTGTTGAAGGCATAACAAATGCGGAAGGGGTTTTTATTACCACCTGTTTCCGCTGTGCCGAAGGAGCCATTGTACGAAATGAGATCCGAAGATACATCCATGAGCACTCCAACATTCCGGTAATCAGTTATTCTTTTACCGAAAGCACCAGTGCAGGTACGCTTCTTACTCGCCTGGAAGCTCTTACTACAATTGTCAGGCGCAGGCACCTTCTTACAAGGGAAGTTCAGACCGGATTGACTGCAGGAATAGACTCAGGGTCAACAACCACAAAAGCCGTGGTAATGAGGGATAACAAAATAATAGGCAAGGGCTGGGTGCCCACAACAAAAGTCCTTGAAAGTGCTGAGGAAGCATACTCACAGGCTCTAAAAGAAGCCGGGGTCTCCAGGGAAGAAATTCAGGCTCTGGGTACGACCGGATATGGTCGTTTCCTTATAGGCAATCATTTAAAGGCCCAGCTTATCCAGGAAGAAATAACTGTCAACTCAAAAGGAGCCGTTTACCTTGCTGATAAGCAAAAAGGCAGTGCAACAGTTATTGACATAGGCGGTATGGACAACAAGGCAATCTCGGTTCAGGACGGTATTCCCGGAATGTTTACAATGGGTGGGATCTGCGCAGGCGCTTCAGGACGTTTCTTTGAGATGATCTCAAAACGGCTTGGTGTAGATATTACCGAACTGGGAGCCCTGGCAGTTAAAGGGATGCACGAAAATGTGTCCATGAACAGCTATTGCATAGTCTTTGGAACCCAATCCCTTGTAAATTCCCTTGCAAAAGGGGCTACTCCTGAAGATGTGGCTGCCGCTGCGTGTTATAGTGTGGTAGAACAGATATATGAGCAGCAGTTACAGGAAGTAGATGTTAAAGAGCCTCTGATTCTTGTGGGTGGGTCTTCACTAATTGCAGGAGTCCCAAAAGCCCTTGGAGAGCTTCTCAAGATTGACGTCCTTGTTCCCGAAAATTCCCACATGATAGGAGCAGTAGGAGCAGCTTTGCTTGCTTCGGGCTTTGTGGAGGAGTGAGTGAAAGATGGATTCGCTTGAGGTCTTTGATGTCGAGTCCGCAATTGTTTCGGAGCAGGAATTTTACAGGAAAATTATTGAGGATAACCTTGCAAGTCTCAAGCTTGCTCCGGCAATAGGGAGAATAAAGGTAGTGTTGAGACCTGAAGATTCCCTTTTTCAGATGGCAATTCTCCTGAGGGATGTGGGCACCAGAGTTACAACAATCGACATTGCCGACATGGAAGCAAAACCGGTTGCTCGTGAGATAATAATTTCGATCAAAAAAGAGCAGTATATTCCAGAATTACTGGGAAAACTCTGGGAACGCTACGGGAAAGCAAACATCAGCCAGCCGGACCGCTGGACTGTAGCCATAAGTACGGATAAGCCAGAGCAAGAAGTCGCTTTTCTTAAAGATATGATGGTTGCAGATCCCAGGCACAGGCTTCACGAAAACCTTGTTGATTTCGCAATCCGTGTCACTCCAGAGGGTTTCAGGGTTAGGTATCACCTGTATAAGGGTAACCAATTCATTTTTGTGGCGTCCGAGGAAGCACTAAAACATAGATGGATCGAAGAGGCAGGAGCGATGCTCGAAGAACTGACGAAAGGAGGGAAAAAGTAAGATGGCTGTACTCCGACCCTATCTTTATACCGGTGGCGTCCACAAGCATGGACTTTTAATTGAGTTGCTGGAAGACGTTGGAGGTTACATAATCCAGAAAGTAGTTACAGGGACTGAAGTCAACCTTATAATGCTTATTCCGGAAAAAGATGTCCCGGTAGTAAAAAAACAATCTGACGAACTGCTTGGGATGATGGTAGAAGCTCCCCTGACTGGAGTTGAGATTGCAGTTGTTTCGCCGACCCTTGCTTCTCATCATCTTCCGCATTCAGCCTGTGACGTAGCAGAGTATCTCCGCCATCCCGGAGCCAACACAAACATGATAGGACTTGCAAGAGGAATGGGGCGCAGAGTATCTCTGTCCATGGATTACGAAAGGAAACTTATCAACGAACACGATATTGCAGTTTTCACATTCGGGTCTTTCAGTGACTGCATAATAAACAAGAAGCCAAAGCTCTTTGAAGGCATAGAAATCCCAATCGTAGTTACAGGCGGACCTGACCTGAAGACCGAGGAAGTTCCTGGAGCAGATCTTTATGTTGGGAATATCGGAAGGACTTCTCACAGGTTAAGGAAAACCGAGGAGGTTAATGCCCTTGATAAACTCAACGAAGGGATTGGAAAGATTGCTGATAATATTCGTAAACAGCAGGCAAAAGACCCCCTCGCAGTGCTTCCTGCCAGAGTTATGAAAGAGATTGAAAACCAGGTCTCAGAAATCCGAACTGTACTTTCGCCTGCCCCACTTACTCTCCAGCTTAACGGGCTCAGGGTTAAGCTGCCTTATGATGAATTCCACGAAAGACTTGAAAAACTGGAATTTGATGAAGGGGTTACCCTTTCCGAGCTTGCAGATATTTCAAAATCAAAAATGAAAAATTATATATTGATAAAAATCAAATCTAAGTCTGACGTTGGTTTTTCAATTTGACCCGGATTCTATTGCGTAAGAGCTATCCACTTTACATTGATCCGGGTTCTGCTGCGTAAAAGCTATCCACTTTACATTTTTACTGGGTTCGTGTCTGTTCACTTATCCTTTATGTGTAAAGTCTGGCCCTGAAAACGGCGTTTGAATACTGTTTCCACGTTAATTATGCTGGGTGGTTTCATATGGAACTTGAGGATATTGTGGAAATTTTGAAAAAGGATCCTGAAAAAGTTATTCCTGAACTTCTTGAAGATATCCGGAATCAGTATGGTGAAATTCCCTATATTATGAACTTCATGAAAGACCTTCCGGAGATTTTCATCCCGAAAACACTCTATGAGAATTCCATAATGAGGGAATTCAAGAATCTCGACCCGGAGACAATAGAACTCATTTCTATAGGTGTGGCTTCTGCCCTTCGCTGCGAACATTGCCTGAAAATGCATATTAGAGTCGCGAAAAGAAAGGGAATCAAGAAAGAAAGCATATTTTCTGCCATTATGATAGGAGCATCCATTTCCAATGCTGCAGTACTTGCCGAAAGTACGAGAGCTCTTGCTTCCGAATTTCCGGGTGACGAAAAAGGTGAAGAGGAAGAGATGGAAAAAGAGAAACATTGCCGTGATCCGAACTGTGAGATTTGCGATATATCCAGAGCTACTCTAGATTAAACAGACAAATTTAAGGAATATTTAAGTGCAATTTTTGTGAGTGTAGATTGGCTTATCAAGACTTACTTTAATTTTTAAGAAACTAATTTTTGAATGAGAATTATAACATTTTTTACCAAAATTGATGGCACTTCTGTAACAGATTTTATTTGATACTAATATTACATGGGGTTTTCGGAGTCGAACAATCAGTTACCATGTGTGGAGGCCGGTTTATATCAATCGAAACGGTATGTATGGAATAAGGTTTTCCTTTGCCCTGTTATTGATGGTACTTATTTTACCTATCGCTTCGGCAGCATCTGAAGCGGATCCAGAAACACTTTTAGACCATCCATGGGACCATTCTCCTATCACTGTATATGTAGAAAACAAAAGTGTACCTGAACACTACAGTTCCACCTATTACGCACAGATAGAAAAGGCTATGGAATACTGGGAGAAAGGAGGAAATGGAAACCTTGAATTCACGCCTGTTTTCAAACACGTGAATTCGAAAGAAGCTGATATCAGGATAAAATGGGTTGAAAATCTGGAGAATGTCGAAGGTGCTTCCCCAGGCGTTGCTGGCTACGCAAGCCCCAGGGTATCAAATGGTCGATTTGTAAGTGTTGATATAGTGCTTGAGGTAGGAAACTATCAGGGTAAAGCCTGGCGCCAGTATGGGGATACTACAATGCTTTCTATTGCAAAACATGAATTCGGGCACGCCTTGGGCCTGGGACATAGCAGCAACAGGCGGGATATTATGTATCCTGAGTACGAGCAAAGAGAAGATATAAACCCTCTCCTCTTGAGCAAATACAGTCACGTACTGCGTATGGCAGCTCTTTCAGCTCTTTCAGTTTTCCTGTACATCGGGGTAAGCTGGCAGCGCAGCAGGAAAAAAAGGAAAAACCTTGAGGATAAGTACTTCAAGTAAAACTAATCTTAAGGACTCTCAAAACTTCAAACAGAAATTAATCATAAAGGAACCGATAAGTCCAGATTAAATCGATAGCTCTGGAGGTTCCTTATTTTCTGCAGCGAATCTTTTAAAGAATTCCTTGAAGTGATCCGGAAGAGCATCCATTTCCAGAATCTGCTCAAGAGAGCTCCATGCATATTCCAAATGTTCATGGCTCAACTTTACATCGGCAATGATATATCCCCCATCATATATTACGGCAATCACCTTTTTTTCCGGAAGCTCAAAGGTAGTATATCCTGCAATTTCTCCGGGAACAATTGAAATCCCGGTTTCCTCCCAGGTCTCCCGAACAACTGCTTCTTCAAGGGGCTCTCCATGGACCAGCTTTCCCCCTGGCAGATCCCATTTTCCCGGATTGCTGTGAGAGTTTTCCGACCGCCTGAGAAGTAGGAATTCGCCTTTCTCGTTCCGTAGAACGGCATAAATAGAAACGATGTAAGGTTTCTCCAGATTCATACAATAATATGTGAGATTCCTTTATCTTAAAGGCTGGCTCTTTTAAGATCTTCAAGATATAATTAATGCAGCAAGTAAGGATACTGAAATAAAAACAAATTATATAAAAGTGACAGCCCCAGTAAAACCTGTTGCGGTTTTCTCTGCAAGCCCTCTGTCTGGAAAAGCCCCACTGAAAGTTAAATTTGCCAGCACAAGTACAGGCTCGCCAACTGAATGGAAATGGTATTTCGGAGACGGATCTACTCTGGTAACTGAACAGAACCCGAGCATACCTATTCAAAAGCCGGGATTTATACGGTAAAACATACCGCAATTAATGAATATGGAAGAGATAAGGAAATTAAAACAAAGTATATAACTGTTATATCTCCTCTTAAAGCTCAGGTTGCTGCTTTTTCAGCTTCCTCAGTATCCGGAAAAGCGCCCTTGAAGGTGCAGTTTACTGACAAAAGTGCCAATAGTCCAACTTCTTGGAAATGGAGCTTTGGAGATGGCACATATTCAGCAGCCAGGAATCCTGCACACACATACAGTAAAGCAAGAAAATATACTGTCAGCTTAACAGTAAAGAATGCTAAAGGCATTAACACCAAAACAATGTCTGGATATATTACAGTTTCCAAAAAATAAATTTTAAATTGAAAAAACAGAGAAAATTTCAGTGTCATACCCCTACAGAAGCAGGGGGACATGACACAGAAATAAAAATAGAAATTAAAATCGTTAGAAAAAAACAGAATTACGAAACCGGATCAGAGAAAGAAAGATAGAGGACTTGATATGGCTGGCTGGACAGGAAAAACAATATATGTAGACCTTGGTTCCAAATCGGTAGGTACAGTCAGGACCGATGAAAACTTAATTCGAAAATACCTTGGCGGCCGAGGGCTTGGAGTAAGATTGCTTTCCGAACTTGCAGATGCGAATATTGATCCTCTTTGTCCGGAAAATCCCTTAATATTTACTTCCGGGCCTCTTTCAGGCCTTGTCCCGATGGCTTCAGGTGCAGTCCTCACCTCGAAATCGCCTCTAACAGGCACAGTATTTAGCTGGAACATCACTGGGGGCTTCGGGAGAGAACTCAAGAAAGCTGAAATTGATGCTCTGGTAGTTACCGGAAAGGCAAACAGGCCTTCATATGTGGAAATCACGGAAGGAAACGTTGAAATTGTGCCCGCAGAACAGCTCTGGGGAAAAAATGTCAAAGCCTGTAATGAAACCCTTGAAAACAAAGGCAGCGTGGCCTGCATTGGCAGGGCAGGAGAAAAACAGGTTCTTATCTCCTCCTTTGTTGTTGATTCCATACATAGCGGAAGAGGAGGTCTGGGTGCGGTTGCCGGCTCAAAAATGCTCAAAGCCGTTGTTGTGAAAGGGGAAAAAGAACTTTTACCTTCCGATCCTGAGGGATTCCGGGAACTTGGGATAAAACTGCGGAAGTTTTTCGATGCAAGCCCCGTACTTTCCAAAGGCCTTGCAAATTACGGTACGTCTGCACTTGTAAAATTGTTGGATTATATGAATCTTATCCCCACTAGAAACTTTTCCGGAAGGAAGACTCCCTTTGCAGATGCGCTTTCAGGAGAGCATATCAAATCCGCTTTCAAGCTTGAAAATGAGAGTTGCCCTGGCTGTCCTCTGGGTTGTAAAAAGAGAATTAAAGAAAGAGGACAGATGTTTACAGAAACGGAGCAAATTTTGCCTGATTATGACTCCATCTGGGCCTTTGGATTTAACCTTGAAAATCCTGATCTGAATTCCGTGCTTAAGGCTGATACTATATGCAAGGATTACGGGCTTGATCCTATCTCGGCAGGCTCCGTGCTCGGGGCGTGCGCAGAACTCAAAGCAGGAGTACTCGAAGCTAATGGACTTGAATTCCTGCTCTCGAAAATAGGGGAAGGAGCGAAGTTCGGAAACGGAGCCAGACGATATTTATCAGGTCTTGGGAGAAGAGACTTGAGCATGGATGTGAAGGGGCTCGAACTCGGAGGTTTTGAGCCGCGAGGGATAAGGGGTCAGGCTCTGGCCTATGCTACTTCCAGCCATGGGGGAGACTATCTGACTGCCTTTATGGTCGGGCCTGAGGTACTTGGAAAGCCTTTAAGTCTTAACCGTCTGAGCCTTAAAGGAAAAGCAGGCATACTCCAGGTGTTTGAAAACCTAACTGCAGTTCTGGACTCTTTTGTGTTCTGCCCTTACTCAGGTTTTGTCTTTAACGAAGAGCTTGGTTCGGCTCTCCTGCTTTCGGCCGCGGGTATGGAGATATCGCCTGCAGATCTCCTGAAAATAGGAGAAAGAATCTATAATCTGGAGAGAATGTATAACCTTAAAGCAGGATTTACCCGGAAAGACGATACTCTTCCTGAAAGACTGTTTGAAAACGAGGGAGAGAACAAAGGTTACGGACTTCCAAGGCAGGAGTTTGAAGCTGCAATTCAGGAATATTACCATTACCGTGGATGGAATGAAGAAGGAGTACCCCGGTCGGAGAAGTTAGAGGAGCTTGGACTCAGCTTTTAATAAGAAAACCGGAAAATTGATGCGTATGGAGTAGGAATTGTGAAATGTAATATGTAAATGCTTGTAAAAAAAGGGAAGCTTTAAGGGACTTTTGCTTTACTGCACGCTCCTAAAAGTAATATAAGGTAAAAGATTTTCTCTTTGAAATCCAATATTTCCTTTAATCCAGTATTCCTTTAACCTGGATTTCTCCGGATTTTCCGGAGATTTCAGGCAGTTTTCTCGAAATCCAGTCTAAAGACGCAAAATCTCGCACAAGCGTTATATAGTCAAGGATAAATTAATCGTATTAGTTCTCGATCTGTAGATTAGCTCTGCAGGCAACTAAAGCTCGGAATATTTTCCAGTTTTTCTATGCAGATCTTAAGCAATATATGAATAAAATAAGAGTCAGGCTTAAAAATTAGAAAAGCCTTCTTATACTACTTTACCGGAGCCGTGGAAGTCTCCGGCAAATCCGGAATGGCGTTTACAGCTTATTTATAAATATCTAAAAACGTATGGGAGAATCGTTATGAAACAGCAGGTAGAAGTAAAGGAACTCAAAGAAGGGAAATACGTAATCATTGATGACGAAGCATGCGTCATAAAGAGCATTACCAAGTCCAAGCCGGGAAAACACGGAGCCGCAAAGGCAAGGGTAGAGGCTATTGGCCTCTTTGACGGCCAGAAGCGCTCCTTCATAGGCTCAGTTGCAACCAAAGTCTACGTCCCGATTGTGGAAAGAAAAACTGCACAGGTAATCTCGATTACCGGTGACATTGCCCAACTCATGGACATGGGAGATTTCTCAACCTTTGAGATCGTAATTCCTGATGAGTACAAGGATAAGGTCAAAGAGGGCGAAGAGATTTCTTACATTACAGCCCTTGGCAAGGTCAAGCTCGATATACGGACATAAATTTTCGAGATTAATGTGAAAACTCAGGTTAAGATCCTGAGCCACTCTTTTTTAAGCAAATAATTTCATATCAGGTTAAAGTATGTTTTTACCCAATTCCTTTATAGATGCTCTTGCAGACTATGAATCTGCACGTTATGTTATCTTTGGCGTGCCTTTTGATAATACATCTTCTTACAGGGCAGGTAGCCGCTGGGCTCCGGATGCTATGCGGCAGGCCTCTGCGAATTTTGAGAGTTATAACCCGACTTTCGACATAGATCTTGTGGATCTTCCGATCTATGATGCCGGAAATCTGGAAACTTCAGCTTTGGTTGACGAGACCCTGCAAAGCCTCTACGAAGCTACAAAAGATCTCCTGAGTGATGGAAAGCTTCCCATCATGCTTGGCGGAGAGCATTCGCTGACTTTCGCTACGGTGAAGGCTTGCGCCGAACTCGCAGGAGAGGAGTTCGGGGTTATTGTTCTGGACGCTCACTTTGACCTCCGGGAAGAGTACAGGGGATTTAAGCATAACCATGCCTGTGTGTCCCGAAATATTCTCAATGACGTTACGAAGAATCTTGTTTCCATAGGCATAAGAAGCGGCCCGGAAGAAGAATGGGTTTTTGCTAGGGAAAACAACCTGAAGTATTATACAGCTGATGATGTGGAATCCATAGGCATGGTGGAGATCCTCAAAGAAGCCCTCGAGTGGCTTGACTGCAGCCAGCTCTATCTTTCCCTTGATATGGATGCAATAGATCCGGCTTATGCCCCCGGTCTTGGCACGCCTGAGCCTTTCGGCCTGAGTGCGCGGGATGTAAGGACTGCGATAAGGATGCTTGCTCCTTTCTCAATGGCTTTTGATGTCGTAGAAATCGCCCCCGAATATGATTCCGGGCAAACCGCCATGCTTGGGGCAAAATTGATGAGGGAATTTATTGCTTCCCATGCAAAGAGTTGCAGAAAAACGTGAGATAAGAAAACCAATAAGTGATCCCGAGATCCAAAATACACTACGGTAGGATTACTCCAATTTTTCACCTTTTGAATTTAAAAAACTGCTGGAAAAGACGAAGTATTAAAAAGCTTCGGAACTTTTCCAGGGTTCAATACCTCAGGACTCATTACGTCCAGGGTTCAGTACGTCCAAGACCTAATATGCCTAGGACCCAGTATCTTTTTTATTCGACGAGCTGTTTAATCAGTTAAGCGCGCCAAATGGCTATTATCTTGTCAATCGCTATGTGCGTGTACTTTCCATTCTGCTCGAGAGTGAGCACGTTGTCTGCGCAGGCTTCCACCCTTCCGTTAAAAACATCAGGGCCTCCACAGTAAACATCTACGACTTCGCCTAGAAGGTGTTCTACGATAAAAGGCTGCATTTCTCTACACCTCGGTATTTTCTCACGTATTGAACTCTGGCTCGCTAATGAATAACCTTTATTTTATGGAGATAAAGGCACTAAATTTAGCTTTCCAGAGAATTTTCCAGCTTTAATCAGGTTTCTCAGCGCTAATTAGGTTTAGGAGAAGACCGCAAGATCTTTCCTTAATCCATTTGTCCTCTATAATACAGGAATAAATTGAAATATGAAATTTTGAGCTTATTGGCTCCAGAGGGCTATTATTTTGTCGATGGCTATATGGGTAAGTTTCCCTTGGCTACTGAGAGTCAGAACGTTATCGGCACAAGCTTCTACATTTCCCTTGAAAATGTCAGGCCCACCGCAGTAAACATCTACATCCTTGTTGAGATAATGTTCCACTATAAAAGATTGTATCATAGATTTTTTCTCCTGCTTATTTTCTTTGTAACTTGCTTATTTACTTGTTAGTTTGTTTGATGGCAGAAACTGGCGGTCTGTACATCCACAGATGTCCGTTAATTGTAACTATCTTTTCATTTCATATAAATATATTTAGAAACTAAAATTGCTTTTGGGGTATAATGCCGTTAATTTCTGAAAGGAAAATCAGCTTACTTACTCAGAGCCTGCATAGTTCTTAGTTCTCGTTTTCCCGAAAATAAAAAATGGTTATATGGCTTCGTTTCTCCGGGTTTACTTGCTCAGAGAATTCGGGAAAGCTAAGTTTATCTGGAGAAATCTTATGAGGCCGGCTTTTAATGAAAAAGAATTAAATTCGAAATTGTCTGGGAAATTTTACCTTAAAAATTCTCAAATTTAAACGATAAATCTTTTCTCTTAGAATTAAGCGAATCAATCTTCTCTTTCAGAATTTTTGGCTTCACGGCCTTCATAGAGGAAAATATCCTCAATACGGACGCCAAAAAGCCTGGCAAGCTTGAATGCAAGTTCAAGCGAAGGATCATATTTACCTTTTTCAATTGCATTTATGGTTTGCCTTGTCACCCCTACTTTTTCAGCCAGGGTTTCCTGAGTAAGATCGTGTATTGCCCTGTAAACTTTAATATTATTTTTCATTGAAAACTCCATATTTTCACAAGCGAATGTAAACGGATGTCTGACGAGATACTCCAGTAATCTGGAAATATGTAAACTCCAACCGTCAACTTAGCCTCCTGATTTCATATTAAAATACATATAAAAGATAGAGTAAAGTACAAGACTCGTACAAGCTGCATATGACATGAAAAAACCAAAATCTGTATATTTTGGATAAGTATCCTTCATTGCTACAAGGACTGTACCCCCGATGGCAAAACTGAGAATTATGAACTGGAGTGTAATCCCTGAAGCTTTTTGACTTACCTGGCGAATTCTCTCATCTTCCACAATATCTTCCAGTCTGCGTTTTGATAGGTATACGACAGCTATGCCCCCAATGAAGGAAGCTATGGCAATTGCAGGATTTCCTATTGAAATCGAAAAACCAATGGCAGCTGCCATAACCATTGTAGTAAGAAAGTTAATTATTTTGAATTGCTTGCGTTTCATTTTCAGAACCTCCATAAATAAAGATTTTTCAATGAAAACCTAATTCTCTCAGCATATTTATGTGTGTATATGTGTACAAATTGTATACTTTTGATGACAATATGTAACTCAAACTTTACATATTGTAAATAGTTTATTATACTATATAATATTGTCGAGAGGTTGTTCAGAGTACACGGATAAAGGTTGATAGAGAGGCAACTAGAAGAGCAAGATTTCAATACAGAATGGGTAGAAAGTATATACTCATTAGAAGAAAGTTAAAAACTTACAAAAACCCACTTTCTATAGATGTTCCTAAAAATACCATCCATTTTCTCACAGGGCAATAATTTAAAAGCGCATCTCGCCTTTAACGGATAATAGCGGGCAAACTAGTGAATAAATTCTACATCTGTGTACATCTGGAATATTAATTGAGGAGCAGGGAGTATGATTAATGGAAGTTTTGAAATAATTTGTGGAGTTGTTAGCCTGCTAGCCTGCTAGCTGTATTCTGCATAAAAGAAAATAATAAAAGATAGTTACGCTGACTTTTCGTAAAGGTCTTCAAAAAATAACATTTTTCTTGTTATTATTTTTTGAAAATTATTCAAAAATCTGCAGTTATCATCTCAACTGAAGCTTTGGGAAATAGGTGTGGAAGTTTTCAATGAAGGCGAAAAGGTCGAAAATTTAGAAAATTTCAAAAATACATGTTTGAGTAACCAGGGCGATTTTCAGAAAAAACGATAGCATGAAATCTTGTGAAAGTTGAAAGGACATATGTGGAAGGTGGGGAAAAATAGATAAACTAAATTGTTAATGAGTTCTACTGTTTAGTCCAATTACTTTGTAAAATATAGTCTAACTCATAGTACCAATGATAAAAATTATGTAAAAATCGGAAGCATATACACAAATTTAAAATTCTTATCCAATCAATCAAAAACACCTGAGTTTTAAAAGGCAAACTTGAAAAAATAATTTATACTTGTCTTGCATATTATTAACTATGCAAGATAATTTCTTAAGACACGTTGAAATTGTATTTTGTGTTTGCCTCATGATACTTTTTCTAATTTCCTGCTGTAACACTTGACGGAAGAAGAATTTAAATCCTTACCCTCTTCAACGATACATACGATTTACAGGCTCAATCATTATGACTACCAGAGTCTGGTTTTCATAATTAATTCTATAAAGCAGCCTTAAATGCCTGGATCGCAGTCTGAAAAGCTTCTCCTTACTCTCAATTATTCTTTTTGCTCGCGGTGGAACTGGATCGAGGGCAAGCTCACCAAGAGTTTCTTTGACCCTGGAGTAAGTCATTTCATCTGCCGATTTCAAAAAGGCTTGAGCAGGAATATCAAGAAGGACTTCAAACACTTTAGAGCCTCACATTCTCAAATCTGTTTAAGGTACTAATTTCTTTCATCGTTTTCAGATTTCTGGATGCTTAATTTCTTTTCTTTTATGGTTAGCAGGCTATCTATAACCGTTATATGCTCCATTATTTCTCCAAGTTATTTTTGGTTAAGCTCCTTAAAGAGCCTCTCATCAATTCTTTCTCCCTTAATAGAAGCCACTGTTCTACTTATTCATCTAGCTTACTGTTAAGATTATGGCTCATGATTCGCTCTGTAATTACAGAGAGGAATTCTATAGACGCTCCCTGATTTGATTCTAATAGCACTGATGTATCAACTGCAAAGGAAAGCGTATACGCATAAGAATTAACGCTTATTTCTTCGACTAAAGACTTAAGGATTTTATATATCGATACGTAAAAACATTAAAAGAGGATTGAGTATCATTCCACACTATCCTCAAAAAGCTTTCTAACCTCATCGAGATTTTCCGGTGGGCTGATCACAAGCAGAATATCATCCGCGAGAATTTCAGTCCCAGCTTCAGGTCCGGGAATTATTCTATGACTACGTGAGATTGCAAGTGCAGACACTCCATAATTCTTCCGAAGATTGAGTTTCCCAAGAGTCATTCCTGCTGCTTTTGAAGATTTTCCAACCCTGATACTCCGGATTTCCACATCTGCAAAATCAAGAGCCAGATCGCAGATTTTTTTCCTGGGAATGTCAGGACTTCGAAGCATCTTATAATGGTCAGCACGTAATGTTGAAGTCAGGGAATTGATTTCACTGCTGGGAACTAAGTATCTGTGAAGCACCCTTGTGAAAAGCTCTATTGAGCTTTCAAACTCATCAGAAATGACTTCATCTGCCCCAAAATCATAAAATTTGTCCAGCTCACTCAGGAAATGCGTTCTGGCAATGATGTGGATTTCCGGATTTAACCTTTGGGCAGCTTCAATTATTCTTTTGGCGCTCGGAGGATCACCTGCGGTCACGACAACAGATTTCGCAGTCTGGATGCCGGCATGTTCCAGCACAGCATTCTGAGCAGCATCACCGTAAAAAATATGCTCTTCCCTTTGTTTCTCTATCCGTACGACTTCAGGATTCATATCAATTACTATGTATGGAATTGAAGCTGCTTTTGCAGCAGTCACGACATTTCTACCGTTTATCCCAAATCCTACTATAATTACATGGTTTTCAGGTTTCTCTTCAGATTCGTTTTCTTTAAATTTACTGTACCAACCCTGTTTTAATATTGGGGGGAAAGGTAGCAAGTCAGCAAAAGTCGTAGTTCGATACCCTATACTCATAAACAGAGGGGTAAGCACCATAGAAAGCACTGCCACATCCAGAAATTCCTGGTACATAAGAGAGGAAATTAATCCACTTGCAAAACCTACTTTTGCAAGAATAAAGGAAAACTCCCCAACTTGTGAAAGGGAAAATCCAACCAGAATCATTGTATGTAAAGGAAAACCTATGAGAAAGGTGCTCAAACTGTTTGCCAGAGCCTTCAGGAGCAGCACAGCCAGAGTAGCAGTCAGGATCAGGAGCAGATGTTCTCTTAATATATTGAGATCAAGCAGCATCCCTATTGAAATGAAAAAAATACTCATGAACATGTCCCTGAATGGGATTAAATTCCCAAGAGCCTGAACCGAATACTCAGATTCCGAGATAATCAGGCCAGCAAGAAAAGCCCCCAGTGCCAGAGATAGCCCAACCATGGAGGTCAGCCAGGCGACAGAAAGCCCTATTGCTATAACGCTTAGGAGAAAAAGCTCATTATTCCGTGTCTTTGCCACCTGGTACATGATGAAAGGAACGACATATCTGGCGCTTAGAAGGGTGAACACGATAAGCCCAAGTCCCTGCAGGATGAGCTCGAAAAAGGACTTCTCGGTTCCTGGGATGCCTGCAAGAACCGGAATCAAGAGAATAATTATTACTGCAGCGATATCCTGGAAAATAAGTATTCCTAAGGAAGTTCGCCCGTGAAGACTATATATTTCTCCTTTTTCCTGTAAGAGTTTAAGGACAATTGCAGTGCTGCTTAATGCCACTAAAAGCCCAAGGAAAATCGAAGATTCTCTGGAATTTCCAAGCCAGATGAATATAAGAGCAACAACAACTGAAGTTATGGAAAGCTGTAAACCGCCTCCAAAAACTACGATTCTACGAAGCTGTAAAAGGTCGCGTAGTGAAAACTCCATGCCTATAGTAAAAAGCAGGAGTACGACTCCTATTTCGGCCAAAAATTCAATGTTTTCAATATCCTGAATAAGTCCAAAACCAAAAGGTCCGGCAAGAATACCTGCAAGCAGAAAACCAATTAGTGGAGCTATTTTTAATTTTGAGAAAGTAAAAACTACAGGAATCGAAAGTCCGAAGATGATCAGGAGGTCGGTTAAAAGATTCGTTGCCATCAATATAAATTAATTTTTAAATAATATAAATGTTATTATATAGTAAACTGTCAAAAATAATAAAAACTGAATATGATGCTACATGAAGTTAAGATAGGAAAATCTGGGTTTCCGATATTTTAAAATATTGTGATGGTTTCAGATAGTAACAACCGTGAATCCTTAATTAATAATTCAGGTTGGAAGCATGTTCGAATGAAATCGTGTACAAAATCCAGATACAGACTGTTACAAATAGATAAGACGCAGGCTACTACAAATAAATAGAGAATTAAAGGAAATAATCTCTTTAGATGAAATAATCCCTTTAGATAAAACTTTAAAATAAAAAACGACGAGAGGGGGACTCGAACCCCCGGGATGCAGAGCATCACGGGATTAGCAATCCCGCGCCATACCGGGCTTGGCTATCTCGTCACAAAGGACTTTAAGAAGCGCGTCCCCTTAAACGCATTTTATGTATTTAATCTTTTCCAGGCGAAGGGTTTAACAAAGACTATTTTACAAGAAGTATAATAGTTGTGCCATAAAACTGAGTCACCTGATGTATTCTGAATCACCTTATATGTTGAGCGATGAGCACACCTCAGGTTGCTGAATCTTGGAGATACCAGGAGACTGGAATCTCTTCTCCACCCCGCAGCCCCGCAAGCGATAGTTGCCCACAGTGAGTCTGCTCCCTTCCGGGCCTCGACCGGTTTCCGCAGTTAGGATATGAAGACCTGCTCTCCAGCAAACCCGCATACCTGCACCGTCCAAGCAGGACGGGGCTTCTCCGTTGAGAATCCAGGCTGGAGTCCCTTCGACGCATCTTCCCTTGGCTTCGTCCCCCGCATATCGGCGATTTCGGGTTACAGGTAACGCCGGGCTACCCGGACTAGCTCATCAGCTATACAAGGACACTTTTAATATATAAAGATATGCCAGTCATATTCCTCCCGCTGTCTGTTTTTTAGTAATGAGATCGGAATGTTTATCCGGCCTTAAATGAAAAAACGAAGAGAATGGAACTATTTTTCAAAAACTGAAAAAAAGTATTAAGGTAATTGTCGAGTCTTAAATATATAGGGAGGGACAAACCACCTTATTTATATCTCATTTTTCAAAATAGTAATATAAATCTCAAACGGCTAGTATAGTAAATCAAAATACCCGACAAAATATTGAGAACTAGTGCTTTGACTCCAAAGTACGTTCATAAAATCTTAGTTTTTGATTGGTCTGTTGATTAATAAATTTCCTGCTAAACAAGAAACTTATTTTGGAATCAATGTACTAGTAGGGGAGTTTGTATGAGATATGGGGTTGCAGTTGACTTGGGAACAAGTGGATATCGAGCTCAGAAAATTAACCTCGATACTAAAGAAATTAAAAGAACGGCAATAACTTTAAGAAATCCTCTCCCAGGAGCTAACGTGATGAACCATGTGGACTTCGCAATCCGCTACGGGGAGGATCTTGCGCACGGACTTTCTATAAATGCGGTGAAGAATCTGCTCCAGAATCTTGATTTAGAAAGTGGAGAGCTGGAGAGAATTTCTCTCTGTGGAAACCCTATCCATATGTCCATCTTTCAGGGGATTAGCATTGAGGACTTGGCCTATGCAGGGGAACGAAAGAAAAAGAAATACGATATAAAGGAACAGAATAGGAACGCAAGGATTGTACATAGCAGTGAAATTCCGGGGCTTGAAGAATTTAATTGCGAAGCTGTAATTCCCCCTGCAATAAAACATGAAGTTGGGGCCGACGCCTTAGCCCTGATAGTAAAATCTGGAATGCTTGATAGTGACGAAATTTCAATTGCTACGGATTACGGAACAATTGCGCTGAAAGTAAATGAAATCATTTACACGGGCTGCGCAGCAACCGGTCCAGCCCTTGAAGGACAGCAGATAAAACATGGGAACCTTGCGTCTCCCCACTCAATTTCAGATTTTGAATTTGAGGATGGGGCATTAAGAAACTACGTATTAAATGAAGAGATGGAAGTTATTCCCGGAGATCTTGTAGATCCAAAAACAGGAAACACCATTGAAAAAGGCATAATCGAAGCCAGAGGAATTACAGGTACAGGTGTTATAGCCCTCATAGAGAAAGCAATCAAACACGACCTTGTAGAGATCCCCAAAGTTAAGACACCAGACGGACTGATTCACCTTCAAAACGGGATGGATTTCTCTGAAAGAGATCTGAAAGAAGCCGGAAAAGCTATAGGGGCTATTCGTGCAGGGCATATTACACTGTGTGCAACTGCAGGTATCGAACTGACAGATATTGATACTGCTTATATGGCAGGAGCTGCAGGCACTTACATGGATGCTGCAAAAGCTCAGAAAATCGGCTTGATCCCATACACTACAGGAAAAATTTGCCAGCTTGGAAATACTTCACTTGCAGTTGCTCGTGAAATCCTGCTTTCGGAAGAAAGACTCTGGGAACTCCAGGATATTGCAAACCAGATGGCGGACACACATATAATGCTTGCGACTACCACACAGTTTCGGGATGCGTATATTTTAGAAATTGCTTATTGGGAAGAAGGTATGCCCTTCAAGATGTTTAAGAAATATCTAAAAAAGAAAGGACTTCCAGGCCTTGGTGACCCTATAGATAATCCTGTCATTGAGAAACGCGTAAAGAAAGACATTCCAGTGCTTGGAGACGAAGGATTACATATAATGGAAAGATCCGGAACATATATGACTATGCTTGTCGACTGCCCTGAATGCAAAAAGTGCATAAGAGTCTGCCCAAATAATGCCATAACAATCGACGAGGAAAACAGGATTATAATAGGTACTGATCTTTGTGAAGGTGCTCATTGCCAGAAGTGCATAAAGACCTGCCCTCCAGACAAATTCAACTGGAAAAACTTTAAAATATTCAAACCGTTACAACAGGCATTAGAGGCATGAGAAAGTATACTAAGGGTCTCTGGTCAGGCGACTTCTAAATCCTCCAATGGAATCAAAAAAATATAGGGTAATAGACAGCTTATGCAGATTAAGGGGGAAATAAGTGGAAATAAACGGAAATACACGAAAATAAACGGAGATTACGATAACCAGAGAAAATAACCTCCTGTAACCTCTTGAAAAAACGAAAGATTAAAAAAGATTAGAGAAAGTAAGTTAGAGGGAATAAGTTTCACGAAGTTTTGCAACAAGTACTTCAACCTGTTCAACTGCAGTTCCTATATATTTGTCGGGATTTACGAGACTTTCGATATCTGTAGCAGTTAAATATCTTGCAATATCAGGAGTTTCCAGAAGTACTGTTTTGAAGTGCTGTCCTGTATCGTGAGCTTTCATTGCTGCAGTCCGCACAAGCTCATGGGCTTCCTGCCTGCCTACTCCTCTTTTTGCAAGCTCAATCATTACAGCTTCTCCCATATTGAGGCCCTTGAGCAATTCCAGATTTCTCCGAATGTTTTCAGGATAGAATTTCAAGTTTTCAATTACGTTTATCCCGAGCTTAAGGATGTGATCCGTAAGCACGCAGGCTTCAGGGAAAACTACCCGCTCGGAGGAAGAGTTGGTCAGATCCCTTTCATCCCACAGGGTATTGTTAAGGAGTTCGGGCTCGACCATAGCTCTTACAATCCTTGCAAGCCCACATATCTGCTCGGACTTTATAGGATTGCGCTTATGGGGCATGGTAGATGAACCTACCTGCTTTTTTCCAAAACTCTCTTCGATTTCAGCAATTTCACTGCGCTGGAGAGTCCTTATTTCTATACCGATCTTATCCAGAGTCGTGACCGTGTTTGCCATCCACATTACAAACTCGGCGTGCCTATCCCTCTGAATGATCTGGCTGGAAACATCTACAGCGCCGATTCCAAGGTACTGCATTGTAAGTTTCTGGATAAGAATCCCGGCTTTTCCAAACGCAGCCTGGGTCCCAACTGCACCTGTCATCTGCCCTACAGTTGCTCTTGGTGTGAGCTGATGGAGACGATCCAGATGCCTTGAAATTTCTGAAGCCCATATAGCAAAACGCAGTCCGTATGTTGTCGGAACCCCAATCTGTCCATGAGTTCTTCCGCAGCAGACCGTATGCTTGTGGGCTTCGGCCTTGTCAACAAGAACCCCGAGCAGAGTTTTGAGTTTATCTTCCAGAAGATCAATTGCATCCTTAATCTGGAGAGCTGTTGCCGTGTCCAGGATATCGTTTGAAGTGGCTCCGAAATGTACCCATTTTCCAGCGTCATCTCTGCACTGTTCAGAAATCGCAGTGACCACAGCCATCATATCATGATGGATCTCGGCTTCAATTTCGTCAACTCTCTCGGCTTTTACGGAAGAGATACTTTCAGATATAATCTCAGCCGAATCTGCGGGGATCAAACCCATATCCGCTTCGGCGCGGGCAAGGGCCGCCTCGACTTGAAGGAGCTTGGCAAGTCTGTTTTCCTGGCTCCACACATGTTTCATTTCTGCTGTACCATACCGGTAGTCTATAGGATGAATCAACACATAAATCACCATTTATAAGACAAGAAATTAAATAAACCCTAAAGAGTTAAATTAACCCTAGAATTACACTTAGGACCTGAACGTTTTGGCTTTAAATAACGATTTTAATTTTAAATAACGATTTTAGCTGTAAATGGTTATCAGCGTTATATAATTTCAATGTTAACTTTACCGCAGTCCAATGTCAACTTAATTACAGTTTCAGTCTTGGTTTAAGCATGCAGGGCAGAGAATAAACAACCTAAGCAATAAATAAGCTTTGAGTTAGCAGGATAGGAAAAACGAAGATTATTCTAAAAATATAAGAAAAGAAGCTTGCAAACTCAATAAAAGGCGGACTTTTTTGATGAAAAACGTTATATTCCTTAACATCCATTAAGCGGGCTATATACCTTATCAATATTGAAAAATAATAGCAGGTGACAAAAATGGGTCGTTTTCCAGAAGCAGAAGAAAGATTATTAAATAAAAAAATTTGCATGAGATGTAATGCTAGGAATGCAATAAGGGCAACCCGCTGCAGAAAATGCGGCTATAGTGCTCTTCGGGTAAAATCCAAGGAATCCAAGGGAGCATGATCTTTTTTGCAGGTGGAAGCACACCTTCAGAAAATCATTGATCAAGAAGGAAAAGTTCATCTTACCCTTATCGATCCCGCTTCCCAAACGCCTGAACGAGCCGCTGAAATCGCCCTTGCAGCAGTTAAGGGAGGCACCGACGCCATCATGATAGGAGGCTCAACCGGAGCGTCGGGAACTCTGCTTGATGAAACCGTCATAAAGATAAAAGAAAAAGTAGATGTCCCCACCATTCTTTTCCCAGGAAGTTCAGCCGGGCTTAGCAGGTATGCAGATGCCGTATTTTTCATGAGCCTTCTAAACTCAAGAGATCTAGGGTATGTGATCACAAACCAGGTGCTGGGAGCTCCGCTTGTCTACAAGAGCCAGATAGAACCTATCTCCATGGCATACCTTATAGTCGAACCTGGAGGGACTGTTGGCTGGGTAGGGGACGCAAAACTGATTCCCAGGAAGAAACCTGAAATTGCCGCAGTATATGCCCTCGCAGGCAAATACCTTGGAATGCATTATACCTACCTTGAAGCCGGATCCGGAGCTGACAAGCCTATCAATCCTGAGATGATAGGAGCTGTCAAGCAAGTGCTTGGGGAAAACAAACTCATTGTTGGCGGCGGTATTAGAGATGCAGAGGCTGCAAAACTCTGTGCATCGGCAGGTGCGGATATGATAGTTACCGGTACCGTTCTTGAAGAAGTAAGGGACGTTACTGCAAAAGTGGCTGAGCTTGTGTCAGCCATAAAAAGATGAACCCTTAAAATAAGATTCAGGACGTGCTGCCTGCTTTTAAGCGTGATATACTTATTTAAGACTTATTTAATTCTTATTTAATTCTGCCGTTCTTCTAAATTACTTATTCTTTCAAGTTATTTTTTTCCGGAACACAGTTTTTCTTTAACACTCGAAAAGATATAAAGTATGCTTATTTGCTTAATCATATTCCTTTAGGGCCAAAATCGATAAAATCAAGCAGTAAGTAACTCTTTCATTCTAGAAAGCTCTTCTTTTAGTTCTAAATTGATGCGAGGCCTCTGAGAATTTTGATTTTCCATAGTTATTTTTAAGACTGTCTAAGTCAAGTTATAGCAGCCGATTGTAATAAATAGTTATAAGGTAATATCTGACTCCTATTTTAGTATAAATTCTACTGACGTAAAAGCATCCGAAAATTGCAGCGAAAAAAGACAAATTATTACGCGTAATTGGCAGAGTTGCAGAACATATTTTGGATCAGCATTAACTTGCGATTAACACTAAAAGGTATGATTATGCTCAGAGTTTCCAACCTGGTTAAAGATTATGAGGTACGTTCCGAAAAGATAAGAGTGCTGGATCATATTGACCTCACGGTGGAGAATGGAGAAATTCTCGGGATAACAGGTCGAAGCGGAAGCGGAAAATCGACATTGTTACGCATCATTCGGGGAGTTGAGCCCTTTCAGGAGGGAACTGTAGAAGTAGATGGAAAAATTATAACGCCTGCTTCAGGGATTGAAGGGGAAAAGTTTCTGAAGAGCGTAAGCGCAATACACCTCCAGCGAAACTTCGGGCTCTGGAACGGGCCTGCTATTGAAAATATTATAAGAAAGTTAAATTACCTTCGAGTAGGGTATGAAGCCCTTCCAAAGAATGAATATCTTCCGCACAGCGTAGCTAATGACTACGACGAGCTGTTTAAAGAAGCAATGGAGTATCTAAAACTCGTGGGTTTGGAGGATAAGGCGCTTCATTCCACCAATCTACTGAGCGGAGGAGAAAAACAAAGAGTTGTAATGGCAAGACAGCTTGCCGCAAAGCCGAAACTCCTTCTCCTCGATGAACCCGTTACAATGACCGGGCCCGACACAAAACAGGAAGTCCTTGATGTAATAAAGAGCCTGAAAAAGAAGTTGAATATCCCAATTATAGTAGTTTCTCACCTGCCGGAAATTCACGCTTATCTTGCCGACAGGCTAATCTTCCTTGAAAATGGAAAAATTGCAGCCGACGGAGAACCGTCTCTGGTACTTAAAAATTTCCTCAGGGATATGAAGCCAAAGGAAGAGCTTGCGGAACCCGCGAGGAAAGAAGCTTGCATCAAGGTTAAGGAAATTTCAAAACGTTATTCCATCATCAGGATGGGAGAAGTCCTTAATATCAAAGATTTTTCTCTCGACATTTACAGGGGAGAAATTCTGGCTTTTATCGGATCATCGGGAGCTGGAAAAACAACCCTTATGAAACTCATGGAAGGGCTTGTAAAGCCTAAGAGCGGAACCGTCGAGTATCTCTGCAATGGGGACTGGGTAGATGTCACCGAGTATAGCAAAAAGCGCGTGGAGCTCCGGAGGATTATGAGTATTATGAACCAGGAATTCTCTATGTCCGTGAACTCAACGGTCAGGGATCAGATCAGGTTCAGGCTAAGCATGAAAAAGCTGGGTGCAATCGAATATGCAAGGGGTAAAGCCAGGGAGATGGGGCTTTCGGATGAGACCCTTGATACCATATACCGCCTACCTGACATGCCCGAAGAAGAGAAAGAAACCGCACTGCAGGAACTGAATCTGAGTGATACCATCTATTTCGAACTCTTTCCGACGATCCCAATAACTGATGTTGATGCCTATGCAAGGCCAGTATTTGAAGCCCTTGACCTTCCAATGGAAATTCTTGACAAAACTCCTTATCAGATCAGCGGAGGTGAGCATGTAAGGGCTTTCATTGCCTTAAGTCTTGCAACATCTCCCGAGTACCTCATGCTTGACGAGCCCTTCGGAGACCTTGATCCTGTAACCCTCAGGGATGTCACAAACTCTTTAAAAAGAATTAATGAACGCTTTGGCACAACCATTGTGCTTGTGAGCCACCACATGGATTTTGTTCGGGAAGTCTCCCACAGGGCTGTATTGATTGATAACGGAGCTCTTTCAATGGACGGAAAGCCGGCAGAAATCTGTCAGGAACTGATCAACAGGAGCAATGCCCCTTACATGGAACACAGCATGGAAGACCTTGTCGAAGGTAGTTTGGAGACTAATTAATAAACAACCAGAAGGTTTTTAGCAACCGTTGTTCTGCAACCGTTGCGCCGGTTGATCACGCCGATAGGGTTTGGGAATAAGGTATTCAAATTCAAATATTGAGACGTTTTCTGTCAAGCCTTTTTTCAAAAGGCTTGTTTTTAATTTATTTTGATCGTACCTAAAGTTTGCAATTTTTCTTTTTTTACAGAGTTGTTTACTCAAGCTTGTTTTCTTCGCAAAGCCGATCCCATTCTTCGTTCCCGAATTTTATATACAGGCTTGCAGGCACAATTGATTTTTCGAGTTCTCGGATTGTTTTTTCGGAGAGTCTCTGGTTTTCTACAAGTTCTCTTCCTGCGCATCTAAGAACTTTCTTATATTTTCCCAGGAGAGGTTTTAGCATGATATTGCTTTTTCCCCTGAAGATTTCTCCTTCCCCTCTGTAAATCTCCGCAATGAGTTCAGTGTGAAAAGTTCTTGCAAGCCGCTTGAAAAAAAGGCTTTCGACCTCAAAGTTTATCTGGCCCGGCAGCCCGGCGTTTGATATCACGGCGATTTTTGGAAGCTTTTCATAGCGTTTTGAGTGCCTGTATTCCCCAATTTCGTCTTCTTCAAAATGAGGCAAAAGCACAGGAGCAAGTCTATCTATGAAGTTTTTCATAACAGCCGGGATATTATCGAAATACACGGGACATGCGAATACTGCAATGTCCGAGGCCACAAACTTGGGAAGCAGATCATCCATATCATCCCTGATTGTGCAACTTCCAGGGGTCTTAAGCCAGCATTCAAATTTTCCTTTGCAATATTCAATTCTTTTTTCGATCAGGAAAATGTTTTCAGTTTCTGCCCCGGCTTCTTCTGCTCCTTTCAGAAATTCCTCTACCATAATTAGAGTGTTTCCTTCCCTGCCCTTATGGCTCCCGCTGAATACTATTATTTTCACGTACTAATCCCCCTTTCCCCTTGAATAAATAATCTGTGAGCTGAAGAGAATGTTCCCAACAGCCTTTTCGATAAAAGGCCAATTTTACACTTATGCGTTTTTACTTATTTCCTTCCAATCACACCTGCGAGGAGATTTATCTTCCTTCAGCTCATTGTTTTCAGCTCTTTTTTCTTTATCGTCCTCAGCAAATCTTTTCCCGGCAGACCAGGCCTTGCCCAGGTGCTCACCTATTGCCCAGTAGTTATTATCATAAATGGAAAAAACTATAGGCTTAATCTTTTCAATATCAGGAATTTTATTACAGAGATACCTTTCCTCTGCATAACTTTCAACAATCCTCCCTATGAAAACCTCGCTCGCGCCTCCTAGATCCAAGATATCTACAAGTCTACACTCAAGATTCACCGGACATTCCCGGATCATTGGGGCTTTTTCAAGTTTTCCGTAGAAGGTTTCGAAAACTTCGGATTTATCGGTCCTTTTTCCTGAGACTATACCACAGTAGTCCGTAACCTCCACCATATCCCGGGAAGGAATATTTACACTGAAGCACTGGTTTTCCCTTATTCCTTCATTTGTATGGTGCATTTTCCCCAGGGTCACCGCGATCATGGGAGGGATTGACTGTACGACTCCGCAAAAAGCGACTGTCAGGTAATTCGGCTTTCCATTTACACAAGCCCCTACGAGGGTAATGGGCATAGGGTAAAGAAAATCTCTGGCTCCAATGGCCTTTTTCTCTCCAATCTCCGTATTTTAGTCCTCCTCAAAGCTGCGCAGATCAATACTGGCATCGACTTAAATTAATAGTACCGAATTCTGCCGGCAAAGATTAAATCGAAAAATCCTATTTTCAGTTATTTTCAAGATACATAATTAGTATTCCGGTTTTTATCAATATATAAATTAGGACATAATTATCCAGAGAAAAAATGCCCTGTATAAGTTTGAATGCAAGATTATACTATAAGTCTGAATGCAAGATTATACTATAAGTTTGAATGCAGATTATACTATGGTAGGGAAGTTTCCACCCTTGATGCCGTGACTCTGTTTGAAACTTCAAGTAAGCCGAGCTTCAATCTTCAGATACGGTAGGGAAATACAGAATATGTTTGCGAATATTTAAAATTAAGACGTATTCCGTACTGTTCCGTTTCGTACGGTTTCGTTTCCTAAGGTTTCATTTCCTAAGGTTTCATTTCCTAAGATTTCATCTCCTAAGATTTCATCTCGTAAGGTTCCCAAAACCCAATAAATACTAAATTCTCAAATATATAACTGCTTTTAAAAGAACTGTATCAGCTATTTAGGATATTTCTTATATATGTTCGTAATATACATATAAAAAATGAAGCGTATGTATAAGTGTCATAAGTTTAGAAAGAGGATTGTGTTGCCCTAAACTCTTTAGATGGGTTAAATCGCTTAAGTCGCCTGAAATTGCTGAACATTAAAATTTGCTTCTTTAGACTCTGTCTCATACTCCATTCAAGACCAGTTGCATAACATTGAAACGCAGTTAGAATATGGAGGGGAAAGATTTTGAGGAAAAATATTGTCGAAGACTCCGGATTTTCTTCAAAAGCTCCGCAGAGTCACCAGATCTCTGCCGTGTATGAGGACGTCGAAGGATTGATAGAACTACTTGTTACCTATTTTAAGGAAGGAATTGAAGGGGGAGAGTATTGCTTATGGTTTTCCCCGGATAAACTGGCCATTGAAGGGGCAAAGAATGAACTTAAGAAGGCAGGAGTGGATGTCGAGCGTTATCTCACTTCATCTCAGTTAGAAATTCTGCCGGCTAACCCGTTCCCGGAAAATCTTACTATTCTTGCGTCAGCAGTAACAGAACTCGCAGAAAAAGGATATAAGAAAACCCTTTCTGGAGGATTTTCAGGATTTAGAGTGAATTTTGAGATTAAAAATACTGAAAATTCTCTTAAGTCCTGTCTCGGGATATGTGGAAAGACCATTGAAACGGTGGCTTTAGAAAATAATAAAAGTGTCACACTTCTCTATACCCTTCCTCTTGAAGAACTTTCAGGTAGAGCCCTGCTTGAGTTAATGGAGGAAAACAGCGTTTTTGCCAAAAGAAATGGAAAATGGGAGCGTTTGAGAAGTCTGGAAGAAGAAATAGAGCTGAAAAATAATTTTCCCAAAGTGGAAAAAGATATAGATGCCCCAACCTGGATCAAAAACGGGCTGATAGTTAACATGAGTCATGAGCTTCGGACTCCCCTTAACTCGGTTATAGGTTTCTCCGATTTGCTGCTAGAAGGGGCTTTCGGGTCCCTTAACACAAGGCAATCAAAATATGTAAGTAATATTCTCATAAGCGGGAATAACCTTCTGGAAATTATTAATAACCTACTTGATATCTCAAGGCTCGAAGCCGGGGAAAGGAACCTTAACTATGAGGATGTAGATATTGCCAGCCTTCTAGGAGAGATAAGAATGAGTCTTCTCTCATTTGCCTCGAATAAGAAAGTCAGTGTAGAAGTAAAGGTCGATGCCTCCCTTGAGAACGTCCAGGCTGACAGGACAAAGCTGAGACAGATCCTGTACAGCCTAATGAATAATGCTATAAAACTCACTCCTGAAAAGAAAAAGGTCACTGTAAATGCTCTCAAAAAGGAAGGGATGCTCGAGATTAAAGTTTCGGATAGCGGAGTGGGGTTGTCAAAAGAGGATCATGAAAGGATGCTTATGCCTTTTATTCAGGCAGATCTTTCCACAACCAGGGGATACGGTGGAACCGGACTTGGACTTTATATTGCTAAAAACTTCGTAGATCTTCACGGAGGAAAAATCTGGGTGGAATCAAAGGGAGAAAAAGGAAGCACGTTTATCTTTACTCTTCCTATGAATAAGAAAGAGATAATTTGAAAGGAGATTGGCTAAGACTGGGATTAATAACCATCTTGCACACTTTATCCGGATAGAATCGAAAAGGTCGAGTGCAGCCTGAAACTACCCCGAATGTTTCAGGATATCTGCCTAAGCTGTACTACATTCAAAACTTACAAAAGTTAATTTTCCAAGGGTTTTTGTTCCTCTAGGTGTGTCCATTTTCTGCTCTGTTTCTCCCTTCTGTAAATCAGCATGTTACTCATTTTCTTCTCTGCTTCTTCTTTCTGTAAACTAGCATACCTGCACCGGCGACGACAACAAGTATTAAACTTGGAGCAAACATACTCAAACTCTCACCCTGAGTTTCCTCAGTGGACTGAATATACATATTGCTTACTATATTTTCGTGCTTATTTATTCCGTTGTTATAATTTGCAG
>NZ_DAVG01000067.1:30626-30888 GCF_002505485.1 Methanosarcina sp. UBA5 | reverse complement strand
ACTCAAAAGGTGAAATGAATGTTGAAAGTGCTTCGGTATAGAGTCTATCCAACAAAGGCTCAAATATCAATTATGAATAATACTCTTGAGCTTTGCAGGTGGACGTATAACGAAACACTTGCACTCAGAAAAAATGCATGGGACTCCGAGCAAAATAACATAGGTTACTATGATTCAAAGAAAATGATTCCTGAATGGAAGAAAGAAAAACCTGAATTGAAAGCAGTTCATTCTCAGGTACTACAGGAAGTAGTCAAGAGAG
>NZ_DAVG01000067.1:30370-30544 GCF_002505485.1 Methanosarcina sp. UBA5 | reverse complement strand
ACTTTCAAAAATAGGTGACCTCAAGATCAAGTTGCATAGACCAGTAGAAGGTGAAATCAAAAGGCTCAATGTTCGCAAGATGTCTACAGGGAAATGGTTTGTTTCTTTTCTAGTTGAAACTGATGCTCCACTTGTATTACAAAATACAGGATTATCAGTAGGTGTAGACGTAGG
>NZ_DAVG01000067.1:0-30362 GCF_002505485.1 Methanosarcina sp. UBA5 | reverse complement strand
CCTCGATTCTTTGTTACAGAGGAAAAGTTTCTGGCAAAAGTTCAGAGAAAATTCTCCAAACTTGAAAAAGGAACACATGAAAGAGCAAAGGCTTTGAAATCTGTTCAACGGGTTCACGAAAGAATAGCGAACAAAAGAGAGGATTTTGTACAAAAAGTAAGTCTTGATCTTGTCAGGACTTATGATTTGATTACCTTTGAAGATCTGAACATCAAAGGAATGATTAAAAACCACAAACTAGCAAAACACATAGCTGATGTTGCATGGAATAAGCTTGTAACTATCACGTCTTACAAGGCAGAATGGGCTGGTAAACGTGTAGAGCTTGTTAATCCGTGTAATACATCTCAGATGTGTTCAGGATGTGGTCAAATAGTCAAAAAAGAACTATCCGAGAGAATACACAGTTGTCCTTACTGTGGTCTTACTCTCGATAGGGATCATAATGCCGCTATTAACATTTTGAGATTGGGATTACAATCTCTTCGGATTACCGATAGATGCCCGTCACTTCAGTGATGGGAGTAGTCACCTTATTCCTGAATTGTATTCAATACATTTCTGCGAGCTAGGAAACCAGCAAGTTCATCATCTAGGTTAAGGACTGGAACGCCTCCTACATCATGTTCTAGCATTGTCTGAACAGCTTCTGCAATGGGAGTATTGGTATAGACACTAATCACACTGCGGGTCATAATGTCCCCTACCAACAGATTCTTGATCCTTGAGTCCTGCTGATTATCAGCTACCAGATCTCTGAAAGAGCGCATGGCAAAAGCAATATCATCTTCAGCAATAATACCTACAAGTTTTCCATTTTCAATTACTGGCAGCCTTCCCACATTTTTGTCAAGCATAAGCCGCCTGGCGTGGCTAACTCTATCAGATGGGCTGATAACTATAGGACTTTTTTCCATTACTTCCCCGGCAAAGCCTGTGAAGTGATTTATTTTCATGAATTCCTGAGGTGTCACCCAACCCAGGGCTTTTCCATTATCAGTGACAATAATTACGCCACCTTTCTTTTTCATCAGGGTAAGGACATCTCTGGTATCGGTATCAGGCAGAACCTTCACAAAATTGTCGGATACGGCTGTTGCAACATGCAGAGAGGATGCAGGTTTGCTCAGTTTCTTGCGAGTCCCGAGCTGCTCTGTCAGACTTCTCATCGTAAGTACACCGATTATCTGATCGTCATGAATTACCAGCAGGCGTTTTGTGTTTTTCTTTTCCATGAGATCCAGAGCGTGAGATATGGTATCTGACTTATCAATCCTGTATGGCTGTACCATTATGTCTTTAGCTTGCATGCAATTCACCTCATGCGTATCCAGAATTTTTAATTATAATTTTCGCAATTTTTTGCGTGTTTTCTTCATCCGTTTTTCCCGTGCTTTAATTTCGCATCCTTCTCTTTACTTTGGCTGTTTTATCTATTGCTTTTTCTATTGTACTTTTGCAGTATATACTTCTGCACTGACAGAGGATGGTTAGAGGATGGCTTTCATGATATCGGTTCTGCTTAATATGCCCACTATATCTTCTCCGTCACTGACAGGTAATGCAGTCACTCCTTCCTCTATCATTTTTTTAGCGGCTGCACTGATATTTTCGTTTACGTCAATGGAGTTTATTGGAGAAACCATAATGTCTTCTGCGATCAAAGGCACCTCTTTTACGTATCTGTAGGTTTTCTGACCTCCAGGGGAGGATTTACGGGCCATCTTGATGTTTTTCGTGGAAAGTTCACCTTGAAAATCAGTTAAGAGATTTAAAGCAAGGCTTTTGCTGGAAATTATCCCGACAGGCTTTCCTGCATCGTCTTTAACTATCACTCTTTCGATTTCATTCTTTTTCATTTCGTCAATTACATGGTTGATAGTATGATGCCTGTGAACAGAAACAACATCCTCAGACATTAATTTAGGGATTTTTGTTCTCATTTCCTCGCTATTTTCCGCAACATAACGCACAAGATCTGTCCTGGTGACAATACCCACAATATCGTTCTTTACCACCGGAACGTTATGCACCCCGTTCTCAAGCATTAAGGCAGCTGCCTGGGAAATAGAGGCTTCAGGATAGATGGTAATAACCGATTCAGTCATCAGTAACTTGATAGGGATCTGATCTATCGGTCTTCTTCTCCAGAGAGGTTCGGCCTGAGCCAGACGGTTAGTGATGTCTGATTTTGTAACGATTCCCACCATCTTGCCCTCATCGAGGACAAGCAATGTACTGATTCTATGCCTTAACATCAGTTTTCTTGCACGTGACACGGGTTCATCTGCATTTAGAACATACACAGGTGAACTCATGATGTCCGCCACATTCATGAAGTACCTCCTTCACTTTTACAATATATAAGTGTGAATAATTATAGTTTTTGAATCGGATGCAAACATTACAATTTTTGGCCACAGACACTAAATTCTAACGAAGTAATAAGCACTTTGTTGAAGTAAAGGTTAATTTAGAAAGTTTTTACTTTAAAACGATCTACACTCCGAAATCCTAAGTGCTCAAGTACGCTTACTTCTCGATATCTCCAGCTAGAGAATTTTCCTTTTCTCCAAAACTCCTGAAAACTTAACTCCTGAAAGCTTGAACTCCTGAAAACTTAAGCCCGAAGGTTTTTCGGGCTCAGTTTGACTTCAGGCTCAATTCGATTTCAATTTCCACTAAATTTCTCGTTAAGCTTTGGGACAGTTTGAGCCAGTTTGAGCCAGCTCGAACAGGCCTGGACCCAGTTCTAATCAATTAATTATTTACTGGGGTTCGTTCAGAGATTTCAGAAAATCCCTTTCCGTAATGATGCCGCGGAGCACCCCATTCTCCAGTACCGGAAGTGAACCTATCTTTTTCTCAAGCATTATTTCCATTGCTTTTCCCAGGTCTGTACCCGGGCTAGTCCATATCAGATCTTTTGAGACAATGGAACCTACAGGCTGGTCAAGCGCCTCATGAATATTTCCTGTTGTTAATTTACTGAAAGCGTCTCCCTTTCCAAGGAAACGGACAATATCAGTGGAAGTGATAATTCCTGCGAAGATGCCATCTTTGACTACAGGAAGTCTTCTGAGCCAGTTATCTACCATTACTTTTGCTGCCTGTCCAATAGGTGTATCAGTTGACACCATCTTGACGTTCTTGGTCATATATTCATCAACAGTTCGGCTTGTCACGATTCCGCCCATCAGTTCAATTGCATTCCTTTCGGTAAAGATTGCAACGACCTGCATGTCATTGTTCACGATTGGAAGGCCGCCTCTTTTTCTTTCAATCATCATTGAAACAGCATCTTTAAAGTCAGCCTGATCATTAAGGTAGGGAATGTCAGTTTCCATAATTTGCCGTACTTCTTCGTTTATCGCAGCCAGAAGGTTGCCTTTGAAGCGGTTTTCAACGAGTAGATTCTTTTTTCCGCCCCCCAGAAAATCAATAATATCTACGGAAGTAACGACTCCTTCCAACCTCCGCGTTCCGGCGTTTGTAATCGGAATGCGCCTGAATCTCTTTTCAGTCATAATCCTGATTGCATCCATTATTGTTGCAGTCGGAGGGAGGGTTACTACGTTTCTTGTTGCTAGGGCCAGAATTTTTCCTTCATGTTCTGAAATACGGGATTTAAACTCAGGACCTATCCGCATAGTTCCCATGCTGCTAATTGTGTGTGGATCTTTCTGCTGCGCTTTCTTGGATTTGCTCACACCTGGCTGAACCTTCATCTTATCGACGGACGAAAATGTCGTATTTTTGCTCAATAGGATCACCGAATTCGAGTTGCAGTTAATTGCTTTTTTCGTATTCCGTTTCTTATTTTCCTGCCTTCTTGCAGAAACTTCCCTGGAATCTGCAGTTCATTCCTCAACAGACCCAGACTTGCTCCCGGAAAAAAATAAAACCTGAAAGCAATTCTCCCGAATCTTTCCAAAAGGTTTCCTTTATTCTGAATTTATAATTATTATTAATGATGATCTTTGATGTTATAATCTTTTTGCGTGAAAACTTGCTGCTGTTTTTCGCATTACATTAATTCTCTGTTTAATTCTCGATAATTCTAGGGTTAGTTATTATCCTTTCACCGGATAATTTCATTACATAGTTTTCTTTCAAAGGCGATTTTCGAAGGCTTTTTCAGGCCATACATCGACAATAGATTCTAGAAGGTCCTGTCTATCAACGATTCCAGACACCCTGTCCTTTTCATTTACAATGGTGACTCTTCCGATATCGTAGTGAATAATCATCCCAATTGCACTCTGAATTGAATCATTTTCCGATAGTGTATACGTAGGCGTTGTCATTATTTTCTCAACTTTTGGGCTGTCATTAGGCCTTGTTCGCCTCTCATCTTCCACTTCAATGCGCACAGCACCTGATTTGATTATGTCCCTGCGGGTTATCATTCCAATGGGTTCGCCTTTCTTTGAAACTACAGGGATGCCCGTATAATCGGTCTCGAGCATATGTGCCCAGACTGTGCCGACTTTGTCCTCTGGCGAGCAGGTTTTGACCTTCTTTGTCATCACGGCTTGCAGTGCTTTAGGAATATTTTTTGGAATCTCCACGTTTCTGAGAATGTCCACATTACTCAGGACTCCAACCACTGTACGATCCGTAGTTGATTTAACAACGGGAACTCTGTTCTGCTTCGACTGCACCATCAGTTTTGCGGCCTTTATAATATCCATATCCGGAGTGACCGTAGGGGACTGGCTTGCATACCCGCCTACTGTGACATTCGAGCGTGTAGAGGTAATCCTCAAGATATCCTGGTCACTCAGCATTCCCACAAGCCTGTTCTCTTCGTCAACAACAACAAGGCTTCGAAGAAGGTAATCGCGCATCAGCTGACGGGCGTGAGTCACAAATTCTCCATCTTTGATACTCACAGGCTCATCTGTCATAATCTCACTAACATTCATTGTCTACCTCCTGATAATCTCTTTAAAAAAGGAATCTCTGGAAATTGATATCTAAAGGTCGTAAGTCATTCGTAATCTTCGCCTTCTTCTTGCCGGCAGTTCCCGCACAGGTATCTCCCGTCCACAAATCTAAGATCATATGAAAAGACATTACAGGATTCGCATATGCCCGTTTGAAAATCCTCTGCTTCTGAAATCTCTTCGATTGAGGGGGTGGAAAGGATAGCCTCCCTGTTCATATCAATAAGTTCTTTAAGAATAGTATTAAGCCCCGGTGTTACCATCAGGATGTCAGTGTTCGAAATCAACCCTATTATTCTACCCTTTTCCAGGACAGGGAGCCTCTTGATATTCGCCTTTAACATGATCTCAGAAACTTCTACTATACTTGTTTCAGGCTCTACGGTTATCAAGGGGGTTGAGAGGATTTCACTTGCCTTTACCTCGCCTGGTTTTCTATCCTCTGTAACGATACCCTTTACAAAATCCCTCTCAGTTATAATTCCCATGGCTTTGCCGTTCTCTGTAATAATGACGCTTCCTGCATCACGGCTGATCATTTCCCTTGCAATGGTAGGAATATCTGAGTTAATATCCATTACTATGACTGCTTTATTCATGACTTCAGCAACTGAGACCTCTCTTTCAATCTCTCTGCTGTGGATACCAGTACCTATCTCCCTCTCAGCATCTGTGTCCCTTCCAGGTCCATCTGCCATCTACTGCCGTCCCCCTTTCGTTTCGTATTCGGCAATTCACGATATAAAATTTGCAGTATATTTTATATACAATTTACACGTAATTTACGTATAATTTGTAATCTGTTTACAATGTAATATTTTACAATATAATATTTGCAAGTAAAATCTGATTAAAAGCTCTCCAAGTATCTAGCCTGTGGAAAAACGTTCGAGATTGCTTTAGTTTTCCCTCCAGTTCAGGCCTTGCAATCATTAGCTTTTTAAAGACGATGCTCCCGGTGAGGCCTTTATCCCATACTTATTTTTTGTCCGCTTTCTCCTAGATGTTTTTCCCCATAATTTTCGGACGTTTTTATAGCATTTATATATACGAGTCAATGGTACATAACGATAACGGCATTTGTTTTTTTTGTAGAGAACAGAAGTCTGCGTGAAATTAGGAATATCTTTTCTTTAGCCTCGGTTCATTTGATCATAGCAAAAAATTTACTGGATTCTCACAAGAATTTTTTAAGTACCCCATTGTTTCCACTGGAGATCTTTGCTGAGAATGAAAAAAGTTTAATCATCTAGAAAAAGTACTAGAAAGAAGCGCAGCAGAAAAGTATATTTTAGAAAACAGGCTTATACAGTTGAAAAAAATCCAAATTATATTTGTAATGCTTTCTATTTTTCTCACAGGAAATTTTTCATACTCCCTTATTTCCACTGGACCGCACTTCATAAACTTTTATCTTGAAAAGCATGGTTTAAGGAGTAAACCAGAAATAAGATGTCGAAAAAGGAGAATTATTAAAGCATAATTACTCTGCTTCGGTTCCCGATACTCAGCTCGATTTCTTCATTCAGACCATACTTCGCATACGCGTTAATGATCTGGATTTCGGAATCAATGTCAAGATCTTCGATCACATAAGCCTGTTCTCCCCAGAGAGTTAGCCTTATGCTGCCGGTTTCGTCTTTTAATTGGAGGTTTGCAACCACATTCTCGGTTCCGTCTTCCCTTTCAAACTCTCGGAGTTCCCCTATTTCGGAAACCTTACCTTGGACCGAATAGCTTTCCCCAGGGATAATATCAGCGATATCCGTAAACTTTTCTCTGTACTCAACCTCCTTTTCACTCTTCTGGATTATCCCCCGGCCTCCCAGATTGAGTTCCACCTGTTGATTGAAGGCATTTTCCCGAGAGTATGCATGAAGTACCTCTATGGTCTCGTCAAAATCGACTTCATCCAGAAAGCTGGTTTTTTCATCCCAGAGAGTCAGCCTGATTTTTCCTGTAGAATCGCCAAGAAGAAGATTTCCAACTCTTCCAGTAGACCCATCTTTTTTCTCAAAAGTCCGTATTTCCCCTATATCGAGTATTCTGCCGGAAACATTAATATTGTTCATATCAGCCCTGATATCCGCAATTGGGGTAAATTCCTCTTCGTACTCGACTTTTTTCTCACTTTTCCTTATTATACTTTGGTTTCCCACCTGCAACTCAACTTTCTGAGTAAAGGCGTTCTCCCGGGCATAAGCATTGACCAGCTCAACAGTATCTCCGTATTCTACTTGGTTCAGAAACTCTGTCCTGTCATCCCAGAGGGTCACCCTGACTGTACCTGTACTATCCCCAAGAAGCAGGTTTCCTACTCTTCCGGAGGTGTCGTCTTTTCGCTGGAAGGTCCTTACCTCTGAAATTTCAAGAACTTTCCCTGTCAAATTTAGGTCTCCCATGCCATCCTTTATATCATTTATTTTCTGGTTGCTGGCAGCCACATCGATTTCCTCTTCACTCTCGGCCAGGACTCCATTGTTTCCTACATTGACTTCCACTCCTGAATATCCCTGTTTTGCATAGCCGCTGATCTGGAGAGTTTGCCCTGCTCTAATTTTTCCAGTTTTTATGAGGTCTGCCATGTTGTCCCAGAGCGTTATCCTAATCTTTCCGGTTTCATCTCCAACAATTATATTTCCAACTCTACCTATTGTCCCGTCGTTTCGGGTAAATTCTTTGGTATCAAAAACCGACACAACCTTTGCAACAAAATTAATTTGTCCGCTATCAGCTGTAATATTTTCAATCTTCACACTGTCCCGACCTACATCCGAAAATCCAAGTTCGTTGGCAATCAGCATGGCAGCCATAGATTCATCGCAAAGCCCTCCCATGCTTTCGACCTTTTCCTGGACACGCTGCAGGAAGTCCTCTTTACTGATAACATGGCTGAGTTTTTTATAGATCGATTCAATATCTGTCATATTATCTCCTTAATGTATGATTTCTATCTTCAGTGTTTATTATTTGCCTCAATTCCTGGGCAACACCGGTTAATGATAAATATTTTGAATCCGGTTCAGGGTATAGTATAAAATTCAAAAACTGTTAAGAGACAAGTAGATTACAGGTTAGTAAATTATAAATTTACAAGTCTAAGCACATTAACTTTTTAATTACACCTTTTAATGAATGATAAAAACGGTCATAATCAAATACCTTCTATAATTCCTTTTATTCTTTTTGATTTTAAGTTTGAACACGATGGCCGTAAAATTACTTTAGATATTGTGCTACGGTATGCAAGCAGTCCTACTAAAGATTACCGTATGCCCGATGAAAGTATTTTTCAACAACGTGGAATCAATATTAATAAACTATGCCCGCTTAATAAACTATACACATGCTTATCAGTATATTCTGCCTTCTCAGGTTTTCAAGCTAAAAGATATTCTAAAACTCGCCAACAATCAAAGAAAATCAATTTACAGAAATTTGTCTATTGAATTTTAGTAAAGATGGCTATTGATGTTGTTTTATCTAGGCTGAATAGTTACAATTTAACTTTGCAGCTTTGTCAAAATAAAACTTAAAACAAAACCTTATTTATAGTAAAGTTTCATTATGTACGTGATACCATGATTCGAAAATGCACTGAGCACGGCTATTTTAGAGGAGGCAGCTGTCTGCAGTGTAAACGCCCTGGAAGATACCTACTGGACGACAACAAGGAAGAAAAGCTTGGCAGGTTTGTATCTGGCACTCTCCGGCATTTTCCAGAATCGGTAGGAGTTGAAATGGACAGATTCGGCTGGGTCAATCTCAACGCTTTCTGTGACGTTATGAGAAAGCGATACAGCTGGATGAGGAAGGAATACCTTTACGCCCTTGTAGAATCTGATGAAAAAGGAAGGTATGAGATCCGCGATTCCAGAATCAGGGCACGTTACGGGCACTCTGTCAACATTGATCTGGATTACAGGGAAAGCGATTCTCCATATCTATATTATGGGGTGAGCCCTGAAGAAGTTGATGTTCTGCTGGAGAACGGAATTTTTCCGATAAAACAAAGATATGTCCACCTCAGCACCTCATATGAAAAGGCAGTAGAAGTGGCCCTTATTCATACTGAAAACCCTGTTATCCTTCAAATCAATGCCTTTAAAGCTCAGGAAGAAGGGATCTCTCTCAAACTTGCAACTGATGACATCGTACTTGCGGAAAAGATACCTCCTGAATACCTCTTTGTCGTTGAAGATTGACTTTAAAGGGCTGATTTCAAAAGTATGACTTACGTGGTTGAAACGAGAAATCGATAGCGTTAAACCTTTAACCGTCTAAAACTCATATTTAGCTATAACGTCTATTGTGCTTGGTTTTGTATATAAAATGCGTAAGTCCTAAAAAGAATAACTTTAAAAGACTGACTTTTAAAATTTCCAGTAAATTATTTGTGATACTTTTTCTTCTCTTTTCTTTCTCTTCTCACTCCAACTTCCTTTTATCTTCTCTCTTTTACCTCTTTCTTATCCCATTTCCCTGTATCTGCTTTTCCTTTCCTCTTTCAACCCACGGATACCTCAAAAAGGCCTTCTTTTTTCTCTATCCTGAATTTGACATCCAGAAACTGTTCAGTAACCCAGATATTTGTCGTAGCATGAAGAGACAGTTCACGGACGGTGTAAGAACTATTTCCTGCAAGAGCCATGTACGGTATTAGCTGGTCTGCCAGATGGATGTCCACCGAGGCTCCTGCTTTAAGTTCAGGAATAATTTCGTCTGCAGCATGTTTGCCTACCTTTTCTGCGGGAAGCCCTCTTTCCCCAAGGGCACTCCCGCCTATATAGCCTGTCCAGAGGGTTATCCCGCTTCCAGTGGAAAAAGCTTCAAAGGATTGAGTTTCGATCTGAGAAGGATATCCGGCCTCCATTAATCTTGTACTGGCCGCTTCGGACTGGCGTAAAGGTACATGAGCCGGAAGATTCGAGGCATGAGAAATTCCCTTGATTTGTTCCTCTTCTTTTAAAAAATGAAATCCTCGCAGCCTGCACGGTTTAAAATAAGCTGAAATTTTTCCTCCCCCTTTGGGGTAGTAGCCATGTTCTTTCAGAGTTGCGCTGCCTGAATATCCAAGCCGCTCCAGAGCCCTGAAGGTAACATGCTGCAGGTAGTCCATTGTCGGAGACCAGGCCACGTCGGTTCCTCCTATTACCGTGAGTTCAACCTCTTCTTTCGCAAACGGCAGGGCTGGCATAATGCACTGAAGGAGCAGGGTTATGCTTCCTGCGGTCCCAATATCAATATTATATTTTCCCCCCTCTATTTCTACTGGAGCAAAAGAAAGCTCAGTAGAGCCTGGAAAAAGTCCCGAAATCCGAGCCTTACAGATCCTAGCTGCAGTTTCCAGAGCCTTTAAATGCTGCTGCTTCAGGCCTGGATTTGGCCTGTTTTTCCTGATATTCGTAATCCTTATCTCTTTCCCGGTGACTGCGGAAAGAGCAATAGCCGTTCTGACCAACTGCCCTCCACCTTCACCGTAAGAGCCGTCGATCTCTAACATTTGCTTTCCCCACATTTCCTGCTTCCCCCACATTTCCTGATTTCATCTTCCTCTATCCTGCTGTCTTCCTTTTACTTTCCTTCCATTTCCTTTCCTTTCTTTTCCTTTATACTCCGGATTGCGGCTTTTACAGCTGGCCTGAGAGGGTCCACAAGCATAGAGACCGGTGGTGCATAGCAAGTTTCCAGGTCAAGAAGGTCTCTAACGGTAGCCTTCTTTCGGATTGCAAGGGAAAGGGTATCGATCCTTTCCTTTATCCCCTCTCCTCCGGCAAGCTGCGCACCAACCAGAACATCGTCTTTGAACAGGAGTTTAATGTACAAGTCTTTCCGGCCCGGATAATAGGAAGCTCTTGTACGCCCCCGGGAAAATCCTGTGCTTATTTTTATTCCATGGCTTTCAGCCTCTTTTGAGGTAATGCCAACTCCGCCAAATTGTAAATCTCCTGCCACGGCTATCCAGGGATTGGCAAGCGGCCCGAGAGGAGTATGCTTTCCTATGATATTATTACCGATTATATCGGCCATATGTCGGGCTGTCGTGCCCAGCTGACTTAACTCTGCTTCCCCTGTTATAAAGTCCGTTACTTCCACACATTCCCCACCTGCATACACATAGGGAAGAAATTCTTCTCCTGCCTTAACCTGGAGCATTTCATTTACAATTATCCCTCCAGCTTTCCCTATTTCGATCCCGGCTTCCAGGGCAAGAGAAACCTCAGGTCTAACCCCACTTGCAAGAAGCACTAGATCTGCAGGAAGCTGCCTATCTCCTACGTATAGTGTTTTTTCCCTCCATAAATTATCAGGAAAAGTCGCAAGTTCCCCGGAGATGACCTCAATCCCGAGACTTTCCAGATATTCCCTAATGATTTCTGAAATGTCCGGATCCAGTTGTCTGGAAAGCAGGTTTTTGCTTCTACTTATGAGGAAGGTTTTAATTCCCCTTTTCGAAAGGGCCGCTGCACACTCTATTCCTATTGTTCCTGCACCTATTATGCAGACTTTCTCAACAGTTTCCAGGGCTTTTTCAAAAAGTACTCCATCATCAAGACTCCTCAGAGTAAAAACACCATAAGGTAGAATATTTGCGCTGCCTGTTAGAGGTATAAAGGGTAGGCTGCCTGTGGCGATAACGAGCTTGTCAAAAGGATAAGTCCCTTCTCCTGTTCGAACAACTTTTAAATCCAGGTCTATTGAGCTGGCACACTCGTTTAGCCTGACGTCTATCCGATTTTTTTTGAAAAAATCCTGGGGCTTCACTATTAATTTTTCAAAACTCTCAATTTCCCGGCTCAGAACAAAAGGGATTCCGCAATGGCTGTAAGCAGTATGGGAATCTCTTGAAATTACGGTAATCTCAAAATCGCTCTGTCTTCGAATCTTGGTAGCAACCGCCATGCCACAGGCCCCTCCTCCTATAATAATCACTTTTACAGGATCTTTTCTTTCAGGGTTCTGTGCGGATACCGGTTCCTGATATTTTCCGTTAGCTCCGGCTGCTTTCTGGATTTTATCTGCAGCGCTTTCTGTGCCAAAATCGCTTCCCATACTCTCAGTAATTGTGTTTAACGCCTATTATAAGTTTTTAAGCAACCAAAAAGCTTTCAGGCTAATAAGCGGGGAATTCTCAAAGTGATTTCTCAAGTCTATTTAATCAGGCTCTTTTTGAAAGACAAGTCACTTGAGTCTACCCTTTCCAAGTGAAAATAGGCCTTTGGTATAGTCTGGAAAAAGCGCGAAAATTACTCATAAATATTCAAGGGGGTCTGAACGAGCGAGTTTGGGAGTGGGGGGTTAGTACATAAAAAAGTTTCTATGTCTCGCCCGTTCAATTTTTTACAAGTCCTTTTTTTTATATATACTTTTCTAAATTTTTCCGCCATATTATTTATCGCACTTTCTCAATTTATTTTGACCTGTTCTAAAAGACTTCTTCTGAAATCGTTTTCAAAGTATCTTATTTCCAAAATATCAGACACAAAAAAATGATTCTGATTTGATAAAACTCTTTAAATAACCACAAAGTTCTTAAAGCCTGCCGGCATTAAATACATGAGTTTAATATATGACGCACAGGGGTCCTCATTTGCCGAGATTCCTTTAAAGGCGGGAGGGAACTGTTCTGTCAGATTATATCATTGATTAACAACTTCACCTATTCATCATTGCTAAATTCGTAAAGATAATCCAATGTAACTAATTCACATGCAAATATAATAAAAACTTCAGATTTACTACATTATCACTCAGGGTTAAAATAACCATTCAACGTAAAGCTGGAATTCATATATCATCGCCCATGAAGTAAAAGTCAAAAAGTGCTCTCGATAAGCCTGATGCGTATTTCATTTACCGCTTACCAATTATCACTACAGAGCCCCTAAACTATGGGATAGGGCGTCTGGCGTATATCTGCTTCATGCCCGGATTACCCGCTTTTAGGGTATTTATTGAAAACCTTAGTTATCAGGCTAATTGAAAAGTGAACACATCTTTTGGCTTTCGGCTCTGAAGTTTATCTCAGGGTCATAATAAAAACTTATGTTAGGAAAAGGGCTTTCGGGCAGATATTGGAAAGCCTCAGGAACAACGCAGGTATTATTGCCTGCTCACTTGAAAGTTAAGAGATTCTTAATCTAAGAGAGCCTTAAGCTAGGCTATAATGCAGGTCTGGGAATTTACTAGGTTCTCATAAGGTAAGAACTCCCCAAGATAACGTAAATTTCTGGCACTCTGCCGGATCATGTCTCCTGGCATAAGTATAAATGGAAACTCTAGGCAGGTTCGGAACTATCTTTCCGGCTACAGTTATAATTAATTCTTAAATCTGCCTCTTCAAGGGTGTTTTATTCCTGATTCGGTATGAAATCTGATTTTTTACTATTTTTGCGTTGTCCAGAGCTTTACGAGTTTTCGGAGTCTAGAGAATAGTTTGTATTATCAGGAAACTCGACGGATCTAATTCACAAAAGCAATCAATTGTGATTGCTATGAATAAAATTCCTATGGAATTTAGTTTTATAAAACTATCACGATAAATCATTCACAATATATGAGGAGAATTCACATGCAAAATACAGATACTACAAAATACATCATTCATTCTAAAATTAATGCGGATGGGGTAATTGAACGTCCTGATATCGTAGGTGCGATCTTCGGGCAAACTGAGGGATTACTTGGGGCTGATCTTGATCTTCGTGACCTGCAAAAAACTGGCAGGATTGGCAGGATCGAGGTAATGGTTACGGCTAAAGGAGGAAAGACCAAAGGAAATATCTTTGTTCCCTCAAGCCTTGATAAAGTCGAAACCTCAATTCTTGCCGCGTCACTTGAGACCATTGACAGAGTGGGACCCTGCAGCGCCAAAATCGAGGTTTTCCAGGTAGAAGATGTAAGAGCTGTAAAGCGAAAGAAGATCATTGAAAGGGCAAAACTCATTTTTACCAAAATGTTTGATGAGACAGTGCCCGAATCTCAGGAGCTGGCTGATGAAGTCCGACAGTCCGTCAGAGTTGATGAACTCACTTACTATGGAAAGTCCAGAATTCCCTGTGGGCCGAATGTACTTAACTCAGATGCCATTATTATTCTTGAGGGAAGAGCTGACATTCTGAATCTGCTTCGCTATGGTATAAAGAATACCATCTGCGTAGGGGGAACAAACATTCCTCCAGAAGTTGCAGAGCTCACTAAAAAGAAAACAGTAACAGCTTTTACGGATGGAGATCGTGGAGGAGAACTCATAATACGTGAGCTCCTGCAAGTGGCAGATATCGACTACGTTGCCCGTGCCCCCGACGGAAAATGTGTAGAGGATCTTGTCCAAAAAGAAGTTATACGAGCTCTGCGTCGGAAAGTTCCTGTAGAACAGATCATCGAGAAGTATGGAATTCAGGAGAGGGAAGGTGAAGAAGGTGCCTGCAGAGTGGAAAGGGGTTCCAAAAGAAAGACAAGGGCACCTGAAATTGCCCCCAGAATTACTGAAAAGAAGCTGCATAAGCGTATTAAGGTTCACAGGGTCTCTCCAAAGTCAGACCTTTACGGAGAGGAATTTCCGGAAGAAGAAACGCGAGGAATTGGACCTATAAAAACTTTTGAAAAATTTCCTGGGAAAACTGCTGAAAAAGTCTCGGAAATAATTCCTGCGACTCCAGAAAAAGTCAAAACAAGATCTGTTGTCACAAAACCTCATATTTCAGCAAGGGCAGTTCCTGCTGCCGTCAGAGTTCCCAGAGAAAAGCCTGCCGAGAAGGTTTCGACGGCCGTTAAAGTTCCTGGGGGTGAGGCGGTCAGGGTCTCTCCTGCCCCAGTAAAGACACTCCCAGTTTCTCCTGAAGCAGCCAGGTTCAGGCCTCATGTTGAAGCTCTGAAAGGAACTTTAACGGCCAGAATTCTCGACTCCCAGGATAAGGTAATAGAGGAGATTGCGGTTCGGGATCTTGCGAGCAGGCTGAAAACCTATAAGGAAAACATCCAGAGCATAGTTTTTGATGGCGTAATTACTCAGAGGCTCGTTGATATTGCTTCAAGTAACGCAATTAAGAACCTTATAGGTGTAAAGATAGGGAACATAGCCAAGGTTCCTGCTGATATGGAAGTTTTGACCGCAAGTATGCTTTGAGAGATCTTTACTTCTCTCAATATTCATTCTTTTTCACTCCTGTTTTTCAATCTTTATTTTTCTTTACCCCCTTTCTCTTAATCTCCATTTCTCTCTATTTTCCCCTCTCTTACCTTTAATTTTCCATCTTTTTCTGCCCTAGTGCTTAATCTTCTTCCGTTTTTACCCTATAAATTTTCCATTTCTTTTTCCAGCTTCCCTTTTTTCTTTTTCCAGCTTCTCTTTCATTTTTTCAAGTTTTTATTCTCTTTTTTGTTTTTTTCTTGATTCAAGTGTTTTTATTTTTTAAAACCTGGTTTTCTTCCAGGAGTTATTGACTCTTCCCCACTCGATTTTCTAAAAACAATATTCCTATGTTTTCTACTTCTAAAGTCAATTCTATCCGGACTATCCTCTTATGTGTAATATTTATATATAGGGCTCATGGGGTCACCACGATTTGGCATCATTTCACACTATAGTGCTAAACTTCATACTTTCTACCATAATCCTTCATTATTTATCATATACATTATATAGAAAAATTTATCATACAAAACTAGGAAGTTCATTTCCGCGGATAATTCTTTTATCCGATTCAAGATAATATTAAATTGATCTTGTAAAATTGTAGGTCTGTTCGCTATGCACAAGGAAGAGCTCATACAACTACACACATATATGGCCCAAATGAAGAGATATTTTGAAAGACACGGGGTAACGCACGAATTCGATGATTACAAGGCTTTATCCATAAGCCCTGTACACATTCACCGGAGCAAGGCAGATCACAAGCGCGCAATTTTTATTTTAGGAGGCGAACTTGCAACTCTCATGTCCCGGGACGACCCTATCTTTGAGGAAACACCAGCTCATATGAGGGAATCGATGAATTCCGTCATCAAGCTCATGGGTAATAACTGATAGGGTTCTTGAAGGTGACAAAGAATTCGTTATCTGAAATTATAGATTCCAGATGCTTTTGTTTTGAAATTAGGAGGCGGTAAGGGTGGAGGTGCATCTTCATCACCATCCCGTCCTCTCCATCGGAGTAATATTTTTTCTCGGTCCAGCAGGATACAAATCCTATAGACATATATAATTTTTGTGCTCTTTTGTTACTATTTCTCACTTCGAGCCTTGCGTATCGAAGCCCGTTTGCAACAAATATATCACAGATAGCATGAATTAGTGATGTACCTATTCTTCTTCCCCTATATTCCTCTTTGACACCGACAGAAAAAATGTGCCCTTCGTTTTCTGCGGAACGGTAGCCTACTACGTACCCCACAACTTTTCCATCCTGCTCCGCGACAAGGAAGCCATCCCCCACGGTTTCGTAAAAACTCATATATAAGAGGGAGTTGTGCTCCGAAAAGGCCTCACTTTCAATTTCAACTACTTCCTGGAAGTCCTCAGGTGCAAAACGCCTTATCATAATATCTAATATATTCCTGCCATTTTATTATTTCTTCGAAAGGAATAACTCTTTGTAAAGTCTATCTGAAGTCCTGCAGTCCATGTTTAATGAACTTATATTTTATGACCTTATTTTTGTAAAAATTATTTTAGAATTTTGCATGCAAGCTCAAAGTTTCTTGATATGCCTGACATCCACTGCAACTCCTCTACTGGATTTTACCATTTCCTCTCCGCTCATCACAGCTCGCCCTACACAGAGCGCTTTTTTCCCAAGCACAATTACCTCATCATTAGGCCGTATTCCCGGATATGCCTCAGTAACTCCTGGGGCAAGGATAGAACCGCGTGGGAGAAAATCATCAATTTTTACCAAATATTTCTCACTTTTTAGCATCCTTTCAGCCCCTTCGAGGGAAAGGGCAAGCATTCCGTATTGAGGAACCAGGGTTGCAAGTTGTTTTTTTCCGGAAAAGAGCTGATACTTGGGGAATCGGCCTTTGACTGCAAGCTTTCCGGTTTCTTCAGAGAAAAGAAGTGCAGCATCTTCTCCGAACTGATATTCTGCAATTGCTCTCAGGAAATTTTTCTTGCCTTCTTCGGCGTTCAGGCTTTTCTTGCTGAAGCTTTCGGATGCGTAGAGAGACTCAACTGTCCTCTTGAGGTTTGAAAGCGCTTCCATAGACACAAGACTTCCTGTGGCAGTATAGATTATTTCAATATTGAGACTGTCTGCCACTCGTTCACAAATTTCCCTATAAGCCCCTTCTACATGGGCAACTACGGCCTTGTATCTGTATTTTGAGAGATAAGCTTCAAGGCAGCCGGAAACCCAGGCTTTTTCTTCTTCGTCCCAGTGCCCTGTAACCGCAGTATCATAATGGGACGCAGGGTATGTCAATTCCAGTTCTCTTGGTACTATTCCAAGAGGTGAGGTTAAAATTACTTCATGGACAAATTTTCTATATTTCCCAAGCGCCAGAATGAACTTTTGATGGGATTGGGAGATTGAATAAGGTTTTTTAGCCGCACATGGGAAAAGTACGAGGATCTCAAGATCCGGAGGTGTATACCTCTCCTGTATACGCCGGGCAAATCTTACCACCTCAACTCTAGACAAGGCTTCTGAAGTATCTGCAAGCAGTTGGTTTTGCCGAAAAGCAGGAACCTTTTCCTCAAGGTAAGAATATTCAAAATCTCCAAGCCTTAATAAGGCTGTGAGCCAGGGTCTGACCCTACACTGGCCTTCAACATACTCCCTCAATATTCCGGCCCTTATCCTTTCCCTAACAAGAGACAATTCGGCTTCGAGTGCATTTCTATTGTGAGCTGAAAGGAACTTTGCTCTCTCGGTTTTCGGGAGCTTCCTGAGTTCTGCGGGTGTACTTGCAGAACATACACTGCACCTGCAGGGAAATTCTGTCAGGGAGTCAAGATAAAAGCTGCCTGCTGCTGTAAGGTAGATATCTGAATAGGCCGCAATTTCGGCTCTGGTATCGTCTAGAATATCAATTCCGAGGTAGACTAATATAGCTATATTTTCAGGAAGTGCAAGTTTTGGAGCATAAAGAGCTGTATCAGGGGGAATCTGGTTTTTAAGCTCTATTACGGTCTCGAGAAATCTCCGGGCATTATTTTCCAGGGTACCTGCCCCTTCCATTACATACAGGTCGGTCTTCTCAGGCTTTCCTCCTATTCTAAGGAGAGAGCCAGTAGGGCCTGTATCTTCAACGTTTTCGCCATTACGGGCAGTAAGTCTTTCGACTTTCCCGAGGGATTCAGCTGGAATAGCAGGTGGGTAAGCTTGATGCGGCAGGATTATGAGAGTCCCATTTCCTGCTTTTTCCCGAATTTGATTTACGTATGCTTCAAGCTCTGCATCGGATTTCACGCCCCAGAAACTCCCTGCATCAACAACAGGGCCAGGGGTTTCAAGCTTTCCGAGTTCTGCCGTACTAAAAATGCAGGGCGTACGAAGCTCGGGAGACAGCAGGAGTTTTCCGATCCTTGCTGCTCCATCTCTCTGTTCTATCTCAAAGTATTGTGTCATGTTTGTCCTCTTATGTCTACCAGAATGTAAAGGTTTGTCCTGCACTTTTTCCTGAAAGTTTCTTTTACTCCTCGTTTTTCTGAAGTTGAAGGGTACTCAGCTTTACGTTTTGTTCCATGGTAACTCTTCAGAAGGAGAATGGTATTTTTCAGAAGGAAGAAGGATGATATATTTTTATATATTATTAATCTTGATTATCTGCTGCAACTCATCTTTCACTTGTCTGTCTCCAGCCGTGACAGAAATTCTATTTTTCACATCTGAATTTCAATTTGAGGTCTAGAATGAATATAACTGCAGAACTTCAAAAAATCGTTGGTGGACGACTCTCTGTCTCGCCTTCGGAACTTTATTGTTATTCTTCTGACGCATCCCAGGTCAAGGGAATGCCTGATTACGTGGTACGCCCGAAAAGCACAGATGAAGTAAGCCGGATTGTCAGGCTTGCCTACGAGAACGAGATTCCTGTAACTGCAAGAGGAGCAGGCACCGGACTTGCAGGCGGTGCAGTCCCTGTTGGAGGGGGCATTGTGCTGGATATGTCGGGTATGAACCGGGTTCTTGAAATCGATATTGATAATATTCAGGTCCTGGTAGAACCTGGGGTTATTCAGGATGCTTTAAACGAGGCGCTAAAGCCCTATGGCTTTTTCTTTCCTCCCAATCCTGGCAGTTCAGCTATGTGCACTATCGGGGGTATGATAGGTTACAATGCAAGCGGAATGCGCTGTGTTAAGTACGGTACTACCAGACACTATGTCCGCGATCTGGAAGTGGTTCTTGCGGACGGGACAGTTATCCACACCGGTTCAAAGATGCTGAAATCCGCTGCAGGATATGATTTGACCCAGCTTATTGTAGGCTCGGAAGGTACACTCGGCATTGTTACGAAAGCTAGCCTGAAGATTGCTCCTCTCCCCAAAACTCGAAAACTGGTAATCGCTTCTTTTGAAAATGCGGAAGTTGCAGGGCAGGCAGTTGTAAAAACCTTCTCAAACGGGGTCATTCCCTCAGCCTGCGAGATTCTGGACAGAGTCTCTTTGAAGGTTCTCAAACGTTACGACCCGAACCTTGTACTTCCTTCGGAAGGCGATGTGATTCTTTTTGAAGTTGACGGCACTGAAAACTCGGCACGTGAAGCTGCAGAGCAGATTATGAAAGTCTGTGCTCCCCTTGCTCTTTCCATAAGGCTTGCAGAAAGTGAAAAGGAAATGGCAGATATCTGGGCAGCCAGAAAACTCGTAGGAGCTGCGGTTTCCCGCCTGGACCCAACAAAGAGCCGCATCTATGTCGGAGAAGATGTGGGAGTTCCCATAAAGAAGATTCCTGAACTGTTAAAACGAGCACAGGAAATTGCTGAGAAGTTCAACCTGCCTGCTATGAAATACGGGCATATAGGAGACGGGAATCTGCACCTTGCTCTCTTCATTGATGTTCTGAATAAAGATGAATGGGATCGCCTGAACCAAGCCGCAGATCTTATCCACAGGACAGCGATTGAGCTTGGGGGCACAGTCAGCTCCGAACATGGGGTAGGTGCAGCCAGGGCCGAATACATGAAAGCTCAATGGGGACCTGCTCTTGAGGTAATGCGCGCAATTAAAAAAGTTCTTGACCCGAAAGGAATACTAAATCCGGGGAAACTGGGGTTGTGAAAATCATGAAAAACGAAGGAAGAAAGGAAACTGAGCAGGCAAAAAAGCCGGATAAAATCAAAATAAATGAAAACGAGGGCGAAAAGCAGTCCTTTGAGGTTGACCGCAGGTCGGTTTATAGATGTGTGCAGTGCGGAACCTGCCGCTCGGTTTGCCCTGTATTTGACGTGGTAGGATGGGAATCTGCTAATACGCGCGGCAGAATGCTGATCATTAAAAGTTTGCTTGAAGGTATGTCCCCTTCCGAAGATATGCTTCCAAGCCTGGCTTCGTGCACAACCTGTGGCATCTGCGCTGCCAAATGCCCTGCCGGAGCAAACCCTCCTGAAGTAGTAGAAGCTGCCCGGGCTCAGCTTGTGAAATGCGGGATCACAACTGACGCGCAGAAAAACTTGAAATCGACAATTATAACATACGGAAACTCTTTCGGGGAAACGAAAGACCGTAAACACTGGCTTTCTGAAACGGAACGTTCAAAACTCCCTGAGAAGTCAGATTATGTCTATTTCGTGGGCTGTTTTGATTCCTACCGCTACCCGGAGTTTGCTAAAAAAACATTTGGAATTCTGCAGCAGTTTGGAGTAATTCTCCTGCCTGATGAGCAGTGCTGTGCCTCTCCACTCCTGCGTACCGGATTTAAGGAGGACGCAGAAAAGGTCATGAAGCACAACCTTGAGCAGATCAGGAAAGTAGGGGCGCACACGATTATCACAAGCTGTGCAGGCTGTTATACAACGCTTAAGAACAACTACCCTGAAGAACTCAGGGTTATCAGCCTTCCTGAATTCCTTGCCGAACATCTGGAAGAACTCAATTTGAAGAAACTTGACCTTACCGTTACCTATCATGATCCTTGTCACCTGGGCAGGCATAACAAGGTTTATGACGCTCCAAGAAAGGTTATCCAGGCAATTTCCACTCTCAAGGAAATGAAAAACATTAAAGAAAATGCACGCTGCTGTGGCGGGGGAGGCGGGGTACGGACAGGGTATCCTGATATTTCCCTTGAGCTTGCAAAAAACAGGCTTCAAGACGTGCCGGAAGGCGTGGATTACATTGTAACCTCCTGCCCTCTCTGCGTGAGAAATCTCAGGGACGCAGGTGGAAATATCGAGGTTATTGATATTGTAGAACTCGTGACAATGGCAATGGTGTAATTTACCTACTTGTCCAGTTACATGTGATTCCAGTTATTTGTCTTGTTTTTCTTAACTGGTTTCTCTTAACTGGTTTCTATCTTTATTAATTTTTTATTCAGGGTCGTTTTTCGACTTAATTATTATTTTCCAGCCTTGGAGAATAGCCATTAGAAATACACATATTATCTTTCTATCTTTATAATAGTAGGGTTTTTATCCTTTTAAACAGTATATTTTTATCTTCTAAATGATTATTTTTATTAAGTACTATACTCAGATGTCAGTATTGCAAGTAAGTTAGGAGGAAAGAACCGTGAGTAATAAATCAATAACTTTCCATAATGTTTCACCTGCTGGTTTTAACTGCATGAAGAAAAAACTTCAGGATGTGGGCGTTTCTGTCCCACCGGGTAATAAAGGAGAACTTTCAGGACAGGGTGTTGCTGCAGACTTTGAGTGGGATGGAGAGTCAAAACTTATAGTCACAATCAAGAAAAAACCCTTTATTATCAGTTATGAAACTGCAGCCTGGAAAATAAGCGAATTTGTCAAAGAGTGCCACGGCTCGCCAGGGAAAACTCTGTGATGAAGTATGGGCGAAAGGAAACTGGATACTGAGGGCTGCCAGGGGATTAAATTCAAAAATGTGACTCTTGAAGTATTTTCCTGCATGAAGAAAAAACTTCAGGCCTATGGAATCGAGGTTTCATCCGGAAATTCCGGCGTGCTTGAAGGAAACGGAATAGTTGCCCATTTTAGCTGGGATGGTGAGGCAAACCTGTCAATTGAGATCAAAGAAAGACCTCTGGACACTTATTGTGGGCAGGTAAGCGGGAAATTGAGGGCTTTCTGGCGTGAGTGTCAGGGTTTGTGAAGGTGAACCCAACCATGCTTACGTCAGAGGATTATGTGGGTTGTTTACAACTGGTTTAAGAAAGAATCATTGATTTGGCAGTGTGCATAATTTCTGTAAAATAACAAGTCTTAGAGAGTAATTGAGTAGAATATTTCATATCAGAAGCTCAATTTTTACCAGAGTATACAAAAATTCGACTTAATTCACAGCAAATTCGTGATACTGCCTCGTTTGATTTACGAAATAACCTTATTTTTTAGGAATTAAAGCAGGAGTTTCTACATCCAGCTTGTTTATTTTTCCTAATGGTAAATTTATATTTTTTTCTGGGAACCCAATTACCGATCTATCGATATGCCTTCCTTCATATCCTAAAACTTTTAAGAACACTCTATGAAAAAGTGTCTGATAAGCACGAGTGCACCTTTCCATCTTTTCAAATTCTTTAATGTCCATCTTATTGCCATGTGCCATAGCATGCCTAGCATTTATTGCTTTTTCTTCAACTGGCCCACTTTCAAGTCCAATTTCTTTAAAAAAGGCTAGATATTGCTTAGATATAGACATTCCATTTGAATAACATATACTATTCATTATTGGCTTTTTCAACTCTTCGATTTCTTGAGCTTCCAATGAATTGCTGTTTTCTGGACTTAAACTTTTGATCTTATTTTCGATGTACTCGTCAATCTTTTTTTCAGCAACGCTTAAACTTTCCTTAATTATATCGTTGAAATCTCCATTTGGTATCCAGAGTCCATTACTTTTTGAATTTTCACTCTTAAACCACTTATTCATTATAAGTTCTAGAGCACTGGAAAGAACTGGAAGATTTGTTCCAAGGGGGTTATCTCTTGATATCCAATATCTCCATAAAGCTTCTTTCAGCCCCAGTTTGTCTCTTTTATTTAAATATTTAGGAATAAGACCACACAGTAGTTCTTCAATTTTCTCTTCATTAATTATAGTACTCTTAATTCCTAAATTAAATGGTGACAGCGGTATATTTTCACAAACTGATCTTGAGTATGCCTCTCCCCATGAAGGCTGCGCGAAATACGCCAACGTTTGTCCTTCATTATCATACTCTGTAAATCCAACATTCAAAAGTTGCGTGCCTAACACAAAGCTAACTATTTCACTGATAGCTTCTCTTTTTTCTCTATCAGGGATTGAACCGAACTCCTTTCTATATTCTATACTTATATTTCTTGACCACTTAGGACCAAACTGGGTTGGCACTCTTGCAACTATAAATTTTATATCATCTAAGGTTATAAGCGCAAAGTCACGCCCCATCTCTGAAGACCTTTGGATGCTTAGTCGTATGGCTTCATCAACTGTGATATTAACTGAAACTCTTTTTCTCTCTATTATATCAGAATCTTTTTTTTGTAATCTTAAAGTTTCTCTTGGAAAAATTACTTCTTTATCTGGTCCATTTAGGTACCATTCTGATAAACAAGAAGTATCATAATCACTATTTTTGTCGATATTTATTTCATATACTATAATGTTAAATGTTACCACTTTTTTCGAATTTTCTGAATAATTTTCTTGAGAACTTCTACTAGTTACATAGCATTTTTTTAATTCTACTTTTGAACCATATTGATCTCTCCCTTCTATATCAAATGGTTCTATATGTTCTCCGGGGGATGTTTCATATAAACGTGTATAGCATTTTGTGTTTGTTTCTGCTGTCAATGGTCCGCGTTCTTCGATGGCTGTTAAAACGGCTCTTATCTGGTAAGAATCAGTTCTATCTACTACTATACGTACAGAATTTTTTGGTATACATTCGTTTGGAATTATTTCTTCAATTATAAGTGGGTCTTGAAGAACTTCCCATTCTAAGTCACTTTTATTCATTTCTAGCATTATTTCACCATTTTTAAAAAGAGATTACAATTAATAAATTTTTTGAATTTAGGTACTGTCAAGTTTACGGGTTCTATGAAATTTTTCCAGCTACTGTCGACCCTATAAATTGTCTAGCACTCGTTAACTTGACAGAACATCAAACGTAAAAAAAATAGTAAGAAACACATAGGCAGAGTTAATGTGTACTTCACATAGGTTTTTACAACAAAGCATATGTATCGCAAATTAGAATTTACAGAATTTTCAGTATACTACCATTGATTTACTCTAATTTCTATACAAACAACTTTACCTTTGTCGCTTACCTCTGCCGTTTTTCCTTTCTTCTTATCAAGCACTTATAGGCATTTCCTACGAGATCAAGTCTTCTTGCCTTCTCGAGAGCTTCATATACAAGCTCATAATTTGCAGGGTTCCTATAGTGCATAAGGGCTCTCTGCATGGCTTTTTCTTTCTTGCCTCTTGCGACGTATACTTTTTTGCCTGTGAACGGGTCCAGTCCTGTATAATACATACATGTCGAGACAGTCATAGGTGTTGGGGTGAAGTCCTGTACCTGTTCAGTGTAGCCTCCATGGTCCCGTACATACTCTGCCATTTCTATCATATCTTCAAGAGTACAGCCCGGATGCCCTGACATCAGGTAGTTTACGATGTACTGTTCTTTGCCGCACTTCCGGTTGAGAACTGTAAATTTTTGGGTAAATTTCTCGTAGACTTCTTTGCCGGGCTTGCACATCGCATTGGTGACCTGCCTTGAAAAGTGTTCAGGTGCAATCCGCAGTTGTCCACTGATGTGGTAAGCGCAAAGTTCCTCGAGATACTCTTCGTCCTTAAGAGCCAGATCATAGCGTACCCCGTAACCTGTAAAGACCTGTTTGACTCCCGGAAGTTCGCGCAGGCGGCGTAAGAGTTCGAGCAGCTTTTTGTGGCTGGTATCCAGAGCAGGGCAAATGCGAGGATAAAGGCAGGATTTTTCTAGGCAGGCTCCTTTTTTCCCCCAGGTTTTACATTCCATGCCGTACATATTCGCACTTGGGCCGCCAACTCCGTTTATAATGCCCTTGAAATCCGGTCTTTCTGTGAGTTTTTTTGCTTCACGTAATACGGACTCGATAGTGCGGCTTGCAATCATGCGCCCCTGATGTTCTGTAATTGCACAGAAAGCACAGCCTCCGAAACAGCCTCTATGCGTTGTAAGAGAGAATTTTACCATTTCCAGAGCAGGAATGGGTTCAGTATAGGAAGGATGTGTTTCGCCAGTAAACGGCAGTTCGTATACATGGTCCATTTCAGCCTCTGTAAGGAGGCGCATTGGCCTATTCTGCACAATTACAGTTTTTGGGTGAGGCTGGATTACCCCTTTTCCAGTAACAGGGTTCTGTTCCGTAAAATACATGCGAAAAGCCTTTGCAAAGGCTGTTTTATCCTGAGAAACCTCTAAAAAGGAAGGGATTTCGACATATTCCTTTAAAAATTCAGCTTTATCCTCAGCTATCGTCCTGTCCCTTTTCTCAGATTTGTCCTTTGCCTGTTTATCTTGTTCTTGTTTATTCGGCGTGTTATCTGACTTTTCAGCTCTCTCTTTGAGCTCTTTCCAGGCTTTGACTTCCATTTTCCAGACTGTGCCCGGAATATTTCTGATATTTCTAACATCTTCCCCGGCTTGCAGTCTTTTTGCAATTTCTACGATCTGAAGTTCTCCCATGCCGTAAACTATGAGATCAGCAGGTGCGTCAGCCAGAATGGATTGCCTGACCTTATCCGAAAGATAATCATAATGGGCAAAGCGACGTAATGAAGCTTCAATGCCTCCCAGCACTATAGGCACTTCAGGGAAAGCCTCTTTTATCCTGTTTGAGTAAATTATCACGGCGCGATTCGGACGAAGCCCTGCTTTGCCTTCAGGGGAATAAACATCCTTATTTCGCGGCTTCAGGCCTGGGGTCAGGTTGCTGACCATAGAGTCAGTATTTCCTGCACTTACGGAAAAAAAGAGCCTTGGCTTTCCAAGTTTTTTGAAGTCTTCAGGGCTGTCCCAGCGCGGTTGGGCAATTACTCCCACTCTGAAACCGGCATCTTCAAGGACTCTTCCTATTATTGCCGTGCCGAAACTGGAATGGTCTACATAGGCATCCCCAGAAATCAGAATAATATCAAGTTCTTTCCAGCCGCGAGTTTTCACTTCCTCAAGGCTCATTGGAAGAAATTTCAATACAGGTGTGCGTGAAGAGCTTGATTTTTCTTTCCTTTCTTTTTTCCCGTGTTTGGTTTTGGATCTTTTCTCCGGTTTTTTTCCCTCTTCGGTCTGGGACTTTACTTCTGAGAACTTTACTTCGGTTTTTTTTCCTTCGGCTTTTTCAACTTTTATTCTGGATTTCGTCCCTGATTCAGCTTCTTTTTTTATTTTTTGTTTTTTTTCAGCTTTTTTTGGGACAAAAAAACCGATTTTTCTACCCAATCCCTCTTTATTCGGTTTTTTCGAGTTCAAATTCTTATCCTTTTTTGAAACTACTTCATCTTTTGCCATAATTTACTTTTAAGCTCCTCATTCTTTAACTTCTGATTAAACAGGTAGCGGGACTGTTTTCACAATGGGCCATCTTCTTGGACAGCCTTCATGGATCGTTTTTATTCTCCCATCATCATTTTTGACATCCTGTAGGAAGCCATAATCTGGTTGTTCCCATCCCTATCCGTAGGGGCTCCATGTCCAGGGTACAGGTTTTTTACATCCAGTTTTGTGAGCTTTTCTATTGAGCTAGCCATATTTTCAGGTTCTGAACCTTCAAAATCCGTTCTTCCGAAACCCCCGCCTGAAAATACAGTATCCCCGGAAAAGAGACTTTTTGAAACCGGTTCATAGAGGCAGATGCTTCCTTTTGAGTGACCCGGCGTATGGATTACTTCCAGGTACTCCCCATTTCCTATGTCGATTTTATCTCCTTCTTCATATGTAATTGTGGGCCTGACCGCAGGAGCCCGGTCTCCGAAAAGCGTGGACACGCTGAGGTATTCGTTGTTTATGCCTTCTAGGTCAGCTTTATGTATTCCGACTTTTGCACCGCTTTTTTCTGCAATAGCTGCTGCTGCCGCAGCATGATCATAATGGCAATGGGTCAGGACTATAAGTTTCAGGTCTGTAAGTTTGATGTATTTCTCCAGTTGCTTGATAATTAGGTCGCTACTCATTCCCGCGTCAATCAAGACTTTTCCATTTACCAGATAGACACTAGAATCATAAGCTGTAGGGCAAATATACCGGACTTCCATAGTTCTTCCTCTTTCACTCTTCTTTCCTTTTTCCTCGCTTCCCTTTCTTACACTTTCCGTATTGCTTTCCAGTTCTTCTTTGTTTTTAATATGTTTGAGAATTATGTCTGAGAACTTAGATATTAAATGCCCTTCGCGCATTTTCGGTAGTTGATTTTGCAATTTCTGCCGGCTCCATATCCTTAAGTTGCGCTATTATCGGAACGGAATCTGCTATGAAGGCCGGCTCATTTCTGCCTTTGCGGGGAGAAAGGAAGGGACTGTCGGTTTCCAAAAGCAGGTTTTCAAGCGGGACGGCTTCTGCAAGAGTCTGGTGATGTTCAGAAAAGCAGACAAGAGTTGCTAGGGAAATATAGTATCCCATATCCACGATTTCCCGCATGATCTCAATAGAACCACTGTAGCAGTGATAGATTACCGTGTCCACGCCTTTAACAAGTTTCAACACTTCCGCTTCAGCTAGCCGGGCGTGCACTATAAGAGGTTTGTTCAGATCTTTTGCAAGCTCAATTACTTTTTTGAATGCAGCAGTCTGCCTCTCACGTTCCTCTTTTGTTTTGCAGTCCTGAAAATCCAGGCCTGCTTCTCCGATTCCAACTGCTTTTTCTGCATTGGCTTCAATCTGGGCAAGAATATCATTTATCTCTTTATCCGTACCTTCCCTGCCAATATCAGGACTCAGGCCAAGCGTGGCATTAATATCTTCATTCTTTTCCGCAAGTTCAAGGCTAATGCGATTGCCTTTCAGGGAAATTCCGGAGTTGATCATTCCGACAACTCCTGCCTCTCTGGCTCGGATAATAGTCTCTTCCCTATCGCGGTTGAATTTAGGAAAATCAAGATGGCAATGAGAATCAATAATTGGATAAGGCATGGGTCTGTATTCCATCTCATTTTATTTTACTTTTTATACATGATTATGGAATACAGACCCGAAAATGAGTATGCAGCTCTTATCCGGTTTTTTGTTTTTTAATTATAGCACCCGAGCCAGCCAGTCTGTTTTAACCAGCCCAAGTCGTCAATTTTAGCTTTTTGTTTCTCTCTTATACAGCAGGTTCATAGCATTTACAAGGGCTTCTACAGAGGCCATAACTATATCTGGGTTTGCAGATCTTGCAGTTACAACTCTGCCCTTCTCATTTTCGAGACCTATATATACATCTGCAAGGGCATCTGCTCCACCTGTAATTGCATCGATCCTGAATTCCTGGAGTCTGAAGTGGTTACTTTCTCCCAGAATATCCCTTACTGCTTTGAGGGCGGCATCTACAGGGCCAACCCCTGTCTTTGCTGCAATGATTTCTTTGCCTTCGATATCTGCTTTGACTACTGCAGTTGGTGTCAGGATATTTCCTGTCATTACAGAAACTTCTTTGAGTTTAATTAGTTCATCTTCAGAACTTGCTTTCCCAAGCACGGCAGAAGCAACCGCATAAAGGTCTGCATCTGTAATCTGCTTTCCCTTATTTGCAATCTCCTTAATTCTGGATACAATTTCATCGAGCTGCTTGTCATTGCTGATTATACCTGCAGATTCGAGAGACTGCTTTACTGCATGCTTACCTGTATGTTTACCAAGGACAATACGCCGTCTGTGCCCTACCATTTCTGGCGTCATTATTCCAGGCTCGAAAGTATCGGATTTTTCGAGTACTCCCTGGCTATGGATTCCTGACTCATGGGAGAAGGCATTTTGACCCACTACAGGTGTATTCGGAGGTAGCCTGATTCCAGTATAGTTTTCAATCATTTTCGAGGTTTCTACAAGATACTCAGTCCGAATATTCGTCTTTGCCCCGTAGATTGATGTCAGGCTCATGACTGTCTGGGAAAGATCGGCATTTCCTGCTCTTTCACCTATTCCATTTATTGTAACCTGAACCTGGGATGCACCTGCTTCGACTGCCATGAGGCTGTTTGCTACAGCAAGTCCGAAATCGTTATGGCAATGTACATCAATAGGAATCGTTATTTCAGCCGCGATATCCTTTATCTGCCTGTACATTGCGGATGGGACCATAACGCCAACAGTATCTGGCACGTTAATGATGTCGCACCCTGCCTCCTGCACTGCTTTGAAAACCTCTCTGAGATATTCAGGTTCGGTCCTCGTAGCGTCCATTGCAGAAAACATGCATTTTCTCCCATTATCCTTAATGTACTGAACAGCTTCCACAGCCATTTGAATTACTTCCTCCTGGCTTTTTTTGATGGTATATGTCCGCTGTACTTCAGAAGTAGGGACGAAAGTATGCACAAGTCCGACGTCACTATCAAAACAGGCATCAATATCTTTTTTCAATACACGGGCAAGTCCACAAACTTCAAGATCCAGTCCGGCATTAGATATCGATTTTACGGATTCTTTATCTCCATCTGATGAGATAGGAAATCCAGCTTCTATAATGTCTACCCCGAGTTTGTCAAGTTGACGGGCAATTTCCAGCTTCTGTGCAGAAGTTAGAGATACCCCAGGGGTTTGTTCTCCGTCGCGCAGTGTTGTGTCAAAAACAGTTACCTTTTTATTCTTCATAGGTTCGATGTAAAAATCGATCCCTTCTTTCAGTTCTTATATTCATGGTAATCATCTATTTAAATGTAAATTTCTAGTATATAAATCCCACGAGAGTTCTTTAATATTTAAATTTAAGTTTTGTTTTTTAAGTTCTGGGCGGAAAACTATTTATACTAAATACCCCATTCTAGGGTTGCTTCTCAAGGTGTCACACGACATCTCAGAGAATGAAAAACGAAGTTTGAAAAACGGGACTTGAAAAACGAAATTTAAAGGTGCCGAAAAAAACGAATCTGAAAAACGGAATCAGAAGGCGCCTGTGAACATTGTTTTTTGAAACAATGGCTCATAAAAACAGACAAAGTTAAGGATTCGAAAGTACTATTCTTTTGAAACCCTTCAACTCTTCTCATTTCCCTCTTTCATAATCGTTCAATCTCCTTTGCAGGATAAAATTTATATATAATAAATGCATCGTATATTTTCCTCACACAAATCGATTGTGTGAAGG
>NZ_DAVG01000052.1 GCF_002505485.1 Methanosarcina sp. UBA5 | reverse complement strand
CGGACAAAACACAGGAAATACAGTAAATAATGGAGATAACTCAGGGAATACAAATAATAACGGACAAAACACAGGGAATTCAGTAAATAACGGAGATAATTCAGGAAATACAAATAATAATGGAGATAACTCAGGGAATATAGTAAATAACGGACAAAACACAGGAAATACAGTAAATAATGGAGATAACTCAGGGAATTCAGTAAATAACGGAGATAATTCAGGAAATACAAATAATAACGGAGATAATTCAGGAAATACAGTAAATAATGGAGATAACTCAGGGAATACAGTAAATAATGGAGATAACTCAGGGAATACAGTAAATAACGGAGATAATTCAGGAAATACAAATAATAACGGAGATAATTCAGGAAATACAGTAAACAATTAATAAGATTCAAAAAACACAACTAATAATAATTTGAAATAATAACAAAAACGTGTGTTTAAAATATCGACAGATTATTATAAATATAATCTACACTAATGAACTGGAAAGACTTCCTTTCAAAATCAAGTGATGAACTAGGTCTATAAAAGCTTGAAAGTCACTTGATTTTGATCTGGATTAGTAAAAGACATGTAAACAAAAAAGAATTGAGAACATTGAAAAATGGTTTAAAATACTAATATGAGCTTTTAATTTGTTTACATATGAAATGAACTATATTTAGTCTCATATTTAGTCTCTAAAAAAAATTAAAAAAAATAGAATTTGATGAAATATTACATATAAAATTAACTTTATCTTTCTTAATCTTCCCTCTCTATTTATTCCCCAAGTTTCAAAGCTCCATGCGGGCACATTTTAATGCACACGCCACACTGGATGCATTTCTTTTCATCTACCTGAACGCTCCAGGAGTTATCAAAAGAATACACATTCATGGGGCAGACCGAAATACAGGCTCCGCACTCGATACATTCTTCCTCATCCCTGTGAATAGGCTGATCTAGAATGGAAACTATAGCTCCTCTCGATTCCAGAGCATTTTTGATTTTATCGAACTTGAGATCGTTCACATCCGCTATCAATTCCCCATAGGTTGAGTCGATATTTGCAACCATTATATTAATCAGGATTCCGGTTTCGACTATGGACTCGGAAATAATAGGGTTGTGGATTCTTTCGGTAGGAATAGTGATCTTGATTTTCACGTTCAGTACCTCCTTGCAAGAAGCTTGCTGATGTTGTCACTTGTTATTATTCCGAGAACCCGCCTCTGAGCATCGATCACCGGCATTGCAGATACTCCGTAGCGGTCCAGCCGCCTGGCTGCAAGATCCACAGGCTCGTTCGGAGCGCAGGTCAGCACCTTTTTCGTCATAACGCTCTCCACCGAATCAAAGCAGTTTTCTGCAACGGCCTTTGAAATATCCCAGGCGGTCAGGATCCCAACCAGTTCGCCAGTATCGGAAGTCACAGCCAGATGGTTAAAAGAATTCTCCCAGATTTTCTTTGCAGCGTCCTGGACAGTTTGATCTTTTTTAATGGTCACAATAAAACTGGACATCACATCTTTTACCAGAGGTACTGCATGGGTCTCTTTCATGGGTTTGGCAAGTCCTTCAGTACACAGTCTTTCCACGGGCATGCTGACAAAGAATTTCCCATGCTTAACCCACTCCTTTAACTCATTTGCTATCTTTCTCGCGTTCTTGAAACTGGAAAGGGAGGAGGTGGGCACATCTTTTCCGTCAATCTGCACCGAGCCTGACCTGAGTTCGGCATAATTCACATTTCTGATAACTGGCTTGTCTCGGCTTCCCACAGCATAATCCTGGATGGTGGTAACAATATCCTCATCACGGACTGCAGTCGCAGCAGCAAGTTTTTCGTTAAGGATAGGGATTGGGATTCCGATTCCCATGTAAAGAGTGGCCCCATATCCGGTAAAGGAAGCAGCCCTCAAGTAATCAGGGTTCATCTCCTTCAGGTTACCTTTGAGCATGAGAGTTCCAAAACCTGAAGAAGGAGAATGCTGAGTTCCATTCCCTATAACATAGCCCTGAGCCCCTCCCATAAAGATCCTTGTTCCCATGCCAATAGTTTCATAATTTGGATCATTTGAGAGAGGAGAGAGAACCCCTGCCCCGGAATAGGTTACATTTCCAAAATTAGGTAGAAGCTCACCCATATAAGTATTCAGAATTCTTTTGGAACTGTTGGTTGCTGCTGCATATTTCTGGTAAGCGTTCCTTGGGTTAAGAAGAACGGCTTCATTAAGGTCTTCAAGGGTGATTATCGTATCAAGCACTTTCCTTGGATAACAATCCGTCCCATACGCAGTCGCATGAACATCGATCTCTTTGCCTCTTAGGAGGTCTTCAATAACATGAGCTCCACCATACTGAATTCCCCGCGTATCTGAGATCTGGGCAGCCCCCAAGTAAGCGTCTACGGCTGCCAGTCCGCTGTATGCTTCTACATTGTTGAACCAGATCTTCTGGATTTTTATGGGAGGCTCGGAATGCCCCAGGTTAAGCATTAAGCCGGATGAGCACATAGCTCCGAATGTGCCTGTCGTAACTACATCTACTTCTTTTGCAGCTCCTTCAGCGCCAAGCTCCTCAACAATTGTGACCATTTCCTCCGCTGTCACTACATTGACGCTTCCATCTTCAATTTTTCTATTAATCTCATGAACCGATTTTTTAACCATTGGGGGTCTCCTCTTTTTGCAGATTTATATGAACCGTAATATTTAGTAAGATTATATATTACTTGTGATAATGTCAAAGGTAACAGCCCTGTCGGAAGACGCGAAAAGCTATGCCTGAGTTAGATTTATTTTCAGATTTACAGATTTATGTCCTTTGTTCAATAAACAATATTCATATTTACGGGCTATATATATTACTTGCGATAATTGGAAAATTCTCTTATTACAGAGTCGGGCTATAAATAGATTGTAACAGTTCATGCAGTATACAGTTTGAATAACCCGGAGCTTTTCAGATTGAAGGCAGGGTTAATCTCAGTAAGTTTCTTATGCTTACAGGATATACCCGAGGCCAGGTGATCTGTTGACATGTATATTAGCTACCGGGACTTTTGACCTTCTCCACCCCGGACATATTTATTTTCTGACCCAGGCCCGAGCTCTGGGAGATGAGCTTTTCGTTATTGTTGCTAGAGACTCAAATGTAACTCACAAGCCAAAACCAATTGTGCCCGAGGAGCAGCGGCTGGAGATGGTAAATGCACTCGGGATAGTAGATAAAGCGCTTCTTGGCAGTGAAAAAGATATGTTTGAACCCCTGAAGCAGATCAGGCCGGATATAATTGCTCTGGGTTATGACCAGCGCTTTGATGCCGAGCTTCTGGAAAAAGAACTTGCAAAAAGAGGGCTTCCTGCAAATGTGGTCAGGATTCCACTTTCAAAAGAATGCCCACTTTGCAGTACAGGTGCAATCATAAAAGAGGTACTTAACCGGTATGGGTAAACCTGTCCATACCGATGCCCGATTTGATTAAGACCTGTTATTCTTTATTTATACCTTTTTTTAAAAAGATAATTTACTGGATCTAATTTATGAAAATACCTTTTCAAGTCTTTCAAGAGCTTCCCTGATCCGATCAATCGATGTTGCATAGGAAATTCTGATGAAATCCTCGCCCGACGAACCAAAGGCGATTCCAGGCGTAACTGCCACTTGAGCTTCTTTCAGGAGCCGTTCTGCAACCTGAGTCCCATTTCCATACTCGCTGACATTAGCAAAAGCATAGAAAGCTCCATCGGGCTTTTTACATTCAAGCCCCATTTTGTTCAGGCCGTCGATAAGGACATCGCGGCGTACCTTGAAACGGTCAACCATTGCTTTGACGCTGTCCTGAGGGCCCTGAAGGGCTTCAAGCCCACCGTACTGAACAAACGTAGTCGCACTGCTTACCGAGTGAGACTGAATCTTAAGTAAAAGTTTGAGAATTTCGGGAGGAGCAGTCAGGTAGCCGAGTCTCCAGCCTGTCATGGCATATGCTTTGGAAAAACCGTTTACGGTGACAGTTCTTTCTTGCATTCCATCAAGGCTGCCAATGCTGATATGCTCCCTATCATAGATAATTTTCTCATAAATTTCATCTGAGACCACTATGAGGTCATGGTCAATTGCAAGATCCGCGATACATTGCAAAGTCTTTTTTCCGAAGACCCCGCCTGTTGGGTTTCCAGGACTATTTACAACAATGAGCTTGGTTTTATCAGTTATGTACTCTTCAAAATTGTCAGGAATGAAACCTTTTTCAGGGACTGTCGGAACCCAGGCCGTTTCCGCCCCTGCAAAACGTATGCATGCGTCATAAGTTACCCATGCAGGGTTAAACAGAAGAGCCTGATCCCCATCATCAAGAACACTCATCATTACCTCAAAAATTCCCTGTTTTGCTCCGGGGGTGACAAGCACACCTGTCTCGGTTACATCGAGGTTGTTTTCCGTCCTGAATTTTTCGGCAATAGCTGCCCTTAGTTCAGGGATACCTCCAGAGGGAGCATAGTGGGTTTTTCCCTCATACATAGCCTTCGCCGCAGCATCGCAGATATTCTTTGGGGTATTGAAATCAGGTTCACCAAGGCTGAAATTTATAACGTCTATACCCTCTTTAATCATTCTGGTCGCAATATTGGAGATCCTTATCGTTGCAGATTCTTCTACACGCTTGAGCCTTGCGGATGACATAGGGATGGTCCTGGTTTATTACATTTGCTAGTTTATTTAGATAATATAAGGATTCACAGCCGCCGCACCAGCTTTACTGCGGCTTCGACGGCCCGCTTTGCATAGTCCACACGTTCATGAGCCGCCATGCGAGTCATACCTGGGCCAGGAATTCCGAGAGTTACAGGCTTATTGAACTCAAGAGAAAGATCCATGATCTTCCTTGCAGCGTGCTGCATAACCACCTGGTCATGATCAGTCTCACCCTCGATTACAGATCCTATAGTAACCACGGCATCGATGTCATCCCTCTGGCAAAGTTTCTTGATCGCAAGGGGCATGTCAAAGACCCCTGGGACAAGAATTGTCTCTTTAACTGTTGCCCCCAGGAACTCCGCATGTTCTCTTCCAAGCAGTTCCATCTGATAGGTCAGATCCCTGTTAAATTCAGCTACAACAAATCCTAGGCTGATAGTCATCTAATAAGATCTCCAGTCTTTGTTTTTACATAAATTGTTTCACGTTCTTAATGGGCCTGCATCTTCAAAGCCCTGCCTCTGACCGGTACCGGCTTCTCGAATTAGCTTTTCAGGCTTGAAGAGCAGTTTAATTACGTTTAAAGCGTGTTCCCGGGTCCTTCTATCCATAAGGAAAGCAAGTTCCTTTTCATCCTTTCCTTCATTTTCATGGACAAAGACTTCGATAATATGGGTATTGGTCATGAGCTGGGCCATAATAAGACCCTGAGAAGCTTCATGAGCACAGATTTTATCCTGTTCCTTAGCTCCGGGCATACCAAGAGCCATAACGATATCGCATCCTTCTTCTTCGATAAGTTTTTTGGCTGCGACCGGAAGGTCCTTTATCCCAGGCACGGTTACTCTTTTAATTTTTACAGATACATTTTTCTGTATCTCATCAATTGCCGCACGCCCCATATTATAGCGTGCGAATGTGGTATCTGCAATTCCTATTGTGGGCATGTAAATCCGATCGGAATTTTAATATTAAAATCTTTCCGGGCTTTTGAAGAGCACAGGTAGACATATTACTCTACCTGTAGATCTAAATTTATAATTCATCTGTTCAGGCCCTGTCAAGAATCCTGGCTGCAGCTTCTGTACCTGCTCCCAGCCTGTCAATGTAACCACGCTTATTCAGCACAATTTCCAGCTGCTGGATGGTTGAAAGCACATCCCTTCCAGTCACATTTCCCATGCACCCTATTCTGAAAATCTTGCCTTTAAGGCGTTCCTGCCCGCCTGCAATAATTACGCCTCTTGCCTTCATATCGTTCTTTATATCCTCACCATTAACGCCTGCGGGAGCTTTCATGGCAGAGACAGTATTAGAGTACTGGCTGTACTCGTTAAGCTGCGGGAACATCTCAATGTTCAGTTCGGAAACTGCTGCTCTTATGGCTTCGGAAAGTACATTGTGTCTCTTAATTCTTGCCTCCATTCCTTCCTCTTTTACTATATGCAGAGCTTCCTGAAGTGCATAGAATAGAGAAATCGCAGGAGTATAAGGTGTCTCTGGTTTGGGTTTGTCCCCACTCTTTTTATATGCTAGGAGGTCATTGTAGTAGGGCCTTTTTGTTACGTCCTTCATAACCTCAAAAGCCTTTTCACTTACAGAAACGATTGAAAGCCCAGGGGGAGCTGCAAGGCATTTCTGTGAGCCTACAATTGCAACGTCAATTCCCCATTCATCGACCTTTACATCATCTCCTCCAAGGGAGGTCACGCCGTCCATAATAAAGAGAGCGTCGTGCTTTTTGGCAAGTTTGCCAATCTCTGCGGCCGGGTTAAGGATGCCCGCAGACGTCTCATTGTGGACGAGAGTGATGGCTTTTGCTCCTTCCTCGAGTTTTTCCTTGACAATTTCAAGGTCAATCGGAAGACCCCAATCGAACACAACGGGAACAACTTCCGAATAGATAGCTGCAATGTCTTTAAACCGCTCTCCAAACTTTCCATTTTCTATGGCTATGACCTTGTCCCCACTTCCAGCTAGAGAGCCGACAGCAGCTTCCATTCCCGCCGTTCCCGAACCACTGAGCACGAAAATATCATTCTTTGTCTGGAAAACGCTGGAAAGGATTTCCCTGCAATCGGTATAAATTCCGGCGAACTCCGCACTTCGGTGGTTAATCATCGGTTTCGACATGGCTCTAAGGACTCTGGGTGTAACAGTTACGGGACCAGGCATCATGAGAAGGGTATCTTCCAGATCCATATGTATTATGCTCCACATTTTCAAAGATTTAATTGAATTTGTTTTTTATTTGTATGAAGGGTTTGTATTACGTCTCATTTTATTTATTTAAAAGGTTGTAGTATTTCTGCAGTATTAAAAACCTGCAAATCTGAAAATAATTCAGAGTAATATCATTGTTATGCGGTATGCCCGAAAAACCCTGCAGTATCATATATCCGGGAATCTGTCACAGAACTTATTAAGTTAAGTCATTTTGCAGGGGTTAAGCATTAAATCCGATTTAGAGATCAGGTTTAATTGAATCCTAGTATATAATTGATGTGCTTTTCATGCACTGATTCCGGATACCGCCCGATAAGTAGAGCGGATTTTGGTTATTGGCCCTAGAGAAGCGTCATTACATCATGTTTTGTCACGACGCCGATAACTGCTCCTTTTTCTACTACCAGTACGGCAGGATTTCCTTCCAGCATATGTGACACGACTGAGATAGAAATACCTGGAGACACTGTTGGGAAGGCCTCTCCCATTATCTCGGAAACTTTCAACTGGGAAATTGATTTTTTCTTACTTTCGGCCATCAATTTCACTATCATGTCTTCAGAAACACTTCCAACCGGAATGCCCCTATCAAGCACAGGAACCTGTGAGAAACCATGCTTCTGCATAAGGCTTACTACTTCTTCCACAGAATCACCTGGAGAAACATGAATTACAGGGGAATGCATCAGATCTATTATAATAATCTGCTGTTCCTTTTCGACTTCCTCAAAAGCATCAAGGATTTTCCTGACAGTCGAAAGCCTGGGATCTACATCTCCCGATTCTATACGAGCTATAAGGGGCTGGCTTACTCCTGCCCTTTTAGCGAGATCGCTCTGGGTAAGCCCGAGGTCATTTCTTCTTTTTTTAAGATCTTCGGGTGTTGGAAGCTGCATGTATATTACCGATAGTAATTATTATATTTAATATCATTGGTTAACATAATTTGTGAAGTTTAAATTTAGATGATATTAAATCCAGATAATCATTCTCGGAAAAATTATACAACATAATTGGGTAAAAAGGGAAATTTAAAAAATACTCGGTTTTAAAGATTCGGTAATACAAAATACAGTATTTAAAAAAGTATAATGGTTATAAAAAAATTAGACAGTATGAAAGAAAAAAGAAACCAACAAATGAACAGGAAAAAAAGTTAGTAAATGGACAGAAAAAAGGAAGCTAATAAATAAACAGGAAAAATGAAAAAAGGCAAACCTGCGTTCTTAGCTTTTTTACTCAAATGTAGGAAGGATTCTCAATCTCCTTAGATTTCCTTGTCCTGAGTTCGCCTTTTATAGCTTCGTAGTATTTCATAGTATCCGGAGTGACTGAAGGTCCGGTTTCTGCAATTGCATTAAGGAAGTGTCTCTGCTTGACACTTTTTGCGTGAAGGTCTTCACGCAAAGCGAGCCTTCCTGCCTTTTTGCATACAGCTGCAATGTCTGCACCTGTATACTGATCGGTCATAGAAACGAGCTTTTCGATATCAACATCCTCTGCAAGCGCCATTTTTCCGGTGTGAACCTTGAAGATCTCCCTGCGAGCTCCCTCATCAGGGATCGGAACGAGAATCAGTTCATCAAAGCGTCCTGGCCGGATGAGAGCAGGGTCAATAATATCAGGGCGGTTGGTTGCGCCGATTATCACCACACCCCGGAGTTCTTCTAGCCCGTCCATTTCGGAAAGGAGCTGATTAAGTATCCTGGCCGTAACCTGAGGCTCCCCTGCGGAGATTCCACGGATGGGAGCAAGAGAGTCGAGCTCGTCCAGGAAGACAATCGAAGGGGCTACTTGCCTTGCCCGCATGAAAACTTCGGCAATTCTTTTTTCGGATTCCCCGTACCATTTGGAAAGGAGGTCGCTTCCTTTGGCGGTGATAAAGTTGGCATCGGATTCATGGGCAATGGCTTTTGCAAGAAGAGTCTTCCCGGTGCCCGGTGGACCATATAGGAGCACGCCTTTTGGAGCTTCCACCCCTATATTCCAGTAAGACTCCGGATTTTTAAGTGGCCATTCCACGGCTTCTTTCAGGAGGCACTTTACATCATTCAGGCCTCCTACATCGTCCCAGCTGACGTTAGGAATCTCAATAAGAATTTCCCTTATGGCTGAGGGCTGGACTTCTTTCATGGCGTCTTCAAAGTCTGCTCTTGTAACCTGCAGAGAGTCCAGAATTTCTTTTGGGATCTGGGGTTCTTTCAGGTTGATCTTCGGCAGAACGCGCCGAAGAGCACTCATGGCAGCTTCCCGACAGAGGGCAGCAATGTCAGCTCCCACAAACCCATAGGTAATCTGGGCGAGGTCCCTGAGGTTTACGTCTTCGGTAAGGGGCATCCCCCTTGTATGGATCTGGAATATCTCAAGTCTGCCTTCGGTATCCGGGACCCGAAGCTCGATTTCTCTGTCAAACCTGCCCGGCCGGCGCAGTGCCAGGTCCAGAGCTTCGGGGCGGTTTGTTGCACCTATCACAATCACGTTCTTGCGACTTTTCAGGCCGTCCATCAAGGAAAGGAGCTGTGCGACCACTCTTCTTTCAACTTCCCCTGTTACCTCAGCTCTTTTTGGGGCAATAGAATCGAGCTCGTCCAGAAAGATGATTGCAGGTGCGTTCTTTTCGGCATCATCGAAAATGTCACGGATAGCTTTTTCGGATTCCCCGTAATATTTGGACATTATTTCTGGGCCATTGATGGAGATGAAATAGGCATCAGACTCATTTGCAACCGCTCTTGCAAGCATGGTCTTGCCAGTTCCGGGAGGACCGTGGAGCAACACTCCCTTTGGAGCATCAATCCCTAACCTATCAAAAAGTTCAGGGTGTTTCAGAGGAAGTTCTATCATTTCCCTGACCTTTGTAATGGCATCCTTGAGCCCGCCTAGATCTTCGTACATAACAGTGGGAATGTTTTGCTCAGGAGCAATTTCCACGGCTTCGGGAAGGAGTTCGATTTCGGTCATGTCCGTGATCTTTACGATCCCCGACGGGGTGGTGGAAACAACCTGCAGCTTAATTTCCCCAAGCCCGAAGGAGGGGCTGAACCCCTGCCCGAAAAAGTCCTGGAAAAAGTCATCGAACATGAGCCCCTTGCTATAAGTATCCCTGTCCCTGGACTTCCTTAAGCTGGTGGTAGAAATAAAATCTCCCTTTGAAACCGTACGGTTCATAAATACGGCTTTAAGGGTTTCACTGGGAGCGTAGATCTGCATGCCTCTCGTTACAGGAGATATAGTCACATGTTTTGCTTCTTTCCATTCTGCTTTGCAAATTTCCACATATTCCCCTATGCTAGTCTTTGCATTCGTGCGGATAAGCCCATCCATACGAATGATATCAAGGCCTTCATCGCTGGGATAAGACCTTCCTATGAGGGCTGAAGTTACCTTCTCCCCCCTGATTTCCACAACGTCGAAGGGCTTGAGGCCCAGCTTTTCCCTAAAGCTTTCGTCTATCCGGACAATGCCTTTTCCAACATCCCGTTGATCGGCTTCCGCAACTTTCAATTTTATCGTTGTTTTATCCCTATCAGTCAAACAATCCCCCCATCTTAATTAGCAAAAGTGTTTGGAAATTCTTGCAGAAATGAAGTCAGCAGTTTTCAGGATGGTCAACTTCATTCACTTACTTTCGTTACCTTCTCAACAAATTATTTAAGTTTATATGTATAGGATTCTCCCTGGGCACCTTTGGGAGATATACTAGAGTGTGATTCATTATAAAATACATCGTGTGCACAACCCTCAGTTTCAGTAACCCTGGAACCTTGAGATTAAAGGGGTAAGGCCCGTTTTTGGCGTATTCTTCCATGGAAATCCTATTCTATCTCTTGATTGCCTTATTCTCGATAGAGGAAAGTACCCATACAAAATGGGAGTTGCTATAACAGGGAGATTACAGGCTTCTGTTTTTCCAAGAGAGTATTTATCTCCTTCCTTTTCACCTGAGAAGACCCCGAAAGTTACTAATCTATAACCAAAGTTACTAATCTATAACCATTATCACCTGACTTTCAACATCAGGTTCTTTAAAAGTGACCGCTGAGTGTCAATAAGTGTTTAAGTACTTGAAGTCCAAGGTAATTTTAGTGTGAAGTAAAAAAATGTCTTCATCTCCATAAGTATATGTTTCCAAACTGCTTTTATATATACGGGGGCGCATTATAGTTTAGGAACATTATTACTGAATTGCTCGCCGGACACTTATCCTCACCGGATTTCGGGCTGAGATTTTCAATGAGTGTACTTAAGGAAAAAGGATGGAAGCAGAAAAGAGTCTATTTAAAGTGTAGTGAAATTAGAAAAGTGGAAAATGGGAAAGAAAAAGATGGGAAAATTTAATAAAAAGTAAAAAAAGACAAAAATCGCTTTTAGAGTTTGAGTTCCTTAGCCATTTCCTGAAAGACTTTTCCTTTGTCAGTAGTGATGAAAAGTCCATTTTCATGTTTGATAAGCTCTTTTTCTTTCAACATTTCAAGGTATTTCTGGGCAATATTAAAATTTAAATTAACTTCGTATACAATGTGAGTTTTCTTCGCCCCGTTCATTGCTACTCTTAAGATATCCACTGCAATATCAGTCCTGCTCCTTCTTTTTATACTGACTCCTCCCCCACGGTATTTTTAAAATAATCTTTGTAAGTAGCTACGCTTTAAAAATATTAAAGCATATCTTTTTGTAGGTAACAAAGATTCTAAATCTTTATCGTTCCCCTTTCTATATAACAATTTCAGTACTATATATAATGTCAAGTTATAAAGAAAAAAGATTTAAACGGACAAGTTCTCTTTTGCGGCCAGAGAAAAAGGGAAATTGCCAGAGAAAAAATCGGAAACAGCTATCAGTTAATCTTTACAAATAAAATAAGAATTAACAAAGAATATATGCTAGACACTAAAATTGTAGAAAACAAAACTGAGAAGTTGCGTAAAAAGATGCGCCTACACTCTTCAAAATACTTATGTAATTGAGAGACAATTTAGCTAAAAAGAGTAATATGAAAATATAACAGAATAAAAATGTACCTATGGAATTTAAGGACATTTCATTGGAAGATAAAGAAGAGTGCAGGCTCCTTAACTTATTCAATTAATATGTTAGCATTTTTAGTCAGCGTGTTACTATGTCGCTATAATATATTTGTAAGAGAAACAAATTCATTTATTTATTGTGCTATTGATTCCTCTTCCTTTGTGACTGAAGGTTTGGATAACCTGATTAATAATTTTCACCCTTTCCGTTATAATTAAGGCTTCCCTCGGCTGGCAGGAGTATATTGTAAAAATGTACAAAAGTGAGATTCAAAATGGGTCGATGAATCAATAAATTTACTAAAAATTACCTTTATTCAAGAAGCAACTGGTGTATCGTTACTATCGCCTGTGCTATGGAAAGCCCTGGAATCAATTTGTTTCCCTATAGGCTACAAGGTCTTAACAATATTTCATTCCCTCTCAATCATCCACATTTTTATTAAAACTCCAATTATAATAAGAAAACCAACAACCCATTGAAGAACTACTAATCCAAAAAAACATAGTTCCTTCCAATTCATTTTATTACTTCCCACATTTCAATTTATAATTACTTATCTCACTTCTCAAGATTTATACTTTTCAGAAGTAAACACGCATCACTCACTTTTCGGTAGGTCAATAAAGTTAGATTAGAGACAATTCACGAAAAAGAGTTCAATACAGAAGTTCTTTAGTTGAATAAAATCATGTAAAAGATTGTTTTCAATATATGAAATCAAGTTTTGGGATGAACTCAGTAATAAATAGTTGGCGTTGTCATGACATAATCTCTAACACGGGCTTTGCCTCCATTTATATGCCCATACCTCAGACTAGCTCCAGTAGCGCCAAAAATTTGGGAAAAGAGAATCTAGAAAACTGTATTTCAACCATTTGGAATAATATTAATTAAATAATACTGGACTACTAAATTACGGCGTTAACGACAAATTAAGCCACAGACAAATATAAACAAGTTTCAATCAAAACTACAAACAACTTCGCAAACATGACCGTATAATTCTTTCCAGAGAGTGGTTTGACTATTAAGTAGCTTCAGTCTTTCTTCGAAGTTTTTTCCTTCTTTTTTGTTTTCTATATCATTAAGCTCATTAACAATTCTTGTGACTTCTGTTAGGTCACTCATACGCGATCAATCCCTTCTCAATATTTCATTTTGTAATCCACTTTCACCTGTGATATATTCACAATATATTACAAACAAACTATTTAAGAATATTTAAATTAGAATTAATTAGAATCATCAACTTAGAGCTATCCTAAAACTTGTTATTTTGAGCAGTAGAACTTGTTTGTTCTATTGATGATTGAGTATAGTTGTTGAAGTATGCTGTTCTATTACTTGCGTAGGTGTTTTTCCGAAGAAGCTGTTTTAGAATCAGCACGTCCGGCTGCAACAAGTACTAAAGATGGGCAAAAGATAATAACAAGAATTTGGGAAGATTTCATAATAGTAATACCTCAAAATGTTATAAAAACTTTATTTTGTTGAGGCTTTTAAGAAGTAGAGTGAAATAAGTGAAGGTGAACTGAATAAGGCAAAAGATAACTTGGGCTTTTACTTAGATTTAGTAATCTACCATTTCTCAGTATGGGTAAAGATTACGCTTTAATCGATATCTGAACAGATATTGCACATCCGTCCATCTTTAGAACGGCACTCCTTAATGTGCTCTTTTGCAAATTCTATGTTTATAAACACTGCTTCACAAAAAAAGACATGGATAAGATGCTTCCATATTAGAGACTTATGTTTTTGATATTATATGAAAATATTGAATAAGAGTTTTATTGGAGTGCAATAACGATGCAGACTAACATTTTTTTAACTTAGGAAATAGTAGCAGTGAGGTACGATACAAGTCTGCACTAACAATATTGGTCTAATTATTCAAATAGGCATAACTATGTGCTATAAGTAAGTTTTTAAAATTTTTTAAAATGATATTTATTTTTATGAATAATCTATGACCAATCAAATTTGCTTTATAAATGATTCCCTTCTAGACAATGAAAATGTGAGTTACTATAAAATAAGATATATAGGCAAATTTAAATATGACCTTGAAGCAAGAATTGAAGCATTAGAAAAGGAAGTTTATAAAACTTCTAAATTGGAAAACAAGGAAAATAAAGAGAATGGGCCCGCTGAGATTCGAACTCAGGATCCCCGCCGTGTAAAGGCGATGTCATGACCGACTAGACCACGAGCCCATTTTGCCTACATTTGCAGAATCGCTCTAAGTGCAAGACCAAAATGTCACTAGTTATATATATCTCTTTTGTTAGGAGAGAATCTCAGGGCTGATCTGAAAATCAGTTGCTGCATTAAATAAGATTCTTATTCACCAAATAAAATTTTCATTACACCAAATCAAGCTGTTATTACACCACATGACACGGTTATTACACTAAGTGAAAACCCTTACTATAATAGGTGATACTCTTTGATTACAATGAACTAGAGATTATTTTTGCACCAAAGTTTTTATCTCAATAAATGAGGCTTTTACACACGAAAGAAATATCACACATCATTCTGAAAGCTAATTTTTTATTTACAGACAAAAAAGAAAATTAAGAGAAAGCCCATTTTTAAAAACCAAAAGCACTCCGTGATATTCCGATCGGACGTAATTTTGGATGGGTAAAAAGGCTGAACAAAATATATTTATATGAGATTAGCATGGTGTAATTTGTGAGCGGGTCTCTCTTTTAAATGATAACCCCAACACCCCAATACCCCAATTCATATTCCCCAACCCGCTCATCCAATTCTCATCAAAATAGAAATATATATTTAGGGAGCAAATCCCAAGACTCAAAATTATCTGTTCTATACACAATTATATCTGTTCCTATATATAGCACTAGAAAAAAAATAATTGGGGATTCTGATCACGAAAATTGTTCTGGAAACTCATTTAGAAGGCGACTTGTAAGTCTTAAATTATTGAGAAAAAGGGATTTAGTATAGGCTCAGATCTTAACTCTACCCAATAATTATTATCGGCTTTTAATTCCGAAAGTAAAATTTATAACTAAATGAAAAAGATATAAGTATAAATTTTGAATTATAAAATATAAAATATAGAAATGAAAAGCTATTTATAAGATGAACAAATATTCATGTCGAGTGAGCGGGTCTCTTTTCCATAGTATAACCCCAAAACTATATCCCCCAACTATTTCCCCCAACTATTCCCCAAACTCTCCAACCCGCTCACAAATTTTTCTCTATTCGTTTTAACTGTTTTCTGCAGTTCAGAAAATTTTTCTATTAATTTATACTAACTCCTCTAGTTTTGCACCTCAATTTCCTTCTCATCAATTTCACATATGTGGAAAATTGATATGATGCATATAGTACAGTAGTTTGGAAAAAAATTAGTTCGTCTCTTAACAAAAGGAAAGAAAGCTAAAGAAGATTTAAAAAGTTAATAAAGTTGAGAAATTAGAAATCGAAAAGCGTTTTTTGCGTTTTCGATTCGGCTTTTTTAGGAGTTTCGCTGACCTTGACCTCAGAATTTTCAGACTTGTCAGAAACTTTTTTGATAATTGGCTTGCGGTTTACAGATTCCTTGGGCTTGGATAATTTAGGAGAGATGCTACATTCTATCGGTTCAGAGCCAGAAAAAACTTCCTTCTCAAAAGATTCAGGCAGAGAGTAAGAATTCTTAACATTAAGATTATCGCGTTCAGGGGAATTGGAAATTAAACTATCAGGTGTGAGCTCGATCCCGTCAACCTCTGCTCGATACCGCTCCGGCATAAGGGTAACTGTGGTAAGATTATCAGGTGTAATGATATCGGAAGTATTATTTTCCAAAGAAGTACTATTTCCCGAATTCGTAGTTTCTGGAAAAATCTCAGGTGAAATATCAAAACCAAAGTTAAGAGTCTTCTGCCTGCCCTGGGAAGTCTCAGAGTCGGGAACTTCGAGCTTCTCAGAAGGTTTCCCAGCGTTTTCCTTGGGAATCTTAACCAAAAAGCCATAAAGGCCCTCTTTACTATCGCCTGAGGAAGCAGCAGGAACCCTGAAAAAATCCGTTTCATCGGATTCTTCTTTCCCTTCAAGAAGGAGTTCCTGCGCTCTGTCGTAAATTTTCTGTAGCTTTTTGCTGGCTTTTGTGCTTCCCGAGAGATATATCAATTCTTCAAGTTCAAGCCCGAGGCCTGCAGTAATTTCAATCGCAGATTCTTCGTTCTTTAACATGCGAGAGTAAAGCTCCAGCAGATTGTTTCTTGAATAACGCATGGATTCGAAGCTGTGTTCTCCGATTTTAGAAGCTATATTATCCCTGAGGTCTCGCTTCGAACGTATCTGTCCCATTCTCTTCCAGAGAGAAGGCGGCTGGTACTTGATAAATCCGGGATAGGGTCTTGTTTTTGAGACTGAAGCTCCACAGACCATCAGCATGCTGGCATACCTCCACATCCTATAGTTCTGGCGTTTTTTTACGCGCCCAAGGTAGAGATCAGCCCTGGAGAGATAACTAAAGCCGGTCTTTATATCCTCAAGATTCCCATCCTTAGAGGCATACTGGACAGGCAGATTTTCATCGATCCAGTGTACAAGGTCTTCAGGACTTTCGTCAAGCCCGCGAGCAGCTTCAAGAGCCTTTTTACAGTCCGTGCTCTTGAAGATTCTCTGCATTGCCTTGAAGATATTTTCCTTGACATCCCTGCCAGAAGTGCTGATATCCTCAACTTCCAGAGCTTTCCTTCCGGTAGCCGCAGCCTGAAGATCATTGATTGCACTTCTTAAATCGCCTCCCGCCCCTTCAGCGATTTGCTGGACTGCATCAAGGCTGCATAAAACTCCCTCGCTCTCGCATACTTTCTTCAAAGCAGGAACCATAGAGCGACTCTGTATGGACCCAAACTTTATTTCCAGACAGAGGTTCCGGATAGTAGGAGTCAACCCATAAATATCGTTTGCAATCAGCACTATCGGTTGAAACGTGCTCTTTATAATTCCTGCAATAGCCCGCATTCCACCCCTGTCAGCAGTCCCGTGAAGATTATCCGCTTCGTCTAGGATAATCAGGCGCTTTTCTCCAAAAAGAGTATTCATTGAAGCTGCCGATCCCGCAACCTTTTCGATAACACCAGCAGTTCTCTGGTCGCTTGCATTGAGTTCTATTACTTCCCAGCCCAGATCAAAGGCAAGAGCATGGGCAGTAGAGGTCTTCCCTATCCCTGCAGGTCCGTGAAGGATCACTGCCCTTCTCTCGGGAATGCCTGAAAGCCACTTCTCAGCCCAGGTCCGCAAATCCTGCACCGCCTTCTTGTTCCCTACAATATCTTTCAGGGTCTGGGGGCGGTATTTCTCAGCCCATTCAATTGCCAACGTCATCTTAAACCATACCAATAAAAAAAGAACTCATTCTTAACCCTATACATAGTAATAATTTTACTATATAAAAATTTTTAATATCTGATCCACTACTATCGATTTTTAAATGAAAACACAAACTTTACACTTCGATACGTGTTAAAGTCTTTTTGCTTCATAAAAAGAATACCTCCAAACACCAGAACAAACTCGGGAAGAAAAACTGCACTCTTATCCCCTTTCTTCCCAATTACCAGCACTCTCCTTGATTTTAGCCCACCAATACTTATAATCAACCATTAGCACAAAAAAATAAATTTGACTATACTCTTGAAGTGAGTTGAAAATGTAGCTTTTCTTACCCATAATTCAGCCTTCTTGAGCGCAACCGTTGCACCACAACCGTTGCGCCGGTTGATCANNTGATCACGCCGATAGGGTTTGGAGTTAAGGTTCTCAAACTCAAATGTTGCGCTGTTTTTCGTTTTCGATCAAACCTTTTTTGAAAAGGTTTGCGCTCAAGCCTTTTCAAAAAAGGCTTTCGGGACTCGGGGGACAAAATTAATTAATGATCGTGTTTGTACTTCTTTGAACTACTTAAAATCTTACACAATAGTTAGGATGGATATGGAAAAGAATAGTATGGATGCCCTCCTTGAGGCTATCGAAGTGAGGGCCAGGGTGAATCGGGCCAGAGTAGCTATGGGAATAAGGGATCCGAACCCCAAAATGCTTGAGAGCGCCTGGAAAGCCCAGGAACTGGGATATGCACAAGTCGTCCTGGTGGGGATTAAGAAGGAAATTGATAAGGTCGGCACAGAACTCGAGGTAGTGGACACAGATGAGCCTGAAAAGATTCTTGCGGAACTTATGGTTTCAAGAAAAGTCGATGCAGTGATAAGAGGCACTGCAAAGGCATCGGGTGCCCTGGCACACCTCAAAGAGGCTTTAGGCAAGAAAAGAATCTGCCGGCTTGCCCTGCTCCTCACGGTTGATGGGACACCTTTCTTTCTCGCCCCTGTAGGAATCGACGAGGGAAACACCATTTCAGACAAACTCAGGATGATAACGCTCGGTGCCGAACACATAAGGAGATTCGGAATAGAGCCTAAGGTCGGCGTACTTTCCGGCGGCAGAATTGGAGATGTGGGAAGGAACAAACGTGTAGACAGGACTCTTGCAGATGGAGAATTCGTGACAAGGCGGGCTGTTGAACTTGGAATCAATGCTAAGCATTATACAATTCTTATTGAAGATGCCATAAAAGAATCGAACTTTATCGTTGCCCCTGACGGAATCTCGGGAAACCTTATCTTCAGGACAATTGCTTTCCTGGGCGGGGGTGACGGGCTTGGAGCTCCGGTGCTTATGGATGATTACGTTTTTGTAGATACATCAAGGGTAGGCGGACATTTTACGAAAGCCATAATGCTTGCAAGTGCACTGTCTCATCTGAATAAGGAAAGACAAAAGGTGATTTATTGAAAACCGTTGCGGAGACATGGCCGATAGTAAAAGGCGACTATACCGTAGGGAATCCGAGATCCCGGATTGCAGTGGTAACTCTTGCGAGCCAGATAAATTCCTCACCTGAAGCGGCTCTCTGGGGAAGCTCAAAAACCGAAAATCTGGGAGTCGAAAAAATAATCGTAAATATCATCTCAAATTCTAATATCAGATATATCCTTGTCTGTGGGATGGAATCAAGGGGGCACCTGGCAGGTCATTCCCTGCTTGCAATTCATGCAAACGGAGTTGACGAAAAAGGCAGAATCCTTGGCTCTAAGGGAGCCATCCCTTTCATAGAAAATATATCCAAAGCGGCAATCAAACGCTTCCAGCAGCAGGTAGTGCTTCTTGACAGGATAGGACTGACGGACCCCGATGAAATAATAAAAATTGTGAAAAGATATAAGGACCAAGGAGAAGTTTACCCGGATGAACCTTTTGTGGCAACTTCCCAGAAGAAAAGACGATCTACTTTCGCAGTCCCTCTTTCAGGTGACATAATAATCTCCGAAGAATTTGTCATGGACGCAGCTGCAGGAGTTGTCTGCCAGGCAAAAGATTTCTAATTTTCAATTAAGAGACTTACTTCGAGAGTACATTATCATATTTTGAAACAAAAGACTAGCCTGTAGATTCGGAGGGTATAAAAATGTTTAAATTTCAGAAAGAACAGGAAATCGTTAACATCGCAGGAGTGAAGGTCGGCGGACAGCCAGGAGAGCTCCCGACCGTGCTTGCAGGAACTATTTTTTATGATAAGCATGGAATCGTAGAAGACTCTGCAAGAGGTCTGTTTGATCGGGCTGCTGCCGAAAAACTGATAAATTTGCAGGAAACAAATGCGGAAGAAACAGGAAACCCGCATATAATCCACATTTTCGGTACTACTCCTGAAAGCATCACCCGTTACATTGACTTTGTGGCCGAAATTTCAGAAGCTCCTTTTCTTATCGACTCTCCCGAAGGAACCGTGCGTTCCCATGCTGCTGAATATGTCAGCGAGATTGGGCTTGCAGACAAAGCAATCTATAACTCCATAAACATGAGCATAAATGCTTCGGAAATTGAAACTCTTGCTTTATCCGATATTGACAGCTCGATAATCCTTGGCTTCAATGCAACAGACTCATCCCTGCAGGGCAGGATGGAATTGCTGGAAAATGGAGCAGGCCTTCTGGAAGAAGGATTACTTTCAATTGCAGACAGCTGTGGAATAGTTAACAAGCTTATAGATCCAAGCATTACTCCTATGGGAAACGGGGCAGGTGTAGCCCTCAGGATGACGATTACCGCAAAAGCAAAATGGGGGCATCCGACAGGCTCGGGAATCCATAATGCACCCTCGGCTTGGAACTGGCTGAATAAGAAAAGAGAGAAAGACCCTGTCCTCTACAAAATCTGCGATGTCGGGTCAACCTGCTTGCAGCAGGCAGCAGCCGGAGATTTCATTCTTTATGGGCCTATCGAGTATGCCCCATATGTATTTCCTATGGCTGCCATGAGCGATATAATGATTTCTGAAGCTGTAGCCGACCTCGACATAGAGCCTGCTTCCCGGCATCCTGTAAACCTGCTTGTATAATTCCCGAGTCCCGCCTCGGGAAGACGGCCCGAATCGCGCATCGGAATTACAGAAAATTGGAGATTTTCTGGGAGTTGCGATGTAATCGCAACAGCATGTGGCCCTATTTGCTCACTTTGTTCGCTCAAGAGGACTGAATTATAATGAAGATACTTAGCTAAGTAAAGAGAGCTGAATTATTGGCAAGTAAGGTTACATTTCAACTCTCTCCAGAAGGTTGATTTACCGGGTTTTGTTTCGGGTCCCCAGCGGGCGTGATCGCAAGCCTTTTCAAAAAAGGCTTGATCGAAAATCCCTTGCAACGTTTGAGTTTGAGAACCTTAACTCCAAACCCTATCGGCGTGATCAACCGGCGCAACGGTTGCGCTCAAAACTAAGGTTAACTCGGTGCTCCCTGTGGTTGTGGGGTTTTGCTGCTTCTACGCTTTAGCTTTTCGGCAATGTCGACACCAAGCCTTTTGCACTCCTGCACGTCCTTATCTGTGGGCTTGTGCAGTATCCTAAGTACGGGATCTATGACAATCATTCCCATGTCTCGCATTTTTTCGGCTATCAGTATAGGAGCTTCTCCGCTCCATCCGTACGACCCGAAAGCAGCTCCTAATTTTCCTTTTGGGTTTGTGGAAGCGAGAGTCTCATCCATGAATTTTTCCATGGGCTGAAGCATCCTGTAGTAAAATGTTGATGAACCGACTGCAATTGCATCGGCTTCGTTAAGATCCTCGATTTTTACGTCATAAAAGCTAACAGCTTTTGCATCCACATGCTTTGATTCAATTCCACTAGCTATTGCCTCTGCCATAACTTTCGTATTCCCCGAAGTACTGAGATAGACTACTATTGCTCTCAATCTTATCCCCCATCCTGTGTAAGATTTTATGTTAACGCCAGAAACGGACAAAAAGTGATCAAAACAGGTTTGTATATTTTCCAAAAACCGGAAAACAAGGCGAGACCTGAGGTCTTCTCACTTTTCAATCCTGTATTAATTATAAAAATTACTTTAAATAAGGGTTTCGTCAGGGTTAGGTTGACTTTACGTATGAAAAAATGTTATCCAAGGTCTGCCACAATACGGAGAGGAGCTATATAGTTCACTACCTGAAAGGCCACGCTCTCAAGAAAACTACGTACGTTCTGGGGAATCCTGTCTGTGGTATGAGAAGCAAAGTTAAGGCTACCTATAATTTCCCCTCTGTGCTTCATAGGAATCACGGCTACTGCAGTAATTCTTTCCTTCCTGATTAAATCCACCATCTTATCTGCAAAAAAATCCATCCTGTAGACCGGCTTTTCAGTCCAGATCTGCCGAACTTCAGGGGAATCTGCCCTATATATTGAAATACTTTTCACGAATTCAGGAGAAAGTCCCCGGTGTGCAACCAGATTAATCTGGTCCAGGAGTTCGTCTTTCAAGTATATGCCTGCAGCATCTATCTCTTCTATCTTCAGGCAGGCATCAAGAATCTGAGTAAGCATGGTCTGAAGATTCCAGGTAGTGCTGAGGGATACTCCCAGCTCTCTCTGGATTTCGAGCATTTTTTCAGCCTCTTTTCTCCCGGTGACATCGATAATTATTCCCTGAAAATGAGTAACTTTGCCTTTATGGTCTCGCTGAATAAATGTTCGATCTTCGACCCAGCGTATACTGCCGTCTCCTGTAATAATTCTATATTCCATCTCGAAGGAATCATATCCTTCTCTTACTGAGCGTGCCAGACTTTCGACCACTGCTTGAATATCTTCTCTATGGATTATGTTCCCATAAAGTACTTTTCCGGAAAGAAAGTCTTCTACTGAGTACCCAAACTACATTACGTTTTCGGAAATATAATCTACAGGCCAGTTTTCTAAATCTGCAGGCAAATTTTCTATATTTTTTCTTAGAAAAGCTACTGCCGGACTTTTATTGATTATACTTTTCAGCATTTTCTGCGTTTTTAGCGATTTCCTCAGGGCTTTTTCAACTTTCTTTCTGCGGGTTATATCCAGTACTATTCCTTGAAAGCAGGCTACTTTCCCGTCTATATCTCTCTGGATAAATGTTCTCTCGTTTACCCACAACATATCTCCGGCTTTTGTAAAAATCCTGTACTCAGAGTTGAAGCTTACCTCACCTTTCTGAATGCTCCTGCCAAGCTCCTCTTCTACTCTTTTAAGGTCATCAGGGTGTATGATTCTTCCGTACTGAATTGTCTGTGACAGAAAGTCATCAACAGTATATCCAAACTGTACCACGTTATCCGATACAAAAATCGCAGGCCAATACTTCTCATTCCTCCAGAGAAAGATCACTGCCGGACTATTATTGACTGCTGTAGTCAACACTTTCTGCATCTTAAGAGTTTTTTCCAGTTCTTCTTCGCCTTTCTTCCGCCTGGTGATATCGAGCATCACTCCCTGGAAGTGTGTGACCTTTCCGCCTGTATCTCTCTGGATAAAGGTCCTTTCGTTTATCCATCGAATATCTCCTGTTTTTGTTATAATCCTGTACTCCATGCTGAACGCAGAAGCCCCACTTTTTACTTTTTTCTCAAATTCCTCTTCAACCTCTTTAAGATCACTGGAGTATATTAGATCTTTATACATTATCTTGCCAGAAGTGAAATATTCTACCGCATATCCTAATTTCGCCACGTTTTCGGAGACAAACTCTACGGGCCATTTATCTTCGTTTTTCCAGAGAAAGAGCACTACATGACTGTTATTGATCATCATTCTGAGAGTTTCTTCTTTTTCCAGAGCTGCGTGGAGAGATTCTCCTCTTACGTTGTTTTTACTGCCTGCGGTCTGGAAGTTTAAATTTAAAGCTTCATAGTCCTCAGAACCCCCATCCATTTCTACAATCACCTTCACTGGGCTCTTAATGTTCCTCTTTGCTTCGATGTTCTTACTTTTTCATCCATATTTCATTTATATAATTTTATTTTTATCATACATCAGTGTTTTTGATCACTGTCTTTTTTATTCATGTTTTTATTGATACTACAAGCGATAAATATAAATAAATTAATTTTTTAGCTCCCGAATATTCGGCTTTATATGTCGAATTTTGTTTTAGCGCCTTTAGGGAAAAATATATATAATAAATAGAAGGTAATAAGAATCCGTACTCCTTGGTGGTAGGTATACGTCTGCAACTAGAGGGACCCTGGTGTTACACTTCCGTTATTATACCGCCAGAGATAGTCTCTAAAATCTGGATGTCTATCATGAACCCCATTACTAATCCGATACAGCAAAATTAAATATTTCAAAAAAGATTTTTATCGGCAAACATGAAGCTAAAGTGGATTTCTAGAAGATGATACAGTATCCAGTAAACCTGTAAATATGGAGTACAAGAAAAAATGGCAAAATCTAAAAATGGCAAAAAATTTGAAACAACATAAAACCTCCACCAAGGATCTGCTGTAGGGTATGAGGGAAACCCTACTTCAGCTCCTTAATTTGCCTTTTTTGTTATGATCTCTTTTAGGGATTTATCCAGTGAAGGGCGGTATTGGAAAAAACAGTATCACGTGACGTCAAGAGCCTTCGCCTTTGAGATACAATTTTAGCTTTAATGCCTATTTTTCTGAGACGAAGAACTAAGGATAAAAATTCTGGATCCGATCAATAAATAAAAATAGTTTGTTTTATCCACGAATAATAATTCAGGCTCTGGAGAGTCGGAGGCGGTTCCAGAATTATATTTTAAAAATAATTAAAAGTATTCAAATGGAAAAATTGAATGAATCGTGAACGGGTATAATCCTCTGATGGTTAATTTTTGTGATTTGTTTGTTCGGGTGTGATCTTGTAGATGTGGTCCAGAGCAGGCCCGTTCACTATGCTATTGATGCAAAAATCGGATTGGTTATATAAATATTTGGATCTATTATATTAAATTGCCTTTTTGCGCAAATTGTGTGGGTTTTTATGGCTCAGACATGGATTTTTATCCGATTCTGGTCTACATCATTCAAAGTCAAGTTTTTTCATTAAACTCTTTATTCATATCTTTCAGGCCAGTTTTTTATTCCAGCCGCATTGCAATTGATTAACTATCTTTTTAGCCAGCTTCCTGTTCTTTTTCTCCGAAGTTTTCAGCACCTTCCCCTTCCTTTTTTACAAGTCTTTCTTCCCCAACCTGTTTATACTATGAGGTTTTTTCCTATCTATACATTATACTTAACTCTCACTATGAAACTTTATGGAGATTTGTTATGAGAAGCGCTATTATCAAAGAAGGACCGGAACGTGCTCCCAACCGTTCACTTCTGAAAGCGACCGGGGTCACAGATTCCGAGATGAGGAAGCCGTTCATCGCAGTCGTCAATTCCTGGAATGACATAATTCCTGGGCATATTCATCTGAATAAACTTGCTGAGGCTGTGAAAGCTGGAATCAGGAACGCCGGGGGAGTTCCTTTTGAGTTTCATACTATAGGGGTCTGCGACGGAATCGCAATGGGACATGAGGGTATGAAATACTCCCTCCCCAGTAGAGAGGTTATTGAGGATACAATAGAACTTATGGTTAAAGCCCATCAGTTTGACGGCATTGTCCTTATCCCTTCCTGTGACAAGATCGTGCCAGGTCACCTTATGGCAGCAGGCAGACTTGATATCCCTGCAATTGTTGTAACCGGAGGGCCTATGCTTCCAGGTTATGTGGATGATAAATACACTGACCTTATCTCGGTTTTCGAAGGAGTGGGAGCTTATAGTGCAGGCAAGCTCTCAGAAGTTGACCTTAAAAGACTTGAAAATCTGTCCTGTGCAGGAGCTGGATCCTGTGCAGGGATGTTTACCGCAAACACCATGGCCTGCATAACTGAAGCCCTTGGTCTGAGCCTTCCGGGCTGTGCAACTGCCCACGCAGTGGATGCAAAAAAAGTTCGCATTGCCAAGGAATCCGGTGAACGCATAGTTGAGATGGTTCGAGAAAACCTGACTCCCAGGAAGATTGTCAGTTTCAAATCCCTTGAAAATGCCATAATGGTAGATATGGCAGTCGGGGGAAGCACAAATACCACTCTGCACCTTCCTGCCCTTGCCCACGAATTCGGGCTGAATCTTCCCCTTGAGAAATTTGACGAGCTGAGCAGGACAACACCCCATCTGATTTCCCTGCGTCCAGGAGGCCCTAATTTCATGCTGCATTTTGACAGGGCAGGCGGAGTTCAGGCAGTCATGCAGAGGCTTTCCTCCAAACTCCACCTAGATCAGCCTACAGTAAATGGCAAAACTATCGGGGAAAACCTGAACGAGTTTGATATTGTTAACCCGAAGCTAAATAAAGAGATAATTGCAACTCTCGAAAAGCCCATTCATGCCGAAGGAGGAATTGCAGTCCTTAAAGGCAATCTTGCCCCTGACGGTTCGGTTGTGAAACAAGCAGCCGTAGATCCTAAAATGCGCGTTTATACAGGTCCTGCCAAAGTTTATGACTGCGAAGAAGATGCTATGGAAAGTATCCTTGCAGGCAATGTAAAACCCGGAGATATTGTAGTTATCCGCTACGAAGGCCCGAAAGGCGGCCCTGGCATGAGGGAAATGCTTGCAGCTACAGCTGCAATCGGAGGCATGGGCCTGCTGGAATCTGTGGCTCTGATAACTGATGGACGCTTTTCTGGAGGTACTCGTGGACCGTGTATAGGTCACATCTCTCCTGAAGCCAGTGAAGGAGGGCCAATTGCTCTGGTAAAAGATGGGGATATGATAGAAATTAATATTCCTGAAAGAGTTCTGAACCTTAAAGTCTCAGAAGAAGAGCTTAAGCAGCGGAAGGCAGCCTTCGTCCCTCCAAAAAAGGAAGTTACAGGTTACCTTGCCAGGTACCAGCGTTCCGTCCACTCTGCAAATACAGGCGGGATAGTGGACTGAGCTTCCGATAGTTATTTAAAAATTTTGTTTTCGGAAGGTCTCGTCCTTCCTCTTTTTATATTTCTTCAGGCCTTAAATCCACTATTCCTGAAATTCTTAAAATTCCGGAGAACTTGTGAAGAGCTAGCTGAATTTCTTACAGGGGTCTAAGCTTTGGAAGTAAAAAGCTTATATGCGATCTGTGAGCTTCCGGCTACTTTATTTTCGAAAAGCAGAGGCTTAATGAAGATAACTATTTAGTTCTGCTTTCCGGCATAAAAGCCCTGATAATAAACCAGTGAATATCTCCGCATCGTTCTTGCTGGCATGCATATCGCTCTGGCCCGGTAGAATTGATCATCTTGTCATCTGAGCCCTTCAGACCTGTGTTCACCCTCTCGACTTGTTCTCTATCTTATTTATGAAACCAGCTGGGTAAAAAACTCATCCAGAGCTTAATAACCAGCTACAGAACGAAAAGTCATAACGTAAATTAGTCCTTTTCGTCAAATGAAAATAACTTCTCTTACCCATAAATCAGCCCTCTTAGCCCAACTCAGTGTCTTCATTATTCTTCATTATTATAGTTGAGCTGCAACCGTTGCGCCGGTTGATCACGCCGATAGGGTTTGGGGTTAAGGTTCTCAAACTCAAACGTTGCAAGGGATTTTCGATCAAACCTTTTTTGAAAAGGTTTGCGCTCAAGCCTTTTTTCAAAAGGTTTGCAAGCAATTATTTTTAAAAGCTTGATTTATTCGTGTGGTGTTTGGGTAATCCGGGTAGAGTTCCTGAGTAACTCATCAAAAAGCTCATTTCCAAACTTGAGAGCTGAAGGTTCATAACTGATCAGGCTTTCTCTATCGAAATGTTTCTGACTTTTAGGGAAAAGGGAAATCATGACAAATCGGTCGGTTACGGTAAGATTTGCGATCTTTAGTTCTCCCGAGTACAGGAAAAACTTCACGTTTTCGAAGGCCAGCATATTCCGAAAGTCTTCAAGGTAATCCTTAGAATAGTGCTCAAAAACAGGTCCGGACATAAGAAAGGAGAGCTTGACTTCACCTCTGACAAGTTCCTGGCATATAGAAATAAGTGAGGGATCAAAATAAGCTATGCATTCAAGAATACTACTCGATTTAGAGAGGTCTTCAACTATCTCCGGATCGAGCTCGAACATCCTGTCCAGGTTGGGCTGAATCAATTTACACTTTCTGAGCTCTCCAAGCCGACTTCGGAAAGAAGGAGGAATTCCTTGAAAATCTCTTTCAGCCCAGTAGTCAAAGTTATCCTCAAATACGTCAATTACGCTGACAAGAGGCTGCATCTTTTCAGCAAGGACTTTTCCTATAAGCGAGAGGTTGTAGTTTTTGTCTTCCTGAACAACCAGGGATTTTTCTTTTAATTTTTTTATCTGAGGCAAAATGGCAGTGGACGTTACTTCAAGGGCTTCCTTGATCTCGTCTATAGTTTTCGGCCCGTCTTTCAGAAAGAGCAATAACTGCTTTCGCTTGTCGGAAAGAAAAATCAACTCTAGAAGTTCTAATTGCAACCCTTCAGTCTCCTATCGAGTTTTATGTGGCTAAAGAGGTTAGAGCCATCAAAGGTATATAAGTTACTACTGTTTCCGACTTTTTCATTTAAATTATTTTATTAAATAAATAGATATATTTAAAATACTGAATAATTTTTTCCACGCTGTGTTTTGATATAAAAAATTGTTGCGTTTTGATAAGAGAATTGAACAGAAAATAAAGAGTAAATAAAAAATAACTAATTACATAAAAGAAGTGAAACAAAACAAATGCTAGTTAAAAAACATGAGAAGTCTCCCTGCCCTGGATAGCTCACGCTACTGCCCAGGATCAGGGGGCCTTCTCAGGCTCCTTAAATTTAATGTTTAAGCTGGAATCTGGATAATAGAGGATATTCTCAAAGATTTGATACTATTTATATGGCTTCACCTGCACTCAAGAATTCAGTGGAAATTCCTGACCTGATACCTGTTCAGGCAGAAGCTTCCTTGGTCAGGATATAAGCGACCATTTCAGGATTGAGTTTGCTTTCCCTTGCGACCTTTTCTTCAATTCTCTCAGCAGGTGTCCCCTCCGATTTTAGTTCCCTTATTTTCTCAATGACCGAGGAAGGAATACTGTAATATTCATTAATGTCCTTTCTGTGGCCCCAGACATCGCCTTCGATAAGTTGGATCCTCTGCATCTCAAGGAACATTTCTATAGATTTAGAAACTGTGCGCCTGTAAGATTTGGGCAATTGAATTACCTCAATTTTTGGGCAGGTCTCAACGAGTGCAAAAATGTCCTTGTTCGATGGCCTGAAGGCCAGATGAACAACACGTTCATTAGGATTGAGAGTGAATATTTCCTCTCTGGAACTAACTACTCTAATCTTCATATATGTAATTCCCCCACTGTAAAGTTCTTATTTTTTACCTCAATATAAACTACTTATACTTATTATAAATATTTATCTACCCGCGCTTTTATTTTTTACGCAGTAATTCAGTCTTCGATTTCCGTTCCGATCCTCATTTAGGCCGGAAAAACCTGAAAAGAATAAAACCTGCAAAAATAATCATAACTCATAAATTTTAGTCCCCGCGAGAATTTTCTCAGCAAAGAAATCAAAGAAAAAACAAAAACCTGTTTCTGAACCTGTTCCTAAATGTGATCCTGAACTTATCCAATCCACAGAGACAATATATTTATAGAGTAGAGGAAAGATTCTGGCAATATAATATTGCGAGTATAACTAATGCTATAAAACCTGGAAAGAAAAAGCCATCCTGCTATTATATAATATGATGTCAGGTCATCTGGCAGCTTCATACTTAAGAGGAAGATTCAGAGAAATCAAGAAATTAAAAGCAAGAAGCAGAAAATAATTTTGGAAGGAAGATATTCTTTGAGAGATACAATTGCCCCAGAAAAGAAAAAATGAGAAAAGAAATTGCCCCATTTGGAAAAAACAAGGTATCAACCTATTGCAATTGTTCTTTTCCGATATATAATTAATATAAATTTGTAATAATTTATACTTTCTGACTATAGTTAACTAAAAAATATAGCAGATTCAGCGCTCAGTCAACTGAATATATTAGCATTTTAGAATTCTAAGCTAAGACTATGATTTTTCTGACTTTATTTTCCTAAAAATCGAGTCCCTATTCCTTACAATATTTCCAGCTCCTGGGAGACGCATATAGAGGATTCAGGCTGGAAATGCAGCATTAGAACCTGTCGTTGAAATAGAGAAGTATAATGTACTGTGTATATCGGATATTATTTACCCTGAAAAGATCAGTTGCTCAGGATACTGAAGCCCATAGATACTGCAAGTCCGTACCGGGTCCGAGTTCTGTACCGTACAGGGAATCCGAAAGGCTGAAGAAGTATTGCAGGTATCCTATTTAAAATATGCAGGGATTATTTAGACAAGATTGCAGGCAGAATCCCTCTTTAGAGTGAATAAGAAGCTATGAGATTCCACCTGTCAGCAATTTAAGAAGTCAGGTTTCAACCCGAAGTAAATTGCTCTTGAAGTTTAAACTGCGCTGAACCATAACTCAGGCAAACGGATGTTTTGCTGAATCTTTTTTAGCAAGCGCTTCTTCGACAGTCGGTTTGCCTTCCATGGCTCTTGCTATTGCAAGCTTTGTTGCTTCATAGTTAAATTCGTAAACTTTGTCTTTGTCTTTTGCGTCCCATTCAATAAATACGGAAACAATAATAAAAGTGTCATCAGCCTGTTCTTCAGGGAGCACACCATCAGCCACGGAATCCATGACAGCCTTTGCGACTGCAGCCTGAGCCGGCCCGAACATAAGAGCAGCTTGTGATACGTTTTTTATCGTTACCTTATTTACAAGCAGAGTCACAGGTTTGGGCTGGAGATTTGGTTCCAGGACTGCAAGAAGTGGGGTATGGCCCTGCCTGGGCATTGCAAGCGAATTCATAAATGCTGCTTCAACTGGCCCTCCTCTAGGCCCAATAACCAGATCTATATGTGCAATTTCCGGACCAGAGCCTATAAGAGCTTCTCCTACCATACTTTTTAGAATATTTTTGACCATATTAAACACCTCAGTATATTTTACAACCAGAGACTTAATACCCAAAATCGCCAGAGATAAGAGAATTAATTTTCATATCATCTATGGATAAGATAGCGAATTAGTTATTAAGTACAATTACTCCTATCAGGGAGAGTGATTAACCCTGTTAATACTTATATACATACATAAATAATTTGCCAGTTCTGGTTTTAACAGAGCAAGGAAAACCGAGGCTCGGAATCAAGGTACAAAAGAAAATAAGTAAATTACACAAAAAATAGGAATGTTCAAAAAAACCTTCAAAAAGCAAAGCTTCGAAAGACAAAATTGTCCCGAGAAATCATCGAATAAAATAACTGGACCCTTAAAGTCTCATTCAAAAAGAAATGCCTGAAAGGATTTCAAGTCTTTTGTTCCAGTGGTCCAGTTCCCTTTTTGCTGCATACCAGTCGAAAAAACTGCTTTCTTTATTTTCACAGGAAGTTTCGAGCTTTATCTGGAGCTCGGCAGAACTGAACCCAAATTTTGTTTCGAACTCCCTGCAGATCGAAGAATAACGTTTGATCTTGTATCTGGCAACGTGCTTTTCGTGCTCAAGAGCCGAGCGGATAGCCTCAGTTACTTCCTGAGGCGAAAAGTTAGTTTCTATACTAAGCGTGAAACTCATAACTACCCCCACCAATATTAGCCCCCTATTTCATTAAATAATTATTGAAGGAAAATAGTTAGACATGTTTGCTACTTGAGAATCCTAATATTTTAAGCTTTTAGAACACTTTTTACGATAATCTAATTGTTAGATACTCACCATTTCTGCGTCTTTAACTCCAGAAGAAGGAAAATATCAACGAATTATTAAATTCGTTTTACCTGAAACCGGAACTGCTTCCTTTTGCAAATATGAAAAAAGGTCGGCACCCCATTTGAGAGCTTGAGGCTCGGAGCTAAACAGGCTTTCATGCTCAAAAAACTTTATTTGAGGAAGAATGGTGAGCAGGAAGAACCTATCTGTAACCGTAAAGCCTGCAAGTTTGGGGTTTTTCGGAAAGAGAGACAGGTTGACATGTTCAAACTGAACCAGAGTTTGAAAATCCTCGCTGTAATCGGCTTTAAACCTCTTTAACACAGGCTCGGTCAGCATTAAAGAAATTTTGGCTTCTTTTTTTGCGATTTCCAGGTAGAGAGAGACAAGTGAGGGATGGAAATAGGAACCAAAACTGAGAACCTGCCTTGAAAGGAGAAGATTTTCCACAAACTGGGGGTCCAGTTCGAACATATGGATCAGATCCGGACGGATAACTTTGCAGTTTTTCAACTCCCAAATTCGACTTCGTAAAATCTGTGGGATTCCTTCGAAACTCCGTCGTGACCAGTAATCAAAATTATCTTCGAGAACTTCCAGAGTACCCAGAAGAGGAGACATCCTATCCACAATCGCCTTCCCCATAATGGAAAGCTCATAAGAGTGACCCTTCTGTATGACCAGTTCTCTATCCTTAAGTTTTTTAAGCTGGGGGAGGATAGAGACAGAATCTACAGACAGATGTTCCTGAATCTCATCTATGGATCTGGGCCCATCTTTGAGGAAAATCAGGAGGTTTCTGCGTCTCTCAGACCGAAAGACCAGTTCCATTAACCCGATTTTTGCGCCCATCCAAACCACCATCAAAAAAGCTTATCATGAGAAGATGGCACGGCAGTTATAAATACATTTCCATTAATTTTATACATTTATAAATAAATGTTATAGATAAACCTTCTCCGATTAAGATTTAGAGGTTAAATTAGCCTTACAGTGATTCAAAACATTCAAAATTTAGCATTGCAGTTGAATTTTGAGAAACCTTAGGTTTTTTGTTAATAAATTACCGATCAGTTTTTGAGGAGCTTTTGAGAATTTTTTATTTTTGAGAAGTTTGTCAATTAACTTTTAGAGCAGTTATATCCTGATGCCCTTGAGGAGAGCCAGCTTTTTCTTCCAGTGATCAAGCCCTCGCTTTGCAGCATACCACTCAAGATATTTATCCTCAGCGATAAGTTCACCGCCCTCGAATTTTTTTATGAATTCGGTAGAGATCAGGTCGTACCGATCTTCAAATTCATCGCAGATCATGGCGTAGCGATCTATCTTGTATTTTGCAAGATGCTTCTCATGTTCCAGAGCCGAGCGAATAATCTCGCTTGCTTCCTGAAGCGAGTAATCGGTATCAATCTGCAAAGTCAAATCCATGTTTATCCCATAGAAAAATTATTGCTGGTACTAAAAAATAATCCTATATTTCTTTTTCTATTTTATTAGTCAGGCTTATTAATCAGGCCTTTCTTCCTGGCCCGAAAAATTCAAATAATTCTTTTTTTCGTGTCAGAGGCTTATTTGTATCCTACGTTTTTACAATTAATAACCTTTTACCTCATTTGAGTAGAAAATATCACTAAAAATTTTACTTTAGACGTATTTAAAAATCCTTACCAATTTAAAGTGAAAAACAGAAGTGAAAAAAGTTCAAAGAATAGCAAATAGCGGCCAAAGGTAAAAGACAAAAGATAAAAAATAGGAAAAAGGAAAAATTCAGAACAGATAGTTACTAGAGAATGTGGTTTTTAAAGCCACACAGTCATCAGTTCTCGGCTACACTGGGAATTTTCCCGGAATTCTCCAGATTCCTGTAAATGAACGCTGAAGAATAAGCAAGCAGCATGAATTTAAAACCCTCGAGGAAATCCATCTCGATAAACTTTAAAATCATACATACGAAGAAAGTAAACTGTACAGCACACAGGACCATTCCGGTTACTGTGAACATTTTCTGACGACTGCTACGATCACTACTGTCTGGATCATCGGATTCTTCTGACATTTCGTTTCAAGCCTCGCAAATAAAGGTGCTAAAGATGCTCTTTATTTAGCTCGTTTTAATTTTGTTTTAATCTTCTTTAATTCGTTTTTATTTGTTTTTGTGTTTTTTACTCGAATCAAGCCTTATCGTCGGCAGTTTTCAATCAGCTCAAAAACTAAATAGGATTCTCCTCAAAAGCGTATAGACTGGCTCTTATGGAGTCCTTAAAACGAGACAAAAAGCTGAAAACTTCAATGGATGCATCTGAAGGTTCAGTTCTACATTGATCCCCTGGTGCAACATTATCTGAAAAAACACGCTCCGAATTAGAGACTTTTATACAGTATCCTTATTTATTGGAGCTGGTATATATAACTTACGAAGGAGACAGGATACTTCTGAGCTTGATGCTGGTTTTCAGATGGCAAGAGCGAAGCGAGGTAAGAGCGATAAGAAATACAAAAATTGAGAAAAATGAAAAGCGAAAAAGTCCTTTTAAATTGAATACTCTCGCTCAATTTCAGAAAGATATATAAGAACTAATTTTTTCAGATCATTCAATTTAGATTTATTCAAAGGGATACCCAATAAAACGATCTTGCTTTTAGTATTAGAAAAAGGGAAAATGTAATCTAATTCTGAAATATATTGTTCATTATAAGGATAGCATAAAATTCCAACTTTAGTTTTATTTTTAGTAAATGTAGTATACGCAAGCAATTGATGTACATCTTTTCGATGTTCTTCTTTTAACTGTTCGGTAGTGCTTTTTAAATTGAAGAGGTGAGATTTGTATTTTGCATCTATCACGATATCCAAGTTATTTTTCATCAACACTATATCGGGTTCTAAATAATTGAGGCTCCAGAGTGGGCTAAAATGTGAAGAGCATCTAATTTTGTAATTGTTTAACTGGGTTGCTCCAATTTCCAAAGAAATTTGATTGAATATGAATTGGACATATTTTTCAAATAGGAGGGAAAAATCAATTTTCCATGAGGTAGTCTCTTCGAAGTTTCTTTTCAGGATTTTGTTTCCTTGCTCCTTTAATCTTTTAATAAGAATGGGATCTGAAAGATGTATTTTCAAATCATTTGTCTGTTTTTCAGGAAAATAATACAATGCATTATCCAAATAAGTCAGAACTTCACGATATTGATATTTAATATTTAGAGGAGTCTTAAATGAAGTAATTTCTCCCCTTACAATACTGTAAACATATTTCAGTTCAAAAAACTCACTGTGAAACTTACTCAGAATATTATCATTACAAGGAAAAAACAACCTTTTCTCGGGGTCGAACTCTTTTTCAACGTATTTTTTCCAATCAACCTGAGATTTTGGATACCTATATATTCTTTTGATTTTTTGAAACTTGTTCCATTTGGTTTTTATTGCTTTTTCTAATAAGTTTACAAACTTTATAGCTTCTAAATATAAAGGAGGTCTCAGATTATTCTGTGACAAAAGAGGAATAGAATGTTTGAATTCAGGAAGCATTTCAGATTCCAACAAATTCACGAGTTCAACATATTCTGAAAACTGGTCAGTCGCAGAGGTATATCGAGGCTTAACCACAAAATCTCCAATCTGCTTTCCAGTATCTGGAGATCGAAGTGGAATTGCGCCAATGAAGCAATCTGACCTAAAAGTTAAAGAGACGCTTTTTCCACTTCCTTCAATTATGGGAGTTACTTCAAGAAAATCAAAGTTATTTCTATTGTAATCAATGAATTTCTGTAAGTTTTCAGCTAAATATCTTCTATCAGCGTTCTTAAACCATTTTTTTGCAAGAAATAATCCTGAAATAGGCTGTGATTTTTCAGTAAGGCAAGAAATTTCAAGGAAGATGTTCTCCTGAGAATTCATTCAAATAATACCTCACCTATTCGATCATAGAAATATTTGGCAAACTCATCCTTTGCGTTTACTAAAATGCCTTCAGCAAGATATTCTCTAATAAGAGGAAGCAGTTCGTATTTTATCCTGTCTTTCATTTCCTCTTCAGTTTCAGCAATAAAATAGGCTTGACCGGGTTGCAACGGTAATTCTTCGCTACTGGCATACCAATTGAAGATCTCACTAAAAGCCAAGAAATCTTCTTTGAAAAATTTATATTTGCCTATCACTTTTATTACATGAGGCTTTAAAGTATACCAGGCAAATCTTCGCCTTAATGCAAAATCAACAACAGCTAAGCTTCGATCGGCGGTGTTCATCGTAGAGATTACATAATAATTTGAAGGAATAGCGTTTACTTTATAATTGCCGCCGATGTCAATCTCTATAAGCCCTTCTTTTTCTTCTAGCTGGTATTCGAAAAGATAGAAAATTGGACCTAAAATGTTCGACAAGTTTGCCCGATTAATTTCATCAATAATCAAAACAACCTTTTTTTCAGGATTTTCTTTAGCCTTTTTCAAGGATTCATAAAAAATACCCCTTTGCTCTATATAAGTAACCTCTCCAGCTTCTAAATTTGGTTTTATACCATATATAAAATCACTGTAACTGGTTTCTGCATGAAATTGTGTAAAGAAAGTCTCTGCGTTAAGCTTGTTCGAAATTATCTTTGCTAATCTAGTTTTTCCAGTTCCAGGAGCACCCTGAAGGATTACGAACTTTCTTTTCAAAACAAGCCTTAACGCTTCTTCTTCATCATTTACGTTTTTAACTCTTGATATCTCAGATATTGTTTTAGAGACAACTTTTCTTTGTTCTGCATTTCCTGGAAAATTTCTCAATTGAGCATAAGCTGCGATAAATCCTGCTATGATTTTTTTACCTGCTTCGGATTCAGGATCCCAAATAATTTCACTAGCCAATTGAAGTTTTGAATAATTCTTCAAAGTTTTCCCTAAGTTTGGAATCTTTGATGTAAGTTGTTTTGGCAAGCTTGATTCTATATCTAAAAAGGAAGTTTTGCAGAAACCATTTTCACTTACAATTGAAGAAAAAAGTCTTCTTACGCCGGGTAAGCTTGCGAGTTCATAGTCATTTTTAAATCCAAGTGAGCCAACGATAAGTGAGATTAACCAAGGTCTATTTTCTCTATCTGGAAAGATGACCAGAGATAAATCGTGATAAGGACCAGATGGTTCTTCTTCTGTGGAAATCAATCCAAAAAACGCTCCACCTTGATTGAGAGCATCTTCTTTTGTGTTATTCCTAAATATGTAATCATTCAAAACATCTTCATTTTTTGCCCCAAAATTCTTGGCCAATTCTTTGACAAATTCGATAGTCCTTTCAATTTTGCCCATCTATACCATCTTAGTCCAAAAGCCTTGAAAATTATTTTAATTTTTAATTATTTTTGAGTAATAAATAGCTGCCTCTTTTATCCTTTTTTGAGTTTGTAAGATAATAACACATAATAATTTGCTAAATAATTTCCAAAATAATTTCCAAAATATTTTTATAAAGCCGAAACAATTCTTCCTTTTCAAAACTACACCTTTAAATCTCATCCCTCCCTTTTCTATCCTATAATATAACTCTTATAATTTTATTCGGTGACATTTTTATGAAATGTAGGCTTTGCAAATATTACCCTGAAGATTTCGGGGAACTTACGGTTGACGTTTTGCATATGAATTTGGAGTTTGATGTTTATGATGACAGAACCAATGTGAGATCCTTGCTCAGGGTAAGGACAAAGGATGCACCTATTGAGAAGCTGGAATTGAACTGCAGGGACCTTGAGATCCGGGCTGTGAGCTGCATACAGTGCGAGGTTTCTTACAGATACCGGAAGGATGATGCGATTCTTGAGATTAATTTCAGGGAAGAGATCCCACCGCATACCGAGGTTGCAGTTGTTACGGATACGGTTTGCAGGCCGACCAAAAATATCCTTGAAGGGCTTTACTATGACGAAACGCCGGCAGGGGCTCCCCCTCAGCAGATCACGCAGTGCCAGCAGTGGGGGTTCCAGAGGATTGTGCCGTGCATTGACGATATGGCCGCAAAATGCACTTACAAAACTACCATAATTGCGGATTCACGGTACACGAACCTGATAACGAATGGGGATGTAGCTGTTGAGAGGCATACTGTGAAGCCCGGGCGGGACAAAATCGTATATGATAACTCGGTCACGCCGATGGCGACTTATCTCTTTTTCCTCGGGGTTGGGACTTATGCGACCTTCAAAAGGGAGTTTGAATATCCTGACGGAGGCACTTTCATGCTGGAACTGCTCGTGCCGCCTGCATCAGATGCAGCCGCAGCCGAAAAAGCGCTTGATATCCTGCACGATGCGATTATGTGGGTTTACCTTTTCACAGGGCCTGAACAGTTCGATAAGGAGAAGCTGCCTGTCAGGAGGGAACTCTGGGATCTTGTTCACATACGAGAGAAGATGAAACTTGAGGCAAAGCCCGAATCCACGCTGGAAGAAGACCTTAAAAAGGTCAGGGAGAGGCTTGCAAAACTTAACAAAACTATCAATCCCGGATACAGGTATACAGGCACCGTCTACAGGGAAATCGGCATGCAGAACTCGGATTTCGGAGGCATGGAAAATGTCGGGAACACCACGATTACCACAAACCGCATAATGCCTTTCCCGCAGATGACGGATCCGGCTTATGAATATATGATCCGGGTAAAGGCGCACGAATATCACCATAACCAGAACGGGTCCGAGGTCACCGGCAGAAGCCCGTTTGAGATCTGGCTGAACGAAGCCGTGACCGTACATGTGGAAGAGCAGCATCATGCCTTTTTCTTTGGCGAGGACTACGACAGGCTCGACAGAGTGCTTGAGCTGCTTGCACCGGCTTCAGGAACCTTTGCCCTGGATTCGGGAGCAGCTTCCATGCCAATAATTCCTGATGGTTTCAATGACCCAAATGACCTGATTACCGCAGTCACCTATGTAAAAGCCCCGGAATACGTGCGCATGGTAGAGTCCCTTATAGGGAAGGACACCTTTGTCAGGGGCCTGGACAGGTATTTTAAAAGGTTCAAACATTCTAACGCAGCCACCCAGGACTGGATTGAAGCCATGGAAGAAGAAAGCGGGCAGCCCTTAAGGGAGATGTCCGAAACCTGGCTGAGACAGACAAAATTCCCTGTAGTCGAGGTTTCAGCCGAATATGACCGGGCTGCCAGGAAATTCACCTTCTTCCTCAAACAAAAATTCCCAGACGGCGGAAAACCCTGGGAATTCCCATTCAGGGCAGCCCTTGTTGACGAAAATGGAAATGATCTTGCCGAAACCCTGGAAAGGGTGAGCGGGGAAACCGCAGAGATTGTGATTGAAAACGTGGATATGCCAGCCTTCCTATCTCTTAATAGAGGCTATTCTTTCTACGGGAAGCTTGTATACAAAGCAAGCCACGACGAGCTCATGATGCAGGTAAGAAAAGACAGAGATATTATAGGCAGGTTTACGGCTTTCTATACCCTTGTTGACAGGGAAAAATTAAGGCTCCTTAAAAACCCCGAATCAAGACCTTCTGAAAACTTTATCGAGCTTTACTATAGGCTTCTCAATGACCGGCAGCTTCTTGAAAAAGCAGGAGGTCAGTTCCTGACCATTTTTGAGTCCGTTGAGGATGAAGAGTTTGCCCACAGGTACCAGGAGCTTTATGAGGTTAAACAGAAACTCCTGAAAGCTGTTGCCCGGAAATATGTAAACTCCGTAATTTCCGCCTACCGCTTCTTTGAAGAAGCCTCGACTCCCAGGGACTCAACTCTTGAGGAGACGGCAAGGGTAATCAAGAACAGGCAGGCCAAAAATGTCTGTCTTGGCATCCTTGCAACTCTTGATACTCCCGAGATTCACGCAATGATAAAACAACAATTCGAGACTGCAACCTGTGCAACGGACCAGCTGAGCGCATTTGCCGCATACCTGAACAGCTCGGCGCCCGACAAAGTTGAAGTCCTGAGAGCCTTTGAAGCGGAGTCAAAGAAAAATCTCGTTGCCTGGGAAGCTTTCCTTTCTGTAATAGGAAGTAATAGCAGTGCTGACGCAGTTGAACTTGTCAGGGAAATGGAAAGGTCAGACGCATTCAGAATCGAGCAGACAAATGACCAGCGTGCCCTTTATGGAAGCTTTGCCCGCAACCGGAAAAAATCACTCCAGACCGAAGAAGGCAGGGTTCTCTTTGCAGAAATTCTGAGAAAGCTGACCCCTGTTAATGAGTACAGTACGGTCAATATGCTCAATGCTTTTGCAAACATAGACCAGATGGAATCAAAGTATCATATCCCACTGGTAAAGATTCTGGCAGACCTTCTTGGAGAACTCGACGCCCAGAAATTCCCGAGTGTTTATAACAGGATTAGAAAACTCCTGTTGGGAGCTCCTAATGCTGTCAAAACATACGGTGTAGAACACGGAGAAATTCCGGGACTGCAGATAGGAAAGAAATAAAATGTTTAGGAAAAATAGGTTACTCAGAAGCAGCCAGATAGGAAAACCGAGTACCGTAGACATGATAAGGTAATTAGACCCGGAAGGATTCGGAAATAATTCTATCCTTCCGGAAATTTGCCTTTTTGTACCTATTTTATGACCTTCAGACTCTCTTACTTTAGATATTTCCTTTTGATTTATATATCCGTTTCTCAAGTCATGTTTCCGTAAAAAAGCAGTTTCTTCCCGCCTGAAGATATTTACTGAAATTAGATTAAGTTCTGAAATTACATTTGAAAGCCAGATACAGGAGAATATTTATTCAAGGGATATTAAATGTTATAAATGTTAGTTGGGACTTTTTACATAATTTGAATATTTGGCTTTTAAGGGGGATGTTAAAAGGATATTTCAATATTTTGAAGGCTTGTTGATAGAGGCATTCTCTTCTCTGTTCAATATTATGGGCTCTTTTCTCATAATATACGGTGGCCTCAGGTCAATATTAGGGGTTATCCTCATTGAAGTTTTAAAGAAACCTCATAGCTATCAGAAGGTCAGAAAAGAGCTTACAAACAAAATCGTCTTTGGACTTGAATTTTTCATTGCAGCCGATGTCCTTGAAACCGTGCTTAATCCGTCTCAGGAAGAACTGCTCCTGCTGGGAACGGTCGTATTGATAAGAACAGTTCTTGGTTATTTCCTCAGCAAGGAAGTTCTGGAATACCAGCTTGATTGAAACACAGTTGAAAAGTTGAAATCCTATTAGATATCTGAGCTTTCAGTATCTTTTTTAATCCGGATGTTTTTTCCATTCAGGTCTTTGTCTCCGCAAAGCACTTCAAAAATCTTCTTACGAGAATTTCATATGTACTCTCTTCCCTCAGCATACCTTTGGAGACGGATGATCTACTGTTAGATCTATCTGGCATCTCTGTTGCTACGGGGAACTATTATAAAGTCTAAATTCAGTACAATTCTAAAAAAATAGTATAATTTAAAAGCAAGTAGATTATTAAGGATACAAAATATTATTAAACTCTAATATTATACTAATCCGAAATCCAGATTATGCTGCCTAAACTCGGGCTATCTAACACACTAGTCAGGTATGAGTAAAACCTGGAATCCAAAAAATTCAAAGTTATCAGACACAGGAGCAATTTAATGTATCATCTCAAATGTATCGAATGCGGTGCAGAGTATTCCAAAGACGAAGTAATATATACATGCAGCAAATGTGATGGGCTGCTTGATGTAATTTATGATTATTCCTCAATAAAAATTGACATGGAAAAATTGAAGACTGAATGTCCTTCGGTCTGGAAGTACGCAAAACTTCTTCCTATAGAAAGAGAGCCTATAACTATCCGAGAAGGCGGAACTCCCCTTTATAAATGCGACCGGCTGGCTGAGAAAATTGGGATTAAAGAGCTTTACGTGAAGCATGAAGGCATGAACCCTACAGGTTCTTTTAAAGACAGGGGAATGACCGTAGGAGTTACAAAAGCGCTTGAACTGGGCATGAATACCGTTGCTTGTGCATCTACTGGAAATACCTCGGCAGCCCTTGCAATCTATGGAGCAAAAGCCGGGATTCCTGTAATCGTACTTTTGCCTGCAGGAAAAGTCGCTCTTGGAAAAGTAGCCCAGGCTCTTATGCACGGAGCAAAGGTTCTCAGCATTCGCGGAAATTTTGACGACGCACTTACCCTTGTGCGTATCCTCTGTTCCCAGGAGAAAATTTATCTCTTAAACTCAATCAACCCCTACAGGCTGGAAGGCCAGAAGACTATCGGTTTTGAGATTGCAGACCAGCTCGGCTTCAGGGTACCTGACAGAGTCGTCCTGCCCGTGGGAAATGCCGGAAATATTACAGCTATTTGGAAGGGCTTCAGGGAGTTTAAAAAACTAGGCATAACGGACTCGCTCCCGAAAATGACCGGAATTCAGGCCGCAGGCTCCTGCCCCATTGTAAAAGCCATAAAGAGCGAGGCACCGGAAATAACTCCCGAGGAAAACCCCGAAACCGTTGCAACAGCAATCAGGATAGGAAACCCTGTTAATGCGAAAAAGGCCCTTGCTGCCATCCGGGAATCTGGGGGGACTGCGGAATCCGTTACTGATGAAGAAATCCTTGCAGCCCAGAAAGACCTTGCAAGGCTTGAAGGCATAGGTGTCGAACCTGCAAGTGCAGCCTCGGTTGCAGGGCTTAAGAAACTTGTTGATATGGGTGTTATAAGCAGAGACGAAACCGTTGTCTGTATCACCACAGGGCACCTGCTTAAAGACCCGCAGACTGTAATCGACATCTGCGAAGAGCCTATTGTTGTGGATGCCAGTATAGAAGCCATCCGAGAAGCTATCTTCGGAAAAGCGGAATAAAACCTGAAAAATTGATAACAATAGGAATAATAGTAGAAAATAACGATGGGCGTGAACATGAATGGAGCAGGATTATAAGCCTCACGAAATCGAAAAGAAATGGCAAAAAAAGTGGAATGAGAGCCAGATTTTCCAGGCCGAGCCCGATAAGCGAGAAAAATTTTTCATAACTATTCCCTACCCCTACCTGAACGGGAACCTGCATGCAGGACATACCAGGACCTTTACCATAGGGGATGTTGTTGCAAGGCACAAAAGAATGCTCGGGTACAACGTGCTTTATCCTATGGGCTTTCATGTGACAGGCACACCCATTGTGGGGCTTGCTGAACTGATTGCAAATCGGGACCCGCAGACTATGGACGTTTATGAGCGCCTTCACGGGATTCCCGGAGACATCCTGCCAACACTCGATACCCCCGAAAAAATTGTTGATTACTTCAAGCTTGAATCCGAGAAAGCCATGCGTAATATTGGGTACTCTATTGACTGGAGACGCAAGTTTACGACGACTGACCCGACATATAAAAAGTTCATAGAGTGGCAGTATATCCGGCTTGGAGAAAAGGACCTAATAGTAAAAGGTTCCCATCCGGTAAAATGGTGCCCGAACGACAATAACCCTGTAGAGGATCACGATATCCTTTATGGGGAAGAAGCTACCATTGTCGAATATACGCTGATCAAGTTCCGGTATAAAGACCTGATCTTGCCCTGTGCAACCCTCAGGCCGGAAACAACGTACGGGGTGACTAACCTGTGGGTCAACCCTGATGTAACTTATGTAAAAGCAAAAGTCACACTGAACGGAAATGAGGAGTTCTGGGTTGTCAGCAAGGAAGCTTTCCGAAAATTGACTTTTACGGACCGGACAGTCGAGTATATCGAAGACGTACCTGCAAAATCCATAATTGGAATAAAACTCACAAACCCAGTTACAGGTGACGAAGTAATTTCCCTTCCTGCATCCTTTGTCAGGCCTGAAAACGGAAGCGGAATAGTAATGAGCGTCCCTGCCCATGCGCCTTTTGACTACCTGGCCCTTCGTGACCTTTATGATGTTGACCTGAGCGAATATGGGATAACCGAAGACCTCAGGAAAATCAAACTGATTTCCCTTATTAAGGTGCCTGAATTCGGAGAATTCCCTGCAAAGGAAATCGTTGAAAGCATGGGAATTACAAGTCAGAAAGACCCGAAAGCAGAGGAAGCAACAAAGATCGTATACAGAAGGGAGTTCCACGGGGGAGTCCTTAAGGAGATAACAGGAAAATACGAAGGACAGGCTGTCTCCAAAATCAAGGATATCCTTACCAGGGACTTCATCAGCTCAAATGCCGGGGAGACTTTTTATGAATTCAGCGAACCTGTAGTTTGCCGCTGTGGCACCCCCTGTGTCGTAAATATGGTTAAAGGCCAGTGGTTCCTTAATTATTCAAATCCTGAATGGAAAGCAAAGGTCTATAAGTGCCTCGACCAAATGCGAATTATTCCTGAAGAGTACAGGGTCGAATTTGAAAACAAGGTTGATTGGCTTAAGGATAAAGCCTGCGCCCGCAGGAAAGGACTTGGAACCCACCTTCCCTTTGATAAGGAATGGCTGATCGAGTCCCTTGGGGATTCGACAATTTACATGAGCTATTATATCATTGCCAAGTTTATCGAAAATGGTGAACTAAAACTAGAGAACCTCACCCTTTCATTCTTCGACTATGTCCTGCTTGGAAAGGGCGATTCTGCAGCAGCCAGTGCAGATACTGGCCTTAGTCCAGAGCTTCTTGACGAAATTCGCAGGCATTTTAACTACTGGTATCCGGTTGATCTGCGCTCTTCAGGCAAAGACCTTGTCCCGAATCACCTGCTCTTTTTCCTCTTCCACCATGTAGCCCTCTTTGAAGAGGAAAAATGGCCTAAAGCTCTTGCAGTAAACGGTTTTGTTTCCCTTGAGGGACAGAAAATGAGCAAGTCCAAAGGCCCGATTCTGACCATGGAAAGTGCAGTCAGCAAATATGGTGCGGATATAACAAGAATGTATATCCTTTCCACAGCCGAGCAGACGCAAGACGCAGACTGGCAGAGGACAGGAATCGAATCTGCCAGAAGGCAGGTGGACAGGTTTTATTCTTTTGCAAAGGGCGTTATAGATAGTGGAAAACGTGCAGATTTGAGCACTGAACTAAAACAGATCGACCACTGGATACTCTCGAGGATACAGAACTACATCCGGGACACGAATGCAGCCCTTTACTCTATCCAGACAAGAGAAGCAATCCAGAATTCGTTTTTCCTGCTGCAAAATGATGTCAAGTGGTATCAGAGGAGGGGTGGAGAGACCCTGCTCTACTATGTGCTGGATAACTGGGTCAGGCTTATGGCTCCTTTTACCCCGCATCTCTGTGAAGAAATCTGGGAAGCAATGGGACATAAGGACCCTGTCTCCCTTGCCCAGTACCCGCTCTATAATGAAGACCTGATAGATGACGGTGCGGAGCTTGCCGAAGAAATGATAAAGGGAACCCTAGAAGACGTTGAGGAGATTATAAGGGTAACAAAGATGATCCCGCAGAAGGTTCACCTCTACACAGCCCCTGCCTGGAAAGCCGAAGCGATCAGGTGCGCCTGCGAGATGCAGCTTGAATGCTCGCTCGAAGTAGGTACCCTTATTAAAAAGCTAATGGCAAACCCTGACTTCAAACGCTTCGGTAAAGAGATTCCAAAATTCGTACAGAAAATTGTTCCGGAGTTCAAAAGCGGGGGCTCAGACAAGTATGAAATCCTTACAGGCCCTAACATTGATGAACAGGCCCTCTTGAAAGAGTCAATTTCGTTCCTGGAAAAGGAGATTGGCTGCCCTGTTGAAGTCCACAGTGCCGATTCTCCTGCCTTTGACCCTGAAAAGAAATCTAGATTTGCCGAGCCCCTGAGGCCCGCAATTTACATTGAGCAGGCGAAGAAAGAAGAATAAAGAAAAATTATTTAAAAAGCCGAATGTCCAGTATTACTTAAAAAGCCGATGTTCCGTAATTGATCGGCTGATATTATACCGGGGGAACCTGAATATAACCCCCAAATACTTTCTTCCTGCGTTTTCAATACCTTTCATAAGCATAGAAGTTTGAGTGAGTTTTCCGTAATCACAAAGGTATTAAATCCAGGAAATAAATCAGAAATTTCAAATGAAAATTCATAATTTAGAAGTTGCGAATTATAAAAGTTAATAAAGTTCAGTTCTCCTATCCTCAAAAACAGGGATAGACTTTCGGATATCAGCTTTTTCGGACAGGTCAAGGTCGTAGACAATTACGCACTCTTTATTGCCTGCGTTAGCTTTTACTTCACCCCAAGCATCGATTATCATTGAGTTTCCAAAGTAAGTACAGTCAGGAGCCGAACCCGTACGGTTGCAAGCAATATGGGGGATCTGGTTTTCGATTGCTCTTGCCTTTGCGAGTATTTTCCAGTGTTCGGACCTTGGATTGGGAAAAGCAGCTGTCGTTACAAGGAAGTCGGAACCTGCCAGGGTAAGTTTTCTTGCAATCTCTGGGAAACGAAGCTCATAACAGATTTGGAAACCGATTTTCAGGTTCTGTTTTTTTAGAATTATGGGCTTGATTGAATTGCCCCTGGAAAAGTACTGGTTCTCATTCTTAAAGGGATGGGTTTTCCGGTAATTGCCTGCAAGCGCTCCTGATTCAAAACAAAAGCCGAGATTGTAGTAAAAAGAGGAATTACTGGAGTCCGAAAGAGTAGAATTTTCAGAATTTCCAAGTTTCCCACTGTTAGAAATCTCTTCCGATGCGACTTTTTCAATTACGGAGCCCATGAGAATACAGTCATTGGCCTCGGAAAAACAGGCCAGGTTTTCAAGGAGAGGAGAAGGCAAGGTCTCTGCTGCATGGTCAAAATACTCGTAGCAAAACCCTGTTGAGAACACCTCGGGTAAAACAATAATCTCAGCTCCTTTTCTTACGGCTTCGAGAGCCATATGCAGGGCTTTTCCAAGGTTTTCCTGCTTTCTGCAATGCAGCACATCCATCTGGACACAGGCCACTTTCACGTCCGAAACACCAGCCAACCACCAGCAAACGGTTTTGAATTCAGTCAATGTAAGATTTCAAATTTAAAAAAATATGTGGAAGAGATAAATTGGAAGACATAAATTGGAAGAAGGGAATTCGATATAAACAAATAAATATTTCAAGAGAGCAGAGTAGTTTGCTTGCTCTTTGCTACCAATCCCTCAAGGTCAAGCCTGTGTTTTATCAGCCCTGCAAGCACTTCATTCGCAAGCCTGATTACTTCTTCCTTATTTTCCCGCATTTCGTATGCAGGATCATCGGGAGGGATCTCAATCTTCGTAATATCGGCTCTGGCTTTTTTCAAGTATGCGTCCTGAGCTTCGCAGACTATACCGGGCTTCTCCAGGTACTGCTCAAGATGTTTTTGAGTGATTCCTATAAGCTTTAATTCCCTGCGGAAACAGGGCCTTTCAAATAACCTGGAAATGATATATACTCCCACAGGAATCCTGAAATCCAGGTTGATTTTAAGAAGCTGGGCCCTGAGAATAGAATATATTTCATCTGGATCAGAAAGTTCCGTAGACTTGGACTCCTTGCCTTTTTCGGATAAAAGCTCCATGGTCTTTTCAGGCAGGGCATAAATCTTCGAAGGGGGAACTTCAGTTTCTTCCAGAATTTCAAGGTCCCTGAGCGCCCTGAGATAGCCTGTAAGAACCAGGCGGTGCTCATCTATACCTCTGGCTTTCAGTTCTCTGGAAAGCCCACTGATTGAGAGCTGCCTGCCTTCAAGTAGTTCTAGGACTTTAAGGTTGAGTTTTTCTTCCATCTGTACCGACATCATGTCTTATTGTTCTTAAATAATTCTTCAGGACTCCAGCCGGAAAAAAACATTGTCTTCCAGAGCAACCGGACAAACAGGCCCGTGTTTTCCCGAATCTTTGAAAAGACCTGACCCTTCTGTGAGAGGAGTAAACAAGAAAATTACAGAGAGTAATACACTGCATAATATAAAGCTTATGAGAGAGCCTGTAAGGAGAAGTATAGAAAATATAGGGAGAAACTGGCAAATTAATATAAAAAGATTTGTTAAATTTTCAAAAGAGAATATAAGGAAATTTAATTTGAGAATATATTGAGAAAAATAAAATAATTAATATAATTTTGATATTTACAGTTAATCAAATAAATAAGAATTGAACTTTTTTCCAGCAAAATTGAAGGGCAATGCTTAAAAATAATAATTGCCATCTGGATTAGGCTTAAATTTATTATTTCACAAGGCTGCAAAGATGATTACGAAATTAATTCCCAGAAAAGTATTTTTTACAAGTGGTGTTGGTACACACCCCGAAAATCTTGAATCATTTGAAGTTGCACTCCGAGATGCAGGTATTGAGAAATTTAACCTTGTAACTGTAAGTTCTATCCTGCCTCCTAGCTGTGAGATTGTATCCAGAGATGAAGGACTCGAAGAGTTAAGCCCCGGAGAGATCGTATTTTGCGTAATGTCCAGGATTTCTTCCAATGAACCAAGAAGGACGCTCAGCACATCTGTGGGCTGTGCACTCCCGCAAAGCATAGACAAGCACGGTTATATATCAGAATATCATGCCTATGGAGAAACCGCACAGGACGTAGGGGAACATTCAGAAAAACTAGCAAGAAGCATGTACAGCACCTGGACAAATGAAGCCCCTCTCAGGACCCTCAGTTTTCCCAGGTCGTCTTCTGTAGATGAGCATGGAGACTGGATGACCGTGATATCCGTAGCAGTCTTTACTATCTGAACATTAACAGTATACTTGTAATTATTTCTGCGATTGTTTACGAATCCCACTCTGGAAATAAAAACTACTCATCATGCTGTCAATTTCACATTCTTTGATCCTGATTCAAACCTAGCAAATTAGTTTTCCTGAAGAAGATTCATCTCTGTTGATATCATCAGAAGAAGAGTCCGCATATATTGATATTTAATAAAACTATATAATTATTTAGCGTTATTTGCATTTCTTACCGCCTGTCGACAAATGTCTTCAGGTATTAGAAATCACATGCAAAACTATTATTATCTGCTGATTAGGAGAATGGTATGCATCTTAATGTATTCACAGATAATCCAACCGTTCCGATAGATGTAAAGGACAGATCTGTAAGTGAATTAATGGAAGGAATGCTTAAAACAGGCTTCCAGGGAAGAAAGCTGGCCGAATCCGTCCAGGCCTGGCACAACATGCTAAAAGAAAAAGATATGACTGTGCTTATGGGCCTGTCTGGGGCTATGGTTCCTGCTGGCATGCGCAGGGTCATTTCCTATATGATCCGAGAGAGGATGATAGACTGCCTTGTAAGCACAGGAGCAAACCTGTTTCATGATTCACACGAAGCGCTCGGCAAGAAACACTATGTGGGTTCACATCTGGCTGACGATGAAAACCTTTTTGAGCACGGCGTAGATAGGATTTACGACGTTTTTGCAGTTGAGGAAGAGTTCAGGACCGCAGATAACTTGATTGCTGATTTTGCAGAAGAAATCGGTGAAATTTCTTGTTCCTCAAGAGAGTTCATGTACTTGCTCGGAAAGGAACTGGTAAGGCGTGGAGCGGCCGAGGATTCTATAGTCGTAAGTGCATACAGACACAACATCCCGATTTTCGTTCCTGCTCTTTCGGATAGTTCAATAGGAATCGGACTAACCATTGCAAGAAGAAGAGGATTGAAACTTGAGATTGACCAGATAAAAGATGTTGATGAGGTCACGCAGATTGTGGAAAAATCAGGGAAAACCGGAGTTGTCTATGTTGGAGGTGGAGTCCCTAAGAATTTTATCCAGCAGACCGAAGTAATAGCTTCTATTCATGGAATGGATATAGGAGGACACGATTATGCAATTCAGTACACTGCTGATGCTCCTCATTGGGGAGGACTCTCAGGTTGTACTTTTGACGAAGCCGTTTCCTGGGGAAAAATTGCAGCTCAGGCAAAAAAAGTACAGGTTTTTGTGGATGCTACTATCGCTCTCCCTATTGTAGCCCATGCACTTCATGAAAAATGCCGTGAATTGAAGCGGGCTGCCCCGATTTTTGACTGGGAAGGGCCTGAAGGGCTTGATATTGATTATAAAAAGTAATCGAATTACAAATCTTTATTATATTTGAAAGCTTATAACGTAAGACGAGAAGGAGAGGAGTAAATGGGTAAAAGAACTCGAATAATTAACGATCCTTCCTATTTAGTACCATTACTCAGGACTTTTGGGTCAAGAACTCACAAAAAGATATTTGACACACTTTCAAACAAATGGATGACCAAAGCAGAAATAGATGAATTCATGGGTGCAGACTCATCAAAAAGCCTTCATATCCTGAAAAAAGCCGGGCTTCTTGAGAGCCAGTGGAGAGTTCCGGAGGCAGGGCAAAAACCCTCCAAAGAATACCACAGTTCTTATTCCAAGGTTCAGGTCAATTTCCAGTGTTCTTTTGAGGATTTGAGCGATATCATCATGCTGACCTTCAAGCCATACGAGGAGGTCAAAGATGCAATGGACGAACTGGAAAGGCTGGTAGAAGAAGGCAATACCTCCATGAGCAACCTCACGCGGACGCTTAATAGAAACCCGTTTTATATTTGTGCTGTGGCCCGCAGATCTGAAAGGCTTTCGGTAATGGGACAACGGTTAAAAATAATTGAAGATGTAGAGGAGAACTACGATTGATGATCAAAATCCTCCAGACTAAAAGCGGAGTAACCAAGTTTCAGGTCCTTATTGAAATTGCAGCCCACCAGCCGAATGTAAGACAAAAAGAAATTGCTACAAAAATAGGAATAACTCCCCAGGCAGTTTCCGAATATATTAAAGAACTTGTAAGTGACGGGCTGATAGTTACTGAGGGCCGTGTCCGCTATAGAATTACAAAAGAAGGTGTGGAATGGGTCCTTGAAAATGCCACCGAAATGAAGCAGTACGCCCGCTTTGTCATGGAGGATATAATCAGCCATGTTTCAACCTGGACAGCGATTGCAAAAGAGGATTTAAAGGAAGGCCAGCAGGTATACCTGAAAATGGAAAAAGGACTCCTGTACGTAAGCAGCACGGAAAAAACAGGTGCATCAGGCACTGTAATTTCCGATGCAGCTGTCGGGGAAGATGTAGGTGTAACGAGCCTGCGAGGCCTGATCGACCTGGAAAATGCTACAATCACAATCTGCAAGGTTCCGAGAATTGAGCGTGGAGGATCAAGAAAAGTAGATATTGAACGCCTTAGAACCCTGACAAGTTCAAAACCCTATATAGCCGCTATAGGTGTCGAAGCGCTTATCGCTCTGCGTAAGATTGGCATAACCCCAAATGTTATGTTCGGAACCAACGAATCAGTTATTGAAGCTGCATACCATGGGCTATCATCCCTTGTTGTCTCAGTAGATGAGCAAGTTCCTTCCCTTCTTAATAGACTGGAGACAGAAAATCTTGAGTACGAACTCGTAGACCTGACCCTCGAATAATTCCTGCTAATTTTGAAAAAAATCGTTGCTCAGGTTTATCCATGCCGACTACCGATGTTTTAGATTTTACAGTGGTTTTTGCTCAAGCCTTTTTTGAAAAGGCTTGCGGTCAAGCAGTTTATTTAAAAGGCTTGCCGTACAGATTTATCCTTTAAAATGGTATATTTCATATAACTAGGAGATTTATCCATG
>NZ_DAVG01000097.1 GCF_002505485.1 Methanosarcina sp. UBA5 | reverse complement strand
ACGAATACATGCAGGTCTATGATGGAGCAAGGAAAAAGCTCGAAGAGCTAGGACTTGTATTCTAAAATAAAAATAAACACAGTTTGTTAAAATCGGAATTACTTATCAAAATAGAAACCATTTGAGAAGTTGCTTAATTCTCCGGCTGGGTCTGGACTTTCAGTCCAGGCTTTCGGGACTTTTTGGTACTTTTCTAAGTGCTTTTTTATACTTTTCTGCATGGTCATTGTAGACTTTCCTTTTAGAGTAATATCCTTTTTGAGTACATCTATTCTTTCAGGCGCCGCCAGTGCATAATCCAACCTGGTTGATTTTGGCAAGAAGAAAGCATTCAATGATTCAAATGAGTTTATTCAAATGAGTTTCTTACAATCGGCGACAGTGTTGCGAATTTGCTGTAAATTCTAAGTCAAGTTTTTGTATCCTGTAAGAGAAATTGGCCTTCTGATATTGAATTTTTGACCCACTAACTTATTGAAATTTGTGATTTTACCGAAAAATCGGCACACTGCCCAATCGGCACTGCATCCTGATTTCAGATTTGCAAAAAATAGAAAGGATAGCTGCTCACGAGAAAACGGTTAGAGACGGATAAGAAGAAGGGAGATAAAACTTATCCTTCAGAATAAACGTTTTCATTCTGGTGTGTGAAATAAGGCTTTAATATCTATTCGCAAGCAACAGGATTCTTATTACCTATTACTTTTATATATAGATTTCTACAATCCCTTCCAGCCTGACATTTTCCAGTCTGACACTTACCAGTTTTTCCCTGTCTTTAAGTAAAGAAATATTTCTCAATAGTGCTTTTTCCCATGATAAAGCTCATATTCTCACATATCCATACTTACTTGAGAGAGAACCTGGGGGCATGAAGGATTCTACCGCTCGATGAAAACGAAGCTTTGGAACTGGGACTTACTTTGGTTAATGAAAAGAATGAGATCGAAATCAAAGAAGTCCTTAACTACCTCTTCGAGCTTGCACTGAAATATGCAAAAGAAGGGCAGGAAGCCGATACAAAAAGACTAATCGAATATATTAAAAAGATAGGAAAAGCGGCAGCTGTTGCCAGGCTTGAACCGGTTGTTGTCAATACGCTTCTGCTTTTTCCTCAGGTTGCCACAGAGGCATGCAGGCAGAATATGGAAAATGCTCTTGTGAGCATAGCATTCGCACTCGGAGAAATTGGAAAAGCCGCAGCAGTACAAAATATGGAGATTTCCGCAAAGATCGCAGCCTTCTGCCTTGGAGAGATGGGAAATACCGCAGCTTCGCGAAGAGCCAAAAAGGGAACAATTGCAGTTATTTTCGCTCTTGGGGAAATAGGAAAAAGTGTTACATGGCAAAAGCTGGGTGATGTCGCAAGCAGCACAGTAGCCCTTCTCGGGGAAACCGGGAAGGTTGCGGCAAGCCAGAAATTTGAGGACGCAGTATTAAATGCCGAGCTGTTGCTGCAGGAGATCGGAACCGGGGCGATTGAAAAAAACTTGAAAGGAACTGCGGATATAAGTGTGCGCTCTATCCAGGATATAGGAAAAACTGCAGACAGACAGGGGCTTGATAAGGCTTTGCTTCAGGCAGCCTATTCGCTCGAGGCAATTAAATTCAATGCCGAGGACCGTTATCTAATGAGTGCATCCATAATTGCCGAAGTAGCTCTCCTGCACTTTGAAAGATTAAAAATAGAGAGACTGGAAGATAAGTTGAATAAAATTTCCAGGGGAAAGAAGAGATCACCAGGTGCAGGTTTATGAACTTTTCCGCTTAGTTTAATGATTATTCGTATTGAGTTAATCAGTTCGATATTAAATAGCAATTCCTGCCCACCTCAAGGGGAAAAGAATGCAGGAAGGACTATCTGGCTTTAAGGAGCCTTTTCCTTATATAAAAATTTTTATTGGGGTGTTCTGAATGTCTATTTTAAACGAAACAGGAGCAACGGATCTCGGGCTAGCTTCAGTTAAGGACAATGATGAGCTTGGTGTACTACGGTCCATAGATTTCCTTACTGAACGGGGGACGGAATACATAAATAGAAAACTTGAGCCCGATGCAAAAAAGGCTATTATCAGCATAAGAGATATAGGTAGCGCGGCTGTCTTTCAAAAAATGGAAATTGGGGTATTTTTATCACTTTTTTCGCTTGGAAAGATGGCTGAAATTGCAAGAGAGCAGAAAATGACTGATACTGGTTTAAGCATCCTTTACTCGCTCTGTGCAATCGGAAAAGCGGCAGTTGGGCAAAATATGGAGTCCGCGGTCAGGATCGCAGTCGCATATCTTGGAGAAATTGCGAATTCCGCCTCGCTTCAGAAGACGGAGAGAGAGGCGCTTGCTGCGGCTCTTGCTATAGGGTCCATAGGAAAGGAAACTTTCGGGCAGCAGAGTATTCGGGTCCCGGAAAACGGAGGATTTCTTCCTCCAAAATCATGTATCCTCTTATCTCGAACTCCTGGAAAAGAGGCTATTCTCTTCTCCGGAGAATTTCCAGGTATTTTCAGCCTGCTTGTTCAACAGGGAGAAGAAACCTATCCCCTTCATGATATTCCTGTCCTTTCGGAAAACGAATCGTCTTATACGGATTTTAGCGACTTTGAAAATCTAATTATAAGAACTGCAAATTCTCTGGGAACAATGATTTTCAAAGTTAAAGAAAAGTTTCTAATAAGCCACATGCTTATGACAAAACTTGCCCTTGAAACTCTCAATGGATCTGAATATATACACGAAGCCGAATCCCTTGATTGAAAACTTCGAAAAGTTTGAATTGCCCTTTGATTCGAATAGCTTTGACCCTGATTTCCGGTTCAGGGAATCACCTGATTTCAGGAGAGCTGTAAATCTGAGAATCGACACGAATGTATTAAGTGACTGAATTAATAGAGTACTAAAAGTAATGCTAATTCTGGCTATCCCTGAGAGGCTTGAGAAACGTAGGAAATTTTAACATTTAAGGCATATTTTTCAGAATATATATTTCATAATGATTTTTATTCCAAATTATTCCTCTTACAAGTTGTTATAAAATCAAGATTTATTTTTTGCGGGGTATGTTTAGTAATTAGAGGAGTATTGGTTCATGAAAAGGAAGTTAGTTCAGGCTACTATCGTAATTTTCCTTTTTATACTTTGGACAGCGGCAAGTCCGGCCAAGGCTGCGGTTGTTACTGTAAATAACAGTGGAGACGGAAATTTTACTTCGATCCAGGAAGCTGTCAATAATGCACATGACAGAGATACAGTCCTTGTAAGCCCTGGTGTATACAGGGAAAATATAATAGTAAACAGGGAACTTACAATTGTCTCCCATTCCACTCTCTCAGGCAGCCAGACTGACCGCACCTATATTATAGGTACAGTTTCTAACAATGCGATCTTCAATATCAGTTCAGACAATGTTACAATAAACGGTTTTCATATTGCGGGAGGTCCCTTCGAAAAGAATATGAATCAAGAAGTCGGGCTTTACCTTGACGGCGTGCAGAACTGCTCCTTAAATAGCAATACGCTAATACTGATTGATCAGGGGATTGTTCTCAAAAATTCTCAGGGCAACTATCTTAATGGAAATCTTGTAAGCTTCGGGAATGAAGGAATTGCGCTTGACAATTCAGAGGAAAATGTACTGTCAAATAATTGGGTAGTGAAAAATAATCAGGGAATTTCGCTGAATAATTCCTTTAACAATACTCTTGTTAACAATACCGCAGGTTCAAATGAAGCAGGCGTTCTCCTGCAAATGTCTCAGGGAAATACGCTTGCGTATAATCTCATTTTGAAAAACGAGTATGGTGTTCTTGGCCAGATAGCAAGGTCCAATATTTTTACCAGTAATAATTTTTACCTCAATGGCATTGGAGTGAATCTCAGGAGTTCATCAAACAATTCGTTCTACGAAAATGAATTTATTAGTTTCCTCAATGCTGCAGATGAAGGAAACAATGTTTGGAACAGCAGCTTAGCAGGTAATTTCTGGAATGATCATACAGGAGCAGATGCCGATGGAAATGGTATAATCGATATTCAGTACGTCATTAACCAGACCTCCGAAGCTATTGATTATAAGCCTATGGTAAACAGGATTTCTTCAGGCAATAGTTCCAAAGCTTTGAGCTCTAACGGCAATACCTTGTTGGTGGTATTTGAGGAAAAATACCCTGAAAAAAAGTACCCTGAAAATTCCATGAGTAGCCGCAAAAAAGGTCTTGTTATAGAGACATCCGAACTTGGACAGATAAATTCCTCCCTTGAGGAAGGTCCGGTCTTTTTAAAACTCGGAGCTGAATGGTGCGGAGCCTGCCAATCCATGAAACCTATCCTTGACGAATTGGCAGCTGAATATGGAGGAAAAGCAACGATTCTGTCCATAAATATAAACAAAAATCCCCAGCTTGCGACTTATTTTGATGTCGGTTATATCCCAGACTCTTCCGTAATTGTGGGAATCGAAAACGGAGAATACATTTACATGCAACAGGATGGAAATGCTACCACCGATAGAGTCAAAGCAAGAATTGTCGGACTTGAGAACAAAGAAATATATGAAAAAGTTCTGGAACATTCCCTTGCCTATGAAGAAAAAGGCAAATCCGAATAAAAGGAGCCTTTGACAGGTACTTAATTCCGACTAAGTTCAAAACTCATTTCCTGCAAAAAAACGGATAACTCTTTTTGAATGAACCACCTCGGTTACAAAATAGTAACACTAATAACCTCGTAACGTTATAGAGTAAACCAGACTCTATTTCCTGCGTATGCCGTATATTTTACACAATAATCTGAAATTGACAAATGCGATAAACATACAGGCAACAATTATAAAATATGCAGGAAAAATTGAAGCTTAATGTGTTCTCCCACTAAAAAGGGATGCTATCAATAAAAAGAGGGATACTAACAATAAAGAGGGGCAAAAAGAATGATTACATTAAATGAGGCAGAGGCAGTTGAAGTAAGTTTATCTGCAGTTGATGAAGGAGATGAGAGTAGAGCTTTCCAGGCCCTGGACTCCCTTACAGGGATTGCGGCAGATTTCCTATCTGAGAATGAAGAAGCGGATGCTGGGAGAGTTATTCTATCAATTGAGAGTGGCGCACAGGCAGCTGCAGAGAGAGAGATGGAGCTTGTTACGATTAATTCGATCCTGTCCCTCGGGAAACTGGCAAGGAAAGCAGCAGACAAGAGATTTGAGTCTTCCCTGGGCAAGGCCTTCATAGCAGTAGGAAAACTGGGAAACACTGCAGCTGCACATTCACTTGAAGCCGGATCAAAGGTCGCTGCTACAACCCTTATGGAGATATGGAACTTCTCCCCAGAAGAGTGGAATCAGGAAAAGACAATTGCCTTTTCTTTGTTCTTTAAAGAGATTGGAACCTCTGCTGCCAGGGGCGGTATGGAGGACGTCGTGCTCAGCGCAGTAACCTGCCTGGGAGAAATTGGAAAAAAAGTTGCAGCAAAAAGCCTTGAACTTGAAACTATAAGCAGCCTGCTTTTACTTGAGGAGATTGGTAAGCTTGCGGCGGAGAAATACTTCGACGAAGCTCTGAGCTCAACAGCGCTTTCCATAGAAGAGGTAGGAAAAATATCTTTAAAGAAAGGGCTTAATGATGCAGTTTTGCAGTGCCAGTGGGCACTTGAGACTCTGCGAGTCCAAGCTGAAGAAAGGGTTCTAAATAACTCTTTAGTCGTGGCGGAAGTGGCTCTGGATAATTTTAAAGATATCAGCTATACGGATTCCGAGGAAAAAGTGGAGAAGTTTCAGGAAATAAAAGCCCTTCTGAAAAAAATCCAATCTACTCTGAAAATTCAAGAGTGAGAGAATCTCTAACACAGCTGTTTATAGAATGAATCTGTTCACCTATGCAAATATTTGTCATATTAAACTTTTCTTTCATGTCGATAGCCTGGTCTTACCCAGGCTTTAAATTTTTATTAAATTTTTACTTTATGTCTTACGCGGTTGAAACGAGAAATCGATAGCTTTAAACCTTTAACCTTCTAAACTCATGTTTAGCTATAATGTCTATTGTGCTTGGTTTTCTATATGAGGTGAGTATATATGAGGTGCGTAAGTCCTACTTTTGATATACTCTTGGACCTCGATTCTTCGTTGTTTTTGGATCATGTAGCATAAGATGGGAAAGATAATGTCCTGTGGTCTGCTAAACCTTGCAGTAGCTGGTAAACAAAGATAAATTTTGCTTTTAACAAAAAAGACTTTTCTTCTCTAGCTTGGGTTTGAGGTGACTGATTTTTAGGAAGAAACTCAACTTCTCAAGGCAATAGACGAATCAGGTGAACTGGGTATCAGGCAACAGTAGATGAAATTGCTCTTGCTCTCAAGGCTTTTGGAATAAAGATCACCGATAAAAATATGCTCATCCCCCTTTTTACTTGTAGATATTTTTTTAAAGAAGTCGGGAACGAGGTTGCAAAGAACGGATAGAAAAAGAAGCGATTTTAAGCTTATTTTTCTTGAAGGAAAGTCATATTTTTTCCAGAGGCTCAAAAATAACCTGGAAACTCTCAACCAGGAATTCTCTTCTCTCATCAGGAAGATTGGAAGGTGTTCTAGAGAGGCAAGCTTTCACGAAGCTGAAATAGGCGCCCAAGCACTTTTTGAAAGTTTATCACTTCTTTGAAACCATAAGTTTTAAATAAATTACTAAAGTATTTCTCTAAAGCAAATTATTGTTTCCTTGGTAAATGCTTGAGGTTTCAAAGTGAAGTGTTATAATAACTTTTTAGATTTAGTTTGTATTTAGCACGCAACACAGTTGTTCAGGTAGGAGGAAGGTAAGGAGTTGAACCCTCCCCCCTACCTTAGAGGTTGGTTTTACTCACGCAGGAGAATATGCCAGAAATCCGGCGTGAGTTTTTTTACTCAGATGATATATATTATGTATGAAATGTATTTAACTCTTTCTATTTTATGCATGTGTTGATTGTTCGGCTCAGTTTTTATTTTGATCCCAATTTTAATTTTGATTTTTGTAAAATATCTATATGCGTAGATAAAGTATATTTGGAATGACAACCTCGAAATTCTCTATATATTTTGAAAATTATAGGAAGACTAATATCTGAGTAAACCTATATAAATACTTAAATTCTTAAAATCCGAGAAATTTTAAAGGATTTTACTGGAAAGGGGTTTTAATATGTTCTCACTAAACGAACAAAAGGCTATTGAACTTGGAGAATCTGGAGAACGAGCAATAAGAGAACAGAATGAATATGATGCGCTACAATATGTTGAGTACCTCAGGGAATTCGGGCAAGAACTGCTCGAAGGTAATTTAGAGAATGATTTAAAGCGAGTCATTATCTCACTCCGGAATATTGGCAATAAAGCCATCCAGAAAAAGATCGAGAACGTTGCGTCCACGGCTCTTAATGACCTTAAATCTCTTTCTGAAACCGCACTTGACAAGAATTTCTCCAATGCAATGTGGTCTTTTTCAAAAGCTGTACAGGAAATCGGAAAAGGAGCGGTACAGTTCCAGATGCTTGAACCTGCAAAACTTGCGCTCGATACTCTCAAAATGATAGGGCTAGGTGCGGTTGAGAAGAAAATGGAAGTTGTAACCCTTTGGACTACCATGGCACTTGAGGAAATGGCTTATCTTGCAAATCGGCAGCAGCTTGAGGATTTCACTAAAGAAGCAAATGAAGCCAGAGAAATAATTATAGAATCTTCCGAAGCCTCAGGGTTTGTTACAAGGGAACAGATTGAAAGATATCCCCAGCTTATTGCCCAGAGTATAAGTGAATTTTCAGAGCTTCAGAATCTTCAGCCTGTAGGTTATGCGGCAAAGCCAAACGAGGAATTCACAGAAGAGGAATTCTTTGAGGAAGAAGGAGAAGGTGAGGAGCAGAAGCCTGAAACTGAGGCTGCCAAAAAGGAAAAATGAGCCTGATATTCAGGAAAAATTAGGATGATAATTAAGTAAAATAAGCTTGATAATTAAGTAAAATAAGCTTGATAATTAAGTAAAATAAGCTTGATAATCAGGTAAAATGAGCCTGATAACCAGGGAAAACGAAGTTGGTAATTCGGAAAAATTTCTCCTTTGGAAAAATTTCTCCTGGAGATATTCTGGCTGCTTACACAGCCGGATGTCTTTTTTTATAATTTCTGGAAATCTCCAGAAAACTTTCTATTATTTTCAGACCATTGGGGGTAAGCACGGACTCGGGGTGGAACTGCAAACCATAGATAGGGTACTGCACATGCTCCACCGCCATAATGCTCCCGTCCTCAGCCCTGGCAGTAACCTTTATCCCAGGCGCAGGCTCCCCAATCTCAAGTGAATGATAACGGCCTGCTTCGAATGGGCCTTCAAAGGCTGAAAACAGTGCAGATTCCTCGTGCAGGATCTTCGAACTTTTTCCATGCACTGGGCCGACCTTGCTTCTTCGGACCATTCCGCCGAAAGCCACATTAATTGCCTGATGCCCCAGGCAGACTCCAAGAAGGGGAATTTCCCTGCCCATTTCCCTTATTATTTCCAGGCAATTTCCTATATCCCTGGGGTCTGAAGGATTCCCTGGGCCTGGGGAAATAACCAGAGCATCAGGCTTTAGCTTCCGGAGTTCCTCCAGGGAAACCGTATTGGGAAGTACCAGAGTATCTTTTTCAAAATAAGAAATATAGTCTACAAGGTTCCATACAAAGGAATCCTTGTTGTTTATGAAAACTATCTTCATCTGAAAACACCTCCTGAGCATATCGCGTTCAGCCCCTTCTCTCCTCGCTTTTCTCCTTTAAGCTCTCCTTTCCTGAGAGGCCCATTTCCTGGATTTCTTTCCTGCAAAAAATCCCTGACTAAACTTCTTTTCATAAATTTCACCCCAGAGTTGCTCAATAAATTTTTTTAGATATCTCCGTCGATTGCCGCAAGCATTGCTCCCATCTTACGTTCGGTTTCCCTGAATTCATAACCAGGATCAGAATCAGCTACGATTCCAGCTCCAGCCTGAACTGAAGCTTTATTACCCTGTACAATAATCGTCCGAATTACGATTGCAAAATCGGCGTCCCCGTTCCAGCTATAGTATCCAACTCCTCCACCGTAGATCCCTCGCGGGGAAGACTCAAGTTCAGAAATAATTTCCATGGCGCGGATTTTCGGAGCTCCTGAGAGAGTTCCCGCTGGAAAAATCGCCCTGAAAGCATCGAACTGGTCACATTCCGGTCTCAGGGTGCCCGTAACCTTACTTTCTATATGCTGGACATGTGAATATTTCAGGACTTTCATGAATTCGGAAACCTTTACCGAGCCGCTTTCCGTAACCATTCTTACATCGTTTCTCCCGAGATCGACAAGCATTACATGCTCAGCCCTTTCTTTTTCATCGTGTAGCATGTGTGCAGCAAAGGCTTCGTCTTCGGCTTCGTTTTTTCCACGGGGACAGGTGCCTGCAATTGGATTTGTGATTAGAGTCCTTTTATGGACAGTCAGCAGAGTTTCAGGGCTTGCCCCGACAATTGCCAGATCTCCAAACTCAAAGATGTACATGTAAGGACTTGGATTGATTGAACGAAGCTGCATATAAAGTTCAAAAGGTGACTGCTCGAGTGTGAACTCGCGTTTCCTGGAAAGGACTGCCTGAAAGATATCTCCTGCAAAAATATGCTCTTTCGCCTGGATTACCGATCCTTCAAACTTCTGTTTTCCGTCGCTGCAGTCCGAAACAGATAAGCCTGAAGAGATTAACCTGCCTAGTACTGCTGCTTCTATTGAATCCCCTGACAGGGCAGCTTCCTTGAGTATAGTATAAAGCTTTTCGGCTTCCAAAAGGGCTTTTTCATAGATTTCTCCGGCATCTGAACCTGGACTTACGAAAGGAGTGACTACAATATATATCTCTTCAGTCATATGGTCGAACACAAAAGTTTTCGAAACTAGCAGGTACTGGAGTTCAGGAATTTCGGATTCAAAGCTTTTTTTGACCCCTAACCAGCTATCGTAAATAGCATCATAACCCGTATAGCCTATGGCTCCGCCCAGGAAGGTTTGCCTGTCAAAACGCTGCGCGTTCAGGAGTCCCATTCCGTTTGCAGGAGGAAAAGCGAGGCGAAGGGCATCGAAACCATCCTTTCCCTGAGGAATTGGAGCCGTGAACTTCATGCTTCCCAGTTCTGAGTTTTCTTTCTCCGGATTCTCCTCCTCTATGGTTTCACGCCCACAGGTCTCTTTGATTTTCGACCGAATTTCTTCAAAAAAAGGCGAAGCATTTGGGTTAAGGAGTTCAAGGGAAATTTTCCTGTCACTTATTCTAACTACGGCATCAGGATCGTTCCCAACAAAAGAGTACCTTGCCTTAGTTTCCTGTTTTTCCACTGATTCCAGCAGGTACGAATAACCTGAGGTCCCTGAGGCCCGCAGGGTGCGGTAAAGTTCAAGAGGAGAACATGTAACAGTATCGACTCTTGCAAGGAGCTGGATAAAGCCTGGCTGGCTTACTCCTGAAGCAAGCTTTTTGAATTCTTCTTTTCCAAGGTCAAAGGAAAGCATTGGCACACCTCACTTCTTCAATAAAACTTTTGATTTTTACGGCATCTTTTTTCCCGCAGGTCTCAACCCCGGATGCCGTGTCCACTGCATAAGGAGAAACAGCCCTGATTGCTTCCCGCACGTTTTCAGGCTTGAGCCCGCCTGCAAGGATAAGGGGAAGCTGCGTTTCTTCTAAGATTTGCCGGCTCAGGTTCCAGTTGTGCACACAGCCTGTGCCTCCGGGTTTTTCAGGCCTTGCCGTATCAAGCAGGATGGAATCTACAATGTCGGCTTCTCCCAGAAGGCTGACCTCTTCAAGCAGGCTTGAGACAGAGGCCGTATTTTCGCCTGAAGTCTCTCCCTGTGCAGGTACAGATAAAGTTTTTATGATAGGGATGCCCGTTTTTTCTTTTATTATTTCAAGTTCAAGAAGAGGCAGCCTGGAGTGGATCTGCAAGATATCGGGTTTTATCTTTTCAACCAATTTCACGGCAGTATCTGCATTTTCAGGCATGATAACCAGTACGGAACTCAGGGTTTCAGGGACTCTGGATACGAGATTGGCAGCAGTGTCGGAATCAAGCTTTCTTGGACTCTCGACAGGAACTTCTGTGATAAACCCAACTGCGTCGGCTCCGTAAAAGGCTGCTAGTTCGATTTCTTCAGGGCTGCGGATTCCGCAGATCTTTGTCCTCGTTTTCACTTTCGATTTCATGCCCTCTCTCCCGAGGCCGGACTTAATATGGACGTTCCGGAGCGCATTGAAATGCCTTTTCCCGAAAGATTACCCTTACTTTTCTGTCTGTAAAACCCTGAAGTAAAAGCCCTGAACTGGTTGAATTTAACCATGACCTTTCCACTGTCAATGGCATCCTCGGCAATAGGAATTGCTTGCCGGATAGAACCTACTATCCCGCCCACATAAAGGGCGGCAGCCGCATTCAGGACTACGATATCTCTTTTTGGTCCTTTCTGGCCCTTGAAGATGCACAGCAAGTTTCTTGCATTTTCTTTTGGAGTGTCACCCTTTATATCCTCTGGATTCGCCTGCAGCATGCCAAGAGATTCCGGAGTCAGCGTATAAGTTGAAACCTTGCCGTCTTTTAACTCCGCAACATAGGTTTCACCTGTATTTGTGATTTCATCCATTCCATCTCCGTGCACAACAAGGGCATGCTCGGTACCAAGTTCAGCAAGAGCACAGGCTATTGGTTCACAGAGTTTTTTATCAAAGACCCCTATTACCTGTCCTTTAGCACCTGCCGGGTTGGTCAGGGGCCCAAGAATATTGAAAACTGTGCGGACTCCTAGTTTTTTCCTTACCCCTGCAACCCTCTTCATAGCCGGGTGAAAAACCGGAGCAGACATGAACCCTATTCCTATCTCTTCAATTGTTTGCCTGACAGCTTCGGGCTCCAGGTCAATTTTAATTCCCAGGGCTTCAAGCACATCCGAACTCCCTGACATTGAAGTGGCAGCCCGGTTTCCGTGCTTGGCTACAGGAACACCTGCTGCTGCAGTCACGATTGCGGCTGCTGTCGATATATTGATTGTATTAAGGCCATCTCCTCCTGTCCCGCAGGTATCCACAAGTCTGAAAGGTGTTTTGGGCCGGATCGTGTTTCCGGCTTTTTTCATCCCCCTTACAAAGCCAGCTATTTCTTCAGGCTTTTCACCTTTTGCCCTAAGGGCAAGCAGAAATCTCCCAATTTCCTCATCCTGTGCTGTACTCAGGATTTTGCCTACTGCTGCTTCAGCTTCTTCGGGGCTCAGGTCAAGGCCTTCTTCCAGCTTTTTGATGTAACTCTCCATTTCTCCTTCCTCCTTTTAATTCCTGATTTCTCCCTCTCCGATTTGCCTCAAAATCTTTGCAACTGTTGGCGTTCTTGATTTTCCGGATTATTTCCCTTTAACTAGCTCTTCGGATTCCGGATTTTAGTTCCCTTGCAAGAGCTTCCAGACTTTCGTTTACGTCCTTCCCTTCCTCTATAATTTTAACAAAAGCCGAGCCGACTATAACTGCATCCGCTCCTTCTTTTCTAACTTCCTCAGCTTGTTTTCCTGTGGATATTCCAAATCCCACAGCCTTTGGCAGCTCGGTTTCTATTCTGGAAAGTAGCTTTCTGGTGGAAGATGAGATATCTTCCCTGGCTCCTGTGACTCCAAGTCTTGAAACGAGGTAGAGAAAACCTGAACCCTTTTCCAGGATCTTCCGTACCCTTCCCTCAGTTGTTGTGGGTGCAATCAGAAAGATTAGGTCAAGCCCATTCTTTTCACAGCTATTTTTCAGGTCAGCCGCTTCTTCTACCGGGATGTCAGGTACTATCAGTCCACTTATTCCGGCATCAGCAGCCTGTTCTACAAATTTTTCCACTCCGTACTTGAATACAGGATTGTAATATGTCATGCAAACAAGAGGAATTTGAACATCAAGGGCTTTAACAAGCTCAAAATAACGTTGCGTGTCCATGCCGGCTGCAAGTGCTCTCTGACCTGCTACCTGGATGGTCGGGCCGTCTGCTACAGGATCTGAAAAAGGAAAACCGAGTTCTATGATATCTGCGCCTCCGTTTACCAGAGCCTTTACAATCTCATTGGTTCTTTCTGCAGACGGGTCTCCTGCCATTACGTAGCAGATTAAGGCTCCTTCCTCTCTTTCCCTGAGTTCGGAGAATTTCTCGGAGATCTTTTGTCTTTCCATCTCAAATCCCTCTTCTCAGGCTCAAAACGGTTTCCAGGTCCTTATCGCCCCTTCCTGACAGGTTTACAACCACTACTTCTCCCAATTCTCCGGCTTCAGAGGCTTTCTTCAGGTAGGCAAGGGCGTGGGAAGATTCCAATGCAGGAATTATTCCTTCAAGCCTGCTCAATTCATGAAAAGCTTCAAGGGCTTCATTATCAGTTGCATATCGGGCTGTAACCCGGCCGCTTTCGGACAGGTAAGCCAGTTCAGGCCCTACCCCTGAGTAGTCAAGCCCTGCGGAAACGGATTCGGATTCAAGGATCTGCCCGTTTTTATCCTGCAATACTTTTGTTCTTGCGCCGTGCAGGATCCCTTCTTCTCCTGCACAGAGGCAGGCTGAATGAAGAGCGGCTTTTTCCGTACATTTAAGGGCTTTTCCTCCGGCTTCAACAGCAATCAGTTTGACTTCCGTATCCTCAACAAAGGGGTAAAAGATCCCCATTGCATTGCTTCCTCCGCCTGCACAGGCAATAATGGAATCAGGCATACGCCCTTCCTTTTGCAAAATCTGTTCCTTTACTTCACGCCCTATAACGCTCTGGAAATCCCTTACTATTACAGGATAGGGATGGGGCCCTACAACAGAGCCTATGAGGTAATGTGTGTTTCCTATGTTCGTTACCCAGTCCCTGAAAGCCTCGTTAATAGCATCCTTAAGGGTTTTTGAGCCTGTTTCCACGGTTTTTACTTCAGTGCCCATGAGTTCCATGCGGTAGGCGTTCATCTGCTGCCGTTTGACATCCTTGGCCCCCATGTATACAACGGTTTCAAACCCGAGGTTCGCTCCTGCCATAGCTGTTGCAGTCCCGTGTTGCCCTGCACCGGTTTCGGCAATCAGCCTGGTTTTCCCCATGTATTTTGCAAGCAGGGCCTGCCCCATAGCATTATTTAACTTGTGGGCCCCTCCGTGCACAAGGTCTTCCCGTTTGAGGTAAATCTTTGACCCGTACTTTTTGCTCAGGTTCCGGGCAAAATAAAGAGGTGTTTCCCTGCCTGCAAAATCCCGCAGGTAATGGTCAAGCTCGGCAAGGAATTCAGGGTCATTTTTATACTGCTCGTATCCTTCTTCCAGCTCTTCTAAGGCCGGCATCAGGATTTCGGGTACATACTGCCCCCCATATTTGCCGTATTTTCCTTTTATCTGGCTTGTCTGCCCGTTTTTGGAATTTTTCTTCGAACCTGCTAGCTCATTTAAATATGAGTCTTTTGTCAGAAATTTTGAAACTTTAGTTCCTGTCAATTCAATTACTCCCTTGTCTTTTTGATGTAACTGGTAGCATTATTTTGATACCGCATCTGGCAGCGTAGTTTTTAATCTTGTTATTGATGTAAAATTTAGTTTTGAATGGATTTTGAGTGGATTTTTCAACCCGTCCAGCCAGGCTGAAAGCTCCGAAAAGTCTGAAAAAACAGTTATTAACGCCAACCAGCGCCCTGGACGAATTCTTTCGTTTTATCAAAAACAGAAGCACTTTCCATAAGTGCGGAACCTATCAACACAGCATCCGCGCCTGCCTGGATTACCCGTCTGACATCCCGTACGCTGTTCATCCCGCTTTCGCTTATTATAAGATGCCTGGTTCCGTGATCAAGGTCACATTCCCGAATAATGGGGGCCAGCTCTTCTGTGGTTCCAAGGTCGATTTTAAGGGTTTCAAGATCCCGGTTATTAATTCCTATAACTCTTGCACTGGTTTTCAGGGCTAAATCAAGTTCTTTCCTGTTATGAACCTCTACCAGAGGCTCAAAACCTCTTTCAAGGGCAAGCTCGACAAAAGCTCCGAGTTCTTCCCCAAGGATGCCTGCAATCAGGAGCACAAGATCACTTTGAGCTTCTTCAAGCTGTACCCTGTCAATAATGAAATCCTTTCTCAGGACAGGCAAGCAGACCGTATTTCGGACTGCATCCAGATTTTCAAGTGATCCCCTGAATACCACGGGCTCGGTTAGGACCGAAACTGCAACAGCTCCGGCTTCTTCCATCTCCCACGCAAACTCGGCAGCCATTGTAGGCGGGATATCCCGAAAAGTTCTCCCTGGAGATGCGGGCTTGACCTCAGTAATTACAGGTATCCTCCCGTCGGCTTTTGCATCTGCAACCGCCGAGATAAAGTCCCTTTTCTCAAATCCTATCTCCGGACCTTCAAGGCATTTCTGAGGCCCCAGGGCCTGGATACGAGTTTTTGTTGTGTTGAGGATGTGAAGAATTGAAGCGTGCATAGATTATCACTAAAGTATATTTGTGTACATCAACGTCTAATGAGGTACAATCTATAAAAAGGTTTTGGACAAAAATGATGAACAGGCACAGCGGACTCATTAAGCAAAATCATTGAAAATTCTCCCTTTTAAAAAAGGCAAACTCATTCGGCTCAATCAAAATTATTCCGGGTCCCTGGAAAGCTTCTTTTCCCATTTTTTCCCGCACAGTTCGTTGTTTGACCAGAACCGTTTGGCTAGACCCGCAGACGAAAATGATAAAGCAGTTTCTATTCTGATGACCCTATCAGAGATCAGCAAACAGCAGGTTAAACGTCTGCAGATCAATAGAAGTAGTGCTGGCTTACCCTTTGTTTTGCTTGAGCGTTACTTACTGAGGTTTCCTTGAGTGCCATGGCGAACATTTTTTATATCTTAACCTGATGTATGCTCCAGATTGAGGTGCAGCCGTGGAAACTAAGACCATTAAAATTAGTGCCGAGCTCTACGAAGCGCTCGATTTTTGTAGAGACAGAAATAGTGACAGTGCCTGGGAGTCGAGGAGCACGATAATTACAAAATTACTCGCGCGATACGATGACACTTGCCAGCTTATACACGCAGACGGCAGCTACTGGTTCGTCGTTAACGGCAGGAAACGAAGTTTCCCGGAGCTCTCGCATACTACGGAAAATGTGAGAATCACGCAAAACCTTCATGACAGGCTCAATGAAGCGAAAATCCACCCTGATGAGACAATAAATACTGTTTTGCAGCGTTTGTTGTTTTCGTACTACGGCAACAAACTGGTATACCGTATCTATATAAAATCCACCAGCAACAAGGACAGCCAGGATTTAATATCTTTCATGCACGAAGTACTGCTGACAGAGCCAAAATTTAATAACGCCCTGTTTATCGAAGTTGTAAGCGTAGATAATTGCCCGGAAAGAAAAGGTAAAAACGACAAAGATATGTTACCACTATCGATACTGTACGATTTTGAAGACCATGAAGTGTGGCGCGTGGAAGGAAAGCACAATCTGGATAAGATGCGGAGAAAATTAGAGTCGTTTATCGATTCGTTAGAAGAGTTTATTGATTGACGTGCTGCTGGAGCTTGTAAACAGGCGATTTTCCGCACCTCACTCGAAAGCTTTTGAATATCTTTTATTTTTATGTGATAGTGTTAATGGACAATATTATGCGGTCCATTGTGGATATTTAGTCGCACTCATAGTTGAATCTAAACTGTTTTATCTTTTCGGATTTGTCTTTTCAGGATTGTCTTTTCAGGATTTGTTTTTAAGAAGATTCAAGATCATAGCTATCTTTACAGACATTGACCGTCCATTATTAAATAATTGATTTTATATTCGATTTTCCACTGCTACTGAGGTTTCCGTTTTATCTGCTGAAAGCCAATAGGTTCAAACCGCACCTAACGAGAAAAAACGTATGCTAAAAATATCAGCCCCGCTCCGCCTAAATAATATCATCATATTTCCTGCAGGTTATCAAAAAAGAAAATTAATCTGCCGACAGTAATATCGGCTTAAAGTGATTAAATAATCAACCTGAATATCTGGCAACCTGAATATTGGCCAAAAATTTGCTTAATATTGAGCTGCAAATTTAGTAATACCTCTGATTTCAGTATCGAAGCTTCACTCAAAAAGCTCTGTCATTGCTTTTACACTTTTAAACATCTCGACAATCATAGGCGTAGTACTATCAGGTTCTCCAATGGTTGAGTTGGCAGCTTCGATCATGTCGTCAGGGTATCCGAGGCTTGCATTAAGCCGTTCCATATTTTCGTTTAAGGAAACCATGGAATTTTCCATATCACTCAAGTTTTCAGGGTTCGATCCCAGTACACCGAGTATGGAATTAGTTGTTGCTATGCCTGCCCCTGTCCCTTCGATTGTAGCCTGCAGAAACGGATATTCCTCAACGCGGGAATTAAGGGTTCCGTTTATGAGGTTAAGATTGAGGTCAAGCATCTGAAGCATGGATGTGAGAAAGCGGAAGTTCAGGCCTATTTCCTGATCCATTAGTTCATTTTCATTATACGTTGCCGTGAAATCTGTTTTGTTGTTTTCATCTTCAAAACTGGTCTCCGCTTCATCAGTTAGCGCCATTGAAGTTGAAAGCGTTGATAGCATAACCAGGAAGCTTGCAGCTATCCTCAGGTAGATAATCCCAAGTCTCTTCATAACAATTTCCCCCACAATTATTTCTTGAAATTTTATAGAACCCCCAATCTGATTAAAAATAATCAAACTAGACTATAAAAATATATCCATTTGCATAAAATAGTTTAAGAAGTGGAAAACCTTCATGAAGAAGAATGAACTGTTAAAAATGTCCTCTGACTAAAACACTAAGAAAGCATACCCTATGGTGGATTTGCACAGATATGCGAGAAGTTAAATCCAAAATTACTGCTCTTTAGCTGTATTTTTAGTGAGGTGAGCTGTAAACTATGGAATAAGGGAAAGTAAGGAATTACAAGCTTTCTATGAATGGAGAAAAAGAAAGGGCTATATAAAGCACTCAAAGAGCGAATTAAAGAACAGTAAATGATGCTCTCAGCCCTGAGTCAATAACGGAGAACTTTTTCCTTATTTTTAAAATATAGTTCTTAAAGATAAACAATCAGGCGAGAAAATTCCTTAATAATGCCAATGGAATTTATTCTAGCCTCACCGAAGCGAGAAAAAAAGCTAAGAAACGAGGGTAGGTGTGTTCTGGAAACAACATCAGCCAAATATTGAAAATTGTTACTCTTTTAAATTTTTAAAAATAAGGATAAATTATTCGGCTGTTTTTATTTATATTCTAGTTGTATACATTTATGCTCCTAAATTGAATAAATTTAGGTTCATTATCTTAATACCAAGGATGCGTAGTCCAAATGGTTTTAAAAATTAATTATTGCGGTTGTCACAGATAAAATTACACTTATAGATTTTAAAAAATCAGTTTTATAATAGTGAAATAGTAAACTAATGGAAGGCCAACATGAAGAAATCAGTTCTATTACTGATCCTGCTTGTATTAGTACTCTTTACGGCTGGATGTGGTGAAAAAATTCCCAAAAATTCAACAAGCTCTGAGGCAAGCACAGAAATAAGTGTTGTAGCTATAACCCAACTGGAGCAGGTAAACACATCCCTTCAGAAAAATCCCGTCTTTGTGAAGATAGGATCTAGATGGTGTCCAGAGTGCCGGTCTTTGAAGCCCGTTCTTGATAAATTAGCAGTAGAATACCAGGGAAAAGCAACTATTGCTGCCATAGATGCAGACAAGAACCCAGAACTTGCAGAATATTTCAAAGTAGAATTTATTCCTGACTCATTTGTGATTGTTGGCATTGAAAATGGAACATATGTCTATATGCGGGAGAATGGGAATGTCAGCACAGACAGATATCAGGCCAGGTTTGTTGGGCGAAATGATACTGATGAAGAAATGTTTAAAAAAGTTCTGGATCTTGCCCTTTTTCAACAGGAAAAAGCAGACGCAAATGAAACGAAACGTTGACTAATAGATTTAATTTCAAATTTCTATGTAACCAGGAAATTAAAGTTTCAGATAAAACCCAGTTCCGGATAAAAATAAAAGAGCAAGAGGGTAAATATGGTTTGTCCAGTGTGCGTGGTTGGAGGTATTGGATTTATTCTCAGTAAAATTTTTGGGTTCCCTGATGTTTTTGTCGCTTTCATAGTCGGAATGCTGGCGACTTCGATGGCTTACTGGGCAAATCATATAATGGCAAAAAGATGGAGGAAAAGGAAAGGCCAACTTGTAGCACTCAATATCTTGTCAGGGATTATGTTTTTGTATTCTCTAAAATGGATCGGATTGTGGTAAGGTAGAAAAGAAATACATTTTGAAATTTCACACACAGCCGTTGCGCCGTTTGATCACGCCTATAGGGCTTGGGGATAATGTCCGCAAATTCAAACGTTGCTAGGGTTTTTCGCTCAAGCCTTTTTTGAAAAGGCTTGTGGGCAAGCAGTTTTATGAAAAGGCTTGTGATCACGTGGATAGGTGACCCGAAACGAAATTTGGGTAAATAAACCCTTGGATGAGTTGAAAATCAGTTTCTCTTTACCATAGTTCAGCCCTCTTGAGCGAAGCGAAAAGGGCTCCGTCCTCCCGAGACGGGACTCGGGTGACGG
>NZ_DAVG01000058.1 GCF_002505485.1 Methanosarcina sp. UBA5 | reverse complement strand
GCGCCAAAATGAACTTTTATAAATTCTTCTTGGTCTTTATCTGGGTAGATTCGGTACTTATAGGCTTTTAACATATTACATATTATATGTTTTAAAGAAATATATAGATTTCGTTAAAAACTAGTTAATTAAGTTTGTAAGTTGTATTCACTACTGTGCGAGGCTTCGCTTTCATCCCCCACCTGTCCGATCCAGTAAACTGGATCTACCAAGGAAGGGGACTTCCAGCTGTGCCTCCGCACTCCCAGAGTTAAAAAGGACTACAAGATCTTTTTTCGATACTTGCAAACAAAATTCCTGAAAATAAGACGTATCAAAATAGTTATTAGGCTATAATGCTGTATAAGCTGGACATGCCCTCTCTTTCTATCGTAATGCCTTCCATGAATGAAGAAGAAACCATCCGAATTTGCATAGAGAAAGCTCAGTCTATATTCAAAAAATATAGTATAGAAGGGGAGATAATAGTTGCCGACAACTCATCAGACAGGACTGCAGAGATCGCAGCGTCAATGGGTGCAAAGGTAATAGGTCCAATAAAAGGCTATGGAAACGCTTACCTCAAAGGGCTGGCCGAAGCAAAAGGTGACTATATTGCTATTGCCGATGCCGACAATACCTACGACCTTCTTGAGCTTGATAAATTCCTGGACCCTCTTATGGCAGGAGAAGCGGATTTTATAATGGGTACCAGGCTTAAAGGCAATATCAAAAAAGGAGCTATGCCCTGGCTGCACCAGTATATAGGCAACCCTTTCCTGACAGCAGTTTTAAATTTCCTTTTCAAGACGAAAATTTCGGATGCTCATTGCGGGATGCGGGCTTTTACAAAAGAAGCCCTTGGAAAAATGGACCTTAAAACTCACGGCATGGAACTTGCATCCGAGATGATAATTGAAGCTGCAAAATGCGGGCTTAAAATTAAAGAAGTCCCCATAACCTATTACTCACGCCGTGCTCCCTCTAAACTGCGTTCATTTCAGGACGGCTGGCGGCACATGAGGTTTATGATGCTATACCGTCCTCTGCCTTTTCTCTTTCTGCCTGGTGCTGTGGTTTTCGTCCTTGGAGCCCTGATAACCGGTTCTCTCCTTCTTACCGGAGATGTGGCAGAAAACAGGCTTCATTCCTTCATTTTGGGCTGTATGCTTCTGATCCTCGGAGGACAGACTCTCTCTACTGGTAGCTATTTGAAAACATATGGCCTTATCCGCGGTATGTACCCCAATAATAAGGAAAATACTACAAAATGGCTGAATTACCATTCTCTTGAAAAAGAGCTGTTTGCAGGTTCAATCATATTGATTGCAGGTCTCCTGCTCGGGCTAAGAGTAGTATCCACCTGGGTCAGCTCAGGATACGGTTCTCTCTCTGAAGTGAAGAGTGCAGTTATTTCAATGGTATTAGCTTTTATAGGGCTTCAGATGATTTTTTCGGCAATTGTCCTGAGTGTAATGCTCCTTGAAGTCGATACTGACTGGTAAGTGGTGCAATGAAAATCGCCTTTGTGTACGATGCTGTTTATCCCTGGGTCAAAGGCGGCGCAGAAATGCGCATCCATGAACTGGGAAAGCGGCTCTCGGCCAGGGGACATGAAGTACACATTTTCGGAGTTAAATGGTGGGAAGGAAAAGATACCTTTGAGTATGAAGGCATGACCCTTCACGGCGTCTGCAAAGCTAGAAAACTTTATGTAAACGGCAGGCGTTCGATTTCCGAAGCAGTAATCTTCGCTGCAAAATTATTCCCTGAGCTCAGGAAAGAAAACTTTGACCTTATAGATGTGAGTGTCTTTCCCTATTTTTCCTGTTTTACTGTAAAAGTGATTTCAATCTTAAAAAAAGTACCTTCAGTATTTACCTGGCACGAGGTATGGGATGATTACTGGTATGAGTATTTAGGAAGGGCAGGAATTTTTGGGCAGCTCGTCGAAAAAGCAGTCTCGAAGTTATCAGAAAATAATATTGCTGTTTCGAGCTGGACAAAGAATAGGCTTGAGGGGCTCGGGGTACCCGGAGAAAAGATTACGGTTATCTCTAATGGAATAGACCTTAAAAGGATTTCCGGGATTGAGCCCGACTGGGGAAAATTCCCTGTTGGCCTTGAAAGTAAAACTTATGATATCATTTTTGCAGGTCGGCTTATAAAGGAAAAAAATGTTGATCTGCTGATTAAAGCTGTAGCTCTTCTTAAAGCCGATTTTTCAGACATCAGGTGCTGCATTGTTGGGGACGGGCCTGAAAAGTCAACACTAGTGGAACTCGCAAAGAGAACTGGGGTTTACGAGAATATCGAGTTTGCAGGCTTTCAGGAGTACGGGGCATTGATCGGGAAAATCAAGGCTTCAAAGGTGCTTATTCTGCCTTCAAGCCGGGAAGGTTTCGGGATGGTGGTTATCGAGGCTTTTGCCTGCGGAGTGCCTGTGGTGACGGTAAGAGCAAAGTACAATGCTGCACAGGGGCTTGTTGAAGATGGAGTTGATGGGTTTATTGTGGAGCTTGAAGAGAGGGAGATTGCAAGAGCTGTGGTAAAAATGATTGGGAAGACCTCAGAGAACACAAAAGCTTCAGAAGCCTCATTGCGGAAAGCTGAAAACTATGATTGGGAAGAAATAGTTAAAAATGTCCACTTAGTTTTTGAAGCTTGTATAAGAAGAAATTAATGCTAAGTTTCTTTTCATAAAATGATTGGAGATTCCCTGTTTCAAGTGTGGACATCAGTGTTTTCTATTCAGGTATTCCTTTATTCGGACACTTCTCAAAAGTAAGTTGCTCAAAGAAACTTAGACTATTTCTGTTTTAGACTATTTCTATTTTTGAATATATCTACTCCTGAAGAGCCTTTGAAATAAATTTATAATTTTCTAAGTTTTATATACGCTTTTTACGGATTCCGATAAGTTTTATTTTTGCTCTTTAAGCTTTAATCTAAATTTTAAGGTTCAATAAAACTTCTTTTCGTAATTCATTCTCTTTAATCTCTCTATCGTGAGAAGTAAGCTTATATTTAAGCCAGCTAATTTCAAGGCTGTCAGCAGGTTTATAGCCTGCAAGAAAAACGGAACAAGGAATAGTTAAGAATGGATGAGAATATGAAAATGATAAAGTCATTAAAATCAATTTCCCGTTTTACAACGGTGTTAATGGTGTTATGTATTCTCCCTTCAGGAGCCTTTGCTGCAGAAAACAGTCCCAAATTTGTTCCTGCACAAAACATAACTGAAGGAAATTTCACTGACGTTCGGGCCGATATACTTGATTCTATCAATGAACAAATTTCTGAGCTTCAAAGTTTCTATACTAATGTAAGTGAAACATCCAGTGCCTCCGAACTCCAGAAAGTTCTGCTCAATCAGGCACCAGCAAAAGGATGCGGACCGGATGGTAAGCATAGAGGACCCGAAGGGATGAATCAGGGACCATGTGGAATGCCTGGATTATTTAACCTTGATCAGGTCGCAAACGTAACTGATGACAATTACACTGATGTCCAGACCGAAATCGTCGGTTCCATCGGAAATATGACTGAGATGCTTAACAAGCAGCTGGAAAACACTACTGATGAAAACAGGACTCAGATGCTCAATGAACAGATAACTGAGCTTGAAGGTTTATCCGCTAATGTGAGTGCAGCTTCCAGTGCAGCAGAACTGCAAGAAGTTGTATTAACTCATATGAAAACTCAGGCTGTTGATTCAATTGAAAAAGAAATTGAACACATTCAGGCTAAAGTGAGCGAGAATAAAAACAGAACCGATGGAAGCGATGAGAGTATCACAGAACTCAACAACAAAATAACGGAACTTACCACTCTAATGGATGATATCAACGCAGCTGAGTCCCTTGAAGATCTTAAAGAAATTATGTCCTCTTCACAGGGAATGCCAGGAATGGGTCATGAAATTGGTCACGGAATGTGTCCTGAACAAGATCCGATGCAACACGGAGGTAACTTCCCAATGTGCCCCGAAAAAATGCCTGAAAACAGTGCCAATAACAGCACTGAAGCTTAAAATTTGACAGATTTGAAGCTTGATTTAAGTAAGATATGAAATTAATAAGGAAAAGAGATGGGAAGTTAAAAAGACAATGATGTTAAAATTAATCTTTCCATCTTTTAAAATCCACCTTCAAGAAATCGACATCTAGACTGTATGTCTCCACTTATTGAATGTCAAATTACCTTCCGTTATCGGTTCAGCCGAATACATGGAGAACTTCTCTATGAACTATTAATAATTCATGGTGACTAACCACCTGATCAACGAAAATTTTGTAATAAATTCTGGATTTATCCTATCTTGTATCTTCAATACATGATGTTTATGGGGATTTCTTGATGTTACTGTTTGTATATTGAAATACACCACCTGCTGTTGTATTATTTATTAAATTTTCATACAGTTTTGAATCTGCGAAATTGTTTCAGGGATATAACAGTACAATTTCAGAATACTTTTTTATGTGTATCTGAATCCATTTAATCAATTATATTAAAAAGTATTAATAAAAATATTATATAAAAATGAAAACAGGATTCTGAATCAAGGCTCAAATATCCATAAAATATAGACGAATGACTAATATAGATAAACCAATTAATTTAAATAATTGTGAATAGTATTTAACTAAAAATTAATAGGGATATCGGGATTATTCTGTGCAGACAAGGTAAAATTATGAAGATTGCAATTATTCTCGGTACGAGGCCTGAGATTATAAAAATTAGCTCCATAATTTTTTAACAAAAAGAGAGGGTAAGAGCTTGTCTAAAATTGCACTAATAACTGGGATTACAGGTCAGGATGGTGCTTATCTTGCCGAATTTTTACTTGAAAAGGGATACGTCGTCCACGGAATCAAGAGACGAT
>NZ_DAVG01000073.1 GCF_002505485.1 Methanosarcina sp. UBA5 | reverse complement strand
AATCTAACGATGGAAGCTCAGACTCTAAATCTAATGATGGAAGCTCAGGCTCTGGATCAGATAATGGAAATTCAAACACCAGGCCGGATGATGGAAGTTCAACTCCCAGCTTAGATGATGGGAATTCAGATACTAACCCGGATAATGGAAGTTTAACTCCCGGCTTAGACGATGGGAATTCAGACACTAACCCGGATAATAAAAGTTCAGCCCCCAGTTCGGATAGTGGAGATTCTGGCAAAGGAAATTCAGACGCAAGTAGCGGAGACTCAGGCACTAAAACCTCTGATACTGGACACTCAGATACTAAAACCTCTGATACTGCTGGAAGCTCAGCCACCAAAACCTCTGATACTGGAAGCTCAGACGCCAAAAACTCGAATACCGTAAGCTCAAATAGCGGGAATTCTGATACTTCTAATTCGAATAACACAAGTTCAGATACCAAAAGTCCAGATAAGGAAAGTTCGGATAACAAAAGTGCAGATAACGGGAGTTCCGATACCGAAAATGAGAATTCAAACTCTTCTAGCGGTTCAGGTATGAGTCTTGTTTCCAGCGAGCCAGCAACCAATATTGCTGCTAAGGAACTTTCAACCAGGAGTATCATAAGTGGTTATCCTGTCCAGTTCGATTTTACAAAAAATGCTACATGCATAGTACAGATTGAATTTGATCCGAAGAAGACATTCCGAAAAACAACAACAGTTGTAGAAGAACTTAAAAACAGATCCACCCTTGTCCCGACCTCTCCTGAAGGCACAATATATAAATATGTGAATATCTGGGTAGGAGAGAATGGAGCAGGACTTCCTACTTCCATTAAAAGTGGATTTGTAGAGTTCAAGGTTGAGAAGGCATGGATCAAAGATAATAATATCAGTGAGTCTCAGATAGTCCTTCAACGATATGATAGCAATTGGCAGCCCCTTTACACGGAAAAAATTGGAGAAGACAAAAATTACATTTACTTTAAATCGGAAACTCCTGGCTATTCCTTCTTCGCAATAACGGAATACACCGGGCAAAAAATAACGAAAATCAGTGGGGCAGAAAATATACAGGAAACCCTGAAAAATCTGGGAAGCGAAGGAAGAGCAGCTCTTTATGGAAACGCAGAAAAAGGAAACGGTAAAATAAAGAATCCGATGGGAGCAGCCAGGATATTTATGGCAATTTCCTTACCGCTTTTCATGCTTATTGTTGGATATTGTATATCTAAGAAAAAGATCTGAGAAAAATATACGTTAGATGAAGTACGTGAGATTTTCTTCTCACCTGCTTCTTATTATTTTTCCCATCGTTGAAATTAAGTGAATCTCACACAAGATTTAAAACACCAGATGCTTATCTAATTTTTATCGCGAGCATTCGGTCAAGCGCCTCTTTTGCCCTGATTCTCACATCGTATGGAACAGTGACTATATGCTGGACTTTTTCAAGAGAGACTAGGACTTTTTCAAGATTCACCATTTTCATACTCGGGCAGCAGGCAAATTCCGAAATGCAGTAGTATTTCTTTTCGGGAGCTGCCTTATGTAGCCCGTGGAGGAGTCCACATTCCGTACCTATGATAAACTCCTGTGCAGGAGAGTTTTTCGCATACATTATCATCCCTCGCGTGCTTGCTATATGGTCTGCAAGCTCCAGAACCTCGGGGCGGCACTCGGGATGTGCAATAAACTTAGCTTCAGGATGCTTTTCCTTCATTTTCAGGACATCCTCTCTCAGGATCTGATGGTGCGTTGGACAATGTCCTTCCCAGGGAATGATTTTTTTGTCAGTCCGACCTTCAACATAGGCAGCCAGGTTTTTATCAGGTACAAAAATAACCTCATCTGCTTCCAGGGAGTTTACCACTTCAACAGCATTGGCAGAAGTACAGCAGATATAAGACTCGGCCTTGATGGCAGCCGAGCTGTTAACATAGCAGACCACCAGGGCATTAGGATGCTTTTCTTTTTCTTTTTTAAGACCTTCAACATCCACCATGTCTGCCATAGGGCAGGTGGCATCGATGTCTGGCAGGAGGACGGTTTTATCAGGACAGAGAATTGCAGCGCTTTCTCCCATGAAATGGACGCCGCAAAAAACAATAACGTCAGCAGTTTGACGGACAGCCTCTTGGCTAAGGCCCAGAGAGTCTCCAACAAAATCTGCAATATCCTGAACTTCAGGACGGGAATAGTAATGAGCAAGAATAACTGCATTTCGTTTTATTTTGAGTTCTTTGATCCTTTCTATTAGCTCTGATTGCTGCATGGGACCACCATAAGTTTTTGAAATAAAGTCCGGAAATAGGGATCCGGACCTTAAATTGAAGATCAAGCTTAAAATAACCAGTTTAAATATAAGAAATTTTAACAGGCGAGTAAACGTAAAAAGGAATGCAGTGACGGAAATTCCATCCCGCGCACTCTTTTTGCACGCATGCCATTTGCTCCTGAGAACTTACGTCTTAACTCTTCCGCACTATATAATATTTGTGAATAATATTTGTGAATACTATTTTTGTGAGCTCCCTTAGTCGCCGCCCGAGTCCCATAACTCTTTTTTAAAAATGCTTGCCTGCAAACTTTTTTTTGAAAAAGTTTGATCAAAAACCTTTTGAGAAAAGGTTTTATCGAAAACCCTATCAACGTTCGAGTTTGAGAGCCTTATCCCCAAACCCTATCGGCGTGATCAACCGGCGCAACGGTTGCGGGTCAACGGTTGCTGTAAAAAAAAGATGAGACGGTATGTTAATTTCACGCCTTTCTTCGCCACTTCAGGTTCCGATCTGAACCGGGCTCAGGATCTTTTTCAGGGTGGAAATTGCAGAAAGGGCTGCAAGGTAACTGGTTTTCGGGTTTTCCGGGGAGGGAAGGTTTTCAACTCTTGTGGAAAGTTTTCCAAATTTACCTTCTACAGTTATCTCATGTACGTTTCTGGAAAGGGCAGGGTCAGCGATTACTCTTACTTTTGTCCGCTCAAAGCCTATGCCTGCCAGGCTTATTGTGGCTGCAACGTTCACATTTGCTGGGAAGGCTTTGACTGCTTCTGAGGCAGGCCCTTCAAAAAGTAGTGTTTCTTTTTCGATCGTTTCAAGCTTAATTCCCAGAGCTTCAACATGGGGAGCCCCTGCAAGGCCCATAGGCGGTTTTCTGGTAGTAAGGGTAACTGATGAGATTTCTGCTGCTGAGGCGGAGTTAATTCCATCGATGCCAGCAACTGCGCCTGAAGGGAAATAGAGCTTGCAGTTATTCTGCTTTGCAAGTCCGAAGAGCTTTTCCCTGAGTTCTCCATCCGCAAGAGCGCCTACACTTAGAACCATCACATCGCGCCCTGCTTCAAGAGCCTGCGGTACTATTAACCTGACAGCTTTTTGAGAGGCACATTCTACAACAAGGTCTACATTTCGCAGTAGTTCCTCAATCGTCATCGAGGCAGGACTGTACCTTTTCAGGGAGGCTGTCAGTTCCAGGACTTTTCTCTCAGAAGAGTCGCAGAGAGCGTACAACTCCGCATTAATAACTCCTTTATCAATAGCCCTGCAAATCTGTCCACCAATAAATCCGCAACCAATAACTCCTATCTTCAGCATTTCAGGCTCCTGTAAATAGTCAATAAATCTTGATCTTTAGATTTTAGTACCCGGCTTTAAAAGCTTGAGGACCGGGGTACTGTATTCCTTTCCCTCTCTTAAAGCCTTCTGTTGAGATTATTTTCTTAATGGAAGGAAACCAGAAAACGTCCGCACCTCTTATAAATCCGGGAAACATAAAATAGCAGGGTAAAAATCATGTTTATCAAAGAAGTTGAAAGCTTTATAGACGAAGATTTGGGATACGATGACGTTTCGTGCACTATTGTGCCTGACAGACTTGCAGAAGCTATCATTTTCACAAAAGAAGACTGTACTGTTGCCGGGATTAAAGAAGCCGGATCAATTTTTCGCTATCTTGAAATTCAGGCTGAAACCACTCTTAAAGATGGGGATCGCCTCAAAGAAGGAGAGATCATTTTCAGGCTAAAGGGAGGAGCAGTATCCATTCTCAGGGCAGAGAGGCTGGCTCTGAATTTCCTCGGGCACCTTAGCGGGATTGCCACTCTTACCCGAGCCTGCGTGGATACGGTAAGGAAGTATTCCGAGACTACAAGGGTGGCATGCACCAGAAAAACCACTCCGGGTATAAGGAAATTTGAAAAACTGGCTGTAACTGCAGGTGGAGGAGATACTCACAGGTTTAATCTGTCGGACTCGGTTATGATTAAAGATAACCACGTCAAATTGATGGGAATAGAAGCTGCAATACATGCCGCAAAAAAAACCAGCTTCACCAGAAAGATAGAAGTCGAGGTCGAGTCTGCAGAACACGCAGTGCTTGCTGCAGAACTGGGTACCGATATTATAATGCTGGATAATATGCAGCCCGAAGCCATCCAAGAAACCCTGAGAATGCTTAAAAGAAAAGGGCTCAGAGACTCGGTTATTGTTGAAGCATCCGGAGGAATTTCCCAGGAGAACCTTGAAGGTTATGCAAAAACTGGAGTAGATATCATATCAATGGGTTCTCTTATCCATAAATCAAGATGGATAGATATGAGCCTTGAAATCATAAACTCATAAAACAATATTTATCATATTTTTATTAAGTTTTATCTTATTTTTTACCCAAATTTTTTGTATCATTTTATATTATTGTTATCTTAACTTCTATCTTTGTCTTATATTTAGCTCATATTCTACCTGATCGGTTTTCACTAAGTTAACTTTTTAAAGGTATCAATCTACCAAAAAACAGCCGCTATCATAGGTTCTCGTTTTCATTAGTTTAAAGCAAACTGGCTAAGGTTACACCGCAAGTTTATTTTTATTTGACTTTAAAAGTCACAATAACTCTTCATTTTTGAAAAGTTCTTGAGATCTTGATAATAAATATGACAATTTAGTTAACTATATGTAATACTTTTACTTTTTGATATTGGAAGGAAGTAATATGAAATTAATATATAGTAACAAATTATCTAAAATTCTTTTAATAGGTGTACTCATTTTTGCCTTGGTAGTAACTTCAGGGTGCGCTGACAAATCCACGTCTGATAAGAATCAGGAAGTATCGGCTCCAACAGAAGTTTCAGGAGTTACAGACGCCGAGAAGGCAGCAGGATCTGAAGAGCTTACAATCACGGATGGATTTGGCAGGGAAGTAACCATACCTGAAAATGTGGAAAGGGTTGTTTGCTCAGGAGCCGGGTGCCTGCGCTACCTCGTGTACTTGCAGGCTCAGGACTACGTAGTGGGGGTTGACAGCATGGAGAAAAAAGAAAATAAAAACGAGGGGCGACCTTATGTATATGCGAATCCACAGCTCAAAAACTATCCCCTTATTGGAGAAGCCAGGGGTAAAGATGACCCGGAGAAAATCATTGAGGTTAACCCTCAGGTTATCCTGAAAACCAGTATGATTGGACAGTCAGCGGCACCTACTGCCACTGAAGCCGATACTCTTCAGAGCAAAACCGGTATTCCTGTGATCTCATTGCCTTATGGATCTTTGAATAATGAGACACAGAAAGCCGAAATGTACCGCTCTCTTGGGATAATGGGTAAGGTGGTAGGCAAACAGGAAAGGGCAGAGGAGATAATCAATTATATCAACGCTACAATGCAAGACCTGGAAACCAGGACTGCAGACATTCCGGAATCCGAAAGAAAAACTGTCTACATTGGCGGGGTTGGTTTGTCTGGAGTTCATGGAATTATCTCTACAGAACCTGCTTACGCCCCATTTCTATGGGTGAATGCAAAGAATGTTGCAGCCGGAATGGGCACAGAGCATGTGGATATTGCTAAAGAGGCACTTGTAGACTGGGACCCCGAGTATATATTTATCGATATCGGCACCCTCCAGCTTGGTAACGAAGGTGCAATTGGCGAGCTCAAGAATGATACGTCCCTCGCAGGGCTCTCGGCTGTAAAGAATAAAAAGGTCTATGGAGTAATCCCCTACAACTTCTATAGCACCAACTATGAATCCGTACTTGCAAACGCTTATTTTATTGGAAAAGTGCTCTATCCGGACAGGTTTAAAGATATCGATCCTGAAGCAAAAGCTGACGAGATATACACTTTCTTCGTTGGTAAACCTGTATTCTCAGACCTGAACGGGCAGTACAGTAATATGGGCTTTAAACAAATTTCGCAATAAGATGGAGGGTATAAACAGATGCATTTCGCCAAAGGAGCAGTTCCGGAAGATTATCTTGTATATATACGCAGAAAATACTTCTGGATAATGGGGGGGATTCTGTTCCTCTTCATTATGCTTATTTACTCAATCTCGGTAGGGGCGGTCGAAGTTCCTCCGTACAAGGTTATGCAGACACTGTCAGGTCAAGAACCCGTTACTCAATTGGACAAAAATATATGGAACATTATCTGGAACATCCGCCTCCCTCAAGCCCTGGCTGCAATAGTCGCAGGAGCCGGACTCTCGGTTGCAGGGGTTGCTATGCAGTCTATCCTGCGTAATCCTATTGCATCTCCTTTCACGCTTGGAATTTCAAACGCTGGCGCTTTCGGAGCTGCGGTGTCTGTTGTGGTTCTCGGTACCGGAAAAGTACAGTCCACAGTCGCAGATGCCGTAATAATTAACAACCCTTACCTGACAACAATAGTAGCCTTTTTCTTTTGCCTTCTTGCTACCGGAATTATCCTGGTAATATCGAGTATACGGGGGGCTTCACCTGAGGTAATGGTACTTGCAGGAGTTGCGCTTTCTTCCCTCTTTACCGCAGGCACGGCATTCCTTCAGTACTTTGCTGACGATACACAGCTTGCAGCAGTTGTTTTCTGGACTTTTGGCGATGTAGGAAGAGTGAACTGGCCGGAACTTGAGATAATGACAGGCGTTGTACTGCTTGCAGTTATATTCTTCATTGCCAATTGCTGGAACTACAATGCCATAGATGCAGGCGATGAGACCGCAAAGGGTCTCGGTGTCAATGTGGAAAGGACAAGGTTAGTAGGCATGGTAATCGCAGCCCTGGTCTCTGCAGTGATTGTTGCGTTTCTTGGGGTTATAGGGTTTGTAGGGCTGGTCTGTCCTCATATGGTCAGAAGGGTAATAGGGGACGACCAGCGATATCTAATACCCGGTTCTACCTTGTTTGGAGGAATCTTGCTTCTGGCATCCGATACTGCAGCAAGGCTTATAATCTCGCCATATGTGCTTCCCGTATCTATCCTTACTGCTTTCATGGGAGCACCTGTTTTCATATACTTACTTCTTAAGGGGTACAAACGATGATTCTTTCAGTAGAGGAACTTGAATTTTTGTATCGCAATCGTAAAATTCTCCATGAAATAGCCTTTTTCATCGAGGAAGGAGAAATTGTAGCAATCCTTGGGCCAAATGGGGTTGGCAAGACTACACTTCTAAAATGTCTTAACAAAATTCTCCGCCCCAAAAGAGGAGCAGTTCATCTTGATGGAAATAATCTTTTTGACCTTGGGACAATGGAAATTGCACGTCTTATCGGGTATGTTCCCCAGCGAGTGGAAACCGGAAGATTGACCGCTTTTGATGCAGTCCTGCTTGGAAGGCGGCCCCATATCAAATGGGATGTTACCGAAAAAGATCTTCAAATAGTAGATTCGGTCTTCAAGTTACTTTCCATGGAAAAGCTCCGCCTGGCATATATAGATGAAATGAGCGGAGGCGAACTCCAGAAGGTCGCAATCGCACGTTCACTCGTACAGGAACCAAAAATCCTTCTCCTTGATGAACCTACAAGCAGCCTTGATATGAAAAATCAGGTTGAGATTCTGGCCATTATCAGGCAGATTGTCCTTGAGCACAGGATTGCAGCTGTAATGACAATGCACGACCTTAACCAGGCCCTCAGGTACGCAGATCGGTTTATCTTCCTGAAGGGAGGGAGAGTTCACGCGCAAGGAGGCGCCGAGGTAATTACACCTAAGGTAATCGAGGAGGTATATGGCCTGCCTGTAATTATCGGGGAGATTGCAGGTATGAGGTGTGTAGTTCCTGGAAGTCCTGAAGTGGCACTCGCACATAACCTGTAAAAACCTGGGTCGAGTTTGGGATCTCTTCAATAGCGATAATCGTCGGTAGAGAGGAGGATAAGGAGGTAAGAAGTGTCAGGTAAAGAGGAAAATAAGGAAATTAAAAAGTGTCAGGTAGAAAGGAAAACAAGAGAAAGGGAGTAAGTAACAATTTCAAAAGCAATCAGTGAAGAAAAGCGTAATAGAAAATAGTAAGAGCAGACTTTAAAATAACGGCCCGGTTTGCCAGAAAGGCAAAACCGACCAGAAAAATTTCCAGGTTTCACCTGGTAATCATCATTTCTGCAGTTTCAGGTTTGTAGAACCAATCTCTCGGAAGTACCTTTTCCTGCTGGTAGTACTTAACAAGCCTTCTAATCTTGGATTCAGTCAGGTTAAGTGCACGCTTGTTGTGGACATCTTTCTTGTTAACAGAAAGGTGCTTTCTGAGCCCCAGGGCCTTCACAATCAGGTTGGTAAGGTCTTCCGGAACGTTAGGAAGAACATTGTTTTCCTTAAGAATGGTTGTGATCTTCTTGCCTGTGATGAGCTTGGCATCAGGAACCCCATAACGGTCCCTTAAAGTCATTCCTATTTCGGAAGTAGAGACACCCTGTTTCCAAAGGTCAAGAGTGATTGAAGTAACTTCTTCTGCGCTGATCTTGCACCACTCAGGCGGCTCGGTTCTGATGGGTCTGGTGGAAGCGGACTTGCCTTTTCTTTTGGTATGCATTTTTGCCATAATAATTCTCCTGAATCAATTGATCGATGCCCTGAAGATAGCTCTTCGGGCTGAAGTTATATCTTTACCGACTATAACGGACCAACACATCGATCGGGAGATTTTAATCCGCCACAGCAAATTGCTGCGTAACTTTTCAGGAAATTCCTGTAAAAGCATGAGTTTTTCGGTAAAAACATCATTAGAGAACGCACCATACCATATATAATTTGTGTTGGTGCTGAAATTTAGATTTTACTCAAATAAAAATAGTGACCTCAAGGATTATCTCCCTGAGATCTATTTTTCATTAAATCCATCCAAAAAGCTTCTCGAAGAATCCAGCTTCTTTTACTTCTACCGGAGCGTCAAGAACATCGGAATAATTAATATCGCCTTCTGGAGTTTCATATTTTAACACAGTATCAATTCCATATACTTTGGGTACAGCTTCGCTATCTGCCTTAATTTTGATCTTTGCAACAGCCGTACTGCCAGGTTCTATAGTAGATAGGAATGCCATACTATCAGTTGTGCTTAGAGGATCAGCTGGGTTAATAATTGCTTTAACGTTTCTTGCTTCTTCCTCACCAACGTTTTTAATTGTTATATCGATCATGTTTTCCCCACCTGGAGAAAGACTGCCTGTAGTATTTACGATCTCAAAATCAGCCTGATTTTTCACTTTAATCTTTAATGTCTGATTCTGGTCCATAACTCCATACCAGCGACTCACGTCATAGGTCTGAGCAGTGGCATTCGAATTCATTATTTGCACATTTTTTTGATAATCATAAGAGAGGTTCAAGTAGAGATTATATTCCCCTGCTTTTGCCTTTTTATCAATTTTTATATCAAATTTTACCGGTGTCAGTGAATTTTCTCCACTTTTTATAGAACCTATCTGCTGGCTGACTGATTTAATTTCAATTGGGCTTCCAGGATCTGTTGAAAGAGAAGCTACTACATTTGAAGCATCAACTACACCACTCTCCAGTTTCATTTCGGTCTGGGAAGCATACATTTCATCGGAATCATGAGGAGTTTTGTCGTTTTTGAATCCTAATAACTTGCCTCTATTCATTAGATTAATATTCAAAGTAGCCGTTTGATCCTTATCAAACTCATTACTTCCAATAATATTAGCATTAAGATCAGGGCTACCATATACATTATAATAATTTTTTCCAAGATCAAAACTTTGGGGGATATTATAATTATCCGGAGTATTAGAAGCGCCTACTGCGCATGATATTATAGCAATCAATAAAAAAGGGATTAAAGAGAGTGTTATCACTTTTTTCATTTATGCTTCCCTCCTGAAAAGATGGACACCTAAAGTGAAAGTAACAATTGCAAAGAGAGTAAGTATTATCAAATCATTAGATACGGCGTGCAAACCCTGGCCCTTGATCATAATAGTACGCATAGCATCAATTGCATAAGTCAGAGGCAAGCAATAAGCTATATAACGCATCCAATCAGGAACCGAGCTCAAGGGAAAAAATACGCCTGTAACAAACATTGATGGCATAGTAATTAGCATGTTTAATTGAAAGAAAGATTCCATATCTTCTACTCTTGAAGACATGACTATTCCCATCCCTACGCCACCAAGAGTGAAAATAACAAGCACAAGAGAGATCAGAAGCCAGCTACCGTTCATATGGAATCCCACAAGAAGAAATGCTGCAAGTATAAGAACAACAGCTCTAGCTAGTTGCAAAATTAGCTGGTAGATCGTTTTCCCTAAAATTACAGATCTCTTACTGATAGGTGTCATCAGCATACGAATAAGGGTACCATCTTCTTTTTCTCCGGCAATTGCAGAACCCGTGGTTGCTACAGAACCCATAAACACTGTAAGGGCTATAACACCTGGCGTGAGAAAATCTAGATATTCAAGGTTACCGTAAATATTGGGAATGTTTAAGATAACTGATCCTGTTTTTGACAGCAATTGTCTAATAAAGTTTGATATTGTTTGGCTTGTGGTAGTGTCTGAAGAATCAGTAAGAAGCGTCAAACTCGTACTTTCATTTTTGGCTATGCTATCGCTATAATTATGCGGAATAAGCAGAACACCTTTATACAATCCATCATTGATTTTACTCTCAGCCTCTGATTGTGACATATCCTTTGTATAAGTCACCGAAAACATTGGATTTCCATCGTATTTGGGAGTATAGCTGCCAATCTCCTGAATAAGGGAACTTGAGGCTCTGCCTGTGTCATCATTGACTATGAGAATTGGAGAATTTTTGACAGTCCCCCCCATCCCGTAGCCAAAAAAGACTATCATGATTATAGGGAATAAAAACAAAGGAATTACAAGCCACTTTTTTCTAAAAAGTACTTTGAATTCTTTTTTCGCTACTATTAATGAATCCATTAGCTCAGTTTTTATTGTCATTTAATCACGTACCTGTTCTCCTGTAAAATGTACAAACACTTCCTCAAGATTTGTACTCCCGGTTGTTTCTTTTAAACGTTCGGGATCATCAAGAGCTACCATTTTGCCTGAATCCATTACAGCAACCCTGTCACAGAGATTATCCGCCTCCTCCATGTAATGAGTTGTAAAAACTAACGTTCTTCCCTCTTCATTGAATTTTCTACCAAGTTTCCAGATAACGTTTCTAGTCTGGGGATCAAGACCTGTTGAAGGTTCGTCCCAGAATAAAATCTGAGGATCGTGTAATATTGCAGCGATTACTGATAAGCGCTGTTTCATGCCGCCAGAAAAACCTCCCGTATAGCGGTCAGCACTAGCTTCAAGTCCTACGAGCTTCAGATAGTAATCGATTTTATCTTCCAGAACCTTTTTTGGCACATTATAAAGATTACCCATAAATTCTAGGTTCTCTCTAGCTGTAAGGAGCGGGTAAAGGCTGAGCTTCTGCGGAACTATGCCTATGAGTGGTCTTATTTTGTCGTCTTGTTTTTGAACATCAAAGCCTGCAACTGTTATACTGCCACTAGTAGGTTTTAATAAAGTGGTCAGCATGGAAAACGTAGTAGATTTGCCAGCTCCATTTGGTCCTATCATGCCAAAAATTTCTCCATTAAATACATCGAAGCTGACATCGTTTACTGCAGTTATTGTTCTCCCTCTTGAATGAAAAACTTTAACAAGGTTTTTGACCTCAATAATTGGTTCCATTTACTCACCTGTTTTTCAGATCTTCAACCTTCAAGATACCTTTAGTAAATATGTCAATAAACCGTTCAATTTCCTCATCATTATCACCCAAAAAACTGTCACCAAATACTTCTCTGAGTAAAGATGTGTAGACAAAATAACTGACAAAAGTTATTGCTGCCGATCTAGAATTTACAGTGCGCATTTTTCCATTTTTAATTTGTAGCTCAAAATATTCGCTCAAAGGCTTGATATTCATTTGAAGAAAAGATGATAGAGCACCAGCGACTTCGGGTCTCCGTCTCCCTTCTTCAAACAGCATGAACATAAACATCCTGCGTTTGCTATCCTTCTTTTTATCTCTCATAGCTTTTGCAATATTTTTACCCAAAATACGAAGCTCGGTCTCAAGATCTAGATCTGTTTCTTTTTGGAATGATTTGAATAAGTCATCCAGAGATGAAAAAACAGATCGGTTATTGATTAACACTTCTCTCAGCAGGTTTTCTTTTGACTTGAATTTTCTGAACAAAGTAACCTCGGCAACATTTGCCTCTTCCGCAATCCTTCGAGTAGTTGCACCCGTATATCCTTCGCTGGCGAATATCCTCAAAGCTGCATCTAAGATTCTTTGTTCTGTATCTTCCATGCAAGTAAGTAATTACTTACTTACTTTTAAAGGTGCTGCTATGCATGCTAAATCAAAAATCTGCTGAAAGTAAAAGTCAAAATATGAATAAATTGGATGCTCAAATATGAGCCATTTTAAAGAATTCCTTTTTTAAAGATTTAAATGAATTTAGAATTTCTTTTATAATGAAATTTGGATAAACTAAGATTTTAATATTTTATTTGTTAACTATCACAGTTTTTACATTCACAAATTCCTTAATCCCATAATAAGAAAGCTCCCTCCCTATTCCTGACTTTTTGACCCCGCCAAAAGGCATCCTTGGGTCAGACCTGACCATTCCGTTAATTGCTATAAATCCTGCCCTGATCTTTTTTGCTAGCCTCTCAGCCCTTTCAAGGTCTCTGGACCACACTTCAGCTCCAAGTCCGAACTCTGTGGAGTTTGCGATTTTTACGGCTTCTTCTTCATCCTTTACTGTGATTAACGGAGCAATAGGTCCGAAAACTTCCACGTTACAGGCTTCCATATCGAGGCTGGCTGCAGGGATAAGGGTCGGCCTGAAGAAAAAGCCCTTTTCACACACTTTTCCACAAGCAAGAAGCTCTGCCCCTTTCTTTTTTGCATCTTCTAGGATCCTTTCTAGATTTTCAACAAACTCCTGCTTTGCAACCGGCCCGATATCGGTTTCCTCATCCATTGGATTCCCGATTTTCAGTTTATTTACTTCGAGTTCAAATGCTTTTGTAAAATCAGCAATAATATTTTCTAAGACAATAAATCGCTTGGCAGCAATACAACCTTGACCGGTGTTGAGAAAACGGGATTTTGCTGCAGCCTGGGCAGCCTTCTCGATATCGGCATCTTCAAGCACTATAAAAGGGTCCGAGCCACCCAGTTCCAGTACAAAAGGCTTGATAGCTTTTCCGGCAAGTTCCCCAATTTCAGAGCCTGCATTTACACTGCCAGTAAGCGAAACTCCGTCCACCATTTCTTCTTTAATAATTTCCATGGCAACTCGGGAGTCAATTAAGAGGGTCTTAAAAACATAATCCGGAACTCCGGCCTCCAAGAAGACTTTTTCAACCTCCAGAGCTGATCTCGGCACATTTGAAGCATGTTTGAGCACACAGACGTTTCCTGCACAGATTGCAGGTATTGCAAATTTGAACACCTGCCAGAAAGGAAAGTTCCAGGGCATGATCCCGAGAATCACTCCAAAAGGCTCAAAAGTCACATAGCTTTTGTCAGCTCCTGTATCCACAAACTCATCTTCTAGAAACTTAGCCGCATTATTAACGTAATAATCACAAATGAAGGCGCACTTCTGAACCTCTGCTCTCGACTGTTTAATGGGTTTTCCCATTTCCTTTGTAATAATTTCGGCGTAGATGTCGGTATTCTTTCGAAGCACTTCTGCAATCTTTACAAGATACTTTGTCCTTTCCTCAACAGGCAGAGAGCTCCACGTTAAGAAAGTGTTTCTGGAATTTTTAATACATGCTTCACAATCCTCAAAAGAAAAAGAATCGTATGTCCAGTTTATTTCTTCAGTATACGGATTAACTGATTTGAACTTCATGATCTCATCTCGGACATATTTCATTTATTTTATAACATAGGGTTTAATTGATTCGATGCTCATGACCTCACCCCAGGAAGAGTCATTTAATAATAGTAGAGTTCTTTCTATAAAAATTTATATTGAGTACTTGAGCAGAAAAATGAATACCCAAAATTTTTACGTTCCATAAGTGTTATATTCAGTATCTTATGGGCAACCATGAAAAAACGTACGTCTTCCCTATTTGGAAAGAATTTGTTGTACTATGACTCTCAGTAACATTACTCCACGACATAGAAATTAGATTGAAAAAGTATAAAAAACATAATAGGACTTGCACACAAGAGGTACAGAACCAAGCACAATAAACTGTTAAGTCTAAAGGCATACTCTTTTTAAGTCTAAAAGCATATTCTAGGTAGCTGAAAGTTTAATGTTATTGAGTTATATTTCAATCGCATAAGTTCTAAATAAAAAATCAGGCTCTGTAGAAATCCTCTGTTCAATCACTGAAATCTGATTTTGTACCTTAGTTACAGGTATTTAGAAATTCCTAAATCACAAGATTTCTACAAAAGCCGAGAATATACCTATGTCATTTCCTTATACGTAATGAGGATAATTAGCTGACCACTTTGCAGAATCAATTACAACTGGATATCCTGCATTTACCCATTCTATGAGACCACCTTGACCTTGAATGTTACCTTGAATGTTATATACTCTCTTGTAACCTGCATCTGCTATCATTTGGCTTGCGATGCCACCCCGTTTCCCGGTATAGCAATAAACAACTATTTTTGTATTTTTGTCTTTTGGCAATTCTTTCATCCGATTAGGAAGTAGCTGATCGTCGGGCAAATTAACAGGATCATGTGCCGGCACATTTTTTAATGGTATTAGTGTCGCGCCTTCAATATGAGAATAGCTATACTCTGCCGGAGTACGAACGTCCAGAAGGAACACGTCCTCTTCTTCGAGTATGTTCTTAGCTTGACAAGCCGTAACATTCTCATAACCTGAGGCAGTACAACCAATCTTAGGTGCTGCTCCTGCAATGCCCGGAGCAATTATGAGAAGTGCAATAAGAATTGCAGCAAAACCTGACAAATATTGTTTATTCAATCCTACTCCTCCATTAATACAATTTTTGTACTCTCTTTAAATTCTATGAAATATTATAGGTCCTTAAAAATATTTTGAAACAATACGTTGTATAACGTTTTATTTCTTAAAATACCACCAAATTTAGCTCTCCTTTAAATATACGCTTTATTTTTGTATACAATTCGAGTTTATTTTTTTAAAAAATTGTAAAATCCATTCAGCGGGACGAGTAACAGCCACAGGTGAACGTTTTTGAAACCCTCTTCCACTAAATAAACGAATGTTATGAATGAAAATTACTGCCATAGATATTAAACGGTTTTGGTTTACGATCCAGCGAGTAAGACCTTGTACAATATGAGGCGCTGCCTCTTAAAAAACCAGCTTTGTAGGAATTCTAAACCTTAACGTTTTATAGGCTTCAAAAAGAATCTAATTTCAGTTGATACTGAGAAAAGATGATTATGCAATTTAAAAGACGTTTAAATATGAAAAACAAGGTTCCAGTTTTTGCAAAAAATATCCTCAAAACCAGGAAAGTAATGAATTGTCCTTTCCTTTTTCATCCTCTGCCATCAAATTATCAACCTTTCCTTCCTTAGACATATAATAAGATTCTGCAATTAATTTTTTCAGAGCCGGTGTTTCTTCAGTGAGGTTCATTGTACCCATGATTCCATAATAAGCTATGAAATAGTCTTCTCTATCTTTAAGGAAAGGTCTCTTGTACACTAAAAAATATCCCGACGTTTCAAGGCTCTCATATCCCGTTGCATTAAACAAGTGAGGACCAGAAGTTGGACCCCAGGAATTATTAGCTTTGTCTCTCTTAATTTTCTCTTGAAGCTCTGTACTAATATTTAACTTCTGCTGGAAAACATTACCATTTGCATTTAGATATTGATAAAGGGTATCTTCCCCTTTTAAAAATTTAGATTCATCGTCAAAATACCAGACAATCATAAATTTTCCTTCAGAGTAATTTCGTGACTTACAGTAAGGGGAAATCTGCGGAAAAAATGAAGTGCAGCTCTGTACATTTCCTTGCCAGGCTCCAGGTATGTACCATTTAGGCATCGCCTCTGGAGGGGGCAGCCCTGGTCCAATTGAAAGAATATCGAGAATAAACCATGTTCCAACAATAGCAATTATTATAAAGACTAAAAAGGCTATCTTCTTATTCACTTTCTTGTAGAACATTTGCCTGCCCCAATTCAATGAAATATAAAGGTGATTAAAGTCTAATCTAGATAATCATCATAAAAACTTGTCTATTTAATATAAAGAATTCACTTCTGTAATATGTACAGGAAAGAGAATCAAAGATTATTTCCGAGTAAAAATCAAAATAGAAAATATCTCGATAAAATGGAAAAATCAAACAGCGGGCGGCCACTCTACCCTAAAGAGGCTGTCCGATATTCAATTTCGAATTAAAAGGAATGAAGAGAAAAGCTTTTGATTTTAGCGATGTGAAACCTTCTCAATAATCTCTTCCAGCGTAAGAAGTTCCTGTTCTCCTGAAACCATGTCCCTCAGCGTAAGCTTCCCTGCTTCTAATTCTTTTTCTCCGACAATAACCACATAATCGGCGTTGATGGTATTTGCATAGGAGAGCTGGGCTTTGAAATTGCGTTCCATAAGGTCTACGTGGACTGGCACGTATTTTCTCAATTCATTTGCAAAGCCTATCGCTTTCAGATGAAGATCGGGTTTCGAGATCAGCATAATGGTTTTAGGAGCAGGCGGGGTAAGGGGGCAGATTTCCATAATCCTGTCAAAGCCTATCCCGAAGCCGGTTGAAGGCACGTCTCCTCCTCCAAAAAGCTGGATAAGCTGATAAGAGCCTCCTCCGCAGACCTGTTTCTGGGCGCCGAGGCCTTCGGCATAGACTTCAAAAACCATGCCTGTGTAATAGTCAAGCCCGCGGGCAATCCCGAAGTCAAGGGAGTAATCGACTCCGTATGCGTCGAGAAGCTTGAGGGTTTTTTCAAAGCTTACAAGCTCAGGGATATTTCCAACGATTTTTATTACATCAGGGAGGATATGCTTTCCTTCCAGTTTGATCAGGTGGAAAAGGTCGGACTTGAGCTGCTCTTCGGCTCCTATTTCCTCAAGCAGGGCTTCGAGACCTGCATATTCTTTTTTGTCCACAAGCCGCATGACTTTGCTCACGATTTCGGGTTCAAGCCCGCTCAAGAGCGTACGTATGACTGCGAGGTTTCCGAGCTTCATATCGCCCTTCACCCCAACGGCTTTTAACATCGCACTGGCAAGGGCAATAACCTCGGCGTCAGAATCGGATTTTCCGCTTCCTATAAGTTCAACCCCAAACTGCCAAAACTCCCTGAAACGGCCTTTCTGGGGGCGCTCGTAGCGGAAACAGTTTTCAAAGTAGAATAATTTTAAAGGCTTTGGAAAGGGTTGGAGTTCATTTATATACAGGCGCATGACAGGAGCAGTAAGCTCAGGCCTGAGGGTCATTTCCCTTCCGCCTTTGTCCGTAAAGTTGTAGAGTTCCCCTATGATTCCTTCCCCTGACTTCAGGGTAAAAAGGTCCAGATGTTCAAACGTGGGAGTAATGATTTCACTGTAGCCCCATTTGCGGGCAACGTTTCGCATAACACTTTCCACGTATCTTCTCCGGGTAGTATCGGCGGGTAAAAAGTCCCGGGTCCCTCTTGGTCTATTAACTGTCATTTTTAAATGCACCTGGTAATCAAATTTAAAACAATTATTTTAAAGCATAACTTGGAGATTTTATTTTAAAATATAATTTAGAGCTTTTATTTTAAGGCATAATTTGGAGTTTTTTAGCACTTCTGGATTGTACTAGTTAAAAGCAAGCTATTTTACTTTTTCGATGCTATCTGAAACCAGCAAAAAATGGCGGCTTGAAAACTAATGAAATATATTTAGTCTGTAAAATAAAGTAGAATGGATTCCAGAAGCAGAAGTTTTCGCAATCAAACAATCGTAAAGCAAATAAAGGCAAGTTTACGTTGGATAATATAATAAGCAGATTAATATACATGATTCACACTAAATATTTGCGATTACCGTGTCAGAGCAAAGAAGTGTACCTTTAAGGAAGCATCTGCTTGACCTGAAGCCCTGCAGGCATGGAGGGTTAATTCAGGAAACATCTGAGACTTACGGGATTCCTGAAAGTGAAATTCTTGATTTCAGTGCAAACTTTAATCCTCTGGGAAACCCTTTTGAGCATCCGGAAAGCGGATTGAACTTTGATGATATTCTTGATACTGGTTTTAAGAAACTTACCGAATACCCTGACAACAGGTATCCTGAGTTTCGAGAGGCTGCTGCAAAGTTCGTAGGGCTTGGAGTAAGCTCACAGAATATAATTCCGGGCAACGGTTCAACAGAAATTATCAGGCTTGTAGTGGAATGCGTGGTTGAAAAAGGAGATACTGTCCTTCTGCCCTGGCCCACATTCGGAGAATACGAGATGCAGTGCCGGATTATGGGAGCAGAACCAGAGTACCCAAGCCAGGACGAAGTAGATACGCTTCCTGACGAGCTTCTGGAAAAAGCAAAAATTCTGTTTATCTGCAACCCCAATAACCCAACCGGGAAACTCCGCACCAGAGAAGAAATCAAAGCCCTTGCGGAACGCTGTACGCAGCACAAAACCCTTCTTTTCGTGGACGAAGCTTTTATCGAGCTCTCTGATCCTGCACAGAGCGTTGCAGACCTTGCAGCAAGCAATAATTACGTTTTTGTCATGCGTTCTCTTACAAAGGACTTTGCAATCCCGGGAATCAGGCTGGGATTCGGAATAGCTTCTCCTGAAGTGGCTGAAATCCTGGATACTGCGAGGCTTTCCTGGAACCTCGGAACCGTGGCAAATGCTGTAGGAACCGCCCTCCTTAATGTCGAAGGCGGGATTGAAAACCCGTACCTGAAAAAAGCAAGGGCTATGATCAGGGAAGAAGGAGAGATTTTTAAAGCCAAACTCGACAGGATCAGGGGTTTTAAAGCTGGGGAAGTGAATGTAAACTTTATCTTAGTCAATATTAACAAATTCATGCTCGATTCAACGGAATTAACTGCACGCCTGGCAGCACTCGGAGTCCTTATAAGGGACTGTTCTTCCCTCCACGGCCTTGGAAAGGATTACATAAGGCTTGCAGTCCGGACTGCCGAAGAAAACGACAGGTTGATTGTCGCAATCGGGGATGTAATTACCGAGTGGGGCAAAGAACAGGCAAAACAAGAGCTACAGAGTGTGATTGAAAAGGCCTCTCAAGAAGGCATCGGAGGCAGGAAAACCTGTGAATACTATCCCTGCCACTTTGAAGGTCAGAATTGTACCTTCTGCTTCTGTCCGTTCTATCCCTGTGAAGACGAGCGCACAGGAGGGAAATGGATCCAGAGTTCAAGAGGTGGAAAAGTCTGGAGCTGTGTTGACTGTCATCTGGTTCACAAGACGGAAACTGCGCAGAAAATCCTTGACTGCCTTATGCAGGAAGGAGATACAGACGAACTAGTGAAAGTAGCCTGGAAGAAAGTGATGGAGTCTATCCTATGATTGTGCCGGACAGTGGGCACCTTGCCCTGGTGCTTTTGCTTGCAGCCGCTATAGATATATTTTCCGGGGAGCCGCCTGCTGCCGTACACCCTGTCGTGTGGATAGGAAAATTAATCAATGTTTTTAAAAATGCGGCTCCTCAGACCCACAGAAAAATCTATGGAGTTGCAATGGCTCTCTGTTGTGTCTTTTTTGCAGCTTTGCTAGGTTACTCTGTGCTTTACATTACAGCCCTTCCGGAAATTCCCAGGGTGCTTGCCCTTCTCATAGAGGCGTATTTCCTGAAAGCCACCTTTGCTGTTAACTGCCTGCTCAGCCCCGCAAGGGAAATCTATGGACATCTCGAAGCAAACAGGCTTGAGAAAGTCCGGGAACTGCTCCCGATATACGTAAGCCGGAACACTTCAAAACTTACCAGGACCCAGATGTCTTCCGCAGTTATCGAATCCGTATCCGAAAACTACGTTGACGGCATCCTGAGCCCCATTTTTTATTATGCTCTTTTCGGGGAATTCGGGCTTGTGGCGGCATATGCGTTTAAAGCCATAAGTACTCTGGATTCTATGGTTGGGTACAAAACCGAACCCTACAGGGAACTTGGGTACTTCTCAGCGAAATCCGATGACGTGTTAAACTGGATCCCTGCTCGAATCTCCGTCATATTCATTCTTGCGGCAGCCTTTACAGTGTCGCTGCTCCCGAAAAAACAGGGAAAATTTTTCCCTCTAAACAGCATAAAGAGTGCCTTTGAAGACGGAATGAAAACCCCGTCCCCCAATTCCGGCTATCCTATGGCAGCTACTGCAGGAGCGCTAGGAGTCAAACTCGAAAAACCCGATACTTATATACTTGGGACCTCATATCCCCCGACCGAAGTAAAAGATATAAAAAGGGTATCCCAATTAATAGCAGTTGCTTCAGGCTTCTCGCTTGTTGCCTGTGCGGCAGTAATTCAGTTAGCAGGATTATACCTGCATCCGTGACCCTTCCTTTGCCTGCCATAGCCCTATTCCTGAGATAATTCAAATTCTATGCGGAAACAGGGTTCTGAGAAAAGCCAGTTTATAATGTTACTAATATTAAAAATTTTATATAGTTTATAGAACCATTTTAACAACCCCGAAGTGATCATATGAAGTTATCCGATATTGAGGAAAGAGACCTGAAAAAAGGGCAGCCTGAGAAATTAGAAGAAAAAGCTACAGTCGATATCCTCGATGTCCTTGCTGAAGAAGGCATCGGTGTTCAGGACCTTGCTGATACGGCTCTGGAAATGTATGTCCCCCATCCAGGGCTTGAGACCAGGGAGAAAGCCGACGCTTTATTTAAAAGGGAACTCAAGTACGCACTTTCGGATCCAAATCTCTGCCTTCTAATCTATTCCGGGGTTCTGCTGGAGCGAGAAGGCAGGGCAGGGACCCTTCCGAACCTGAGCAAAAGTTCCTATGAAAAGGACCTTACTTTTATAATTGCAGATGAGGTGCTTGGCACAAGTATTGCAACCTATATCAGCGGCTCCAAGGGCGCATTTGAGTTCGTCAGATTTGACAAACAGAAGCCTGGAATCCTTGCAAAGCTCGGGCCTTTTATGGATGACGTGATCGGGGGTCTTATAGGAGGCGTGTCTTCCAATATGTATTCAAGAGGTATGGCAGAATTTGTAGGAAAGGACTGATATAAGGAAAGGATTAAAAAACAGGCGGTACGCGATGAATTCATATTTGCTCGCTTTTAAATCGGGATTTGGCTTCCTGTCCACGATTCCTGTGGGAATCAGCATGGAAGGAATCGACGAACTCATGAAGAAAATCTATTTCTATCCTGTTGTGGGAGCCGTACTCGGGCTTCTGATAGGGGCAATTGCATATATAGGGCAGGTAATATTTCCTGGGTCTGTGCTTGCAGCTCTTATCATGGGATTCATATATTATATTACAGGCTTTAACCACCTCGATGGAGTCACGGACATAGGGGACGGTTTTATGGCGCATGGGTCGCTTGAGAAAAAAATCAAGGCCCTGAAAGATACAACTATCGGGACAGGAGGAGTGTCCTTCTGCATTCTCTTATTACTAACTCTATACGGTTCGATAAGGGCAGTCCAGGAAGAAGGTCCCGTTGTTTTCGGTTCTAACCTTCAGGTTTTAATGTTTGCATCAATGTTTATTGCAGAGGTCAGTGCAAAACAGTCCATGCTAACTATTGCTGCCTTTGGGAAGCCCATACCTCCGCAGGAAAAACAGGCTTACCCTGGCCTGGGAGCCATGACTATACGCGGAGCAACCAGAAAGAATTTTCTGATTGGATTCATATTCGGGGCCATCGTTTGCTTTCTGCCTTTCGGGTGGATAGGACTGTTGCCTTATCTTGGAGCCTGCATCTCAGCTCTGGTGATTCTCAACCGAAGCTATGCCCATTTCGGTGGTTTAAATGGCGATGGAATCGGTACTGCTAACGAAATTGGTCGAGTGACTGCGCTCATTATTCTCGCAGTTCTCCTGAAATTTTCATTGAACGGATATATGGGAGGTTTAAAATGGACGCTATTGTAATGGCAGGGGGGTTCGGACAGAGACTTGGAATGGGGGAAAAGCCATGTGTTGAATTGCTTGGAAAACCACTTATAGCCTACGTGATAGATACCCTCAGGGCCTCAAAGAACATAAATAGGGTTTTTGTAGCGGTCTCACCTGTTACCCCCAGGACCGAAATTATGATTCAGGAACGCTACAAAGGAGAAGTCCGTGTAATCAGGACTTTTGGCGGAAACTATGTAGGGGATATGATCCATGCGGTTGAAACCGCAGAAACGGTTGGGCCTGTAATGATTATTATGTCAGACCTTCCCCTGATAAACCCTGAGCTTATAGATTCGATAATAGAGAAATATAAGGAAGAAGGAAAGCCGGCGCTTTCGGTATATGTCCCTATCAATGTCTGCAAAGGAGCCGGAATCAGGCCGGACACGGTCTTTAACAAGGATGGGAAGCTGATAGTACCGGCAGGAATTAATATTTTGGATAGTTCTCAAATCCGAAAAGAACAGGAAGACTTTAATCTGATACTTGATAATCCCAAACTAGCAATAAATGTAAATACCGTTAAGGATTTGCAGCACTGCAAGGATCTGCTGCAGAGCCAATACTAAAAAACTTATAGAGGTGTCGTATATTTTATCCGTAAAAAACCTGGTGCTGAGCCGTGATGGGAAAAAAATCCTGCGAGGGGTTAATCTTGAGGTAGGCGACCGGGAAATTCACAGCATTATCGGCGCAAACGGTGCCGGAAAAAGTACCCTTGCCTACACCCTGATGGGACTCCAGGGTTATGAACAGGATGAAGGCAGCCTCATCTTTAATGGGGAAGATATTACAAAACTTTCAATAACCGAACGTGCAAAAAAAGGCATTACCCTAGCCTGGCAGGAGCCTGCCCGCTTTGAAGGGTTGAAGGTCAGGGATTACCTGGCAATCGGGGCAAAAGGTGATGGAGGCGTCACTGAAGAAGAGCTTAAAGAAGCCTTGAGGAAAGTCGACCTTAAACCTGAAAAATACCTGGATAGGGAAGTTGGAGAGGCGCTCAGTGGAGGCGAAAGAAAACGCATAGAACTTGCTTCCATAATTACAATGAAACCAAAGCTTGCGATTCTCGACGAGCCCGATTCCGGAATTGATGTTGTTTCCTTAAAGGAAATCGTAAATCTGATCCAGACTTTTAAGGAAAATGGCGCCTCGGTACTTGTAATAACACACAGGAAGGAAATTGCAGCCGCTTCCGATAAAGCGTCCCTTATGTGCGAAGGGGTTATTCTCAGGAGCGGAGACCCCCTGGAAATAAGTGAATTCTTCAAAAACAGGTGCATACCGTGCGACAGCAGAGTATCCCCACCAAAGGCGGCCTAAAAATGAGCCAGATAACTCTTAATACGCTTCCCAGTGAAATAAAAGATATGGATGCAGCCTATTCGGCAGCCGGGGGAGATGCTGCAGTTCTGCATGACCATGAGCTTGCAAGCCTTGTGATAAGCGGAAGTAAAGTGCTTAATGCGAATGGGGTAGAGGGGATTGTGCTCGAAACTCAAGAGACCGAACATGGAGTGGATGTTAAACTGACCATTAAGAAAGGGTACAAAATTCCACATCCTGTCCACCTTTGCTTTGGGCTTATTCCTCAAGATGGACTCCAGGAAATAATGATGAATTTCGTAGCCGAAGAAGACGCGGCTGTTGAACTCGTTGCTCACTGTACATTCCCTAATGCTATAAAGATTATCCATAGAATGGAAGCTCAAATGCATGTAGGGAAGAATGCCTCATTAAAGTACACAGAAACTCACTTCCACGGACCATATGGAGGAGCTCAGGTGATTCCTAGAGCCAAGGTAAAGATAGAGGAAGGCGGCAGTTATTATAATAATTTCTCCCTGGTTTCGGGAAGGGTAGGATCTCTCGAATTCGACTATGACGTGGATGCCGAAAAAGACTCTGTCTGTGAAATGGTTACCAAGGTTTACGGGAAAAAGGATGACAAAATAAGAATCATGGAAAAAGTGTCCCTTAATGGGGAAAATGCCAGAAGTGTAATCAAAAGTCGACTGGCAATTACCGAAAATGCAGAGTCTGAATTCAGGGGAATTACTGAAGGCCATGCCCCAAGATCCAGAGGACACGTGGACTGCTTGGAGGTCATCCAGGGCAATGCAAAAGCCGAAGCTGTCCCGATTATACGCGTTGATAATCCTCTGGCCAAGGTAACCCACGAGGCTGCAATTGGATGTGTGGACAAAAAGGAAGTCGAAACCCTCATGGCCCGCGGCCTTGAAGAAGATGATGCTATTGACACTATTGTAAAGGGAATGCTGGCCTGAAGCCTTCATATTCCCTTTTACAGGCTATTAGTCAGTCAGGAAATGCCGGCAGTTTATCCCGGGAACTCTCGGGGTCCGAAATTTAATTTGAGTAAGAGGTGGGAAGTATAATTGGTGAAATTATTATCTTTGAGAAAAAATATTCAGAAAAAAACCTGCAACTTATTACCGGAAAAAAAGATATATCTTCACACTGTCAGGATATTCCTGAAGAGATGCTGCTTTTAAGTGAAGTTATAGAAGACCCCCTCAAACTCCCTTACCTGCTGGAAGCTTTCTACACTGCCCCCATAAAGAATGAAAAAGCCTTTCATTTCGCTCTCGTGCGAGTCCAGGTAGACTCTGACCTCAGAATGCATGAGGATATCCAGAAATATCAGCAAAGGAAGTACGTAGCTGAAACCCTGGAAAAGCTGCTTTACGGAGAACTCATGCTTGCAGTAGGAGAAAACGCAGGCATTGAAAATGAGTAATTTCTTTACCTGTCTTCTTACAGCAGGCTCTTTTTCTAATTTTTCTAATTATAAAATATTGTTTTACAGGCTGGATGTTACTAAAGACTTTCAGTTTCATTGGGCACTTATTATATCTAAAAATTTAAAATCAGCTTCAATGTGCCAGATCTAAAATTGAAATTTGAAAACTACAAAGTTATCTGCAAGGGGTATACTTTATGTATATCTGCTTAAAGTTAGTTTATGAATAGAAACTTTTTGATTTCTCGTAACTCTTGGTTCAGGAAATAATTTTCGAGTTCAGAAGTCTAGTTTTTTAAATTTTTAAATGATAATAATGCTTATTATAATATAAAAATTCAATTATGAATCCTAAAAGGAGAGTTTTTTATCAAGCCTGTCGGTTAATAGAGGAAAAATTATTATCTTTTAATTTACAACTATTTTACAGAGTTCTATGAAATATTCTTTACTTGGTCGTTTTTATAGCCGCACCTGATTACGATACTGATTGCGATAATCAACTTAACCCAAAAAACTCTGGGTTCAACGAATTGCTATATTATCCTTTATAACCTGTCAAACTTCAAGATTCTTCAAAATTCTCACAAACTTAATATTTATACTGGGGGTCTAAAATGAAAGGAATAAGATGTAATAAAATGTTTAGGGGGCAGACTTTCTATATAGTCTTGGGGATAGCGGCATTTGCTTTTTTAATGTTGGTGAGTATCGCAGATGCTTCGCCATTTGCATACATTACAAATGCAGAGAGTAACAGTGTCTCTGTAATTGACACAACCACAAATAAAGTTACAGCTACGATATCTGTAGGATCTAACCCTACTGGAGCTGTAATTAATCCGAATGGAACAAAGGTTTACGTGGTAAATGCTCATAGCAATGATGTATCTATAATCGACACAGCAACGAATAATGTTATAGCCACGGTACCTGTAGGAAATTCTCCTCAAGGGGTTGCAGTCAGCCCTAACGGAAAAAAGGTATACGCGGCAAACCGTTATAGCAATAATGTTTCTGTAATTGATACCACCGCAAATACTGTTGTAAGTACAGTGAATACCGGAAAATATCCTGAGGGAGTAGCGTTAAGTCCTGATGGAAAAAAGATCTATGTAACAAATTATGGGGACAATACAGTCTCTATAATTGACACTGCCACAAAAGCTGTTATAACCACAGTATCCGTAGGAAGAGGGCCTAAGGAAATTGCGGTCACACCAGATGGAATTAGAGTGTACGTGGCGAACTCCGATGGCGGGAGCATCTCTGTAATTGACACGGCAACAAACAGTGTTACAAACACAGTGAAGGTAGTGGGAGTTCCTTCTGGAGTTGCAGTCAATCCATATGGAAAAAAGGTGTACGTGACTAATAACGCTGAATATTTCAGCACTGTTTCTGTAATTGACACGGCAACAAACAAAATTACAGCTACGATACCTGTAGGCCCCGATCCTGTAGGAATTGCAGTCACCCCGGATGGAAAAAAACTGTACGTAGCAATCAACTTCTATAACACTGTCTCTGTAATTGACACTGCGACTAACACTGTTACAGCCACGATGCTTGTAGGAAACAGTCCTTATGCTTCAGGTCAGTCTGTAGGTTCTGTTCCGGTACAACCAGTTTATCCTTTAGCGAACTTCAGCAGCAACATCACATCAGATTACGTTTTCCTTTCAATACCTGTGCAGTTTACAGATCTCTCAAAGAATTCAACCAAATGGATCTGGGACTTTGGAGACGGGTCTGGTTCAACAAAGCAGAACCCCACTCATACCTATTCTGCAGCAGGAATCTACACTGTTAGCCTGACAGTAAGTAACTCAAACGGCACAGATTCAAAGTTTGCTACAGTAAATGTTGTACCTAAAGGTTCTCCTGCGCCTTCATACGCATTTATCACGAATCTCAACAGCAACACTGTTTCTGTAATTAACACAGGAAACAACACCCTTACAGCCACGGTGCCCGTGGGAACCGAGCCTTTTGGAGCTGCAGTAAGTCCGGATGGAACAAAAGCATATGTGACAAATACCAAGTACGGCGACAGGGGTACGGTCTCTGTAATTAACACAGCAATAAACAGGGTTACAGCTACTGTAGATATAGGATATAAGTACAGTCCCTGTGGAGTTGCAGTCTCTCCAGATGGAAAAAAAGTTTATGTGGCTGATCGTGATATCAAAGGTGTCTCTGTAATTGACACATCTACAAACACTGTTACAGCCACAGTGCCTGTAGGAGTTAATCCATTAGGGATTGCAATCACACCGGATGGAAGAAAAGTATATGTTACAAACCGTTATAGCAACTCTGTTTCTGTAATTGATGCCAGTACAAACACTGTTATAGCGACTGTGGAAGTTGGATCTGGCCCTTGTGGAGTTGCAGTTAATCAGGCGGGAAAAGAACTATATGTGACGAATTGTGAAAGTAACACTATTTCTATAATTGATGCCAGTTCAAACACTGTTATAGCCACAGTGCCTATGGGAAAATGGCCTATGGGAATTGCAGTAACTCCTGATGGAACAAAAGTGTATGTGGTAAATGAAGGCAGCAACAATGTCTCGGTAATTGATACAGCAACAAAAACTGTTATAGCGACTGTGAAAGTCGGGAAAAATCCTTACGGAATTGCAGTCACCCCGGATGGAACAAAGGTATATGTAGCAAACTCCGGCGATGACAGTAATTTTGGAAATACTGCTTCTGTAATTGATACTAATACAAACAAGGTTACAGCTACAGTAAACACGGGTTTCAACCCTATTGCTTTCGGTCAGTTTATTGGTCCTCTCCCAGCACAACCAGTTTATCCTGTTGCAAATTTCAGCAGCAATATAACGTCTGGTTACGCTCCTCTTTCAGTCCAGTTTATGGATTTCTCGAAGAATGCAGATGGGTGGAACTGGAATTTTGGAGATGAATCGAGTTCAATACAACAGAATCCAATACACATTTACTCCAGAGCAGGAAATTACAATGTAACGCTTACAGTAAACAATAAAAACGGTACTGATTCAAAATTTGCCATAGTAACTGTTCTAGCGCAGCCAGGATTTTCTGCATCCCCAACTTCGGGAAAAACTCCGCTTAGTGTTAGTTTTACTGACGAGAGCACAGGATCGCCAACCTTATGGAAATGGGATTTTGGAGATGGGACAAATTCAACAGAAAAGAACCCTTTGCATATATATAGAAATGCAGGAAAATATCCTGTTACGTTGACATTAAACGAAACTGGAAACAAGACTGCAGTAACAAAATCCAGTTATCTTACTGTTTCAAACGGGTATGAAGCTCCTGTTGCTTCTTTTTCTGCGTCCCCTACCTCAGGAAAAGCACCTCTTACTGTTAGTTTTACTGACCAGAGTACAGGATCACCAACCTTAACGAAGTGGACTTTTGGAGACGGCACATATTCAACCGGAAAGAACCCTGTACATACATACAGCAAATCAGGATTATACTCTGTTACATTGACGGCAAGTAATGCAGACGGCAGCAATAAGCTAACAAAAACTGGCTATATTGTTGTTTCAAATGTTTTAAATGCGCCTGTCCCCAGTTTCTCTGCATCCTTTACTTCAGGAAAAGTACCTCTTACAGTTGATTTTACCGGCCAGAGCACTGGATCGACAACTGTGTGGAAATGGAATTTCGGAGATGGGAACACTTCAACAGAAAAGAATCCTGTGCACACGTTCAACAAATCAGGACTTTATTCTGTAACATTGACAGCCAGTAATGAAAAAGGCAGTAATGCCTTGACAAAAACCGGCTATATTGCTGTCTCAAGCACTTTAAATATTCCTGTTGCTTCTTTTTCTGCGTCCCCTACTTCAGGACAAGCGCCTCTTACTGTTAGTTTTACTGACCAGAGCACCGGATCGCCAACCTCGTGGAAATGGAATTTCGGAGATGGAAGTAATTCAACAGAAAAGAACCCTGTACACACATACAATGAATCAGGGCTATACTCTGTTAAATTGACAGTGAGTAATGCAAACGGCAGTAATGCGCTGACAAAAACCGGCTATATTGCTGTCGTCTCAAACGTTTCAAACAGCACTCCTGTCTCCAAATTCTTTGCATCCCCTGCTTCAGGAAAAACTCCTTTTACTGTTAGTTTTACCGACCAGAGCACCGGATCGCCAACCTCGTGGAAATGGAATTTCGGAGATGGAAGTAATTCAACAGAAAAGAACCCTGTACACACATACAATAAATCAGGGAATTATACTGTTGCTCTGACGACAACTAATGAGGAAGGCAGCGATAAGGTGCAGAGAGCAAGCTATATAAGTGTAATCTCTGAGAACGGCAGTGTGGTATCGAATCCAGGCTATATTGTCCCTGTCACTGCTTTTTCAGCAACTTCAACTGTAGGAAGTATGCCTATTATTGTTAGTTTTACTGACCAGAGCATAGGGTCACCAGCTGCATGGAAATGGAGTTTTGGAGATGGAACATATTCAACAGAAAAGAATCCTGCACACACATACAATAAATCAGGACGATACTCTGTTACATTGACAGCAAGTAACGCAAACGGTAGTAATGCCTTGACAAAATCCAGCTATATCTATGTATCAAACGTTTTAGCTCCTCCTGCGGCCGTTTTCTCTGTGTCTCCCACTTCAGGAAGCATGCCTCTTACTGCTCATTTTACTGACCAGAGCATGGGGTCACCAACTGCATGGAAATGGGATTTTGGAGACAGGAACATTTCAACAGAAAAAAATCCTGTACATACATATAATAAATCAGGACGATACTCTGTTACATTGACAGCAAGTGATGCAAACGGCAGTAATGCGTTGACAAAATACAACTGTGTTATTGTGTCAAGCGTTTTAGCTGGTCCTGTTGCCAGCTTCTCTGCATCTCCTATTTCAGGGAAAGTCCCACTTACTGTTGGTTTTACTGACCAGAGCACAGGATTTCCAACGTCATGGAAATGGGCTTTTGGAGACGAGAATATTTCAACAGAAAAGAATCCTGTACATACATACAATAAATCAGGACTATATTCTGTTACATTGACAGCAAGTAACGCAAACGGTAGTAATGCCTTGATAAAAACCGGCTATATTGCTATCTCAAATATTTTAAATGCTCCTGTTACCAGTTTTTCGGCATCCCCTACTTCAGGAAAAGTGCCTCTTTCTGTTAATTTTACCGACAAGAGCGCAGGATCGCCAACCGCATGGAAATGGGATTTTGGAGATGTGAGTAATTCAACGGAAAAGAATCCTGTACATAGATACAATGAATCAGGACTATATTCTGTTACATTGACAGCAAGTAATGAAAACGGTAATAGTGCATTGACAAAAACCGGCTATATTGCAGCTTCAAATTCCCTTGTAGCTGCCTTTTCAGCATCTCCAACTTCAGGGCCCTCACCGCTTAATGTCAGTTTTACTGACAATAGTACTGGATCACCAATTGCATGGAAATGGGATTTTGGAGATGGAAATACTTCAACAGAAAAGAATCCCGTATACGTATACAGTAAAACAGGACGATATACTCTTAGTTTAACTGTAGATAATTCGGAAAGCAGCAGTACTGAAACCAGGTCCAGATATATTGTAGTTAGTAACTGAAGCTCTGAGGTCGAAAAAAGGCTTTGTAGAAACCTATCTATATCAGCTTTAGAGGCTAATAATATATAAAGAGAAATAACGACATCCAGTTTAAATTAATGAGAATTAGTTATTTCATAGTTTTCTACAAAGCCAGAAAAGCAATTTCAACTTAGAGCCTGTCCGAAAAATGTTGTGACCTACTGTAACTGTTACAATTGGCAATATACACAACGTAAATAATATTCGATAATATGATCTATTATAACTTATACAGCGTGCCATTATCGACTTTTTGGATAGGCTCTTGAGCATTCGGGCGTTGAGGAAAGTTCTCAAATGAATTGAATTAAAGTATTTTAGGGCAGCATTCTGTTAAGGCTTCGTCAACCAATGAATTCATTCTAATAGCTATTTTTATCCTTAATTATTAAGAATTTCCAGAATTGTTATCGGGATTGGATCAAAATTCAACCTTGGGGACTTCCCTTTCTGTTTGCGTGGTTTCAAATAACTCTTTTTTCTGGAAACCTGTTAGGGATGCAATGATATTTGTCGGAATTGTTTGAATGCTAATATTATACTTCATAACGGTATCATTATAAAATTGTCTTGCATAGGCAATTTTGTTCTCGGCTTCTAGGAGGTCTTTCTGGAGCTGTAAAAAGTTCTGATTGGCTTTCAGGTCAGGATAATTCTCTGCAACTGCAAATAGGGATTTCAGGGTCGAAGACAGGTAATTAGACGCTTCTGCAGTTTCCTTTACATTATTTGCGGACATAACTGCAGTCCTGGCTTTTGCAATGTTTTCGAAAAGGTTTTTTTCGTGTTTTGCATATCCTTTAACTGTTTCCAGCAGGTTAGGGATAAGGTCGTGACGTCTTTTTAGCTGGACTTCTATCTGAGCCCAGGCGTTTTCTACTCTGTTCCGCTGCTTAATGAGGCTATTGTAAATTATAACGAAGAGCAAACCGAGAATCAGTGCTACTATTACCAAAATTTCTACTAGCAAACAGATCACCATCTCTTAATTCGGAGCACTTTAATCTGCACCGCCACCGCCTCCACCGGAGCCTCCCCCTATGCCGCCTATACCGCCGACCCCGCCGTCTCCACTTCCAGATGGAGAGGATGATGCGTAGGCGCTTCCAAAGCCGGAATCAAATAAGACATAACTGCTGCTTACGGGATAAAAGGAACTCCCTTCCTGCACTTCAGAAGGAACGATCAGAGACATGTTATGAATGACTTCTTGTGCAATTCCGAGAGCGGTTGCATAAACCAGATAACAGTCCCAGATCTTTATTGATTCCGGAGGATGCTCTTTGAGAGCTGAAAAATCCGTAAGATATTTCTTAAAATTATTCCAGCGTTCATAGTAGAGTCTTCCTTCTGGAGTCCATCGCCCAAACACCTTTTTGAATATCACAGAGATCAATATAATAACGATCCCTAATACAATGATTAAGAAGATAAGCATATTCAGACTTGATGCTAATGGAAACTCGTCTGTGGGGAAGTACTCCGAGGCTACGAAGAAACAAAGAAATCCCGCAATCACAGTGGCTAAACCAAACCCAAATACATACTTGTTTCCTGTGGACAGGAAGAGCTTATCGAATGCGGTATGTGCTTTAACTTTTTCATTCCAGGAAGTGACAAACTCATAGAAAGCTGTTCCGTCCCCAAGCTCCTCTTTCAGTTTATTCCAGAAGACTTTATCTCCGGAAGCATGACTTCTTAATAAATTGAATGCATCTTTTTCGAAATCTTCCAATTGCCGCCGATCCTTTTTAGCTCCCATAAAAGAATTATTGTCGAGAATCTCGATCAGAATGTCTTCAGATTCGGATTTGAACAGACCTAATACCTTTTTCTCTTCTGATTTTACAGTGAGCAAAGAGATATAACCAAGGTTAACAAGATCCATAATTGTAGCAGTAAATCCGTTCATAGTAGGAATTCCCATCTTACCCAGCACGATGGCATTAACCACGGCAGGTCTGGAATTCGTGGGAGGCTCCCTCTCATATATAGCATCGTAGTTAATTTTTGGTTCTCTGCCATATTTGAAGTATATCAGGAAAGGAAATGCCAGGGCTAGGAGTACAAACAAAATAGTAAAATTATAAAAATTCTTTAACAACGAGCCTTTAGTTTGGTATTCATTTTCAATGGATTTTATTTGTGCAAGGCCCTCTTCATTATCTATCTGAACAATGCTGGAATTCGGAGATGCAATTCTCGGAAAAACCACTCTGATTTCATACCATTGATTGGAGGGAATCTCCGCTGTCCTTAAATTGAGGACGTTATGCTCTACACTTACTACCTGTGTATAGCCAGTAGGATGAATCCAGTACTGAAGCTCACTTTCGTTATTAACAGGGAGCGAAATTCTTCCTCTCAGGTTTCCCAGAGGTTTTTCCCATTCGTCGCCCCACAGCTTGTATTGGAATTCGGAAACATCCTTGTGGACTTTGACTGCGCCATAGTGATCGTAGGAAATAAAAAAAGTCACTTTTTCAGGAGTGGAGCTCGGAAGCGAACCTTCAAGTTCATATCCCTCGGAAGTCGGATTAACACTGAATTTACACGCTTCATCTGAACAATGCCCCTTAATGTTCTGAATGGATTCTCCGGGCAACACCTTAAGTTTCCTGAAAACTCTGTTGTAATGTCCCTCAAAAGTGTATGATATCGATTCTTCAATGTGAACTATGCCGCTAGGATCAATAGTTATATTCGATGTAGCTCCTTCCAAGGTGTAGTCTCTTGCACTGGCTGAGTGCACCAGGCAGAGAACGAAAAGGAAAAGAATAGCCACTTTCAAAGCTATAAAAACAATATTTACGTCCATTATTGGTTCAACGGAACTATTTGAAAGGCGCAAACCGAATTCCTCAAACTCTTTATTATTTTTATAATATTAATAGTTTTTCAAGAGTTTTTTACTAAGAGCCTATCCGAAAAGTCAGTAATGATGTTGAAAAGTTACAACATGTCCATAATATCAGAGTATACATTCCGGTTTACATATTGCTAATGGTAAGTTACAGTAGGTCACAACACTTTTCGAATAGGCTCTTAATGTGCAGTTAAAAAACAGTTATTGATACAGTACTTGCAAGAGCCCTTCAAAATATAATTGCAAAATTGAATGAGTTAATAAACAAACGGGAACATCCTAGATCTGTAAGGTTTCAAAAGAAAAGAAACTACAGCTTTTATCTAAATTAAGCTTTTACCTGAATTAAAAGAGAGAAAAGAGAAAGAGAGAGTTTTTTTTAAAGAAGGTACCAGTCAGCGTCATCAACCGAGAGATCTTCTTTAAGTCCTACTTTTCTCCTCGGGAGCTTAAGGGCATCCGTGATCGAGTCTGAAAAGTCCTGAAGGTACTCTCTTGAGGAGAGGCTATTATAGATAAAAGGCTTGTCTGGCTGGATCATCTTCTGAATAGTTGATTCTCTCGGCACGATGTCAACTTCTATGTTAACTATTTCTACGGCTTTTTCCATTGCAGTTCGGAAATCCCCAATACAGTAAGCTATCCTGTACCTGTAGTTTTCTCTCGTCTTTTCAAGATAAGCGGCAAGTCTTTCGCTTTCCATTTTTATAAAATCTCTTTTAATTTTTGCCACGTTACATTTGCCCATCATAAAGCTATAATGCATGAAAGGATATTGCGTATCAAGTTCCCTGGGGGTAATTCCACAGGTTCCAAAGGTTACTATATGTACATCCTCAGGTTTTGCAATCCCGAAGATTATTCGATCGAATTTTTTATGAGAGGGACTTTCATGATAGGGTTTCCTTTTGGCACAGGGAACAAAAATACAGAGTTCCCTATATGGAGCTTCATATTCATTCAAGATCCATTCATTAGCCTTTATCATATCCGGGTGATAAATTACTCTATCAGTGTCAAGAGGCTCTTTAGAACGCTCATCTTCAGGAATAATGGGTTTCATAAACGTCAAGATAAGTGAGCCTGGAAATTGTATATATAATTAACTAACTTCGGCAGTCGCAGGGTTTTATGAATTTGAGATATGTCCTTAAAAATTGAAGAATTAAGTAATATACTCAAAAATAAGCAAATAATACAAAATTTCCTCAACTTCAAGGACTAAAGCAGATGCCGGAGACAAAGTTGACAACAAAAACTAAATAAAAACAGGTTCAATGGAAATTTTGGAAAGTGATGGGAGAGCTCTTGCTGAATTTACTGATTTAACCCGTCCACAAAGTCCTCCATTCTATCTAACGCTTTTCTAATATCATCTATGGATGCTGCGTAAGAGCAGCGCAAGAAGCCTTCGCCTGCCTGTCCAAAAACGTCTCCGGGAATTGTAACAACTTTCTTTTCGTCCAGAAGGCGCTCTGCAAATGTGGAGGAAGAAAGTCCAGTATTTCCTATATAAGGGAAGGCGTAAAACGCCCCTTTAGGTTTGCAGCATTCAAGCCCTATCCTGTTAAAGCCCCTGACAATAAAGTGCCTGCGTCGGTCATATTCCCGGACCATTCTTGCCACTTCATCTTTACCATGACGGAGTGCCTCGATTGCTCCAATTTGAGCTGTTATCGGAGCACAGAGCATGGAGTACTGATGGATCATCATCATTGAATGTATAATCTCAGGAGAACCCATTGCAAAACCGAGCCTGAGCCCTGTCATTGCATAAGCCTTGGAAAACCCGTTAAGCATAACAGTCCGCTCTTTCATACCGTCAAGAGAAGATAATGGGACATGCTTGCCTTCATAGGTAAGGCACTCGTAAACTTCGTCTGAGATAACAAACAGGTCATTTTCCACAACCAGGTCAGCAATGTCCTCAAGGCCTTCCTTTACCATTATCGCTCCTGTAGGATTGCTTGGGAAGTTGAGAATTATTGCTTTCGTCTTATCCGTTATTGCAGGTTTGAGGGCTTCTGCAGTCAGACTAAATTCATCGTCCCTATGGGTAGAAACAATAACCGGCTTACCTCCTGCAAGAACAACCGAAGGTACATATGCCACATAAGAGGGCTGGACGACAATAACCTCATCGCCAGGATTAACCACTGTCCTTATTGCTATATCCAGAGCTTCACTCACACCTGTTGTGATGAGTATCTCCGATGAAGGGTTATAGTCCAGACCATAACGCCTGTAATAGGTTCTGGTAAGTTCGTCTCTGAGTTCCGGAAGCCCGTAATTTGAGGTATATGAAGTTTGCCCCTTTTCCAGAGAATGAATACACATTTCACGGATGTGCCATGGAGTAATAAAGTCAGGCTCTCCTACACCAAGGGAAATTACATCCTCAAGTCCGGAAACCAGATCAAAAAAACGGCGTATTCCTGAAGGGGGGATTTCTTTCACAGCGTCGGCAACAAACTTCGAAGGATTACATGGAGGTCTCAAGCAAAACACCCTTTAAAAATTATATAAGTATTATGAAATGTAAAATCGGATAGAGAAATCAGGCTCTGAAACGGTTCGTATCAAAATGATACTGGCAGCCTTTGAATTGTTTCAGGTTCATGGAGGATAACCCCATCTTCTTTGTAGGTTTTCAGTACGAAGTGGGTTGAAGTGCTCTGTACCTGATCAAGGGTTGCAATTTTCTCTGCTACGAAAAAGGCCACATCCTTCATCGATTTTCCCCGGACAGTAAGGGATATGTCATAATTTCCAGATAGAAGCCTGACTGACCTGACTTCCGGAAACTTATAGATTCTTTCTGCAATTGCCTGATAGCCCTGATTGCGCTCGAGAGTAACCTTCAGCTCAATAACGGCATAAACATAGTTTTCCCCGACCAGATCCCAATCAACTATGGTTTTGTAGTGCCGGATAACTCCCGTCTCTTCAAGTTTTGCAATCGCTTGGGAAACCTCCTGTGCAGACATATCTGTAAGGGATGCTATTTCCTCTGGACTCGTTCGTGCATCAGTCTCAAGAATTTCCAGTATATGTCGAATCTTTTCATCCATGTTGGTCACCGGCACAAAGGTAAGGGAATTTGACAAAGAGTCCCCGGTCTCCGGGGTAAATTAGATTTAAATTATTCAATTAATACAGCATTTACAACTCCATCTTGCCCTGGTCTGCTTGTAACTTTCGCAGTTCCAAGAGAAGTCCTGATTACGGAGCCTTTTGTCAGAATGTTACGCCTGACGTAGTGTTTGTTTGCAACGTTGTCGAGAACTGTCTCAATGGGAGCAGAGGTGGTTTTTCCATCTTTGGGATTGGTTATGTTTGCAATATTGCACTGAAGAAGTCTTACCTTCCTGTTGCCTCCCATTGTGTGAACATTTTTCCTCTTTATTTCACTTATACGGGTTTCCGCAGACTCACGGCCCATTTCAAACTTGCGCTTCCCGCGGGCAGCAATAACTTTCCCACCGGTTACTTTTCTTTTGGAGCTACCTTGCCATCTCATATTAAAACCTCATCGTGTATTAAAATTATACAATGCTTATCTTTAATGATTATTTATGTATTTTCCTATTGTAAATATACTGTAATCCTGATTATCCTGATCTGGTGATCGTGTCAGGGCATAAGCATACTTATTGCTTATTGCTCTGATTATATATTAATTATATTAGCAGGAGTACTTAATTAGCATATTTGCTATGGACTAATCAATACAAATAGAATCGTATAAGAACTTTACGATCAGGCAACCAGAAAAAACTCAATTTTGCATCCTGCTTGTACCTGTAAAATTAGATAAGAGAACTGTAAATACAGATACAGAATTCTAAGTATATATTACAGAGTCGTAAACAAATATCTGAAAGTAAGTTCACAAACGCAGTGAGGAAAAATGATATATATTAAAAATTATATAAAATCTGATAAATAATTCTCCGGCAGACTAAAACTGAAATATTAATTTTCAATTTAGATCCTTTATGCCGAAAAACGATACGATGTTTCAGGAGAAAAATAACGATAAAGAGGAGATAATTGCCACTAAAGAGGGAAAGAGCACTCACATACATATTAAGACTACATGCGAAAAACTTAAGAAGTGGGGCACACATTTTGATATGGAAATGAAATACCTTATTGGGGGTCCCGAAATTGTACTTGGCCAGAAAATGGCTGAAATGCCCCTTACACCTACTTGTCTTGTTCCGGCAGCAGTAATGAATGCTTTCTTGCTCGAAAATGGCATGATTTCGAATAATCTTGCTCGAGAAATGGGAAAGATGAAAATTATCTTTGATAAGTTGGAGTGATTTTTTTCTATAGTACTTTTTCATTTCCTTTAAAAAGATACATAGTACTGAAGAAAATCAGCAGATCATGAAGTACTGTGAAAAATTACCTGTATACATATAAACTCGGGAATGCTTATATCGAATCTGGTCATGTATAATTTGCTCATAACTGATGTGACGTCTTTTTAGAAAAAAGTTTGATCAAAGACTGGCCATATCTAATTTACCCATGACTAGACAATAGACAAACGACTTTTAAATACACTTATTAAATACTAAAACAGTATTACTCTATCAGAACTAACAAAAGTTTCAAAACCCGAGCTGAGAACATGGATATTAAAGAGATAAATAAATATGGGCAAGAACTTGTAGACTGCCTTAAACTCACAACTTCTCCTGTTGCAGTAAAACTGGTTCCAAAAGGAGGGGAAGTTCCAGAGGGAATTAAGAAAGTAGATGAGACTATGAGGCACTGCCAGCTGGTTGACAGAGTGAGAAGAACAGGCGAGGAATTCTATACCCTAGGTGAAGATCAAATGTGCAAAGGCGGAGCCGGTGCAATGGGCCTTGGCGAAATGCCTCCTAAGGTCGCAAGTGGAGAATTTT
>NZ_DAVG01000017.1:64096-72835 GCF_002505485.1 Methanosarcina sp. UBA5 | reverse complement strand
TCTTGCTGTTAAGTTTAACGATCGTTCAGAAAACGCAACCGGGAGGAACTGGAACTGTAGAGATAAAACTATTCAACAGACCAGAATCCTGTACATACTTATGGATTTTGAAAATTCATGAGATACAGAGCGATAGTATACGTAGAAAAAGATACACTACCGTATATCTACTATAATTACTCTTTTTGTATGAAATAATCAGGACACGGGTATATACATTTTAATTCTTAACTTTCAAAAGGGGGGGCAGTTGCCAGTAACAGGCATGATACAGATATGTTCATATCAATTACCTTACCTTCCTCTTTATGTTAAATATATTATATTCCTATAGGAATATATTTTTTGGGCTTTCAGGGTAAAATAAGTTATTTATACGGATTATCTTTTTGCAGTTTCCAGAAATTTGGGTTCTTCGCTATTTCGAGTGGGTAACTTAAATCTAGCTTCTAAATTTTCATATTTGATCTGAATATTTTCTAACTAAGCAATTATTTTCAACTCATACAAAAAAGCGAAGAGCCAAAAGTTTTGTGAAATTTTGAAGGGGACTTTAGAATAAGTGAGTTCAAAGGATGGAAATAAAGAGGAAGTAAGGTAATTGTTTTTATTCGGGCATGTATATAATAACTGTCAATTCCTTTCCTTCAAGTTCTTTTCCTACAGAAGAAAGTCGTCCATTACCCCCAAAAACACCAGTAAATACCCTATCTTCAGGAGTAACCACTAGGTAATTTCGTTCTTTGTGTCCTACAATTATAGTTGCTTCTCTATTAGCATATCCGATTTTTTTTGGAACTGGATATCCTTTAGGATCAACAGTGAAGTACTCAACTTCATCATTAAGGTTCGGGATTAATACCATATTGCACAAAATTTTCATAGCAATTGTCTTTGATGGCCTTTTAGGTTCTCCTGCCATATTTCCCTCTTATAAGACTCAGAATATATATTCTTTAGGACTTTAGAAAAAGAGTTAATCTTCTTGTTTATCAATGGACATCATCAACGCATTCAACCCGTAGTTTCCAGTACGGGTGTAGAATATACAATCATCTTTCCACATTTCTACCCTTTATCTTACCTTACTCAACTTTTCTTGTGCGATATTAATTTGACCTAATATATATTAACTTTATGCCTAATTAATAAACCACTTTATAACCTATTAAATGGATACAATTGGCTTTTTCATTGTAGAGTAAAAGGTGAGATAACACAACATTCAAGGAATTAAGTTTATATACTTTAAGCCCCGATAGTATATATTATAGTAACAGAAAAGGAGCGCAACAAAATGAACACACAAGACTTAAAAATTGAAATGGCTGTCAGATACGAAAAACCAGAAATGGAAAGGCACTGTTGCTGGAATTGGAGAAGAAATAGAGGTTATTTTTGAGGAAGATGGGGCACTAGAACACATAGACCCATTGTATCTAAAGCCATTTTGATCTGGCCTTTTAATCCTTTTTGTTGGCTCTTATGATTTTGGGGAAGGTAGATGAAATGAGAAGAACAATTTATGAGATGATCTATGCAAGATTTCAGAAAATGGGTATTATTGATGAATCTGGTAAAAACCTTTTTAAGATGGTTGAGAGAATAAAAAAGGACATTATGATTATTTTACAAAAACCAACAATACTCTAAAAATGATAGACCTATGGAGATTTTAACTATGTTATTAACAAGAGGAATTATTGATGAAATAAAAAGTATTTTTGTATCCAGGTCTATTCAAAGGGTAGGAGAGACAGAGAGCCACATTGAGTACTTTTTTAACGAGTCCCTTGATGAAAGTTTAGAAGAGAAGTTCCGTGATACGGGAATGGAGGTTGATGATTACTATTACAGATGGTTGGCTTTCTGTATGGATGACTATGCTTCAAAACTAAAAGATTATGTTGGCAAACCTCTTGAGGATATACCTTTTGATGAAATTAATGATTCAATTTTATCTGACTTGGAACCAGATGTTTACACTCACGACCTCTTACAATGGTTAAGCTCTAACCTAAATAGAATGGGATATGTAGATGAAGTTCTGGCAGATGAGTTTGAATACTTTAATAAGGATAATAAGAACTTGTGTTACCTCATGATGGTTGGTCAATTGAGAGAAATGAGTGAAGTTTACGGAATTGGTTTTCAGTTTGTTCAATGGTTCTTAGAGACAAAGAACGATTAACTGTATCTATTTATCCAAGATTTAAAGGAACAATCATAATGGAATTAAAGCTACTAAACTCCACACAAGAGATTTTAAACCTTATTACAGACCTGACAGGCAAATCATTCGAGTTTATCCACAAACCCGATTTACCGACATTGGCAATGGTAAAGATTGCAAGGGAAAATATGCCCTTGCATTTAATTTATTACAAAAATATAAGCCCAGGAAATATTGACCATTTAATCGCTCATGAATGTGGCCACATCTACAGAATGATGTCTGTGCCAAGTGAGTATAGAAAAGTGCCAGCTTCAAACATGGAAAATAGACAAATTGCAATGACTAAAATTGAGAATGAATTATTTAAGCTGTCAAAAGATATCCCGATTGAAAAAATGAGTTCACTTTTTGAATTATGGTTCAATGGCATAATTAAACAGTTAACTAATTACCCTGTAGATATGCGAATTGAACAATGGATATATGATAACTACCCGGAATTGAGAAAAGCACAAAGAATAACTGTTGATAAACAGATTCGAGAGAATGTACAAGCTCTATCTGAAAAGATAAAGAAAATATCACCTGCCTTCATTTATGATACGTCTAATACAATGAACTATGCATTTGCTTCGTTTATGGAGTCTTTAATTGAAAAAAAATATACAACTCCATATAAAAGGACTGAGTATCCAGAAGTGGGTGCTAAGCTTGTGAAATTTCTTATTAAAACAAAAGATGAAGGGTATAAGCAGGATATCGAAATAATTAACAAATGGTCTAATTTACTTGGTTTATCAGAATGGTTTTACTGGACTGACTTTGAAAATGTTCCTCTTGACTATTTAGATTAATTTTTCCTTTTTTTAATATAAATTTTATTAATAGAAAATTAAATATGTAAAAAAAGCTTTCATGTCTTGGGATATACATGAGACTTTTTGCAGGAACTTCAGAGCAATTCATACAAGATTCAATTAGAAACGAAATTGCGACTAAACTTAAAAACGCTTTCTTTGAGTATTATAGGTATAATCCTTCTCCTGCAGAAATAAACTCGTGGAGAAACTCATTAAAAGAAATTTCTAATATATTTGTAGAGGCAGATCTTACAGACCATGGAGTTATTTTAGAATATCAATTACCACTTACTTCGAAAAGGTTAGATTGTTTAATTTCTGGCACAGATAAAAATGATAAGGATAATGCAGTGATTATTGAACTGAAGCAATGGAGTAAATGCAGAGAAGCTTCGGGGGATAACGAAGTACTCACATGGGTTGGTGGGGATGAAAGAGAAGTACTTCATCCATCAGTACAGGTTGCTCAATACACAATGTATCTGCAGGACACTCATACAGCCTTCTATGCAGACGATGATCCTGTTTTTCTGAGTTCTTGCACATTCCTTCATAATTACAGCTATGATCCTAAAGATGTTATATTTTCGGGTAAATTCTCGGAGATAATCGAAGATTTTCCTTTATTTACAGCCGACAATACAGGTGGATTAAAGAGTTTTTTGTTAGATAAGCTGGAAAATGGAAATGGACTCCAAGTTCTTAAGAAAATAGAGAGCGGAATATACAAACCAAGTAAGAGACTAATGGATCATGTTGGAAATTTGATTAAAGGAAAGCCTGAATACACGCTACTTGATGAGCAATTGGTAGTGTTCGATAAAGTTCTCTCTTGTGTCAAAAGTGGTTTCTTTGATGATCAGAAAAATGTGATTATTGTAAAGGGCGGACCGGGAACAGGGAAGTCAGTTATCGCTATCAATTTAATGTCAAATTTACTCTTAGATGGTTATAATGCCCACTATGCTACTGGTTCTAAAGCATTTACTGAGACCCTAAGAAAAATAGTCGGATTACGTGGTTCTGCTCAGTTTAAATATTTTAACAGTTACATTAATGAAGAAGAAAACTCAATTGATGTATTAATCGCTGATGAGGCACATAGAATTCGAAAGACAAGCAATAACAGGTTCACTCCTCATGAAAGAAAATCAAAACTTCCTCAAATTGAAGAATTAATTAATGTGGCAAAAGTCTTAGTTCTTTTCATTGATGATGACCAAGTAGTAAGACCTGATGAAATAGGTTCTGTTGAATATATTAAGGCATATGCAAAGAAAAATAATTGTCAGGTTTTCGAGTATGAATTAGAAGCTCAATTCAGGTGCAATGGTTCGGATGGATTTGTGAACTGGGTTAATAATACATTAGGGATTAAGAAAACTGCTAATATTATATGGACTCAGAAAGAAGAGTTTGATTTTAGGATAATGAGTAGTCCTGAAGAACTTGAAGCTTTAATAAATGATAAAGTTAAAGAAGGATTTACTGGAAGACTGACCGCTGGATTCTGCTGGCCTTGGTCTCAGCCAGATAGGAATGGTGAATTACTAGAAGATGTTGTTATAGAGGATTTTAAAAGACCCTGGAATGCAAAGCCAGATTCAAAGAAACTTGCAAAAGGTATTCCGAAAGCACCTCTTTGGGCATATGATCCAAGAGGAATAAATCAAATCGGATGTGTATATACGATACAAGGATTTGAGTTTGATTATGTTGGTGTTATATTCGGAAATGACCTTGTATACAATTTTAACAATCAAAGATGGGAAGGACATCCTGAACATTCCGAGGATTCCACAGTCAAAAAATCAAAGGATAGGTTTACAGACCTAGTAAAGAACACGTATAGAGTCCTGTTGTCAAGAGGAATGAAAGGTTGTTATGTTTACTTTATGGATAAAGATACAGAGAACTTCTTTAAATCAAGGATGGAAATTTGAATTGTTTCCATTACTTTTTAGTTATTCTTATTCGATTTCTTTGAGGTGTTTTTCCTAACCAACTCGGCTCTACTTATTGCAACTAAATTTGAAGGATGATCATTTAAGTTATTCCTATCTTTATGGTAAGTAACATATCCTCTAGGAATTTCTCTGTATGTATCTTCATATACTTTTCTTGCCCTTCGTATACGGCTATTTTTCCCAATCCATAGGTAAACTCCATCTTTATTATGAACTTGAACTCCTCCTTTCCAGCTAGGATGATTCTCCTCTACGTATTGGTCCTCTTTGAATTCAGTATCAGAATTCATATGGATGCCTCTCAATCCCTTATTCCAGGGAGTTCCACCCTTTTGGAATCGCTTCCAAGCATTAGTTCCTTGAGCAAAAGTACCGTCTTCGTTTCTATGTATCACGAAATAGGCTTCGTAGAAAACTTATCTAAACCCAGCTTCAAAAACTGATTCTTGGGATCAGCTCTAAAATATGTATGAGTTCCATTATTCACAAGTTTTGCACTTTTGGGTACCTGTAATAAAATAAGAATCAATGGAAGTATGTCTGTACCGCTTTCGATTGAATTAAAAAGAATGAACAACATTAGCGGAATATTATAAAGCCCCAGCAATCCTGAAACCACGTTTAATATTATTGACAAAACTATAAACGGAGCTATATAAATTAAACATGCTCGAGATTTTAGGAGTACATCTGTTGTATACACATACCCTCCAAAGTATGTAAAGCCTAGAGAGATATTATCTGATTTAATGAAGTTTGGGATAAGTAGTAGGTGAATTAGCCCATGAATAACTTCCATAAGGACTGCAATAACAAGAGCAATTAAAAGAGGTAACAAAATATATTCCAAAAACTCCTCTGCATTTTGTGCACTGCCCTAGATTTGATAGTCATTAATTCTGCTTGTCGGTATAAGTATTCCCATTATCAACTGGGATATTAAAAGATTAATAATCACAAATGGTATTGATAAAACTACTTGACCGATCAGACTTTTTGGCTCCTTTAACTCTCTCCAACCATCTTTTAGTAATTTTTCGTGAATATCTTCATTGAAATCTGGAAAGCTATTCTTAATTTTTATAACAGTCCCCTCGCCAATTTTATTATGTTTGCATATGGCTTGTTTTAAAATTTCAGATATCCGCGTTTTTGACAATAAACGGTAATTCCGTTTAGTGCAATTGATCTCGAATTCTTTTAGACCTATAACATAAAGATTTACTAAAACATATAAATAATTATTCCAATGTCCTAAGTTATACCAAAGCTCCAAGTAATTTAAAAGACCTTAATAAACAAGAAAAGAGTGACTTCTTTACATATTCTTTTTCTCTAGCTCTTAAGAACAAAAATAGACGCTAAACAATAGGTAATTGGCGGGGAAGAGTAACCCCGCCTTGGCTTGAGGGGGGTCAGGAGAAAGAATAAGACCTGCCCCCGATGATGCAGACCAAGACCGGTTAGAACAGGTCTGCATAGTAACATCAGTGTTAAAAATATTTAAGCGTTTTTACTGTGTGCTTTTCAGAAACCCTTAATAGGTTTGTTTGTTAAGCCAGTTAAGCAGCTTGAATAAATTTCAATGAAGATATAGAATATTCTCTTTTTTACATTTATGATAAGTCCTGCCTAGAAGGTCTGGACGCATCTGGATCTTCAAACTTAGAAAATAATCAATCATCCTTAATCGTCTAATAAAGCTGACTTTTATATTTATAAAAGTCAAAAGAAAAAATTTAAGTAGTGCTCCTAAAACCTGAGTAATGGAGTTACAACTCCTAAATTAGAAATCAGAGATGAATAATAGTGAATAAAACAAAGACTCTATGTAAGATAGGTTTAATTTCAATAGCTCTAATCTTGCTTTTAGTTTCTTCTGCAGCATTAGCAGCTACTCAGAATGACACCGGGAATGCCACTATCAAAGACAAGTACGTTTCGCCTGCGACAATAGCAGCTACTGACAATGATACCGGAAACGCCACTATAAAAGACAATTATGTTTCGTCTACAGCGTTGGCAACTACAGAGAAAAGTACTTCGCTTCAGACCACTGAAAACAGAATAACGACAAGTGGACACGCATCCTATCCTGCTATCTATGGTAACAGGATAGTATACGTTGATGATCGCAATGGAAAACCAGATATTTACATGTATGATCTCTCCGCCAAAAAGGAAACTCGAATAACTACCAGTGGGAAAGTATGGGGAAGTCCTGATATCTACGGGGACAAGATAGTATGGTCAGACACTCGAAATGGAGATTATGACTATGATATCTACATGTATGATCTCTCCGCCAAAAAGGAAACTCGAATAACTAACAGCGGATCAGCAAATGGTCCTGCAATCTATGGGAATAAGATTGTATGGTCAGCCTTTGGGAATGATAATTATCACGATGATATATACATGTATGACCTTTCCACTAAAAAGGAAACTCAAATAACCAACAATGTCTACTACAGCGCATACGCTCCTGATATTTATGGTAACAAAATAATTTATGAGTTAGTGGATGATGAAGGTTATGGCGATATCTACGTGCACGATCTTTCTACTAAAGAGGAAACTTCGTTAAGCACCACCGGGACAGCAGATAATCCACATATATATGGCAACAAAATAGTCTGGGATGATAATTTGGCAAGCTTGGAGGATCCTAACACAAACGGTAATATTTACATGTATGATCTTTCCACAAAAAAGGAAACTCAAATAACCAGCAGTCCAGATTATCAGACGCATCCTGCTATCTATGGTAACAGGATAGTATGGGAGGATGATGGTGGACAGGATGATGGTTGGGTGAATCATGGTATCTATATGTACGATATTTCCACTAATCAGAAGATGAAAATTAGTGCTAAAGGATCAGCATACCATCCTGCTACTTACGGTGATAGGGTAGTATGGCAATATGGGGAGGAATATAGTGGTGATACCGACATTTACATGGCCACTGTTGAAGTACCACAACCAAAACCACCAGTTGCTGCATTTTCAGCTTCTCCAAGGTCAGGAAAAGTTCCACTGAAAGTTCAGTTTACTGACAAAAGCAGTAATAGTCCAACCTCCTGGAAATGGAGTTTCGGAGATCGAACTTATTCAACAGCCAAAAACCCTGTACATAAATACAGTAAAGCAGGAAAATATACTGTCAGCTTAGCAGTAAAGAATGCGGGAGACTCAATTCTAATTGGATATGACAATAAATCCATGTTAATAGATGCAGGAGAAAGCGACAAAGGAGAAATAGTCACTGATTACCTGCATGATCAGGGAATTTCCACATTAGATTATGTAGTCGCAACACATCCTCATTCTGATCATATTGGTGGCATGAATGATGTCCTCAATAACTTCAAGGTTGAACATTTTATTGATAGCGGATATCCGTACACTTCCAAAACATATGAAAACATGCTGACCACTATTGACAAGAAGAATATTCCGTTTGAAACCCCTAAAAGAGGAGACAAGATTAATTTCGCATCAGGTATTGATGTTGAGGTTCTGAATCCAGGCACTACTTATTACTCTGATGATCTTAACCAAAACTCTGTAGTCCTCAAAGTAACAGACGGAAAAGTATCGTTCCTGCTCATGGGAGATGCTGGCATCGAAGCAGAAAACGATATTATGAAAGCTGGTTACGATGTTAATGCCGATGTTCTCAAAGTGGGGCATCACGGCAGTAGAACCGCAAGTGGAGCTTCTTTCATTTCGG
>NZ_DAVG01000017.1:0-64085 GCF_002505485.1 Methanosarcina sp. UBA5 | reverse complement strand
AAAGACTGCAAAAAGTCTCCAAGGTCTACAGAACAGACCTGGATGGCACAATTACCGTTACAACAGATGGATCTACTTACACAGTAACTACTCAGAAAACGGAGCCTAGCGAAGTAAGGTTGGTTTCCACTGGAACGGGGAGTTCTACAGCTTCTTCCATTACTGAAGAATCCCAGTCAAAAGGAAGTGCAATGCCCAGCTCTACAGAGTCAAGTGTTTATGTTAGTGACTTAAATCTGAAAGATGAATGGGTCAAAATCACGAATAAAGGGTCATCACCATTTTCGCTGACAGGCTGGAAAATCGAAGACGAGGGCAGTAAACATACCTATACATTTCCATCTTATACACTGGGCTCTGGATCTACTGTAACTGTATATACCGAAAAGGGTACCAGTAAAGATACCGAATTACACTGGGGATTAAGTCCTGTATGGAATAATGATGGGGATACAGCATATCTTTATGATACCACCGGAGAACTTGTTTCCACACTGGAGAGATGATTATGGAGAATTTTAAAGTTACATTAGACAGGATCGAAGATGATATTGCAGTCTTGCTTGTAAGGGATGAAGAGAAGATTAAAATTAATATCCCTGTTTTTTTATTGCCTCTAGAAAGTAAAGAAGGAGATATTCTGGATATTACCATTGCCAGAAATGTACAAGAGACAGAGGATGCAAAAGAGAGAGTATCGAACCTGCTTGAGAAGCTTAAGAACAAAAACAGAGACTAAATGAAACTATGAAAAGAGAATGTAAAAAAGCAAGAGTTCAATTTTTAGATTGGAGTCAAATCTAACTCTTTTAAAAGCTCATCCCATTTTGAGTATTTAAAAACTTCGTCTCGAAGCTCTATGAATTTCTCTTCATACTCTTCCTTAGACAAATTCGCAGTGCCCTCTGGAAGGAAATCATCGCCAGGCAACCTTGTCTCACTATTAACGACTATTACACTAAGCATGGGTAACTCTCTTTTCCTGCAAATTTCGTCTCTAATATACCCTAACATATATGACAGTGCTCTAGGATGCGAGTTTATTTTTCCAGCAAGCTCTTTATAAGTTAAAGTTTCCTTCCATTTAGCACTGTACACTAAGTATGGTAAAGCCAAATTAGCATTTTCAATACTCTTTTTCATTCGTACTATACCCACCAAATTTTGGATTAATATTTTTAGTATCTAAAATGATCGTCTGATACCACTATTGATAGCTGCGTTTTAGAAAAGCAAAAGGTAGGTGGGCGGGTGAAACAGGCCCGCCCAGGCTTGAGTGGACAGGCTGAAACAATTAGACCTGTCCCAGACATTATTAGTTTTCCTACTACTTAAGTTTTATTTTTAAGTTTCTATTGGGTATATTTGGTGCATCAATTCCAAAATTAAGCCATTATTGAAGGGAAAATTCAGTGAGTAATAGATAAACTTAAAAGTTCATTCGAGATTTGGGGAAGAAGTTTTGAGTTATGGGATAGGCTCTATAAAAAATAAATATCATTTCTTATATTCGATATAATGCTATAATATTGTAAAAAGTCCACTCAGAAAAATAGATACACTCAATATTCGATTCTTTTAAGATAATCTCTAATTAACAAAATTTAAATTGAAAGTTTCCGATAATTTATTGATCTATTTTTTAGATAGGAGGAAAATTATGAGCAGCGAAGTTCAAGTTCAGGAATGTTGTCCTCGTTTTGATCCAAATCCTTGGGATGGAAAAATCTTTGAATGGAACAATAAAAGGTTCATCAAGGACTCGGTTACTACACAGTTTTACATGCCTCTGAATTTTGGAGAGGTAATAATGAGGATGAAAGACAAAATTATGAAATCTGGAGCACAAATGCCAGATTGGCTTTGCTTGTCAGATCATACTTCAGAAAGCAATATGGATCTTTATCTGGCTGTTGATAAAGAAGTAGACGGTGCCAAAAACGTTACATTAAACGGAAAGTTTCTGACCAAGGTGTATGAAGGGCCTTTCGAAGATACAGGAAAGTGGTGCATGGATTTTGATAGTTACGCAAAAGGCAAAGGTATGAAAATCAAAAAATTGTACATGTGGTACACTACATGTCCTGCATGTGCCGAGAAGTATGGGAAAAATTACGTCGTGATTGTTGGGGAAGTACAATAAAGACTTTAGCAGCCAATGACAGAAAATCGAAGAATCTGTACAAGAGTAGAACTTTTTATAATTGAACCTCGGAAGAACAATTTATTGAGAATAGACTTGGTTTAAATGATATAGAAATTGAGAAGATAATAATCCAAAAAGGACGGAGAAGTGGTTAAAAGAGTAAAATTGAAGGAATTCCGTATAAATTAAAAAATCAACTTTATTAACTGACATTTCATTAAGGCTACTGGAATAATTTTTAAAGTAATGCAATTAGTTTACTTTTTATATAGGGATTTATTATTATTATTATTATTATTATTATTATTATATATGAATATAAATGAAAATATTATTCAATTTTTCAGTGTTATTAGTTCCTTAACCCTCAAAAAATGCCAAAAATAAACCACCTGTTCTGTTTATTGTTTACCACATATACAACTGGTTAATGGGTGATATTAATGGATTGCAATTGCCTTGAAAACTCGATAGAGATTGAAACCCTTACATCGCAGTATTCCTCATTATGCTGGGAATGATTGCAATTAACTTGAAAACTCAATAGAGATTGAAACATATAAAGGAAAAATTGAAAAGGATTTTAATAGATGAACTCCAAAAAGAAAGGCATGATCGAAATTGGGGAAAATCTTGAAATTGCAATTATAGATATTGCAATTATTGGTATAGTGGGTATTGCGCTTCGGTATACAAAAAATCCTTGGTGTTTGGTCGGGTTAATATTTTTAACCAAATAAAATTGCAATTAACTTGAAAACTCGATAGAGATTGAAACTTATTATATGACTGCTTTTTTGACAACCGCTGAATTGCAATTAACTTGAAAACTCGATAGATATTGAACTTCTTAATGCTTAAATGCTCAGATGTGGCTAAATGGGAAGTCGATAAGCTTTAAACTCCAAACCGTTTAAAAAGCGAATTTTAGCACAATGCTATTGTCTTTGATTTCATACATTAAGTGCGAAAGTCACATTTTATTTACATCCAAACATAAAACAGATTAAACATTAAATATTGCATGAAATAATCAGGACAATAATATACAAGAGACGAATTCGGAATTACTATAAAGCACTATATTTCTCTTGTTAGTAGCAGGGAAATTGCTATATTCGTAGCAGTTTTTGTAGTAGTTTCGTAAATGAGTTTTCTCCTCTGGAAGGCTTTCAAACTTACTTTACTATTTCTATCGTTACTAACAAACGTTTTATATAAGGCCAATTTATATATATGAGAACAATATACATTTATTCTTATTCATATATCGAAAGTAATCACTTTCCATAAAATAATATGTCAACTGTTAGGTATAGATATATACAGATAATATTACTATTATACTAATAACCAGTTGAATTACAATGGGGGTTAACAAACATGGAAGAACGTGGGGAAGGATGTTGTGAAGGACATCACGAAGAGCATGGAGACCTTGAACATGAAGAGTTACTGGAGAGCATGAGTGATAAACTGGGTTTTACTCCTCATATCCTTGAGATTCTTGGAGAGCTTGACAGCGAGTCCCTTAAAAAATATAATCGGTGCAATAAAAAATTACTGTCAGATGGAGCCCTGCCCGCAAAAACAAAAATCCTGGTAGCTCTTGCAGTCGTTGCATCCAAGCAGTGTGAAAGGTGTACTGTTGTGCAGATGCAGAGTGCACTCAAGAATGGTGCTACCAAAGAAGAAATTCTGGAGCTTATGGATGTTATCTTCATAACTTCAGGGGCACCTGCCGTAGCAGCTTGCAGGGATGCGTTAAAATTGTTAAAGTAAAATAACTAATCTTGTTCCTATTTTTAGATGCTTGCAGAATAGATTACTGATAGTTAAGATATTACAAAAAAACCTGTAAATTTTTACTAATAATAACTTTAAATTATCTATTTTATTTTCTATTTTTCAATTAAGCTCGTTTAAAACTTTCTTTTTGAGAATCTCTGAAAATTTGAGCTTCTTTTAGTCATTACTTTTCCTAAATTCTCAATAAAATCACATATATAAATCTGAATCAAATTAACAGTATGGGAGTAAAGAAACTTTTCTTCTGGCTTACACTGGGATTTATTGGGGGAACACTGCTTTTTTTAACCTGGATTCCCCAGAGTATGGGAGTTCTGGCTCAGGAATACGAGCCCGGAAATAATACGAGCGGAATTGACACCAGCCCTGGAATTGAAACAGTAATCAAGTCTCCGAACACCGTGACCTCCTGGACTGCAGGAAATTTGACCCAACAAATAATCGAGGGTTCAAAGAATCTGGATATTACAATTTATGAGCAGGAAATTGCTCTTGTGAAAGAAAGGCGAGAGATTGAGCTACAGAACGGGGTCAATCAGGTTAAATACACAGATATTCCTTCCGGAATCGACCCGACTTCTGTTATAATTGAGGACCCTGAAAATAAGGACACCGTTCTGCTTGAGCAAAACTACGAATACGACCTTCTGAATAGTTCGAGCCTGCTTGAGAAATACCTTGGCAGGGAAGTTAATGTAACTGACATAAAAGGTAAAACGTACACAGGTGTACTGTTAAGTCATATAGGAAATGGCGTTGTCCTTGAAACCGAGGCAAAAAAAGTTGTAGTACTTGAGGCTTTTTCAAAAATCGAACTTGCAGATTCGTCGGGACTTTCTATAAAGCCTGCGCTCGTCTGGCAGATTTATTCTCCGGTATCCGGAACCCGGGAGCTTATGATTTCCTACCTGACAGGCGGTATAAGCTGGGAAGCGGCTTATGTCCTGATAAGTAATGCGGAGAATACCGAAGCCGACCTTAGGGGCTGGGTTAACATTGACAATAGAGCAGGAATGACCTTTAGAAAAGCAGACGTGAAACTCGTTTCAGGCCAGATAAACCGCGTTTCCCAGCCCGTGACTCCGCGTATGGAAGGAAAAACCATAGCAAGCGAAGCTGTCTCGCAGACAACGTTTACCGAAGAAGCTCTTTTTGAGTATCATCTTTATACTCTTGAAAACCCGGCAACCCTAGAAAATAACCAGGCAAAGCAGATCTCTTTGCTGTCTGCCGATTCAGTACCTATTGAAAAGAGGCTAATCTACGACAGTTCTCTGAACGAGAAAGTCCTGGCTTACCTTACTCTTAAAAACTCAAAAGAAAACGGGCTTGGGATGCCTCTACCAGCAGGGATCATAAGAGTTTATAGTGCTAATTCTTCAGGAGGGCTTCAGTTCCTTGGGGAAGATCGGATAAAACATACTCCAGAAGCCGGGGAACTAAGAGTGACTGTTGGTTCGGCTTTTGATCTTACTGCAAGGCGAAACGAAACTGATTACCAGCGCATAAGTGATAAAGTGGAGCGGGCTACCTACCAAATCGAACTTAATAACAGTAAGTCTGAAGCTCAGGCCGTTACTGTCGTGGAACACCTTTTCGGACAGTGGAAGATTCTGGAAAGCTCGGATAACTACGAAAAAATTGATGCTTCTACGATCGAATTCAGAGTAATGGTCCCTGCAAAAGGTACGAAACCTATCTCTTACACAGTAGAACGCCGTTTTTGAGGATCATATCATTTCAAAGGTCAGATCTATAAACAGAGGGTAAAAGAAAGTGAGAAAATGAAAGAGGTAAAAGAAGATGAAAGAGGTGAAAGAAGTTAAAAGAAGATGCTATTGAGGATATTGTATCTGCAAGATCACATCTACGTAAGGCCATATTTATAAGAAGACAAAATTTGCAGAAACGCTGGCGGAAAGAGCGTCTGAATTGACGGCCGCCGGCAGATTCCTCATAAATTTATGATGAAGCAATAAGTTATTTTAAAGTAAAGAAGTGAAAAAGAAGTTTGCAAGACCGGGTACAGAGGATTTCTGTAGCCTGTCTCTTTTCTCGATTATCCTTCCAGTACGATCTCGATATTGATATCTTTGGGAACCTGAATTCTCATGAGCTGTCTAAGTGCTCTTTCATCGGCTGCAATATCAATGAGACGCTTGTGTACACGCATCTCCCAGTGGTCCCAGGTTGCAGTTCCATCTCCGCTCGGACTTTTTCTTGTGGGAACTACAAGCTTCTTTGTGGGAAGCGGAACAGGTCCTGAAATGTTAACTCCTGTTCTTTCCGCAATGGATTTTACCTGATTGCAGACTCCGTCCAGATCTTTGGGACTGATGCCTGACAATCTTATTCTAGCTTTCTGCATACCTTTTTTCTCCTTGAAAAATGAAAAAGGAGAGTGTTATTTCTGCTTAACACTCATGCACATGCCGGCGGCGATGGTCATACCCATATCACGGATAGCGAACCTGCCGAGCTGTGGAATTTCTTTTACTGGTTCGATAACCATCGGTTTTGTCGGTTTGATGGTAACGATTGCTGCGTCTCCGGCCTTAAGGAAGGTTGGGTTTTCTTCCTTTACCTGCCCAGTCTTCGGGTCCAGCTTCTTGTTAAGCTCAATCAGCTGGCATGCAATCTGGGAGGTGTGGGCGTGGAAAACAGGGGTGTATCCGGCAGTGATTGCGGAGGGGTGCTGCAGAACAACAATCTGTCCTACAAACGTATCAGCTACTTTTGGTGGGTTGTCAACATGACCACAAACGTCGCCTCTGCGGACATCGGCCTTGCCGATACCACGAACGTTCCAGCCGATGTTGTCTCCTGGAAGAGCCTGTGGAATTTCTTCATGGTGCATCTCAATGGATTTAACTTCACCTGTTGCTCCGCCTGGCATGAAGACGACCTTGTCTCCCTTCTTCATAATACCTGTTTCAACTCTGCCTACGGGTACAGTTCCGATACCGGAAATTGTATATGCGTCTTCCACAGGGACCCTGAGCGGAAGATTGGATGGTTTTGATGGTTCCTTGAGGCTGTTGAGAGAGTCCATAATGGATGGACCCTTGTACCAGGGTGTCTTGTCACTGAGTTTGACGATATTGTCACCGTAGAATGCAGAGGTTGGAATGAAGGGGATTTCGCTTGGCTTGTACCCGATCATTTTAAGAATACCGGATACCTGTTCCACGACTTCCTTGTACCTGGCTTCGCTGTATTCTACTGCATCCATCTTGTTGATTGCGACAATCAGCTGGTTAATACCAAGAGTTCTGGAAAGGAAGATGTGTTCCTTGGTCTGGGCCATGACACCATCAGGAGCTGCGACAACGAGGACAGCAGCGTCAGCCTGGGAAGCACCTGTGATCATGTTCTTTACAAAGTCACGGTGGCCTGGGCAATCTACAACTGTAAAGTAGAATTTGTCTGTATCGAATCTCTTGTGAGCGATGTCAATTGTAATACCTCTTTCACGCTCTTCCTTAAGAGAGTCCATAACCCATGCGAAGGCGAAAGATTCCTTACCCTTCTGCTTTGCTTCTTCTCTAAACTTCTCGATGATATGTGGAGCTACAGCTCCTGCATCGAACATTAAGCGTCCTACGAATGTAGATTTTCCGTGGTCAATGTGACCAATCACTGCTAAATTCAGGTGTGGTTTATCTGATGCCATATTCTAATTCTCCTGTAATTCGATGAGTTTCATCCGTATATCAAATATTTACTATATTAAGATTAGGGGCGGATCTCAATATTGATTCACTCACTTCTACATCTTTTGCTCTATCAATATTGTCAGTTTTCCCTTTTCGGACTCTTTCTTGAACCGCCACTCTATAAATTTCCAGTGGTCTGGACTGCTTTCCCCAATATAGGTATACCTTATTTTAAAGCTTTCCGATTGGCCGAACCGATAGGGATACTCTTCCCTTCCAGATCGGTCCGGGTGCTCTTATCTATCCTGTCTGAGGATAGGTATATCCATAGTAATATTAAGGAAAAAGCGGAAGATTCCGCTTACATTGAAAGGAAGTCCGAAGCTTTGGGCAGTTCTTTCTTCAGGCCCTTCCTTTCTCTAATCTGGCCCACAATTTCGTTCTGGATGCTGGTTGGCACAATGTCAAAGCCTCCGAATTCGGTGCTCCACATAGCACGTCCTTCAGTTGCAGACCTGATCTCACCAGCAAATCCGAACATCTCAGCTACAGGTACTCTGGCCTCGATAATTGCCAGGTCTCCTTCCGTACTCATATTAAGAATAATTCCACGGCGTCCCTGCAGTTCCTTTGTTGCACCACCCATCAAAAGCTGGGGCACCTGAACAAAAACCTTCTGATAAGGCTCGAGCAGGGTGTCATCTGCCATAAGCATGCCTGCCTGAATGGCCTGCCTTGAAGCAGGAATAACCTGGGCAGGACCTCTGTGAATCGCGTCTTCGTGAAGCTTGGCATCTACAAGCACGCATTTCACATTTGCCACGGGTTCCCTTGTTAGTGGGCCTGCACGCATAACTTCCTCAAACCCATCAAGTATGAGTTCCATTGTCTCATTCAGGTACTGGATACCTTTGGTCATATCAATGAAGATATTGGAATTGAAGATCCCAACAATGCCTTTTGCTTCTTCTTTGTCCATTCCGAGATCCATGAGCTTCTGTCTGCGTTCAAGTTCAGGCAGATTCATGCTGATATCGCCGGACTTGATCTGGCTGACAATCTCGGTGTCAAGGGGCTCCACAAAGATGTAGAACCTGTTGTGCCTGTTCGGGGATTTTCCTTCCACAGGCTCAATCCTTTTCTTAATGGTTTCCCTGTAAACGACAATTGGCTTGCTTGTGGTGATTTCCACATTCTTATCCCTTTCGATCCTGTGGGCAATAACCTCAAGGTGAAGTTCTCCCATTCCTGCCATAAGGTGTTCCCCGGTTTCCTCGTCAAGAGTAATCTGAAGAGTCGGGTCTTCCTTTGCAACCTGTCTGAGTACCTCAATTAGTTTAGGCAGATCTTTTGTGTGCTTTGCTTCAACAGCTACAGTCACCACAGGTTCGCTTACATGCCTTATGCTTTCGAAAGATGCCATACCCTCAAGGGTTGTTACTGTAGATCCTACTATTGCATCTTTCAGACCAGTAACTGCGGCAATGTTTCCTGCAGGAATTTTGTCTACTTCAAGCCTTTCTGGACCCATGAAGATACTGACCTGCTGGACTCTGCTCTTCTTTGCAGTTCCTGAGGTAAAGACCTCCATACCACGGCTAAAAGAACCGCTGAATAATCTTCCTGTTGCAACTTCACCTGCGTGAGGGTCAACTGAAATGTCAGTTACCATGAACGCAAGATCTCCGTCTGCATTTGCATGGGTCATTGACTTTCCGATTTCTGAGTCCTCGTCCCCATGCCAGATTACCTTTACCCTGTCCTTCTGGGCTTCAAGAGGATTTGGCAGGAAGTGAATAACCATATCAAGAACAGCTTCGTGCAGCGGGCACTTTTGTGCCAGGGACTTCATGTCTCCGACTTTACAGTAATCATATACATCCTTAAAAGAGACCCCGGTTTTCTTCATCATGGGCACACTGATTGCCCAATTGTAAAGAGCTGACCCAAAAGCAACAGTTCCGGCTGCAGCATCGACTCTCCAGCCTTCCTTGTATTTTTCAGGGTTCATGTTCTTGATGAGCTTGTTCACGTGATCAATGACTTTTCCGAGACGAACCTGCATTTCCTGAGAATCAACCTGTAGTTCATTGATCAGCCTGTCGACCTTGTTAACGAAAAGTACGGGTCTAACATGTTCCCTGAGTGCCTGCCTCAGCACGGTCTCGGTCTGGGGCATTGTACCTTCGACTGCATCCACGACAACAACAGCCCCGTCCACAGCCCTCATGGCACGAGTGACGTCCCCACCGAAGTCAACGTGTCCGGGAGTATCGATCAAGTTGATCAGGTAGTCTTCATTATCAAAAGTGTGAACCATAGAAACGTTAGAAGCATCAATAGTGATACCTCTTGCCTGTTCCTCTTCGTCGGAATCCATGAATAACTGTCTGCCTGCAAGTTCCTTAGAAATCATGCCGGCGCCGGCTAACAGGTTGTCCGATAATGTAGTCTTTCCGTGGTCAATGTGCGCAACAATCCCGATGTTTCTGATCTTTGTCGGTTCATTCATGAGCGTCGTTACGCGCTCGACCATCTTCTTCCTTCGTCCCATGCTAATACCTTTTAAACAAATGTAATCTAGTTTTAATGACTTATAATATCAGGCAACCCGCATAAGCGATTAACGTGCTGCCTTTGCAACTCTTTCCTTTGCGTCCTTCCTATTGATAGCGAAGGATTTTGTATCACGGTTTGAAGCACCTATTAATTCGGTTGCCAGACATTCCGCAACTGAGCGCTTGGATTTGAAGGCTGCATTGTTTGTTCCCATGCTGATGTAGCGCAAAGCTGTATCCACACGCCTCTGGGGTGAGGTGTCTACTGCTTTTGGCACGGAAATTCCGCCGTACTTCAGCCTTACTACTTCTTCCCTTGGGCCTGCATTGGCAATAGCATCCACAAGCACCTGGATAGGGTTCTGCTTGGTTTTCTTGCTCACGATTTCGAAAGCTTCTTCAACGGCGCTGAGAGTCTTCTGCTTCTTTCCTGTGTTTACCTCGGTTCTCATCAGGTTATTTGCCAGACGTTCTACAATAGATATTTCGGATTTGTTAAACTGCTGCCTGGCATGCTTTCCGCTGCTGTGGGGAACAATAACAGGAGTAAGACTAACATAGCGCTTAATTCCTTGGTCTCGGACTTCAACTTCAGTCGGGTCCCATTTGCCGAATATTTTCAAGAAAATCATCTCCTGGGTTTTTCCAATCTGCCGATGACCAGCTGGTTCAGGGACACGTTGTTTACGGCAATTACTTTGAAGCGTACGCCCGGAATATCACCCATAGCACCACCCATGCGACCTCCAATCCTTTCCACGGTCACTTCATCGTGTTCATCGATGAAATTCACTGCGCCGTCCCCTGGACAAAAAGCAGTTACCTGACGCCCGTTTTTGATGAGCTGGATTCTTACGCATTTGCGGATAGCTGAGTTTGGCTGCTTTGCTTCAACTCCTACCTTTTCTAACACAATACCCCGACCCTGCGGTGCACCGCCCAGTGGATCGGCTTTCACGTTCAGCCCAAGAACTCGCCTGCCGTAGTATGAATCTTTCCAGCGGGCATTTTTCCTGTTCTGTGTGAGAATATTAGCTGCATATTTTCCTTTAGCCATTGTTAATTTCTCCAAGTTAAAAATTGATCTCAGTTTTCTAGAGGCATACTGGATGCCAGATTGTCCTTCAACGCCGGATTAATGGATCAATGTAAATTAAGTTAGATTACTGCAGGATCACATCTTCTATATTATGATGGCGACGGGCAAGCATCTTTACTTTTTCTATATTTTTCCCATTGCGGCCTATGGCAAGCCCCTTCTCTTTATTGGGTACCTCTACATAAGCTAATCGCTTGCCATTTTTGTTTATAATGTTTACCGAACTCACGGACACAGGTCCGAAGGCGTTCTTCAGGAAGGTGACAGGTTCATCTGAATATTCCACAAGTTCTATGGATTTGTCCAGAGCCTTTTTAACACGGTTTATATTCTCCCCATTTCTGCCTATAGCAAGTCCCATATCACCCTGTTTTACGACATATACGAGCCTTTCCTCTTCAGGGATACAGTCGAGGATTTTAGCTCGTGTCACATTTTCAAATAACGCAATGTACTGGATGCTTTCTGCAGTAAGTCTTATTTCACCCAAGACGTTGCCAACTCCTTCTATTAAACTGTAGCTGCCAGGATATCGGATTCTCCTACATCGAGAATTGCCATGGCTGCAATCGTAAATGGCTTACCGCATACGGGCCCGAGTTCTACACTTGTGCCTTCGAATTCCAGGACAGGGACATTTGTTGCCTGAACTTTCTTTTTAATTTCTTCGGGGCAGTTTGATGCCAGGACCACCATTTTTGCAGAGCCGTCTGCAGCTGCATCCACGGTCCGGTTGGCTCCAACTATTACTTTTCCTGTTTTCACAGCCTTGATAAGAGATTTATCAACATTGATCTTCATTTTCATCAACTCTGTCTCAAATGAGCTCGTCTACTCTGTCTCTTTCCTAATAAAGATTTTCCAAGCTCGGTGAATATATGGTACTCTAAATACCTGATGCCTTATATTTATTTTCTGGTTATGAGCCTCGCAGACTCGAGTTTCTGCATCAGGATTTTTCGAGTTTCGTAAAGGTAACGTATACCTGATCTGAACTGGTCTTCTATCAGGCTACGCATTTAAATAATTATAGGTTGAGTTTCAGGTTTTTGCACTGAGCTTTTACCCAGAAACCTTCACTCTTCTGCTGCTTCTATTGGTGCTTCTGCTGCTTCTGCCGCTTCTATTGATGCTTCTTCTAATGCTTCTTCAATTTCCTCTCTTCTTCTGGTTATAAGGTGCACGTCTCCGGTACCCATACGGATAGGCTGGCCGACGATAATATTTTCCGTGACACCCTGAAGCTGATCCACATCCCCGCGCATCCCTGCATCCAGCAGGTGATTTACCGTAACTTCGAAAGCAGCACGGGCAAAGACACTTGCCTTTTCACCTGAAATTCCGTGCCTTCCGATCTGTTTTACTTCCCCGTCACAGGTCATGAGATCGGCCACAAGCATAATATGCCGGATGTCCACAGTAAGCCCCTGCTCACGAAGGGTGTCTGTCGCTTCCTTAATAATCGCATTTCTTGCTGCTTCGATTCCAAGCACTTCATAAATTTCGTTAATATTATTTGTGCTTGTCCTTGTCTTGTCCACGCCTTCGAACTGAAGCACTTCACGCAGGGCCGAACCTTCAGTATAGAGGGTATATTCTTCCCCTTCCTTGCGGACCACCACACGCTTGATCCCTTCTATCCCCTTCAAGGTGACATTATGGATGCTTTTTGCAAGCTGGAGCAGCTCCCTGTAAGAAGGCTCTCCCGGCGCAATAATAATCTGGTTATCTATATCCGGGGAAATAGTGACCAGAACGTTCAATTCTTCGTTGAACTTTTCTTTTACCTGATCTATAGTAATATTCCTGCCTTCCATCGCCTTCTCATGAAGGTCAATTATCAACTTCATCTGGGAAAGATCAGTGGTCACATCAGCAATATGGTCGATTTTTGTTGCTTCAATCTCCCAGGCAAGGGCTCTTGTCTTTTCCCTGTCGTAAGCATAATCTTCAGGATTCTCTTTAGAAAGGGCAATCGTCATCATAGGGGTGCTCGGAATTTTTCGAGCATCCACAATTTCAATAAGACGGGGCAGACCGAGCGTAACGTTAATCTCAGCCACACCAGCGTAGTGGAAGGTACGCATTGTCATCTGAGTACCCGGTTCCCCTATAGACTGAGCTGCAACCACACCTGCAGCATCACAGGGCTCAATGCACGATGTATGATACTCTTCCATTACCTTTTCTAGAATTTCTTCCATTTCCTTCTTACTTACTCCGGCCTTGATGACATCCTCCCTGAGAGTATTAAGGATATTAGAAGGGAGAGGCAGGTCTTTTATCATACTATCGATTGTAGTTTCACTGATACTCATCAGGCCACCTCCCGGCTTGCTACGGAACGGACAATCCTGTGGATTGTATCGGGTTTACTGAAATCACTCTTCGTGGGGTTAATTCCATCTTCTCCATACTTGAACTGCACGAGCACCCCTCTGGTATCCCTGACTGTAAGGTCATACTGGACCTCCAAATCCTGGAGAGCATTGACAAGTCTCCTCTGCAGGTACCCTGACTGCGATGTCCTGACTGCAGTATCCACAAGCCCTTCCCTACCACCGATTGCGTGGAAGAAATATTCAGTCGGGTTAAGCCCGCTCTTGTAGCTTGCCTTCACGAACCCGTGGGCGTCCGAACCAAGGTCTCCCTTCTGGAAATGGGGCAGTGTCCTACCTCCATATCCTCTGCGGATACGTTCACCACGAACGGCCTGCTGACCAACACAGGCTGCCATCTGGGTAAGGTTCAGGATGGAACCTCTGGCCCCTGAGCGGGCCATGATAACTGCCGGGTTTTCAAGCCCCATGTGGCTGTCTGCTATGTTACCGGTCTCGTCTCTGGCCTTTCCGAGCTTTTGCATGATGCTCATTTCGATTGTTTCATCAAGGGTTCTTCCAGGAAGAGGTTCAAGCTCTTTATTCTGATAAGACTTGATGAGGTTCTGCACAGCATCTTCAGCTTTGCCGAGGACTTCATTGATCTGGATTCTGGCTTCTTTCGGAATATCTTCATCAGCTATTCCGAAACTCAGACCTGTTCGCATGATAGCCCTAACTGCAAGCATGGTCATATTGTCTATAAAGCGAGCTCCGGCTTCAGGGCCTATTTCCTTGATAATACGGTCCTGAACTTTTCCTTTGAATGCTCCGATAGCCGCCTCATCTATCGTACCTTTAATGAGTTCTCCATCCCGAATTACCACATAGGCATCATTAGGACACTCCTCTTTCTTGCAGGTATCACAGTGTGAGCAGACCTGGGCTGAAAACTGTGTATTCAGGTTTTTGGGCAAGATCTGGCTGAAAATCTGTTTTCCTGTCCAGTAAGGCTTTCCATCGGGATCGTACCCTGCAGGGGAAGGCAACTCTTTGATATCGCTTTTCCGGAGCATATCGTACGCGTCATTGGCTAAGATATGATTTTCAAAACGTGTCAGCAGGAAAAGCCCTGAAATATGGTCGTGGATCCCGCCTATAATAGGACCTCCAAAACGCGGGGAAAGAATGTTTTCCTGAACCTGCATGAGGATCTTTGCCTCAGCCCTGGACTCTTCGGTCTGAAGGGCGTGCATGTTCATCTCGTCCCCATCAAAGTCAGCGTTATATGGAGGGCATACAGCAGGATTCAGCCTGAAGGTTTTATTCGGAAGTACCTTCACAGAATGAGCCATAATACTCATTTTGTGTAGAGACGGCTGCCTGTTAAAGAGTACAATGTCTCCATCTTTTAACTGGCGTTCAACTGTCCATCCGAACTCCAGCTTTTCGGCAAGGTCGTCTTTGTTTACATTGGTAACTTTTATACGCCTGCCGTCTTGACGCAGTACGTAATTTGCTCCGGGATGGACATCCTCGCCATTGCGGACGTAAATCTTGAGCTGCTCTATATTCCTTGGCGTTACCACGCACGGCATTGTCAGGATCCGGGCAATGGGCATCGGAACCCCTACCTCATTAATGCTCAGGTTTGGGTCCGGCGAGATTACCGTACGGGCTGAGAAGTTAACACGCTTACCGGACAGGCTTCCTCTAAAACGCCCTTCTTTGCCCTTCAAACGCTGAGAGAGAGTCTTTAATGGTCTGCCTGACCTGTGCCTTGCAGGTGGTATTCCTGAGACGGAATTGTCAAAGAATGTTGTAACGTGATACTGAAGGAGTTCCCAGAGGTCCTCAATAATGAGTTGAGGAGCACCAGCTTCCCGGTTTTCCTGGAAACGCTGGTTAATCCTGATAATATCCACGAGCTTGTGAGTCAGGTCGTCTTCACTGCGCTGCCCGGATTCAAGGGTAATTGAGGGACGAACTGTAACAGGAGGTACGGGCAGGACCGTAAGGATCATCCATTCCGGCCTTGCGTTCTTGGGATCCATCCCGACAACTTTTATGTCCTCATCAGGAATATTCTCGAAGCGGTCCCTTATCTCTGTAGGGGTTAATTTTTCCCCGTTTTCGAGATACTCAGTGGGTTTTTCGAATTTGATATCGAGCTGTTCCTCATTGCAGTAGGGGCAGACCTTTACTTTGCTGGCCTCCTTATAAGCCTCATTAATCATATCATCGGGCATATGTCCGATTTCCTCAATGCCTATAAGCTGGTCCAGATAATGCTGTTTCTGTGCAGGTTCAAGCAGGATTCTGCTGCATTTCCTGCAGGTTGCCCTTAGGAGTTTTCGGATTACTTTGTTGAAACCAACGTGGACTACAGGGGCGACAAGTTCAATGTGCCCGAAGTGTCCAGGGCACTCGCCTGCTCGTCCTGAACAGGTCTTGCAGCGAAGCCCGGGGTCAATAACCCCGAGTCTCGTGTCCATAAGCCCCATATCAATTGGAAATCCGTCATCATCGTAAGTGTCGGCTGTGATGATCGGGGTTGAACTCATTTTACGTATCTCTTTTGGAGACAGTAAGCCGAATTTAATAGAAGAAATTCTTTTCGGAATAGGAGGTACATTTGCCATATCTGCCTCACCTCATACCGCATCTTCAAGTTTAAGCCTGGGCGCAACTCCCAGGGATTTGATTTCGTCCAGTAACAGCTTGAATGCATAGCTCATCTCCACAGGATATATGTCCGTGTCAGCCCCGCAGGTTGAGCAGAAAGAGACATTCCGCTGCTTGTCATATGTTGCAATCATTCCACAGTGAGAACAGACAAGTTCTACAACTTTGTCCGACTCGTCGAGCAACCTCTCTTTTAATGACATGGCTGCTCCGTGCCCTACCAGCACATCACGCTCCATTTCTCCGAATCTGAGACCACCTTCTCTGGCTCGGCCTTCGGTTGGCTGGCGGGTGAGCACCTGTACAGGCCCACGAGAACGCGCATGCATTTTCGAAGTAACCATATGGTGCAGTTTCTGATAAAGGATAACCCCAACAAAGACATCTGCAGGAATCATCTTGCCGGTTGCTCCGTCGTAGAAAATTTCTTTTCCGGTATGGGCAAACCCGTGCTTTTTCAGGGCTTCTCTGAGGTCTTCTTCATTTTCTCCGGAGAAAGCTGTTGCATTAACTCTTCGGCCTTCCATAGAACCTACTTTCCCGCCAATCATTTCCAGGACATGCCCTACAGTCATACGGGAAGGAATTGCATGCGGGTTAATCATCAGGTCCGGAGTCAGACCGGATTCCGTAAACGGCATATCTGCAATCGGGACTTTAAGGCCGATAACTCCTTTTTGCCCGTGCCTTGAGGCGAATTTGTCTCCTATGTCAGGGATTCTTTCGTCTCTTACCTTTACCTTGGCAAGCCGGGTTCCATTAATAGATTCGGTCAGAATTACCGTATCAACAATTCCGGTTTCATTGGACCGCATGGTAATCGAGCTTTCTCTCCTCTGCTCAACTGAAATCCCGAAGTCCGACGGTTCTTCAAGGAACCTTGGTGGACTGGTTTTTCCGATAAGCACGTCATTGGGGCCAACCGGGGTTTCGGGATTTACAAGCCCGTCCGTGTCCAGGTTCGCATAGGCGTCTGCACTGCGTGCTCCACGGAATTCAGAGTCAGGAATCTCGAACTTATCTTCCTGCCCACCCGGATACCTTCGTTCTTCTCCTTCAAAAGTCCTTAGGAAGTGACTTCTCCCAAGGCCTCTATCAATTGAGCCCTTATTGAAAATCAGAGCGTCCTCAATGTTATACCCTTCATAGGACAGGATTGCGACCACGAAGTTCTGACCTGCAGGCCTGTCGTCAAAACCTATTGCTTCCGAGGTCCTGGTTCTGGTCATTGCCCTCTGAGGGTAGTGAAGGACGTGGGCACGGGTATCAGGTCTGAGCTTCTGGTTTGCTGTTGCAACGCCGATACACTGCTTGATCATGGCTGCACCCATGGTGTTACGCGGAGAGGCATTATGTTCAGGATAAGGCACCATTCCCGTAGAGATTCCGAGAATAAGTTCAGGATCAATCTCCATGTGAGTATGCCTTGGACCAATATCAGCCTCATAGAGTGCGATGTAGGCATTTTCCTCTTCTTCGGCATCTAGATACTCTATACAGCCTTCTTTTACCAGGTCATCAAAATTGATTTCTTTGTTCTTAATTTTCTCTACGTGCTCTGGAGTTACCTTAAGAGCTCCGTTCTCTACAACTAAAAGGGGCCTTCTTGCTCTGCCCATATCGGAGTTTATAATTACTTCTCTGGTGTTGTTGTTAAGAGCGACATTGACCTGTCTGGATATGAATCCCTGTCGCCTCATCTTTCGGAGCTCGCCTACAAGCTCCGTAGGGTTATCATGGGTCCCGACAAGCTCCCCGTTTATGAATACTTTTGCTTTAGTCATCTGGCATCGACCCCTTAGTCACCGAACGTTGATCCGGCATCGTCCATATCTGAATAATCGTAAAAATCATCATCTTTGTATTTGGTTTCGGGTTCCGGAGTTTCTTCATATTCTTCAACGATCTCTTCTCCGAACTCATCGAATAAGGTTTCTTTCACTTTGACCGGGAGTTCCGGTACCTTTACAACCACGCGCTCGACGTTCAGGTCATGGAGGATTTTCTTTATCCCATCGGTATCTTCTATACCTGTTGAAAGCTCAACCATCTCGGCAAAGTTTTTCACCAGACCACAATTCGGGCCTTCAGGGGTTTCCGAAGGGCAGAGCCTTCCCCACTGGGTTGCATGCAGGTCTCGAGCCTCAAAGTGAGGCTGGGCGCGGGAGAGGGGAGAAATTACACGGCGCAGGTGGGAAAGCGTGGAGATGTAGTCGTTTCTGTCAAGGAGCTGAGACACACCTGTTCTTCCTCCAACCCAGTTTCCAGTTGCCAGAGGGTGCTGCAGGCGGTCAGTCAACACATCGGCCCTGACTATTGTTGCGACATTCAACTCCCTGTTTCTCATGTTTGCGCGTTCGAGCTGGTATTTTATGTCTCTTGCAAGCCTGTTGAAAGATACCCTGAAGAGGTCTTCCATCAGGTCTCCTGCTAATTTCAGCCTTTTGTTTGCATAGTGATCTTTATCATCTTCCGAACGCTTGCCAAGGGCCAGCTCAAAACAGGACTCAGCCATTCTTGCCAGGAAGTGAGCCTTGGAGAGTCTGTCTCTCATGTCGTTGCCAAGATGGGGGAACAGGTACCTGTCAATAACATAGTTTGCTCTTTTTATCTGGTATTCCTTGGCCTGGCCTGCAGCGACACGGGCCCCGATTTTCTCGATTGCTTCTTCCTGGGTTTCGACTTCGGCTTCTTCGAGATTTTCCAGCATGAACTTGATAATTTCGGGATCACTTGAAACTGCATTTACAATGTCTTCGTCAGTTACAATCCCAAGAGCTCTCATCAGGGTAATAAAGAATACTCTGCCTGAAATCGAAGGGAAAGAAACCTCAAGCAGGGATTTTCGTCCTCTTTCCACGATTACGAGGGCCCTATATCCGCGTTTCTGTGAGAAAACCTTTGCAACCTCTATAGTGTCGCCGTACCTCTCCCCATACTCTACAAGAATTTTGTTAGGAGCGAGGTCCTCAAGGGTCATAACCACCCTTTCAGTACCGCCGATAATGAAATATCCCCCGGGATCAAGGGGATCTTCTCCATAGCGGACTTTTTCGGTTTCGCTAAGCCCTGGAAGGTTACAGATCTTGGATTTGACCATGACAGGAAGCTGTCCTATTTTTGCTTCCATTACTTCGGACTCAACTCCTTCTTTTACCACGCTCATTTCGAGGTAGAGAGGGCCTGAGTATGAGAGATTCCTGAGCCTTGCCTCATTGGGATAAAGTTTTTCGATTGCCCCGTCGGCTTCCTTTACCACAGGATGTTCTACCCGGATCTTTCCAAGTTTAAGGTAGGTATCCTCGATATCGGTTTCTATTATTTTCTGTTCATCTATGATTTTTTGCAGCCCGTAATCTATAAACTTGTTAAACGAGTCTATATGATGCTGCACTATCTTGTCCCGTGTAAAATAAGCCTGCGACAGTATACTTGTTTCTAACGCGATGATAGCACCCTCTTTGCTTTATTAAAATGAAAATCAAGAGATTCTGATCCTTGGATCGATGCGCAACTGTTGAATTTGCCGTACGATGGTGCATGGAATTCAAAAAGAAATTCCGTGAAGAAAATTTGATCCTGCAAGCGGTTTACTCCCCTCCGCTTACTCGATCACAAGTCTATAGTACTCTGCCTCCCCTGCAGTTTGACTTTTTCTTGTGATTTTCACTACGTCTCCGACAACAGCTCCTATTTCTTTACTGACAGGATCCTGCACTTTGATTTTCGGAAGTTGCTCCTTTTCAATGGAATACTTGCTTAAAACAGACTTTAACTCGCCTTCAGGCATGATTTCATGTTTAGGGACCGACTCATGGTCGAGCAGGCTGAATTTTGTCAAATCCTTTCCTCCAAAAATAAAGTATTCAAAAAATTTGTCAGGCCTAAGTTCTCCAGTGGATGGCCTTTCCGCCGGGTATAATTAAGAATATGGCGGGCCCGTAGGGATTTGAACCCTAGGCCGTCTGGTTAAAAGCCAGACGCTCTGCCTGACTGAGCTACGGGCCCAGTTGCTTTAATTCCTTCGTTTTACTTTTTTACACCTGGAGATTTTTCATGCTACCCTGCTGCCCCGCTGCCTCAGGGAGCACCTCTCACACCAGTGCAACCCTCTAATTCCAGCTATTCTATAAATAGTTTATGGTGAGAATGTCTTTTCTTCCGGGATTTTTATATATTTGAGCTAAAATTATTTGTTACGTGCCGGATTTTAACTGAATTTTTCCCGATTTTGCCAGAAAAATATATGTACGAGAATTTTCAATTTTTTAAAAGTAAGGCCAAGAATTCAATTTATATCTCATATTTCCGGGTAACTTGAGACTTTTGCCCCGATTCTTAATAATGTCCCGATTTCCCGGCAGTCACCCTCTCCAAAAATAAAGTACTAATTAATCAAACTCAAATCCAAATTCCTGAATTTAAACATTTTTAAAAATTTAGAATGTATATAGAATATATCCTAAACTCCAACGCCCCTATATCCTATAATGCTGGATAATCACGCTTTAGTTATATACTCATATCTGACATCTGCCCTTGTAATCCTTGGCACCTGCCCCCACATGCCAATGTATTCTCCCTGGATTACAAGTGCCCCTTTTATTCCTGGAATTCCCTTTACGGCTTTGAAAGAAGCCTCCACAGATTCTTTTCCTATGCCTACCTCATTTCCAAGAGCCGTTGCAGCCGCATCCGCCAGGGAAACGTCATCCGAGAATATTGCAGCTGCATCCGCCATCCCGAAGCTGATTGAAGGACCAACTGTCCCTGCTGAAGTGCATACGCCTGTGATCGAGTCTCTGGGTTCGAATACCAGACCCAGGTTTTTAATAGGTGACTGTCCTGCATAGATCCCAACCACAACAGGCCTGTCATTGATGAGTGCGATATCTCCCCCATTATCAACAATGGCATATCTGGCCCCGGCTTCAACCATAGCTTCCACCGCAAGGGCAGAAATTGTGCCTGCAACCGCACTCATTGGGCCTATACCCATAGTGTTTGCAGCTTTTACCATTCTCCTTACAACTTCTGGGGCATTTTCCGGGCATTCGTAGGGTTCGAGAGTAAGCTGAAAATAAGGATCGGAGAGAATGTAAGTCTCAAGGGCTGCCCTGTGGATACGGATCGCTTCTTTTGCGGCTTTGATATGGGCCTGGTCATCGGCTGCAATGGTAACTATGGTTTCCTTGAGCTGGAAATGCTCTTTAATCGGAGTACTGGCAGGTTCTTTAGCAGGTTCTTTTATGGGATCTGGCATGTTGATTCAGATAGGATTTATTGCTTAAATAGGAGATGCTTCCCGAGTTCTGTCTCCCGAATTCCACTTCGGGAGCACGGTACCCTTTTCGCTGCGCTCAAGAGGGCTGATTAAGGGGGCAAGTAACAGTAACCCTTGCTGAAGTGACCTGATTTATAAAATAGTGTTGTGATCTGCAAAAGAAAAATCTGGAGAAGCCATAGAATTTAAACATAGTTTTCTTAAACCAGGCCCCTGCGTCTTTCACTTTTATATTCGTCAAAGAGGCTCTGTAGTTCGTCCTGTTTGGCTTTGTGGCGTTTTTCGTCGGCTTCTTTTTCCCAGGACTCGATTGCGGCTTTGAGGATTTCGGGTTTGGCCATTGCAAAGTCTTCAGCCCTTTCAAGCGGGATATTCTTTAAGACCGGCACATCTCCTTTGAAGAAGGTTTCTTCGGCTGCATGCGAGATATCCTCAGGGATAAGTACGGTACGGATTCCGGCTTCTACAAGAATCTGAGCAGTTGCAGTTCCGCCTCCACTTGGATTTTCAAGGAAAACTACATCTCCTGTCTTAAGCCCGTATTTTTCCTTTGTTTCGGCAATGGACTCTTTAGTAAAGGCAGCAATAACTTTGACAGCCGTACCTTCGCCGCGGACCTCCATCTTCTGGATTTTACGCAGCTTGTTGCTTCTGCGCCGCAGCTCCTTTACGGTTTTGCTTTTATGGCTGACCTCTTTTTTCAGGCTTTCAATGGTTTCGTCCCTAATTTTGATTTCTTTTGATTTTCTTATTTCGCTGTAAGCTTCCCTTTTGAAGTTGTTCAGCCTTGACTCAAGCTTTGAGATCTTCCGGTCTTTTGCAACCAGTTCTTTCTTTAGTTCCTCAAGATATTCCTGAAGGTTCTGAATCTGCTCGCTCTGCCGCTGGACAGTCTCCCTCATTTTCAGGAGGGATTCATCAATTGGCCTGTCCTCCGGCTTTTCTGGATGCTCTCTTTGCCTCGGTTTTTCAGGTTCACCTGGCGCCTGGACTTTTTCAATTGCTGCCTCTATAGAAGCTCCACGGATTACATGAAACTTTATCAGCTCAAGATCTGCATTCTGCGGAGCTTTCTTTTCAATCCGGGAAAAGATGTTTTTGTAACTCCTGTAGGTAAGAAGAGCCGCAGTCAGTGCATCCCTTTCGTGGTCGTTCGAGTAACCAAAAGTCTTTCCAAGCGCAATTTTTTCCTCGGCAGAAACCTCGATTCCAGGACTTGCAGGCACAGCATTGAAGCTTCTTCGGATTTTTTCAACCGCACCCGGCATTGGAGTTACGTCGCTGGCGATAACCGCAGGTTTTCCGTATTCGGCAATAAGTTTGACCACTTCGTCAGGAGCCATTCCCCTGGAGCTTTTCAAGTAAAGAAGCTCTCCGTCAAGAGAAAGAATCGCAATTCCCACGGTTGTTCCAGGATCAATTCCAACGATTGTAAACTTACGTCTAGGGTTCTTTGGTTTAAGGGGAACGTATCGGATTTTATCGCGTTCAACACTTCTTACGCTTACCTGAGCATCATTACTTGCCATTGGATGTATCGGTATCTCTCCACGTTTTGCATATACAGTGAATTCAGATCTGACATAGCCTCCGAAACCTTTTACGTTTACGGCTTCGAACCTGATGCCTTTTTCCCGAGAAAGATCTTTCAGGACATTCTCAATCTCCCTGCTCCTTTGCAGCACAGCTCCGTGTACCTTCCTGCGGTATCGGTTCTGGCTCCAGCCTCCTCTTCCCAGTGAACGGGCTCTACTGACTTTGATTTTTGTAATATCTTCAAAAAGGGAAACTTCATGACCAATCCCCATATCTGCAAGGCGGGCACATGCTTCAGCTTCATCATTTGGGTTTTCGGGATCAAAAGAAAATCCGTGTTTCCTTGCAAGCCTGACAAGCGGTTCGGGATGCAGCCCACCTGTGACCTGAACAAGTTTAATACCCTCAGGCAACTTTTCCATAAGATATAGGAGCTCGCTTCGGTCAGCAGCAAGCTCGAAAATATTGTCAACAGCTATTATCTCCGGCCTTTCCCTCTGGATCATATTAAAGATTTTCTGGCGACGGAGCATACTTTGGTGGAAAACTTCCCCGTCCTTAAGGATAGCAAGTGCGTATCTGGGAAGTTCCCTTGCCCTGGGAGAGCCCCGAGCAATATCAATTCCATAGATAATCCTTTTTTGCATGAGCGTCTATATTTTATTTTTTATGGAATATATATTTAACTGCACTCGTTTTTATTATTTAAAGCTATTTATTGATATGGTTTCTAGAGTTATTTATCAGGCATATTCTGGATAAACAGGCATTTTAGGAAAGACATGCATAATCCAGATAGAACAACCAGCTGGTGCCCAAATAGAACAGGTTCGAAGAACCCATGATTTTAGTCGTTATTGCACAGGGTAGTCCATTTAAAACTTCAGTTTACTGGCCGCAGTACACTTTACTGCCTGACTTCTTTTCAGGACATTTTCGACTTGTCAATGCATTTTTAATTATCTTGATTTATATTATAGTAATACAGTCCCAATACAGTCCCCTCATGATATCTTTTTTTGAACGAGTCTCCGTTATATGGTATTTACCTGACTAAAATGTCCATCAATTTTAGAATTTACCGGCTGAATTATAAAAGCAGTAGTTAAAGAACTAAACTATCTGATCATGCCAATTTTTATGAGTTCCCGTGTACTTGATCGTGGCACTTGGTTGAACAAATATGGAAATAATGTCAAAAGTATCATATACAAGGTCCATAAATATATGAGTTGGTAAGTATTGAAAATACTTTACGTATTTCTCGGGGTTTATTTTAAGAATCTCTTTCTTGATACGTGCAGATTCTCGAGAAAAAACTAAAAATGATAGCACGATAGGTGTGAAAAATACAACAGTATATAAAAATAGTTAGAGGTGTAAAAGATGTTAAAAAATCGGCTTATAATAGCAGGTTTAATGATGTGTTTAATCCTGGCAGCGGTCCCATCGGTATTAAGTGCTGCATCTTCTCAAGATCAGGGAGTAGCTCTGGATTCAGGCAGTCAGCAGTCAACAGCTCCAGCCGTAGTGGAAAAATCAGTGTCCACAGCAGCTGTGACAAATGGTGTAGCAACAGCGTACTGGCTTGAACTGAAGGCCTATCCTTCCACTAACACAAGAGCTCTTTGGCTCAATGTAGATAATGACTGGAGGTATCTGTCCAACCCAGCCAGCAATATTGAAACCTCTGTACAAAATGCATTTGCTAACCCTGACAACTTCCAGGTTAAGGTTTGGTACTCTGGACAGAAGATTGTCGGATTAGTAGTAATGACTAAATAATTGTGAGCAAGGGTAAATTTTACATTGCATTAAAAAACATAAACTTGAGGTCTGTTTGCAGATTATGACCCTTATGTTTTTTTAGGACTTAAGCAGTTGCCTGGAAAGCAGGCAACTTTTAATTTTTAAAATATTTATACAAAAATTCTTGGGTTTTTATATATAAAGTAACAGGGTTCCTTGCAATTTATTTTGATAGGTAACTTTTTTATTAATTTTTCTTAATATATTTTCTAACTGCATTTGTGCTGGAAAATACCTTCTGATCAGTTTAATTTAAGGAATTCCCCTTAAACTCCCTTAAAATAATGCCCTGTCGTATACTCAACCCCTCTTGCAGGTTTCAGCCTGGTTTCTTTTCCTGCAAGGGCTTCTTTGTATGCCTTTATAATCTCTTTTATCTCAGCCTGGGTATTGAATGTAAGATCAAGACGAAGCACATCCACACCATAATCTTTCAGGTTTTTGACGTACTTCAACATATCAAGTACTTTTGAGTTATAAATCAAGGTCCTGGTCCCCAGACGCTCTATTGGAAACTCGGAACCTTCCTGGTCAACGAGAAGCGCTTCGCTGTCTGTTCTTACAATTCTTCTATCAATAAGGGGCTTTAAAAGGTCATTTTCCGTAATTAGCATAATTTCTCTGCCGTAAACAAAAATTTCGGTCTGTCCTGAGCCCTTGCAGGTTTGAAGCGCCTCACAGATATTTTTTATCTCGCTCAGGTTCAGTTCGCTTGAAAGAGTTGCTCTGTACGCTCCTGCCTGATAGAGCGTGCTGGCTGTAAAAGCGTTGAAAATATTGAACTCTTTTCCTGCGGAAAAGGGTATGAAAAGCTCTTTTGCAAGCTGTACGGACCCGAACTCGGAACAGGCTATTCCAAAGCCCGTAGCTTTTACTTTTTCCAGCAGGGGCTTGAGTTCATCCAGTTCATAATCGTGATTTATCAGGGGAACTCGGAAAACAAGTTCGACCCTTTCGGCTTTCAAATCCTCAAGCTTTTCCGAATTTTCAGGCGCGGTCAGCTCTTCAAACTTTGAAACCGGAATATAGATAATATCTGCACCGGCAAAGGCAGCCTCAAAGAGAGAAGAACTTTCATTTACTTCAACACTAAGAAGGAGTCGCTTTGAAGCTGAATTTCTGCCCCGAGTTCCACTGAGGGTCTCACTAAGGATCTCACTAAGGGTCTCACCTACGGCTGGAGGTTGCTGATCTTGATCATTCGCTCCACTGCCGCGGCTTTCAGAGTTGCACAGGTAATTGAAATCTGCAAGATCCGGGTGCCTCTGCTCTTTCTTATCTCCACTGAGGATTTTTTCCAGCAGGAGGTCTGCTGCCTTTCTCCTTGCGTTCTTCAACACGCCAACAGGAATGAAAATATTTCCATCCGCTTCGATCTCGACAGAGGCAGCCTCAAAAGAAGTATCCCCAAGGCTTTCCATTGCTTTTCTTATCTGCTCGACCGTTGTTGGGGCTTTCTCGGCCTCCTGGACGACGTAATCATCAGTGAATTCCACAACGAGAGCCTTATCTCTGTTCTCCCCGGCATCTCTGAGCTTTTCACTTTCCTCTCCAATCACAACCGTAAACCGCTCTCCTTTCCTGGCTCTTACTTTCAGACTTACAGAAAGCGTTTTCAGTTTTGTTTTTTGAAGGGTGTCGAGGAGCTGCGTATCTGTTGTGAGGTAGAGTTCGTCACCTCTCTGGACTGCTCTTCCGGTCTTAGAGCTTATTTCAAGCCCTACTTTTTCACCTTTTTTTGCACTTTTTATGTGCTCGCCTGAGATCGTGATTATGCCTGTAACTGCTGAGCCAAGCATTCTTTCCCGCGTGAAAATACTTATACCGTCTTTTACCTGGATGTCTTCATTCAGCCGAACTATGAGTTTCGTGTTCCCTTTTGAGCGGGAAATATCAAGGACTTTTCCAAGGAACGCCCCGTAGTTTGAACTGTATTTGGGATGGGATACGCCTTTTTCTCCGAGTATGAAGCCTCTTGTAAAGCCTCTGTAAAAGAGTTTTGCAAGCTCGGCTTCCCTTGCTTCAAGTTCATCTTTTGTCGGATTATCTCCTGGGCCGCAAATTCCTTCGACTGCAGCTTTATAGGCAGCGGCACTTGCAGTAACGTACTCGGGCTTTTTCATCCGTCCTTCAATTTTAAGGCTTACAACACCGGTTTTTATGATTTCCTCAAGCCCTGGAAGTGTGGAAAGTTCGGCACAGCTTATGGGATAACTGCCTCCAATGTGCCTTTCGTCAACTTCCCTGCCGTTTACCACGAATCTGTACCGTCGTCGGCAGGGCTGGGCGCAGGCTCCCCTGTTTGCGCTTCTGCCATGCAGTAAACTGCTGAAAAGACATTTACCCGAATAGGAGTAGCAAAGAGCTCCATGGACGAAAACTTCAATTTCTGCGTTTGAGTGGTCCACTATGTCCTTTACCTCAGCCGCAGTGAGTTCCCTTGAAACTATAACTCTTTTTGCTCCCAGCCCTGCTACAAAATCGACTCCTTCTTTATTATGGATAGTCGTCTGGGTGCTTGCGTGAAGCTTAAGGTCCGGATAGATTTCCTTTAAAAGCTTAAGAAGCCCCAGATCCTGGAAGATAACTGCATCGATTCCGGCTGCATATGCACTATCTACTATCTCAAGCGCGTGCTGCAGCTCTTTTTGCTTGATCGGGATATTGAGGGCCAGATAAACAAGAACCCCATGCGAGTGAGCCAGTTTCACGGCGGCATCAAGGTCATCGAGAGTGAAATTCTTTGCACCCTGGCGGGCATTGAATTCGCCAACCCCGAGATAGACTGCATCAGCTCCTCCTCGAATTGCAGCAAGCAGGGCTTCTTCGTCGCCTACGGGAGCCAGAACTTCAGGAGGAGTACGAGTATAATTAGGAGGACAGGTATAATTTTTAGTAGACATTTTTGATCAGTTTTTTCTTTCCGGCTGGAAGGTTTTGTAATTATGAAGAGAGAGCTATGCAAATGATTTATATGAATAGCTTAGCAGCATGCAGGTAAATGAGTAAAGGTGAATAAAGACGAGTAAAGGAATAAGTTCATTTTAAGACGTAAAGGTGCTTCTTGCATAAAAAATGGATGGGCAAACCCTTGATCTTTTATTGTAGACTATGATCTTTTATTGCAAAGCCTTGATCGTTTATTGTAGAGAAAATTTATTGTAAACTTGAAAACTTTAAATTTGCTATTGTTGCACATATTATTCATTTTGGATCGGTAAGCTGTTCAATCTCAGGCTTATTCCTGTTTATTTGCAAATTTAATAGCCCGTGGGCAAATCTAATGTTTTTCCAGAGTTTTCAGCTAAAGATGACCCATTTTATTTACGCTTTTAGCTTTAGGCCTATTAATATATATTTTTGCCTAAAATGAGGCTATTTTATCTACTTAAATGCTTTTTAGACCTCATGTAAAATAACCTGTTAAAATAAAAAAGAGTGCAAATCTATATATGCACATAAATATTTTTGTATTACATAAAATTAGCTGTGATCAGATAACTATCTGAATCTGGTTTCACTTGCTTTGTTGCATGATTGCATAGGATTCTTGGTTCGTTTGAATCCTCTTTTACCCTTTAGTAAACGGGGTGAAGCTTCGTAAAACGAATGAGTGCTGCAGGAATGCGCACAAATTAACCCGCAGATTATATGCAGCTACCAGTTCGGCATAGACAGACTAATTAATTCTGCAACAAGGCAACTATACTTGAATCTGCGTATTTTCAGAAGCTTTGTCCAGGATGAGTTATGACCTCACTTAAACTATTTAAGAGGACCGAATCTTATTGTTTCGATCCCTCAATAATAGGTAAAACTTTAAGAAAATACCGATCTCTACAGAAACACACTACAACCTACCTCTCTTTGAACAGGTTCTTCCACCTGACAATGGCAAAAATAGTCCTGGAATTTCAAAACCAGACCTCTGAAAAGATGGCTTTACAGCATGAGGAGGGCCTGGAATGGTAAGCGACGAAGAAATGAAATCCGGGAATATAGTGAATCTATTCTTGAAATTTGCATTCCCGACCGTCGTGGGAGTTGTCATTGCCGGAATCCAGGGAATAATTGACGGCTTCTTTATAGGAAATGCTATCGGGGCCCAGGGGCTTGCAGGAGTCACCCTTGCCTATCCTGCTTATATGGTTATAGTCGCCATAGGAGTAATTATCGGGATCGGTGCATCCAGTCTTACGGCCCTGCAACTTGGAAAGGGGAATTTCAGTGGAGCCCTGGATATAGTACATAATGCTTTTTCCCTGTGTCTTCTTACAGGAGCAGTTTTTACTGTATTTGGACTGATTTTTTGTGAAACCTCAATCAGTCTCCTTGGAGCCAGCGGGCCTGCCCTTGCTTTTGCCCGCGAATACCTCAGGATCATCTTCATGGGTTCGATCTTTATGATCCTTGCAATTGCCCTTGATCCGCTCGTCAGGAACGACGGGAAACCCAGGCTCTCTATGAATATCATGATTGCAGGAGTAGTCGTAAATCTCGTGCTTGACTACCTTTTTATCATGCGTATGGGCATGGGAATGTCAGGTGCTGCCATTGCTACAGTAATTTCTTTTGCTCTTCCGGCAATACTGCTCATGAACTACCTTTTTGGCAGCGAGGCAAAATTGAGACTCCGGCTTAAAGCCATGAAATTCAAACTCGGAGCACTGCTTCAGATCCTTAGAGCAGGTCTTCCGTCGTTCGTGATGCAGTTTTCACTGGCTCTCGTGCTCTTTGCGCACAATTACATGCTGCTCAGGTACGGTTCCGAGCTTGCGGTCTCAGCCTACGGCATTATAGGATATGTCTTTTCAATTTTCTCTATGCTTTTTGAGGGAATAGCTCTGGGAGTACAGCCGATTATAGGTTTCAATTACGGAGCTGGCTATTACGAAAGAGTTTCGAAAACCCTGAAACTGACAATTATTTCGTGCATCCTGACAGGGGTTTTAGGGTTTGTATTAATTTATCTCTTTCCGGAAAGAGTGGTGCAGATATTTAGCCAGGGAGACTCCGAACTTCTGGAAGTTACCCTGCGAGGAATGAAGATTTTCATATTCTCTTTGCTCGTTGAAGGTACCGTGCTCCTCACTGCTATATATTACCAGTCAATAAACAGGGTAAAGGCAGCACTTTTCATCTACCTTGGAAAGATTTTTGTTGTCCTCTTTCCTCTGCTCTTTATCCTACCGGTCTTCTTCGGCCTAGATGGAGTGTGGGCTGCATCTCCGGTTACGGAGTGTATCATGATGTTGGCAGCTCTGGTAATGCTTTCGAAGGAATTCAAGCTCCTCAGGCATGATGCAAAGGCAAAATCTAGGCAATCAGCCGGTACAAAAAAAGCACTGTCAGTAGTCAGAAACAGTGGAAAAGCCGATGTTGAGGAAAATCCCAGATTTGTTACTTTCAGTCCTGCAGAAAAAAGAGAGACGTTGTGAGAGACTCTTCCCTGAAATCCAGCTTTTCTGAAATCCAACTTTTAAGGCTTTAAAAAGGAGCAAGAACTCTTCTCCTTTTTACTTTAATATTTTTGATTTCAAATGGAAGTTTCAGATGGAAATTTCAGATGAAAGTGCCAGCTCACGCTTCTGCCATTTCATTTTCCTTCCTTTCTTTTTTCTTTTGAGTCCTGAGGTTTCCTTCCTATCTGGCTTGAGGGATAAAAATATCTCTCAGCCTTGTTATTAACACATAAAATGAAAAAGGCTGTATTCGAAGTCGCCTTATGGTAACTCTTTGCCAGGTGGCAGAGGAGATTCGTTAATATGGAAAAAACAAAAATCCTGGAAAATGTTTTCAAAATTTTTCTTATCTTTGTACCGCTGAGTCTGTTCGCAGAATATACACACTCTTCGCCCATAGCAATATTTGTTTTAGCTTCTCTTGCAATCATACCGCTTGCAAAATTTATCGGTGAATCTACAGAAGAGATTTCAGCACATACCGGCCCAGCGCTGGGTGGATTATTAAATGCTACCTTCGGGAACGCAACAGAATTAATCATAAGTTTTTTTTCCCTGCAAGCAGGACTTACTGAAATGGTAAAGGCATCGATTACAGGTTCCATCATTGGAAACCTGCTTTTGATTCTGGGTATGGCATTTTTCTTTGGAGGTCTCGGAAAAAAGGAGCAGGAATTCAATACGACAGCTGCAAAGACAAGCGCCTCCACTCTCTTTCTTGCAACTGCAGCTATTGTCATGCCGGCTGTTTTCGTTTTAACTTCAGAAAATCCTTCCGCCGCAACAATCGAAACCTTGAGCATTGCAGTTTCGGTTATTATGGCTGTGTCGTATCTTGCAAGCCTGCTTTTCTCGCTTCACACCCACAAGCACTTATACACTGTTGATACGACAGAGTGCGTTGCCAGGTGGAGCGTCAAAAAATCTATTGCTATTCTTCTCGCATCAACCGTTACGGTTGCTGTTATGAGTGAAATCCTGGTTGGTTCTATAGAACCGCTGGCTGAAAGCCTCGGATGGACGGAACTGTTCATAGGTATGATTTTCATAGCAATTATCGGAAACGCCGCAGAACACGTCTCGGCAATCACAATTGCAATTAAGGACCGGATGGATCTGGCACTCCAGATCGCAATCGGCTCAACAACTCAAATCGCTATGTTTGTCGTGCCGGTCCTGGTGTTCACAAGCTATTTCTTTCAGAACCCCATGAATCTGATTTTCACCACTTTCGAACTAGCTGCCATAGTCTCTGCCGTCTTAATGGTTAAATCCATAATTGAAGACGGCAAAAGCAACTGGTTTGAAGGATTACAGCTTCTGGGGACATACGGAATAATGGCTGTGGTCTCTTTCCTTCATCCATAAGCGACAAAAAATAGGCGACAAAAAGAGGAGTGCAACAGCCAGGAAACACTGGGAGCTTGCAGGATATCTGTATTTCCTATTTGTCTTGCAAGCGACCGGTAGTGTAAAAATTGATTCCTTTTAGCTATTAAGCTGTCCCAAAATCTGTTTTATTCAAAATCATCAGGAGTTTTCAAGATAACTTTCCATGATCAGATATTCGAGTTACTGTTTCAGATACGAGATTCAAAAATCAAAGAGTGTGTTTCAAAATTGAACCATTAGTAGTAACACTCAAAAAAATCAAAATCTTGTTTATATGTCTTAATAGTCCCACTTAGAAACTTTCTATAGACTCCACAGTAGCTTTTATCAAAAGCTTTTGTGCACGTATATGAATTGTCTCGATAGGCGGCACATCTTGAAGCATATTTACACTTATTATTAAACATGTCTGTCCCCTCTTAAACTTCAGTGTCCCCGCTCCATTTTCCTGAGTACTTATCATTATAAATAATATAAATATTATTTATTTTATAAAAAATATTGCATCCTGCAGTGATTTCGCAGATTCAAGACTATGTGAAAGTTCAATACGATACAACAGCAGACAACGCAAAAGTAAAATGTTTTGTAAATTCCAGTTCCATTTTAGTAATGAAGAATAATCGTGTAAAATGAAAAAATTAGAAGCTTACCTAAACTCTTCTAGTTTAAAATAAAGATCAATAAGTAACTATGAACAGAAGAGATTTTACTTGTACAATTATATAATATCTAAGTAGTCTACTTATTTGCCAAGTTTACTTGATACACAAAAATAGATAAATGTAATCAAGATTGACGCTTTTGATCCAAAATTATAATATTATCGGGAAAATCAAGGGATAGATTTTATCCGAAAGTCTGAATAGTATAGACTATATAAACTTGTATCCTGGCTTTGAAGATAAAAGCTACATGGGGGGAGGGTAATGAAAATTAATAGCAAGCTATGTTCAATAGCTTTAGCTTCAGCAGCCTTAATTTCTGTATTTCTACTTTTAATTTCAACCTCAGCATCAGCGGCACAGGTCATGAGCATTGGTAATGGGTCTGAGCCTGCTATTTACGGTAGCAAAGTGGTATGGACAAATGGTGGTGTTATTCACATTTATGATTTGACCGCCAGAACAGACACTACAGTTAACTCTTCTGCAGCATCTTATCCGGCTATTTACGACAACATTTTAGTGTGGCATGACGAAAGCATCGAAACACCAAGGCTTGCAGTATATGACATATCAACAGCCGCAATAACTTACATCACACAGAATGTAGATCAATCTAGCAGACCTGCCATTTACGGCAATAGAATCGTGTGGAGTGCAGATTACAACGAAACCAGCTACAATTATAATGTGTACATGCGCGATATATCGACTTCAACACAGACCAGAATCACAAGTGGCGAGAATCCAGACATATACGATACCAAAATAACATATTCTTATGATGATGGCGACGGGAAACGCATCTTCGTATATGATCTTATCACTAAAGAAACCATAAAAGTACCATATTCCGGTGATCTTAATATCCCGCACATATATGGCGACAAGGTAATATGGTCGGATTTCTACACAAGAATGGGATATGTTGCTATGTACGACATTGTCACCAAAAAAGTTACAGCTGTGACCAGTGATAATGTTTACAGCGGGGATCCTGATAATCCAGATGCTGGTGATGATACCGGTACTCACACTGATATATATGGTGACAAAATCGTATACGCAAAGTCTGGTACCGACCAGTTTGGCAGTGCTGGAGTATATGTATACAGCATTTCTACAGGACAAAGCACTCAAGTAGCCAGTTATGAAAACGGTGTATTTACAACACCGGATGTATACGAGAATACTATTGTATGGGGAATAGACAGTAACTACGGCGGTGAAGCGGCTAACTATAATGATACTAATAGCGGCATTTACATTAGTGAGATTTCTGCCACAAACACCTTGCCATCAGTAGCTGAATTTACTGCCAACATAACTTCTGGTACTGCACCGTTAGATGTGTTGTTTACTGCCAGCGGCATTGATGAAGTATCTACTTCATGGCTCTGGGATTTTGGAGACGGAATAAACTCTAAAAATGCAGGGAATGCGACGCACACGTTTACGAAACCAGGCACATATGACATTACTCTAAAAATAACCAATCCCACTAGCAATATTTCTATAGCCAAACTGGAGTACATTACAGTCACAAATTCTACTACTCAAGATCTGAGAGCCCCGGTTGCAAACTTCAGTAGCAGCGTTACCAAGGGATATGCTCCTCTGGCGATACAGTTTACTGATCTTTCCCATAATGCAATCTCAAGAGTATGGGACTTCAATTTCGACGGAAAGACTGACTCCAGTGACCTGAATCCCGTCTATGTATATAAGGATCCGGGAATGTATTTTGTTAACTTAACAACATATAATGAAAAAGGTTCTTCCTCACGAATTACTACAATAACTGTACTGGAAAGCAGTTCCAGCGGTGACAGTAGCTCAAGCAGTGATGAAAGCAGCAAGAGCGGTAGCAGCAGTAGCGGAGGCGGTGGTGGAGGCTCTCCTGAACCTGCAAAAAACGTTGAAGTAAAGGAATTTTCACAGGCGTTTATCACGAACGGAAAAGAGGTAAAATTTGATTTCACAAAGAATACAACCTGTGTTGTCTATGTGAGCTTTGATGCGAAGAAGACTCTGGGCAAAACTACAACCATCGTAGAGATGTTAAAAGGAAAGTCCACCTTAGTCTCCGAACTGCCTTCTGGAGAGGTCTACAAATCCTTTAATATTTGGGTAGGAAACGGTGGAATTGCAACCCCAAAAAACATAGAAAACCCGATCGTTTGTTTCAAGGTTGAAAAATCCTGGATAGAGGATAAAAAGATCGAGCCGGCTTCAATCACCCTTAACACTTATAGCGATAAAAAATGGATGCAACTGGCGGTAGAACCATCAGGAAAAGATGACAAATACCTGTATTTCACAGCAAAAACTCCGGAATTTTCTCCCTTTGCAATAACGGGTACAGCAAAAAAAGCCAATGAAGAAACCGTGACAGAAAAACAGTTTGAGACAGACAATGGAATAATTAATAAAAATGATACACTAAATAAAGAATCGAAAACTGAACAGGAAGAAATCCCAGGTATACCGGGCTTTGAAACAGTTTTCGGAGTCGCTGGTCTGCTTGTAGTATTCCTACACAAGAGAAAGTAAAAAGTAAAATCCCAAAACTCAATTTGAAAACTAGGAGATAAGGGAATTTACCTCTTATCTTTCTCTTTCTATTTCTCATCTGCCACAACCGTTTTGCCGCAACCATCCACCCGCAACCGTTGTTCCGCAACCGTTGCGCCGGTTGATCACGCCGATAGGGTTTGGGGATAAGATTATCAAATTCAAACGTTTATCGGGTTTTCGATAAAACCTTTTCTAAAAATTGCGGACAAAATTATTTTAAAAAAGATTGTGGGTAAATCAGCCCTCCTCAGCGAGTTGAAAACCAATCTTACTTGCCCATAATTCAGCCCTCTTGAGCGGAGCGAAAAGGGCACCGTCCTCCCGAGACGGGACTCGGGAAACGGAACTCGGGCCAGCAATAATTATAAAAATATATGAAAAAAGAAGTCAGGCAGAAGAAAGTGCCACAATGGCTTCTGCCAGATCTCCGTTTGAATTCTTCAGGGCATTCCGGGCTTCATCTTCAGAAACACCGGTCTGCTCCATTACGAGTTTTATATCTTCAGCGGGAATCTCCAGTTCTTTTGGGACTTCTTTTACATCACCTACAATCTGGTATGTTTCAGAACCCTGGACTTTCATGATAGTGACATTTGCATTCTCTATAATGATATTAGAGTCCGCAGTCTTTATGACCACTTCCTGAACATCCTTGAGCTCTTTAACATCAATCCCCATCTGTTTCATCATCTGCTTCATTTTAGCCGGGTTCATTCCCCGGCCTCCCACGCCTCCCATTCCTGGGAACATAGATTTGCTTCTCCTTTGTTTTCGTTTATTTTTCAGGTTTGGGTTCGATACCTCAGCGCAATTTTACTTTACTTAATGGCATCCGCCACAGGTGCCGCATCCACCGCCGGCGCTTGGATTGCGGATAAGGAATCCCTTTCCGTTTTCGTCCTCAATAAAGTCAATACTGCCCTCAGAGAAGCTCCTTTCGATATCTTTTGCCATAACGAGTTTAATCCCGTTACTTTCCATAGTCACGTCATCTTCCTTCGTTTCATCATCAAAGGCTAAGCCATACTGAATTCCACTGCAGGCAACCCCGGCAACAAAAATTCTGAGAGCAAGCTCAGGTTTCTCTTCCTGTTCAATCAGCGTTTTCAATTCTGCAGCAGCTTTGTCTGTTACTTCTATCATTTACGCACCTCTTTTTTATTTTTCATACTTATGAAATATTATGGATTTTATTTCCTATAAGATGCCATCCGTTACAGCTTACAGATAATTTCCAAACGTTATATACTCTTGCATCGGGCAAATATAACGTTTATTGTAAAATTGCGCTTTTTCCTGAAAAAGACTTTTTCACAGAAGTCTGGGAGGATAAGGTCTGGATTCTTTTTCAAGGAACCCTACCTACTATTCTGCCAATTATATAAAAATATATTTTCTATTTTATATATTTTTCTTCTGATACTTTTTTCAGGTTTCCTATTCACAGAAACTCGGCATCTTCATCAACAGGCTCCTCAAGAACCTTTGCATTATAAGCGTTAATCTCCAAAGAGTTACGTTTCCCCTTCACTTCCCAGACAGGGATATACACAAGCTCCATATCGAGCTGTATTTCATCAGCCCTGGGGCCGATACTCTTGTGCTCATATATAACAGCCTGTCCTTCCGTATTGTTAAAACGTATCTCACGTGTGTTTTCCTCTTTAATAAAGTCCAGAAGAATCTTTTCTGCCTGTTTTTTATCCACATTCGGCCTTTTTAACTCATACTGCACAGCAGGAACCCTTGTAGGTGTACCGAGCCCTTCTATCTCCATCTCTTCCTTTGACTTATTTAGAGCGTTAAGAAAACCCTTTCCCTTTCCGGCAATACTCAGGACTTTTGACCTGAAGCGTTTTTCAGCTTCAACATTATATCTATATTTCCAGAAGGGTACAAACTTTAAAATTGCATCCTTTGGGTTGATTATATAGGGTTTTGCGATAATAATAGCCTGGTTTTTAGAAATCCTTGGCTCTACAGACCTTATATTCAGCATTTCGTAAGATTCGGTTTCTGGGACCTTAGCCTGTTCCTGCTTCCTTAAATTATTCCTTCCCTCAAAGCTCTGTGTCAGGGATTGATCTTCAAAAGATATTTTTTCGACCTCTGATTGCTGATTCTGAAGAGGCAAGAGATCTCCGTTAAAGTAAGGATTCTCCCTAGATTCTTCTTTTACTTTCCAGTTTCCGACAGGTAATTCGAAAATTGTTTGCCCGGACTGATCTGGTGTTTCATTTGCGGGTTGAGTCTCCGATTCAGAATACGAAATCTTTGACTTCTGTTCAAGATTTATAAGAACCGCTCTTCCAATTTGAAGAGCCAGTTCATCCCTATCCCAAACATAGATCCCAAGTTCAGCTGCATAATCGATTAATTCTTCAGGCCCCTTCTGGGTCATTACATAGATTCCTGTACAGTCCCCTATCTTTTCTGAAAAAGCTTTTATTTCCTCGAAATCTGGCTGCAGGGCACATATGACATAAGCCTTATGCCCGTTTTTTTCCACAAGAATGTCACACTGACTGGATATTATGACATTGTATCCGGAGGATTTGAAGATATCAACAAGGATTTCTAAAAGGTCTTGCTTCATGATTCTCACTTTCTTATATCCTGCACAGCTAAAATAGTTTATGATTACACTTGAAATTTAATAATTTGACATTTTTTACTATAAGCTGGCTTTTTCCTCTTCTTAGATTTCCTCAACTTTTTTTTCAAAGGATACAAATATTTAAGAAATTAAATCCTAACCAGATATTTATGAGTGGAATCAGGTTTGGAGCAGATTCCTTTTCCACATATGAGGAAGGAATAAAGAAAGAGTGGATAGTAGGAAACGGACTCGGGGAATATGCCTCATCTACGGTAATAGGGGCAGGCACAAGGACTTATCACGGACTGCTTGTGGCAGCTCCAGAAAACTCTCCAGGAAGGTTTGTATTGCTTTCCTCCCTTGATGAGGAAATTTCAATTAACGAAGACGTTTATCGGCTTGCAACCCACAAGTATCCGGATACTGTTTTTCCTTCAGGCTTCAGTTACCTCTCCAAATTCATCCTTGTTCCTTTTCCTCTCTGGGTTTACCAGCCTGGCGATTTTACCATAAAGAAAAAGGTCTTCATGATTCACAACAGCAACACAACCTGCATCCTCTATGACATCAGATCCAGGAGAGAAGGAGCTCTGCTAAGAATCTTTCCGCTGGTAAACTCCAGAAATTTCCATTATACAGTTCGCTCAGGAGAGCTTTCCTTTACTCAGAAAGCCGATCCTGCAGGAGTAAAATTGGAAAGCTCCAACGGCTTTACTTTCTCGCTTTCATCCGATCTCCAGTATCATCCTGATCCTAAATGGTACTATAACTTTGAGTATGATATTGAGAAGCAAAGGGGGCTCAACTTCCAGGAAGACAATTTCAATCCAGGTTACTTCGAAAGTAAACTCAAACTGGGAACTTCCCATTTCTTTATTGTCGCTTCAACAGAAGATGTTTCTTCTCTAACGCTTGAACAGGTTGAGGAACTCTATACAAGGGAAACATACCGACAAAATCTCCTTGTCTTCAATTCAAGACTCACCGAACCCTTTGCTCTTAAGCTTCTCAAGGCAACGGACCTTTTTATAGTGAAAAATCCTTCTTCAGGTGAAAACACGGTGATTGCAGGGTATCACTGGTTTTCTGACTGGGGTCGGGACACCATGATCTCCATGCCTGGACTGCTTTTAATTCCTCGTCGTTTTGAGGAGGCAAGATCCATTCTCAAAAACTTCTCCAGACATTGTAAGAGAGGCCTGATCCCCAATGCTTTCCTGGCACTCGGAGGAGAACCAATTTATAATACAGTGGATGCTTCTCTCTGGTTTATTCACACTGTGAGCCGATATTTTGCATATACTAAAGACTTCCTTTTCCTATCGGATGTCTGGGATACCGTGGGGGATATCATAGAGAATTACCGTAAAGGCACAGATTTTGGAATCGGTATGGACTCCGATTATCTTATCCGGCAGGGACCTCAGCTAACCTGGATGGATGCTAAAATAGGGGAACAGGCAGTGACCCCAAGAGCAGGTAAAGCCTGTGAAATCAATGCTCTCTGGTATAATGCCCTGAAAACGGCCTCCAATCTGGGTACTAATTTAGGAAAAAATATTTCCTCATATGAAACTCTTGCAGCCGGAGTAGCTTCAAATTTTGAGAATGTATTTTGGAACCCTGAGACCAATTGCCTCTTTGACCTCGTGTATCAGGACGAAGCAGGAAATGAGATTAAAGACCCTGCAATCCGCCCCAATCAACTCTTCGCAGTGGCCCTGCCTTATACTATTCTTTCCCCTAAGAAAGAAAAAGCAATAGTTGACAGAGTTGAAAAAGATCTCTTGACCCCTTTTGGGCTTAGAACTCTTTCAAGTAATCATCCTGCTTATAAAGGACACTATCAAGGAAATGCGGCAGCCAGAGATGCAGCCTATCATAACGGGACAGCCTGGCCATGGCTCCTTGGCGCTTATGTGAAAGCCTACCGGAAGGTTCATAACTATTCAAAAGAAAGCCTTGAAGATATGCGATCTCTCCTTCAGGGTTTTGATACACACCTTGAAACTGCAGGCGTAGGCAGCATTTCCGAAGTGTTTGATGGGGATTATCCTTACTCTCCGGGTGGCTGCATTGCTCAGGCATGGAGTGTTGCGGAAATTCTCAGAGCGTACGTTGAGGACGTACTCGGAATCAAGCCTTGAAAAAGCACCAGGCTTACTGCCTCTCTCCGGCACCCTAAGATCTCATGCCCTCTCTTTTTATACTTGTTTTGCAATCTATCCCCCATGATTGATTTTGATACCTTGAAATCCGAAAAAGGTCTTATCCTTGCTGTGATTCAGGACCAAGTTAGCAGGGAGGTGCTGATGTGCGCCTATATGAACCGAGAAGCCCTTGAGAAGACGGTAGAGACCGGAATTGCGCATTTTTGGAGCCGGAGCCGACAACAATTATGGAAAAAAGGAGAGACCTCGGGGCATATACAGAAAGTGAAAGAAATCAGGGTCGACTGTGATATGGATTCTCTTCTCCTGCTCGTGGAACAGGTAGGGGGAGCCTGCCATATGGGATACAGATCCTGTTTTTATCGAAATCTTGAAGGAGAAGTTGTGGGAGAGAAGGTCTTCGAGCCGGATGACGTCTATTGAATTTTATTGAGTTACATCGAATTTAAAAAATTAATAAATGTCAAATATTTATTTTTCTTTTTCTTCATCTTTTTATGGTAGAACTTACGCGGTTAAATAGAAAAACAACAGCATGGAACCTTAAACTGTCTTTTCTACAATGCCTATTACAATAACTGCTCACGCTCGTTTTAGCTCTTTTACTGCGTAAGTCCTATCAAGAAAGACTCCAATATACTTATAGAGTCTCACTGTTTCTGTAATCCGATGCGGAGTGTACAAATGGGTCGTTATTGGTATAGATTTGTCTACAGCTTAGTTCATGGTTAGACTCATCAACAGTTAACAGTCCGAACAGTCGTCCCAATCGTCGCCGAACCAGCCGTTGTCACAATCGCCTCCCCAACCATTGTCACAATTGCCTCCCCGACCGCTGCCGAACCAGTTATTCTCTACCATGTCTAACAATTCATTGCCTAGCTTTTCATTACCCAGCTTTCGATCAAATACCCTTTCTCTAACTGCCTTTTTAACCACCTTTTCTTTAGCTACTTTTTTAGCAGCCTTTTCTTTAACTACCTCTTTAACCGGCTTTTCTTTAGCTTCTTTAACCACCTTTTCTTTAGCTACCTCTTTACATTTGCCGTCGCTAGTCTTTGAATACCATGCACTTGCTGATGCAGCTGTCAATGATATTACCAGAAAAACAGCCAACAAAATAAAGACTATCTTCTTTATTTTGTTAAATCTTTGTTCTCTCATCTATATCGTCTCCATCATTTTGCTTTGTTCGATACAATTTCACTTTTGATGGTTGCTAAATTCACTGTTTATGGGCAAATATACTTAATTTAAAAATCAATAATCCGCATACATTTATGGAAGACTACCTGATTAGTAAACTATATTGCTTTATTATTTGCCGATAAAAGTGATTTTTCATTGTATCACTAGTGTATTATTATTCCGCGAATATAATAATTTAAGAAATATAAATTAGAAACCAATATAAACTAAAGTTTGATATTTTATATTCAAAAATTATATTAAATATTTATAATATTAATATATTTAAAAAACTTGTTTATAAAATATAAATTTTTCCTTTATATATTTAATTTAGAATTAAATTTTGCATACTAGCACCTACCCATTCGTAAAATCCATTCTACTTTAATTTCTATGATTTTTCAGACTTTTCGTACTACAGAGAATTATATCGGTCAATATAAATATTATATTGGAACAAATTATGAATATTGAGTACAATAATAACAACTTCAGAATCAACTTCAGAATCAGCTTCATAGTTACAAAAATCTCTTCAAGCATAAAGAATAATACTCACCAGCACCACTTTCTGGCTTCATTCATCTAAATAAAATTGCCAGAAGTTTTATTATATACTTCCCGGCTCTATATCCATTTATATGGCTGAAGACAAGCGGATATGGAGGATTGTTCCGGACACAAGTATAATTATTGACGGGAGGCTTTCGGCCCGCATTAGAAGCGGAGATTTCAGGGGTGCTGAGATCATTATTCCCGAAGCTGTGGTATCGGAACTTGAAGCCCAGGCAAATAAGGGCAGGGAAATAGGATTTAAAGGGCTTGAAGAGCTTCTGGAACTCCGCAGGCTGGCAGAGAGGGATGAAATTCTCCTTCAATTCAGCGGGGTTCAGCCCACGCTTGAAGAGATCAAGTTCTCCAAAGAGGGCAGAGTAGATGCTCTTATCCGAAGTACGGCTATTGAGGTCGGAGGGCTGTTTGTAAGCGAGGACAGGGTACAGTCTCTTATAGCTAAAGCAAAGGGGCTTAATGTTGAATACATTCATCCCAAAACTCTGGAGCCGTCAGAATTTATGCCTCTCAAAGTAGAGCATTTTTTTACGGACGATACGATGTCCGTACATCTTAAAAATGGAGTCTCTCCTATGGCGAAGAAGGGACCTGTAGGGAATATACGTTACGTAAAAATTCGTGATGAACCTGCTACTTCTACGGAACTTTCCAGTATCTCGAGAGAACTTATTGAAAGAGCCAGGCTGGACCCCGAATCTTTTATCGAAATGTCTTCAAGTGGAGCTACGGTCCTGCAAATCCGGAATATGCGAACTGCAATTGCTCACCCGCCTTTTTCCGATGATATGGAAATTACGGTCGTAAGGCCAACTGTAGTTGTGGACCTTGAACACTACCGGCTGAGCGATAAGCTCAAAGAGCGGATTGTAAGCCAACGTGGAATTCTTATTGCCGGCCCGCCCGGAGCCGGAAAGTCTACTTTTGCCGCCGGAGTCGCCCGATATCTGAATGACCGCGGGCAGGTGGTCAAAACCATGGAATCCCCAAGAGACCTCCAGGTGCCTCCTGAAATCACCCAGTATTCGCCTCTGAATGGCAGGATGGAAGATACTGCGGACCTTTTGCTTCTGGTAAGGCCGGATTATACGATATATGATGAAGTCCGAAAGACCGGCGATTTCATGATTTTTGCGGATATGCGGCTTGCAGGCGTGGGAATGATAGGTGTAGTACATGCAACCAGGGGAGTGGACGCGATTCAACGCCTGATAGGAAGAGTTGAACTGGGTGTAATCCCCCAGGTAGTGGATACCGTTATTTTCATTGATAAAGGAGAAGTGGCAAAGGTTCTGGTACTTGAGTTTACTGTCAAAGTTCCTCATGGAATGACCGAGCAGGATCTTGCAAGACCGGTAATTGTTATTGCCGATTTTGAGACCAGAAAAGTAGAATATGAAATCTATACCTATGGAGAACAGGTTGTTGTTATGCCAGTAGGGCTTCCTACCGAACTAAGGAAACCTGCCTGGAAGCTTGCGGAAGAGGAAATAAGAAATGTTATTGGCAGGTACGCCTCCGGCCCGGTTGAAGTTGAAGTGACTTCAGATGACAGTGCAATTGTCAAGGTTCGGGAAGACGAGGTGCGAAAAGTTATTGGCAAAGGTGGGAATGTCATTGACCGGATCGAAAATATTCTCGGGCTGCATATTGATGTAAGAGAGCTGGAGATCGAAGCTCCGAAAGCCTCAAAAGGCCGGAAGTACGGAGCTGAAAGCAGAGCTCCCAGAGAGAAAAGAAGAGCTTTATCCAGCTTTGAAGAGACACCTAGTGTTTCTTCCGTTCATCCTTTCATCGAGAGAGATAAAAAACACCTTATTCTTGGGGCACCGGAGCTTGCAGGAAAGGATGTGGAAATCTATCTCGAAGACCAGTACCTGTTCAGTGCAACCGTAAGCCGACATGGAGATGTGAAACTCAGGGCGAACTCAGACCTTGCATCCGATATTCTGGAAGCTCAGGAGAAGGGAGAAACGATTGAAATCAGGCTGATCTAACCTTTTTTGTTTTTTTAAAGCTTTTTTTTCTTCTTTTATATCATTCTTCTTTTTTCATCCCCAATTTTCCTATTTTATATCTTATTTTTCCCCTTTCCACTATTCTTCTTTTTTCGGTTTTTTCTCTCTTTATTTTTTGTCATTCTTCTCTTTTGCTTCTGGCTTCATTTTATTAATTTTAACAGAGTCAGCCCCTAAAAAATTTTATATAGTCTTGGATCTGATTTTGTAGTAGAAAATTACAGGGGTAGGGTCAGATTGAATAAATTACATAAGGCAGAGCCAGAAGTCAGGGAGGATTTGCAGGGAAGAATTGAGGTTTTTGACCAAAACTAATTTCAAATCCTTATGTTTGTGTATTCAATCGTAATTGATATTTACAAAATTGGGGGGTTTAGAAGATGAATGATGACCTAGCTGTGATAATAGAGTCATGCCCTTTACAACAACAGATTCTTTGTTTTATAGGAAGTGTAGGATTTGCAACAAGTACTGACTTATCTAAAACATTTGGGGAGGGAGAATATACTTTGTCTGACCCTGAGCAACAAAATGTTTTACATGCTTTTGGACTTTCGAAATCAGTATGCATCGCATTAAGTGCATTAATTGAAAAGAGAGAACTTATTCCAGTGCCTTGCATGAGTATTCTTTTCGAACACTTCTCAGGTAGTATTCCAGATTTGCCACTTGCCTGGGATATTTCTGAAAGTGATACTCAAACTAAGTGTTGGCTCCCTGTGATCTTTGTAACTGTGGAGGAGTTCAAGAAGTTTGCAGACAAAGTATTTTCAGATAAAACTGAAGCCGAAGCCATAATAACTGAAATAACATCGGAACAACAAGACTGCAACCTTAACAAAGCATATAGTGAATGCATATTAAAAGTTCATTCTTCCGATCTCGCCGTTTTGCAAGTCCCTTCCAAACACTTTGATGAAGCAAGTAATAGATTAAAATCAGGGGGTGTGAACTACAGTATACATAAAGGCTGTGTACGTTTTGGAAAAAGAGAATTGCTTGTTGTGAAGAAGACCGATGTGCCAATAATAGCCAAGTTGTTCATATCGGGGCGTTTAAACGAAAATTGTATGTATGCATGACTTTTGAACTTATTTCTCGATTAAGAATTTCTCAATATATCATAAATTTATTTAGGAGTCGAAGTATTAATGATAACAGCAGAAAAGTATTAGTGGCGGAGTGGCGGCAGTAAAAAATTATCCCTTTAATCGGAGTGATATAACGTACATAAGCAAATGGAGTAAGTTTCGTCACATACTGTCCTTCAAGTTCGACTTCTAGAAGTTTCTACAATAATAAATGAACCCAGGATTATCCAGCTTAACATAGGGGACTCAAGGGGAAACCATCCTAAGTGCATTTTTGATAATTTTCTCTAGGAATTCAATATTGTAAAGTCCTGAAGTAAAAGTTATGGATAGCCTCAACTTAACCTGTTTTACTATTTTTTAATACATTTTAGAATTTATATTGCAGACAAAACTATTATATTAATAATACTAAACAATTCAGAAGGTATGCCTAACAACTTGGCTGCGCTTACATCAAACATGAAATTGTTTTTAGGTTTTATAACAAATAATTCCATAGTCTTCAATGCCTTTTTTGATAATATATGTACGTAAAAATGGATTTCAGAACTAAAGAAATCAGAAATATTGAGATTCTAAAAGTGGTTAGGTATGCGGCGGGTACTTACAGCGATTTTACTGAAAATTATAGGCTTTTTTGTTTTATTGCAAATTGCATTAAGAATTATAAAAAGATTTTATGTATTTTCACCACCAGCATTTATGGGACCTTTTTTAGATAGCGATTTTAGAAGAAAATTGCAGCCTCCTGATAAATTGATAAAGCGAAGCGGGATAACAGAAGAAATGCGTATTCTGGAGGTTGGATGCGGAAGCGGGGCGTTTACAACCTTCGCTGCAAAGGCTATTGGAATTAAAGGAGAAGTATATGCTCTTGATATTCAACCAAAAATGTTAATGCAGTTAAAGAAGAAACTATCCAGACCAGAAAACAGAGACATCATAAATATCAAGCTTGTGGAAGGAGATGCGCATAAACTACCATTTGATGATAATTCATTCGATGTGGTGTATACGGTAACAGTTCTTCAGGAACTTCCAGACAAAAACAAGGCTTTAAAGGAAATGAAAAGAGTTCTGAAGCCTGGCGGAATCCTTGCAGTAACAGAATTTTTACCTGATCCAGATTACCCTTTAAAATCTACTACTATTAAATTAGGAGAAGAAGCTGGTTTTATCTTAGATAAAGTTGAAGGAAATCTCTGGAATTATACTGTAAGGTTTAAGGCACAGAAATCTATGTGAAAAAATTTGTTTATTTATCTTATTTCATTAAAACAGTTGAATATAAGCAATGTTAACTTAAAAAGCCATGCTGTAAATTTTTAAATAATGGATGAGATCAAAAAACAGATATATAAAAGGAAAATATGGAAACGCGATTATTACTAACTATTAAAAACAGACAGGTGGTGCGTAAATACTCTCTTGCTTCAGCAGGGTGTGCTCCCGCAGCTTTTATTTCTTGTGAATTCTGATCTTACCTAATTTGATGTTTATCTGTCATTGGTTAACGAACGTTATAAAGAATCTTTTTGAAGTTGCCTTGAGCAAACAAAGATTTAATTCATAATTATGGTAACTATTCAGTCCAGGGAAAATATAATTAGTATCCTCTTTATTACGATCAATAAGCAAATTTCAGCAAATTTGCCTTTTTTAATCTCTGACTATTGATTATGTCTTCTCTTTTTTCATTAGTTAATAACTTGAAGTCACAGATATGTTAAAATCGATACCATCTAACCAATATTTAAATGATTAATAGTTACCAAAAAGAAATAAATACTATACAATCTACCGATATATCGTTTGTCGATATGTCGGGGCACGAACCATGGAAGAAAACACCGAAAATAAAATGTGTACAGAGATCAGAAGGGCTTTTCTCAAATATGTCGTTCTGAAAATTATTAAAGATAAGCCTACTCATGGCTATGATATCATCAAGACGGTTGAGCTCCGCTCAAACGGACGATGGACCCCGAGTGCAGGCTCGATCTATCCAATCCTAGAGAAACTTGAATCAAAAGGTTTCATCCAGAGCGAGGGAATCGAACGTCGTAGGGTGTACACGATCACCCCCAAGGGAGTGGCTGGGCTGGATCGCATGACAAAGGAGAAGCTAGAACTCCTTAATGAAATGTCCCGGATCATCAACAGTGTGACTGAAGATGACGACAATAGTGATGCTGGTGGGAAAAACGAAACAGATGAAAATGGAAGGTAATAACTTGAGTGAAAATCGCAATTTGACAGATAAAATAGACGCGGGAGGGTCTGGGAAGAATATTGCGTACAAATGGGTTGCACTGTTCAATGTGACCCTGGCATCATTAATGGGTTCTGTCAACGGCAGCATCATCTTGATCTCGCTGCCCGCCATATTTAAAGGCATCCAGATGGACCCAACGGATCCGGGTGCATTTCAGTACCTGCTGTGGCTCCTTATGGGCTTTGGCCTGATCACGGCTACACTGCTCCTCACTATTGGTCGGCTGGCAGATATGTACGGTCGGGTAAAACTATTCCGGCTGGGATTCCTTATATTCGCCATCGGCTCAATTTTGCTATATCTGACGCCTGGCACAGGCAACACTGGTGCACTGGAGCTAATTATTTTCAGGCTGATACAGGCTGTGGGCAGTGCATTCACAATAGCAAATGGATCAGCTATCATTACAGACGCGTTTCCAGTCAGTGAGAGGGGAAAGGCACTTGGCATAAACATGGTTGCCTTCATGTCCGGTCAGTTCATCGGCTTGTTACTGGGTGGCGTACTGGCGACGTACAACTGGCGCTATATTTTCCTGGTCAATATCCCCTTTGCTGTCCTTGGAACGGTATGGTCTTACTGGAGGATGAAGGATATTTCATTCCGTGCTGCCAAGACTAATCTCGATATTGTGGGCAACTTACTCTTCGTCGGCGGGCTGACTTCACTTCTGATAGGCGTCACTTACGCTCTCATGCCTTACGAGCACGATGGCATCACTGACGCAATGGGCTGGAACAACCCATGGGTAATGGCAGCGTTAGGTATCGGAATCGTATTGCTGATCGCTTTCCCATTCGTCGAGAGCAAGGTGAAGAATCCTATGTTTAAGCTGGAGTTCTTCAGAATCAGGGCTTTTACCTACGGGTGTCTTGCTAGCTTCACTGCAGCCATTGCGCGAGGCGGTGCTATGTTTATGCTTATTCTTCTGCTGCAGGGAATCTGGCTGCCGCTCCACGGTTATCGCTTTGAGGATACACCGTTATGGGCAGGTATCTATATGCTTCCCATGACTCTTGGCTTTATGATCATGGGACCGATTTCCGGGATGCTCTCGGACAAGTATGGGCCTCGATGGATCGCCACTGCCGGGATGACCATCGTAACACTGGTCTTCCTCGGGCTTTCACTGCTTCCCTATAACTTCGACTACTGGGAGCTGGGAATATTGATATTCTTCATGGGTATTGGCAACGGTATGTTCGCCTCTCCGAACAGTTCATCAATAATGAATTCCGTGCCGCCTCAAAACCGAGGTGTTGCATCAGGCATGCTATCTACACTGTCAAACTCGGCCAGTACGCTGAGCATGTCTGTATTCTTCACCATCGTGATAGTGGGCATTCAGAAAGCTTTCCCGGGTGCGGTACACCGCTCGTTTGCCAGTCTTGGATCTACACAGATTGCCCCTGCTTTGCAACAGCTCGCGAATCAACTGGCAGCAATGTCGCCTACAAATGCTTTGTTTTCTGCCTTTCTGGGTTATAATCCAATGAGCTCAATTCTGAAATCTATGGATTCGAGTATTGTCAGCGCAATACCACAGCAAATCGTGACCACACTGACAAGTAATTACTGGTTCCCACAGACATTGCAGCAGGCTTTTATGCCAGCGTTGCGGATTTCTTTCATAATCGGAGCTGTACTCTGTGGCATAGCAGCAGTGCTATCGGCAATGAGAGGACAACGGTATGTGTATGAGGCTCATAGCTCGGTCAGCAATATTAGCAAAGGTGATCTTGCAGCAGTAGAAGAAACGCAGACCTAATATTTCTGGCATGCCTGGTAAGAATCATTGCAACTTAACAAGCGTGAAAAACCGGAAATACAGAGAACAAGAAATACAGAGAACAGAAAAATACAGAAGGCCGACGTAGAAACAAGGCCCTGTATCCTTTTTGACTCAGATTCTTCCAGCATAAATCTATCCGAGAATTCAACTCGGATTAACTTCAGAAAATAGTCGCTGGTAAAATCTCTGTATCCTTCTCTTCTTACTTTTATCTTTATATACCCTTCAGCTTTTCCAGAAGGCAGTTCAGGATTAGAAATGTTTAGTGTTACCTTTCCTTCAGGGTCTGTGACGCCTGAATATGCTTTTTTCGGCTTTTGTAGAAAACCTACCTAAATTATCTCAGTCTAAATTAACAATGGGAATCCTGGATTTTAGAGAATTTCTACATGCCGGATAAATCAGTTATTATAGGTCACATGTTAGTATTTATGTGTAGGCATATGTAAGGTTATTTGCGACTTTTTTCTTTGAGATGCTAACAACTTTGAGTCCGTATTTCTTTTCGTTCATCGGAAACGGGCTGAAATTTAATGTGTCAGTTTTGTATTTGTCTTTACATACAAGCACTTACCATTGTAACTGTCAGTAACACTAAATATGGACTCAAGACTCATAAAACACAGAGACTTTATTGTAACTTATGCACTGGAAATTATTGTATTTGAGCTTTTTTTGATTTTTCTGTATAGTCTGTTTATATAAATTAATGATATTTAATTAAATCTTAATGTCTACTTTTTGTAATAGTTATATTAATTATTGTCAAATAAGTTTAATTATAGAATAATGTTAGTATAATATTACCAAATTCTGTTTTTATGATCTTATTACATTTTAGTTATTAAGGTTAGGTAAAATAAATTCTATTTGGTTTATATTATTTCTAGTTATCTAAATATAAGCGCCAATATAAGGAGGAAGACAATGGAAGAAGCAAAATATGATAAAACGTATAGAGGACATGCTCTCATAAATATTTTTGGAATAATTGCGCTGACGTTTTTAATGCTGGTGAGTATCGTAGGAGCGGCACCATTTGCATATATTGCACATCCCTTTAACAACACTGTTTCTGTAATTGACACAGCTATAAACACTGTTACAGCTACAGTGGCTGTAGGAAGCAGTCCTGAAGGAGTTGCAGTCAATCCGGCAGGAACGAAAATATATGTGACAAATTATGACAGTGGCACTGTCTCTGTAATTGACACGAGTTCAAACACTGTTACGGCCACGGTACCTGTGGGAAACTCTCCTGAAGGTATCGCAGTCAGTACGGATGGAACAAAGGTATATGTGGCGAACGTTAACAGCTACACTGTATCTGTAATTGACACAGCAACAGACACTATTGCAGCCACATTGAATGTATTAAGCCCTCCTGATGGAGTTGCCGTCAATCCGGATGGAACAAAGGTATATATTACAAATCCCTACAGCGACACTGTCTCTGTAATTAACACATCAGATAATACTGTCACAGCTACGGTACCTGTAGGGTCCAACCCTATTGGAGTTGCTGTCACTCCAGATGGAACAAAGGTATATGTGACTAACTGTGGCAACATAAGTAATATCAACGATAGTGACAAGACTGTTTCCGTAATTGACGCAGCAACAAACACTGTAACAGCTACGGTGGATGTAGGAATTGGTCCTTTTGGAATAGCAGTCAATCCAAATGGAACAAGTGTATATGTTGCGAACTTCTGGAGCAATACCACCTCTGTCATTAATACTACCACAGATACAATTACAGCTACGGTGCCAGTAGGAATACTGCCTATAGGAATTGCAATCACCCCGGATGGAACAAAGGTATATGTGGATAACGAGGTCAGCGGCACTCTCTCTGTAATTGACACAGCAAACAACAGTGTTACAGCTACTGTGCCAGTAGGATATTTACCCAGTTCTTTTGGGCAGTTTATTGGATAAAGAGTTATAGGCAAGTCAAAAAACGCAACGTAACGGCAGAACACACAGCACTGATTTATCTAATGTTTATAAGATTTATAATTAATTTTTTTTAATTTTAGGATTTAATATAGATAAAAGTTAAAAACGTAACTATGTTTTTAAGACATTTACATAACTTCACTTTTAGAAAGCTGCCCTAACCATAATTAATTCACTTTTTACAACAATCATTATTTATCGGATTTTTTATAGCTGATATAGTAGGAGATTGGAAATTTTTCGCTTGTTTGAAAAAAGATAATAAGCTTGAATAATTGTAATTAATTAATAAAAATTCTTTCAGAATTTTCCATCCAGCCTTAGCGGTATTTTTAAGCATTTATTTTCAACTAGAGATTATGTATAAAATGAAAGAAACAGAATGCGTTTTTATCCTTGGATTATACGGTGCGAATTGTGATATTGAGGGGAAATAAATAAGGTGCTTGATAGTTGTAAATCTCGCTACATGTCGGAAGAAAGAAACTATAGTTCGAAAAAAGACACATTCCATACTAGAAGTGTCTCTGAGCCAGGCAAAGGGCTTGTCTTCGCTATGGCCTGTGCATGTGGAATCGCAGTTGCGAACATCTACTATAACCAGCCAATGCTGGGGGTTATCACAAGCTCCTTCCCTGGCGAATTGGCTCCAAGCTTTGTTCCGACTGCTACCCAACTCGGTTATGCAATAGGTTTGCTGCTTCTAGTGCCCCTGGGAGATTTGATGGAACGTCGCCGACTGATCGTGTCGCAATTCCTTGTTTTGGCCTTATCACTGATTTTTGCCGCCACTGCATCTACTGGTCGGGCCCTGCTGGGCGCCTCACTTTGCATTGGCTTCAGCGCCTCCGTCACGCAGCAGATAATACCGGCAGCCGCATCGCTGGCATCTGATAACCGCCGAGGTGCAGTAATCGGTAGTGTTATGAGCGGATTGCTGAGCGGCATGCTTTTGAGCCGGATTCTGGCCGGTTTTGTCGCCACTCACTACGGCTGGAGAACTATGTTCCTGATAGGTATTCCCCTTGTTCTCACTGGTGCGACAGCAATGGCATTGTTATTGCCACTCAGCCGGCCCACGATCTCTATGAAATATGGACCATTGCTTCGTTCACTCCTACAACTTTGGCGCGATGAATCCAGGCTACGCCGCGCCACCTTGACACAGGGATTGCTCTTCGCCGTGTTCAGCGCTTTCTGGACGATCCTCGCGCTGCATCTCGAGAAGCCTCCTTTTCACCTCGGCGCCGATATCGCAGGACTTTTTGGCATCCTTGGGATGGTTGGAGTGCTTGCTGCTCCTATAGCTGGACATCTAGCCGACCGCCGAGGCCCAAGCAATGTTGTTTCTACAGGTGCACTTGCCACTCTGCTAGCTTGGCTGATTCTTGCAGTCTGGAACTCCCTTACCGGCTTGATTTTCGGTGTTATGCTTCTGGATTTCGGGATGCAGAGCGCCATTGTCGCCAATCAGCAGATAATTTACGGGCTTAAGCCGCAAGCACGCAACCGGGTGAATAGTTTGTTCATGGTAGGGATGTTCGTTTGCGGCAGCCTGGGGTCTGGAGGTGCAATGCTGGCCTGGAAGGTAGCAGGTTGGCAGGGGGTTGCCGGCTCTGCCATTGTTGTATCACTTACAGCCTTCATGGTGCCGCTTTTGCTCCAACATAACCATTGATGAAAACGTCTCAGAATTGATGGGTTATTGATACTTGTTTGCTGCTCAACCAATAAAGTTTAATTAAAAATATATTCCTGCAGGAGCAGGGACAGGAAACACTAAAAAATATTGAAGGGATAGGGAAAACGAAAGAAGATTCCAGACTGCAATTCTTATTGAAATTTTTTCACTATAACCAAGACATTTACCGGGAGTTATATAGCTTTCTCGCCATGTCTGATCAATCTGGATTTCTTCATATTTTACTCCTACAAAGACTTTGTTAAATTATTAAGAATAGAATTTAGTAATATTTTGATATTATATGGTTGCTCTTTTATTTTTAGCCAGGTATATTTTTTGATAGTAGAACTTCTTGATATTTTCCATAAGAACTATATATTTATATAGTTCTTTTAACCATATTTTTTTATTATTGTAGAATAACCTTAACAATCAGAAACAAGGGGAAACAGTTTTTTGACTCAAGAATGCTCTGATGACTCAGATGAATCTGATCGCAACCGTAGTTTCTTGTGTTTTTTAGGACTGCATGAATGGAAGCGAAAAAGCGGTGCATTGTACTTTTTGCCAACAGTGCTCGAAAAACGCTATGAATGCATACATTGTGGCAAATACAAGGTGACTTTTGAAAGGGAGAACAGCTCTTACAGCCTTCCTGCTGGGAGATCTTAACTGCAAAGGATTTTACAGTTCCTTTATTTTTGTCTTATTTTTCTTTTTTAATTTTCCTATGGTCCCCTCCCATGCTCGTAAAGTTAATCTATTTTAACTTTGTTTGTTAGAGATATGAAAAGAATTATAATTCTCGATTACGGGCTTGGAAATCTCCGCAGTGTCCAAAAGGGGCTCGAACATGTCGGGTCCAGTCCCGCAATCTCTGGGGATCCTGAGGAGATCCTTGCCGCAGACGGTTTAATTCTCCCGGGTGTCGGCGCTTTTGTGGATGCCATGAAGCGCCTTGACTCCATCAAAGGGATTATAGAAGAATACGCGCGGTCAGGCAAGCCGATGCTCGGGATCTGCCTTGGGCAGCAGGTTCTCATGAGTTCTTCAGAGGAAGGAAAGCTTACTGATGGGTTGAACCTTATTTCTGGAAAGGTGCTGCGTTTTCCAAAATCCGAACTAAAGGTGCCTCATATTGGCTGGAATAATATTAAAATCAAGCAGGACCACCCTCTGTTTGAAGGGATTCCTGACAACTCTTTCGTATACTTCGTCCATTCCTACTATGTGGATACAGAGCCTGAAAACACCCTTGCAGCCTGCAATTATGGGCTGGATTTCTCAGCGTCTGTCGTAAATTCTAAAGGTAATGTTATGGGTACCCAGTTCCACCCTGAAAAAAGTGGAGCTATTGGATTGAAGATCCTGAAAAACTTTGTAGAAATGTGCTGAGAGAATTTTTTTAAGGAATTCACCCTCGGGCTCTAAATATATTTTCATTTTTTCCAGTTATTTAATTCTGATTCCTGTGAACTTTACTAAAGTATCTAAAATCAACAGTCCTGTGAACTTTACTAAAGTATCTGAAATCAACAGAATACCTGAAATAAATAGATTGATACTTGAATGCCAAACTATCCTGCCCTGTGCACTTTTTAGGGCAGAAAAATCTGCAAGAGATGGTTACTATGGATATAGAAGGCTACGCAAAACGGGCTCTCAGGGAGGACCCTTCAAATGAAGCAGGGCTTGAGGCAAAGCTAGCTTCAAGAATTCTTGAAATTAAGCATATCAGCCCGGAGAAGGCTCATGAGATCGCGGCTGCGGTCATTTGTGAAGCAAAAGCAACACTTGATGTGAAAGGAGATGTGTTAAGGTCCACTTTCTCAGGAGTCTCAATGGGAGAATTCGGGGTAGGTTCCAGGGGCATAGGGGATTTTTACGTTCACTCCAAGCTTGGAGAAGTTATAGGTAAAACAGGTGCGGTTGTGGATAGCTCCCAGCTTGACGACTCGGGGGTTGTCAAAATCGGTGAAGACTACCTTGTGATCACCATTGACGGTATTCATTCTCGTCTGAGTGATTTTCCTTTTCTCTCGGGCTTTCACGTAGCTCGGGCAGCTCTACGTGATGTATATGCTATGGGAGCTCGCCCCCTGGCAATGCTTTCCGATATTCACGTAGCAGACGATGGGGATGTAGCAAAGATCTTCGACCATATTGCAGGAATAACCACGGTCTCTGAACTTACCGGAATACCTCTTATTACAGGAAGCACGCTTCGAATCGGCGGAGACATGGTCATAGGTGAACGCATGACAGGCGGAGTTGGGGCGGTAGGCATAACCTCTTCACTTACCTCGCGGAACCGGACAAAAGCAGGAGATCTTATCCTTATGACCGAAGGAGCAGGCGGGGGTACGATTTCTACAACTGCGCTTTACTACGGAATGCACGATGTTGTCGAGGAAACCATTAACATTCGTTTCCTTGAAGCTTGTGAGGTTTTGCTGCAGTCCGATCTGTATAAAAAAGTCCATTCGATGACTGATGTTACCAATGGCGGAATTCGAGGAGATGCCAAGGAAATCTCAAAGACCGCAGGAGTAAAATTGGTCTTTGAAGAGGAAAAAATAAGGGCTCTTGTGAACCCAAAAGTGCTTTCAATGCTTGAGCACCTGAAAATTGACTATCTTGGAGTCTCTCTCGATGCCCTGCTTATAGTTGTTCCCTCTGAGTATGCTAATGAGATCCTTGATATTGTCAGGGGAGCAGGCATTAAAATTGATATTATAGGGCATGTTGAGGAAGGGAATGGAGCTGAAATTTTCATAAATGGCGAATGTAGGGACTTCACGCCAAGGTTTAGAGAGTCTGCCTATACACCAGTTAAAAAAGTTCACGGAGAAGAGAATCCCAAGGACTTTGAAGAAATGAGAGCAGCAATTGATAAGGCTGCGCTTGAAGCTATTGAAAAGAAACAAAAAGTCCTCGAAAAAATAAGAAGTAAATAAAGCCTTTTTAAAAAGGCTTTAGCGAAAACTGCTTAAATTAGGTTAGTCAAAAGCCTTTTTTGAAAAGGCTTTGGCGAAAATTAGTAGAGGTCCTTAATCTAAAGTAAGAGTAAGATCAGAAAGAAATTGAACCGGAGAAATAGGGAAAAATTACATCTTTCTTTTTACTAAGAGTACTTCCCTTACTTTTCCAGTGATTTCTACCTCTACCTTTGGTTCGATTTCCTCTTCTGAACGAGCTTTCCAGTATTCTCCTTTATAGCGGACAAAGCCTGTCTTTTGAGGCCCTAGAGGGTCTATGGTTTCGGCAGTTTCCCCTATAAACACTCCAATGACTGGCTTTTTCTTTCTGATCTCGGTTACTTTGTAGATTGCAAAAACCAGAAATAATCCGAAAACAACCGTGGGGGCAACAACCGTCAGGACAAGAACCTTTTGAAATTCGGGGGTGTAAATATTTTCGCTTCCCATGGGTACAAGAAGTATGCTTCCTATTATGAGGCTGATGAGGCCCGCAAGCCCGAATATCCCAAATCCAGGTATTTTAATTTCAATGATCAGAAGTCCTATTCCTAAGAGAATGAGGAAGATTGCCCCTATATTGATATCAAAGCCTGTGCCTATTAATCCGAGTGCAATTGAGATGATTCCGAAAACTTCTGCTCCGGCTCCCGGACTTGAGATTCCAAAAATTAGCCCATAAATTCCTAGGGTCAAAAGAAGTGAGGAGATAATCGGGTTTGAAATAAGTCTTAAGAGGGACAGAGAAAGTGAAGGCTCATAGCTTTCGATCTCTACGTTTTCAGTTTGCAGTATTTTCCCCTTTACCTTCTGCCCATCAATCTGTGTCAGCAAATTCGGGATCGAAGGAGCTACATATTCTATTACGCCAGTCTGCAGGGCTTCTTGCGCGTCGAGATTTTTATTTTTCGTTATTACTTCTTCTGCAAAGGTCTCGTTCCTCCCGTGCTTACTGGCTGTTGCAACCGAAAATTTGACAAGAGCATTTATTATTTTCTCATCTGTTATGGGTTTTGTCCCTTCAGCCGACATCTGAACAGGCTGGGCTGATCCTATAACCGTGAAAGGTGCCATTGCAGCAATATCAGTTCCCATAAGGATGAGTGTGCCGGCTGACCAGGCTTTCCCGCCCTCGGGCACATATCCGATAACAGGCACGCTCGCATTCTCAATTGTGCTTATAATTTTTTGAGTTTCATCTAGCCCTCCTCCTGGTGTGTCCAGGACGATTATAAGAGCCTCAAAGTTTTCATTTTCAGCTTTTTCAATTGCATCCGCTATAATGTCATCTGAAGCTGGTGTAATAGCTTCGGATATTTCAAGCACAAGTACTTTCTGTTGAGGTCCTGCATCCACAGAGGGTATAGAAACAGCTATGAGGATGAAACACAGGAAGAAAATAAAGAAGAGATGTGGACCTCTTTCTACAGACATGGTTATCGGTCCTTTCTTGCTCATCCATTTCCTTCAGTTCTTTTTGCTATTATTATCTTTTTAAGCTTATTTTTGCCTTTCCGGCTCTTTTCTTTCGGCAATAGCCTGAGATAAAGCCGCTATATTCCCGGTTTCGAGAGACTGGGACTGTGTAACTACTATGAGGTTCTTTTCCCTCGCAATCTCGGCTAAAGTTTGTAACTCCCTTAATTTGATTGCTGTGGGTACTCCTTCATAGAAAGTTGCAGCTTCTTTCATTTTCTGCGCAGCCTGGGACTCTCCTTCCGCAAGGATAATTCTGGCACGCTTTTCTCTTTCAGCTTCAGCTTGTTTGGCAATTGCTCTCTTCATTGTATCAGGCAGGGCAACATCCCTGATTGTAACTCCTGTAACCTTGATTCCCCACGGATCGGTATACGTGTCTAGAAGCTCTTGAATTTGCTTATTGATCTGTTCTCTTTCCGAAAGTAGCTCATCGAGTTCCATCTGGCCCATAACGTCTCTCAGGGTAGTCTGTGAAAGGGTCGAAGTTGCAAACATATAATTTTCAACCTGAGTAATGGCAGCTCCAGGTTCCACGACCTTGTAATAAACGACCGCATCCACTTCAACTGTGACGTTATCCTTGGTGATTACGGCTTGCTTGGGTACATCGATTGCAACAATTCTCAGATCGATTTTTATAGCTCTATCAACAATCGGGATAATCAGGAAAATCCCTGGCCCTTTTACACCACTTAGGCGGCCCAGCCTAAAAATGACTACTCTCTCATATTCGTTAACCATTTTTATTGATTGTGAGAGTATTAATATTACGACTAATAATACAGGAAGATAGATTTGACTGGCAAAGGTACTCATAATTTTTATGACCTCTTATTCCATTAATGTTTAAATTAGACTTAATAATAATTAAGTATTCTTTGTTCAGAGAATTAATAATAAAAGTTTCTATAGAGTAAGTCTTCATAGTTCAAAAATTTTGCACCCTGCACTCCACAAATATCTGAAAAGCTATATTATTATATTGTATTATTTATTATTACTTCCTCTCTAGATTCTCCATTGACTTCAATTTTTCAGAATTTGAGCGATATCGGAGAAGGAAAAAAATGTTAAAAATGCAGATGCAGGATTATATGAAATTATGAAGAAGCTGCGAGAAACCTATTCTGATATAATAGTTGTCTCTGAAAACACTTATATTTGAAACATAGAAAATATAAAACAGGGAAAAGTGAGTTAACAGGGAAAAAAGGATCAAAACGATATTGACTTTCGGCCTTTTAAGGCCGGAGAGTTAGATCAGCGTGCTTAAAAGCTGACAATAGGAACGAGAAACACTGTTAGGTTCAGAAACGTGCTCTGAGCCGCAAACAGTAAATCAAGAAAACGCAGGTTCGGAAGAACCATTGGTGTTGATATTAATGAGTAAGGAATGTCCAGACTGCCACGGGCGTGGCTATGAAGTTGTTTCAACTGAAATCTGCCCTCAGTGTAAGGGCAGAGGTAAATCAAAATCAATTGATTTCATGAAAATGTCAGAAAAAAATCTTGACAGCTTTTTAAAAAATGGTGCTGCATGTGAGAAATGTAAAGGCATTGGAAGTATTGAAGTAACAACTCCCTGTAAAACCTGTGATGGACTGGGAAAGATATACACATGCAAGGTTTGTGGAGAACGTATTGAGAACCCTCAGGATCCTGATGAAGAGGTATGCGATTCCTGTGCCCATTCTCAGTATGTTTATGCTCTTGATGAGTCCTGCGACCTTAAGGACGTGGAAGCAGGAAAACTTTACCACGGCATCGCGAGCAGTAAAGCTTCTTTTGGGGTCTTTGTAGACCTTAACCCTCACGTAAGAGGGCTTATGCACTCCAGCAACGTAGGAGTTCCTCCTGAAGTAGGGGATGCCGTGATTGTTTTAGTAAAAAGCGTCAAGGCCGGAGGAAAGCTGGATCTGATCCCTAAAACCCTTAAAAAATACGAAACTATCGAACTTGAAAAAGAGCTTCCACTCAAGAATTCAGCTGAAATCGACTCCAGTATGAAAGGCAGGCTCCTCAGAATCGAAGGGGAAGTGATTCAGGTAAAGCAGACTAGCGGACCCACGATTTTTACAATTAGCGATGAGGGAGGCTTTGTGCCCTGTGCAGCCTTTGAGAGTGCCGGGAAAAGATCCTATCCGCATATTGATGCAGGAATGATTGTTTCCATTACTGGAGAAGTAACTCTGCGAGATGACCAGATCCAGATCGAGGTCATGAGCATGAAGTTGCTGACTGGAGAGAAAGAAGCAATTGTCAAGGGCAGAGTTGAGAAGGTAATTGACGAAAAGGCAGCTCCTGCTGATATTCCTTTCCTTGTCAAAAGCGAGATTATGGAAAAACTCAAGCCCAGGATGCTCCATGTCGCCAAGGAAATCAAAAAAGCTATTCTTCATTCAACCCCGATTATTCTCAGACATCATGCCGATGCTGATGGAATTACCTCAGCAATTGCAATTGAGAGGGCAATCCTGCCCCTTATTACAGAAATTGGGGGAACGGATGCAGAATATTACTTCTATAAACGTGCTCCTTCAAAGGCTCCTTTTTATGAACTTGCCGATGTTACAAGGGATATCTCCTTTGCGCTTGAAGATCTTTCCAGGCACGGACAGAAGATGCCGCTTGTGATTCTTGTCGACAACGGATCAACGGAAGAAGACGTACCTTCAATGCGGCAGGCCAGAGTTTATGGAATCGATATGCTTGTTATTGATCATCACCATCCGGATGAGATCGTTGACCAGTACCTTATAGGGCACGTAAATCCTGCTCACGTGGGAGGGGATTTTGGGGTTACTGCCGGAATGCTCTGTGCTGAAGTTGCTCGTATGATAAATCCCAATATAAGCGATACAATAAAACATCTTCCCGCGGTTTCCGCAGTAGGGGACCGGTCAGAGGCTCCGGAAGCTGAGAGGTACATTTCTCTTGTCTCGGACCGTTATAACCTTGAAGAGTTAAAAGAAATGGCTCTGGCTCTTGACTATGAACAGTTCTGGTTGAAGTTCAGTAGTGGGAAAGGTCTTATCGACGACATTCTGGATCTCGGAGACCATGATACCCATAAAAAACTGGTTTCCCTGCTCTGCGAACAGGCAAATACCATGATACAGGAACAACTTGAGACCTGCCTCTTTAATGTCAAGTCTCAAAAACTGGCAAACGGGGCTATTATGAATGTGATAGACGTTGAAAACTACGCCCAGAAATTCACCTTCCCGCCACCAGGAAAGACCTCCGGAGAAGTTCATGACGTACTTACCAAAAGGTATCCGGATAAACCTGTGGTAACTCTCGGATACGGTCCTGACTTTGCGGTCATTCGTTCGAAAGGCGTGCTTATGAACATTCCGAAAATCGTCAGGGAACTCAGGGAAGAAATGAAAGGCGCGGGCGTTAGCGGAGGAGGACATCTGGTTGTGGGTAGCATTAAGTTTGTAGAAGGAATGAGGACTGAAGTGTTATCAAGGCTTGCCGAGAAGATAGGATCTGCAGAGGTCGAATATTAAAGGGCTTTAATAAGCCTCTTCTCTTCCTCCGCTTCTATTCTGGGTCAACAAACTCTGTTTTTAAAATGTCTATTTTTAATAAACTTTATTCACAAAAAATTTTTCTTAAAGAATTTTACTCTCTGGTGATGTTGCCGATGTCCTGTAAATCTGGGAATTTATAACTTTGGGCAAAAGATGCTGGTAAAAAGATATGATAGATCTGAGAAAACTCTTTTCACCTTGGATTAATATTCTACTTTTTCAAAAATGGCATGTAAAATCCTATATTTATTGTGAGGAACTCAGGCAAAGGCAAGTCCTTTCTTTTTGATCACTTCCCCAAATCCATAATTGAGGGGTTTCTTCTCCAAAAATGGAAAGAAGTATCATAATTATTTAGAGCAGATAAGAGAAGCTCTGCAGCTTGAAAGATAAGAAGGAAAAATAGAAAAGTTTCTTGAAGAGAGGAGATTCTCTCAAGTTTGAATAAAATTCAAAGTCGTGCATAACTCATGCATATATTACTAGCATCATATATTAATAGCATAAGACATTAAACTCAATTGGTACAATACTTTTTACGAATTTATTACTAGCATCATATATTAATAGCACAAGACATTAAGCTCAATTGGTACAATACTTTTTACGAATTCGCATGCGCTTGGTTTTAATACTCAAGTGTATAAGTCCTCTTAGTGATAAAATGAATTCTTTAATTGATACAATTTCACAATTTATTAATACCTATTATCTTGATCCCATAAGAACTGATTCCGGTTATAATCCTGTAAATACCTTTACCTGGGCAGTGATACTGGGCATTTGCGTATTTGGGGTTTTCAAGCTGCTCGAAAAACTTGAAGTAAAAATGACCCCTCGCTTTATTGCGTCTGTCCTGCCTTTTGTACTTGCAGGTTCTTCCCTGCGCGTAATTGAAGATTCTCCTGCAGGTCTCGTCCATCCACCATTTAGCTATCTCTTAATAACTCCGAATATCTATTTTTTGGTTTTTGCGATAACTGTAGGCTGCCTCTGGATTTCAATCCGGATGCAGAAAGCAGGGTTAGTAAAGGATTTTCACTTCACCTTTGCAAGCTTCGGACTTGTATGGTTTTTCATAAATCTTATTATTTTGCTCCATTTCCAACACGTGGTGGCCGCTTATATCCCCCTATTCGTAATTGGAGCAGGAACAGGACTTACTTTTGCCTTTTATCTTATTGCTCGCTATTTCAAATCCTCTATATTCACTGATCCCCTGAATCTTTCTATCCTGCTGATTCATCTGATGGATGCTTCTTCAACGTATATAGGAGTAGATAAGCTGGGATACTTTTCTAAACACGTTGTACCAAGCTATCTTATCCACCTTACTGGTACTGCACTGATTATGTATCCACTGAAGCTCATTATCTTCATAGGGGTTATTTACCTGCTTGACACTCAGTTTGAGGATGATGAACGCTCCTTGAACTTAAAAATGCTAATTAAAATGGTTATTTTGATCCTTGGGCTTTCCACTGCGACCCGAGATACAATTCGGATGACATTAGGAATATGAATTCCATAAGATGACAAATTTTCGTTTTTCAACTTGCAGGATGGTTGATCCGCATACGATTTCCTTGAAGCGTCTCACCTTTTTCAGAGTAGCCAAGCTAGTAGTCAATTTCATTATTCATGTGGAAAAAAGAAATTTATGTTAAAAAGTCTTGCCTTTCCTTGTATTTCACTTGGAAAGGCTTCTCATAAAAAAAGGGTTATTAACAATTTATCCTTGTTTTGCTTTTTAGTCCAAGCGTACAATCCTTACAAGAGACTGAATTGGGACATTAGCAATCATATCTGCGCCTTTTTTGTCTACAAGAACCACTACAACCCTTGGTTTTGCTCCCATTTCTCGAAGCTGCTCAATGACTTCCATAGTTGTGGAACCTGTGGTAATAACGTCGTCTACGATCACGCAGTTCTTGCCGGCAACGCTTCCGAAGTTTCTGCTTATTGTCCCTTTCTGGCCTGGCTGAACTACATCCTGTCCTTTACGGGAATGATATAGAGCAAAGTCAGCTCCCAGTTCATTTGCCATCATGCTTGCTAGGGGAATGCCACTGGCAGCAACACCGACAACCACGTCGACTTCGGCGTTTGTTTTTTCCAGAGTCTCAAGCACCATGTCGCATAGTGCAAGCGAGATATAGTGGAGCCGCGTAGCACTTTTTCCTATACTGCTCCAGTTTACGGAAATATCCTTTGGAGCAGGGGCTGCTACTTCTTTTTTTGAACGGGTTAAAAGCCAGGTAACTGTCTCCCTTGAAACGTTGAGTTCGTCGGCAATCTGGCCGGTTACAAGCCCATTACTCTGCAATTCCACAGCTTTCTGGATTAAATCTTCTATGTTCTTCATGCCTCCATTCCCACCTGAATTTTTATCTGGCTGTATTTTTCGGCACTTTTCTCGGCACATTTTACAACTTATTCACAATGCTTGCCTTGAATACTGCCTGGTAAACTATATTCAAATTCCTTCTCTCAATTAAAGACACTATTACATTATCAAGCATTATATCTTTTTCTTCAGCTTAAAAGTAACTCTTTTCTTTTCTACTTCTTTTCTTTTCTACTTTTTTTCCTTTTTTTCTTAAGGGGGGAACCACAGATAGGGCAGACATCCCCTTTGTCAAAAGTTTTTTTGCAGCCTATACACTGCTTTTGCCAGATAATAATATCCTTTATTTTTTTCTGGGCAATGGGTTTAACCTGAATCCCAAGCTGCACAGCAACGTTCTGGACTGCATAATCGTCTGTAAGCAATATGCCCCTATCCCTGTATTCAAGAGCCTTTGCAAGGATTTCCAAGTCCGTTTTTGAAAGCTCTTCGGAGTCCCGGGTGTGTTCGGCCATTTTTTGAATTTCTTTTACCATTTCAGGCTCTGGCCATTCAACACGTAATCCTCCTTCTTTTGCAAGGTCAAAACGAAGTGCAGAGTCTCTGCTTTTCAATTCTTCCGCAACAGAAGGAACGGTAATTATTAGGGAACTGTCCAGGTCACAGTTTCCCATTATAAAAACCGCTGAGTCTGCTATGTAATAGGTCATTTTTCTTCTCTTTTCTCTTTTAGTATATAATTGATTCCCGCCAAGCCTTTTACAAAAAGGCTTGAGCGAAAAAACCTAGCAACGGCGTCATCAACCGGCGCAACGGTTGCGGGTCAACGGTTTTGCTCAAGAGGAATTAATCAAGGGCAAGATATTTTTTAATTTGATTAAGAAAGCTAGTTTATGGATAAGCTCTTTTGGCTTTCGCTCGATTAATGGATTAATTTATAAGGTTAAATCTTTTCTGCATTTTCAATTTTCCTTGTAAGTATTTAATCAGTGGTGAAATTAAAGTTAAAGCGAGTGCCCGTATAAGAATTTGAACGACATTTACCACACCTTTTAGGAAAATTAATCAAAAAAAGGAGGCAAGAATGAGTTAAAAGAACAAGTTGAATGTGTCTATTTAATTGGGAGATACTTTTTATAAAAATTGAGACATGTTTCAAAATTAGATTTTGTGTGTTGAGGGTTTCTTTATCTACATTTATAAGCTCTTGCCCTTTCATTGGTTTCTTTTTTGGAGACGTCTTGAAAGGGCTTTGAGAATGAAGGGATTTTTATTTGAAGGACATATACACTTTCCAGACCTTACTTCGGGCAAATTTCCTTGAGGCCAGCAGCTACATCAGCCAGAAGTTCGATTGGAATTCCCATGATCATTTCTTCATCTGCGATTT
>NZ_DAVG01000108.1 GCF_002505485.1 Methanosarcina sp. UBA5 | reverse complement strand
CATTATATGGATAGCGCAGCAACCAGCCTTGTTCCTGAGCCTGTAATAGCTGCAATGAACGAATATGACCGGCAATACCGCGCTAATGTTGGTCGGGGAATGCACAGGCTTACAAGGGTTGCAACCCAGAAATATCAGGATGCACATGAGCTGGTCAGCAACTTCATTGGCGGGAAAGAGGGCACGACAGTTTTTACCAAGAATACGACCGAAGCTATCAACATGGTTGCAGCCGGGCTCGACTGGCATCCAGGGGACAGGATAGTGACAACAGTTGTAGAGCACCATTCCAACCTGCTTCCCTGGCTTCGGCTGCGCCAAAAAGGTGTTGAAGTGGCTGTTATCCAGCCTGGTAAAGCTGGGGTTTTTGATCTGGAAGCATTTAAAGAGGCAATTACCGATGACACAAAGCTAGTTGCGGTCAGCCATGTGTCAAACGTACTTGGCACCGTGCAGCCTGTACGGGAGATTGCTGAGATCTGCAAAGCCCAGGGAGCCTATTTTCTGGTTGATGGGGCACAGTCCGTCCCCCACGTTCCTGTGGATGTCCGGGCTCTTGGATGCGATTTTTTGTGTTTCTCAGGCCATAAGATGCTAGGACCAACGGGCACTGGCGTGCTGTGGATGCGAGATACGCTTATTTCTCCTCTTATACTGGGAGGAGGCATGGTCGAGGATGTTACAACTGAGGGTTATATTTTGACTGGTGGCTACCAGGGGTTTGAGGGCGGTACTCCTAATATCTCAGGCGCGATCGGGCTTGGGCAGTCAGTGAAATATCTTGAAAGCCTGGGGATGGATGCCATATTCAGGCATGAACAGAAGCTAACTGAACGTCTTCTCACAGGGCTTGCTGGGATAGATAAGATCACTGTTTACGGGCCGCAGGACACAAAAAACAGGATTGGGGTTGTCTCTTTTACCATAGACAGAATTCACCCACACGAGATAGCCTATTTTCTTGACGAAAGGGCAGCAGTGCTTGTCCGTTCGGGAGATCACTGCTGTATCCCACTAATGAAACACTTTGGGCTTCAAAACGGCACTGTCAGAACAAGTCTTTACCTATACAATACCTCGGAAGATGTTGACATGCTTATTGAAACCGTTGAAGAGATCGTACGTATGGTATAAGGAATAGGGTATGAGGATGTACAGCACGGTCCCCTGTATGAAATACAATAACGGGTTAATGGTCCGGTCGTCTCACGAAGTTGTAATGGAAGTGCCTCTTGCAGTTTTTGTTAACGGCCGTCATGCTCTAACCGCTATGGTAAGCCCGACTATGCTTGAAGAGTTTGTGACAGGATTTTTATATACGGAAAGGATTATCCGCAAACTCGAGGATATCGAATCGTTGCATATAGAAGAAAGCAGAGAACGAAATATAGATAAAAACAGAGACAAAAGCGGAAAAATAGATGTTGTCAGCCCTCTCAGTGTCAATGTCCTGACAAAAGACCCGTTTTCAATCATGCTTTCAGGCAAAACTGTCCTTTCGGGGTGTGGAGGCGACGCTTCATATTTGGACTCGGACCGCCTCCCAGAAATCCATTCCGATCTGGTCACTGATGTTTCAACAATTAAGAACATAATGAAAGAAACACTGGTCTCAGATCTTCATACCAGAACAGGCGGCATACACATTGTAGGGCTTTTCGAGCCGGAAGGAAAAATCTGCGTAATAGAAGATATTGGTAGGCATAATGCCCTTGACAGGGCAATAGGTTACGGACTGAGACATGGTGTGGACTTCTCAAGGACAATTGTAACCTGTTCGGGAAGGCTTTCTTCGGAAATGGTAAGGAAGTGCTTGATGGCTAATATTCCTATTATCGCATCCAGAGGTGCAACCACCACACTTGCCATAAGTATGGGAGAGCAAGCTGGCCTTACTATTATCGGCTTTGTCCGTAGCCAAAAGATGAATATTTACACAGGCGCAGAAAGGATCCTGAACTCGGAGTAAGTTTAGTAAGACTTTTAGTGCTTAGTTCTGGATTCTTATGCTTAACTCCGGTTTAATACTTAATTCCAGACCCTCAATGTTTAATTATGAGTTCTGATTAATTTCCCAGATGAATGTTTGCTAAATAACAATTAAGAATAATTTTAATCATTCATAAATTCAGACTATGCAGAATTCAAAACGTCTATCGAGGAATCTTATGGATAACCCATTAAAAACAATAAGAGAAACAAAACCCCTCATACATCATATAACTAACTGGGTAACTATTTACGAATGTGCAAATATGACAAGAGCTTTTGGCGCGTTGCCTATAATGGCGCATGCTCCTGATGAATGTGCTGAGATGACAGGGATTTCATCGGCTCTTGTGCTTAACATCGGAACCCTGACATCGGAAATCATTGATTCCATGCTTCTCTCTGCGGCTGCAGCAAATAAAAAGAAAATTCCGGTTGTGCTTGATGCTGTCGGGGTCGGGGCTACAAAATTCCGAAATGAAATGGCTGCTAAAATCCTTGATTCTGTCCGTATCGATATCATAAAAGGCAATTATTCGGAAATTGCAAAGCTGGCAGGTGAGAGTGCTGAGACAAGAGGGGTTGAAGCTACTTCGATTGATGCGGACCCTTTAAAGATTGCGAAAGAATTCGCAAAATCAAGCTCTTCCGTTGTCGTGATGACAGGAAAAGAAGATGTTATAAGTGATGGAGAGAGGGTTTTCATTGTGAAGAACGGGCATGAGTTCATGGGGTCGATTGTCGGAACTGGATGCATGGCTGCATCAGTAATAGGTTCATTTGCTGCTATTAACCCGGACTACTGCGAAGCGGCCAGAGATGCTCTATGCTACTTTGGAGTTGCAGGGGAACTTGCAGCTGGAAAATCAAGAGGGCCTGGAAGTTTCAAGGTTAACCTGTATGATGAAGTTTTCAACATGTCGGATGAAAAAGTAAAAAGTATGATGAATTTTGAAGAACGCTAAGTTAAGAAAATTGATTTATGAGATATTAAAAAGATATTATAAACAATATCTTTTTAATGAACTATTTCTAAAAAATGTGCATACTGGATGGATCAAGCATTATGAACCAGAAAGGCTTCAGCCGGAAAAGTCACCTTTTAAAAGAAATCGATTTTTATCTCGTTACAGATTCCGGACTCTCGAAAAAAGGGACTTTATCCGATGTAAGGGAGGCAGTCGAGTCAGGCTGCAGGATTGTGCAGTACCGGGAAAAGGATAAAAGCACGAAAGCGATGGTAGAAGAAGCTTCCGAAATCAAGAAAATCTGCAGCGGCAGAGCAGTCTTTCTGGTAAATGACAGGATCGATGTGGCTCTGGCAGTTGATGCAGATGGAGTCCATATAGGCCAGGACGACATGCCTATTGAGACTGCCAGAAAACTCCTTGGCAAGGATAAGATAATCGGCCTTAGTGTGCATGACAGGAAGGAAGCAATTCTGGCTGAGAAAAATGGGGCTGACTATGTAGGGCTTGGTCCTATATTCGATACTGCGACCAAAAAAGATGCCGGAGACGGAGTCGGTCCTCTTAGAATCCGAGAAGTTAAAGATGCAGTAAAGCTTCCTGTAGTTGCTATTGGCGGAATAAATAAGAAAAATTGCGAGAGTGTCCTTCAAAACGGAGCTGATAGCCTGGTCGCAATTTCTGCAGTCGTGTGCAGTGATGATGTAAAGACAGAAACTAAGTATTTTATTGATAAAATCCGGAGAATCAAAAAAGCATAATAAAGAATGAGAAGGATTTATTCTCAACCTTTTTTCATCCTTCTCCACCTCATTCCTAAGTTTTCTGAAGAAACGCCCATTTCAGAGCCATCCGAAAAGTCCAGCTACTCTGAATGTTATTCATGCGCATAAGAACTAAAGTACAATATTTTTAAGTTTCCATTCCTATTGTACAAACAGTATTATGAATCCATTATTCTACTTTTTTGTTAGTCTATTTTCTACTTTTTGGACAGGCTCCAATTCAAAATTTTTACGAAATAATGAAGAATCTCACATGAGAGAAGTTTAATCTAGCCACTTTAATAAATAAAAATTAAACTGATAAAAATATTTACGTACAATTAAATAGTACCCTGAACTGACAGTACTTATTTTCTAACACAACAATGGCTAATAAAATGCTTTTAATTGAAAATAAGTTTTTGGAAGGGATGAGTTTGTCATCTAGAGGCATAAAACCTGAGGAATTTGATTTTCTTGTGAAAAAAGCTCTGGAACTGGAAGCGATTGACGCAAAGATAATTCTCACTTATAAGGTATTTGTAGAAAAAAGAGTGGTTTTAAAATAGGGGCTGTATAGGATACGGGAAAAAGCTGACATGCCCACCGCATGTTCCCACCGTCGATGAGTTTCGGGAAATACTGAAAGAATACAGCTATGCGATGCTTGTCAAGTTCAGGTCGCCTGCAATTGCAGATGAAGAAATTGCAAAAGCTCCATACAAAACCTGGCTTGACCCGACTGAGTCTGAGGAAACAAGGGAAAAAGCCGCCAAGTTCTGGGAAGAATATTTTGACTATAGCAAGAAAATGGCATCCGCAATGCTAGAGCTTGAAAAAGCAGCTTTTAACGAAGGATTCACCTTTGCGGTTGCATTTGTGAACGGTTCATGCAGGCTATGTGAAAAATGCAATGTGGAAAAGGGAATCTGTATCCATTCGAATATGGCGAGAATTCCGGAACATGCCGTTGGGATAAATATGAAGAAAACTGCCGCGGAATCTGGTATGCCCCTGGAATTCCCCATTAAAGGGCAACCTGAACCCATGTCTCTTCTATTGATTGACTGAAACTATCAGTTAATTGAATGCTATTTTGAAAATTATAAAGCATGATAATTGGTTATTAACTAATTAAAGTCATAGATGATCGTAAATTTTATTTAGAAGGGCTTAAAACCCTTCTCTTGATGGAGGGAATAAAAGGGTGCCACAAATATATGAGTATAAAGTGTGGTATGAAATACTGAAAAATGAAAATACTGAGTTTCAACGCTCCTCATCTCTCAGGATAACAACATTCCCACGCCCCCTTTTGAACTTTTCAATCAGTTCTCTTCTTTCCAGATCTGCAAGCATGAGGCTAACCTTTCCTTCGGAGTACTTCAGCTTACTGCGCAAGTCCTTTTGTGTAATCCTGCCTCCCTGACCTCGAATTATATCCATGACTTCTTGGAGGTCTGCGGGAAGCGGAAGCTTCTTTTTTGAAGCAGGAATTTCAGTTTCGTGACTCTCTGCGGGCTTATCCCCAGCTTCTTCAGAGAAAATTTCCTGTTTCTCTTTTTGCGGCTCAGATTCAACCAGCTCTATTTCGTTCTCCTGAGAACCCACTTTAATTTCTGCAGACTCTTCCTGCAATTTCTCTTTCAGGATTTCAGGTGATAATTCTGTTACTGCCGGCTTTACCTGTTCATTCACAGGTTCTTTTACCGATTCTGTTACAGGTTCCTGTATAAATTCCTTTACCGGCTCTTTCACAGGCTCTTTTACAGGATCTGCTACTATTTCTGTTGAAGATGCAGTTTCGAAGGGCTTTACCCTAGATTCCTGTACTTGAGATACCCGTATCTCAGACTCAAGTTTTAGCTTGGGGTCTAAGCTTTCGTGAGGAACTCCTATCCTTTCATCATGAACTTCTACTGAGAGCTCGGGAACCTTAACTGGTTTGAAAAAATCTCCTGTAATACGCCCCTTTCCGTTTGCTTCTGTATCTGAGACTCTATTTACCCTTTTTTGAGGCTGGTTTTTCTCTATTTTTTTATCCTTTCTGGAGACAAAGTAGCCTGCTGTAGGCAGGAGAATAAGTAAAAGAGTTATCAGCAGGTAATTCACATTTATATGGCCAGCTCTGATCTGATCAGCTAGATTCGTGCTGCTCGAATTGCCTTTGCTTGTCATCGCCCCTGTGGATGTGTCTGTTAGTGAATTTGTTGTATTTGAGGAGGAGCTTTTTGCAGTCCCGTTCTGGTCTTCGGAAAATCCGTTTAGTTTGGAATCACCCATTAGTTCCTCGGAATAAACAGGAAGGAGTAGGAGATCACGTAAATATTTTCCTTGATCTTTAATCTGAATAGTCTCGTTAGCCGAATATGTAACGCTACTGTTCTGATAGTAACTGGCTGTAATATTATAATCTCCGGGTGCCAGATCAAAAGAGTACACGCCGTACTTTGCCACCATGGACTGTGAAGGAGTAGAATTTACCTCAACCACGGCATTTTCCAGAGGCTTGAAGGTATCCCAGCCGTATACCGTCCCGTGGACTGTAGCCGTGCTGTTTGCTAAGGCAGGACCTGATAAAGCAAGTACGGCAGCGATGCAAATAATATAGAGCCTTAGATTCATTTTCGATAAACCCAGAGTTGCATTTTGATTTTCAATTTTTCCAGGCATTTTTAATATTCTCCTGGAACGTTATTGCTTCTCTAAGAAACCTCTCTCCTGCATTCTGTTTCCGGAGAAGCTCTATCAGTGTGATATTACTTCATGCCCTGTGCCCAATTATCACATCATTGTCATTCCTATCAGGCCCATATCCGGTATTATTGTCCTTTCCGTCAGGCCCGTGATCTTGGGGATTCATTCCGTCTTCAAAGAAAGGTTTCGCCCACTTTTCTTCTTTTACTATCCTACCTGCCTCTTCAACACTGTAGGTGCCGTTTCCCTGGAAGGCTACATAACCTTCGCCATCTGCAGTGAGGGTAATGTTTTCATTTTTTAACATTACCGTTTTACGGGAACCGGAAATCTTCACATCAGCAGAACTTATGTTGTAAAGTTGCACCGTATCATGCGAGTCGGTATTCTCTTCAAATGTGTAATCCCCGTTTATATCAATTTTGGAATCCCTGGAAAGACCCATTATTGCCATTTCTCCATCTTCCAGGTGCAGATTCAGAGTGAAATTGCCCATAAGAATAGCTTTTCCTTCTCCTGCCGAAATAAGCCGGGATGTATTGTTAAGTTCTTCGCTTTCCATTAGAGAACTAAGCTCCCCGAAAATATCTCTCAGGACATGATTGGCTTTCATCATACTCTTCTGAGACTGAATCAAATAATCTATTTTCATATTTTCGGATGAACCGTTATATTGACTCGAATCCGCAATTGAGCTGTTATTTTCTTCGCCTGAGACTGCATCCGCAAGGGCTCGGTACTGCTTTGCCTCTTTTATAAGACGGTTATACTCTTCAAGCAGGGCTTCAAGTCTGCTAACATCTTCCCCTTCTGCTTTGTAGCGCTCAATCCCGACTTTAAGCTTTAATGAAATCGTTTCTGCTTTTTCGATGTTTCTGTCAAGAAGGGATGTTGCATCTTTCAGAGTATGCATGGACTCAGGGCCTGGAGGAAACTCATGGGGATGCATGCCTGGAATTTCAGATTTCCCATGGTCCAGGAGCCCTACATAGGGGAAAAAAATAGTCCTAGCTAGATCTTCTGAACCTCTACAATTAAAGCCCTGAGCCCCCTCATCAACGCAGCCTGAGATCATGATAACGGCTGCAAGTATAAGGAGCAAGGACAGAAATTTGATTTTCATACTGGGCCACGTCCTATGGAAAGAACTCATTACTGGACTGTATCTTTTACTCGAGTTCGTATATTAATATTTGGTTATTTTTAAAAGTCTTTCTCAGAAGCAATAGAATCGTTCCGGAAACTCTGAAGACTCTAATTAACTCCAGGACAATTTGGGGAATTCCTGCCTCTCCGAATTCTCCAAGCTGTCTTGCCAGGACTTCATCATGAAAATAGGAGTTTCTAGGTTCTCTTTTGCGGGCAGAAAAACAATTACTTTTTCCGCTGCCTCATAAACTTTTATTTCCCTTCCTTTCCGACTCCACTTTACGTTCCTTACTCTAATCATTCCGATTTCTAGAAGTGAGTCCAGATTGTATTTGAGAGTATTCAGGCGTATTCCAAGCTCATCGGCAAGGTTACCTGCAGACATCGACTTCTTATTAAGCAATTTAAGAATTCTGATTGAAGTTTCACTTGAAAGAAGTCTGGCAATTTTTTTGGAATCTTCGGAAAGCTGCAAAATCAGCAATTTTTCCTCCGGGTCATCAGGCATTTTTATCCCTGTTACATTTTTTCTCGTATTTGAATATTTTCGAAATTCTTTTTAACTCATTAAAGAGTTGAGTCAGGAACTATCGAATTGATATTGCAGGTCTAGTACATACATGGTTTCCTCGTAATCTTCTTCGATGCTTTTCTAAATGCTTTGACCGTTTTTTGATTACGGTACAAAATTGCATTGTGACAATATATCTCTGGGTCTCTGGGTGGGATGTTACTCATCGATATGTTCCTGACAGAGATGCTATATCTGAATTTAAAAATAAAAGAATACTTACTTTTTCAGGAGTGTTAACCGATTAAATTTACGATTTACACTTTAAATAGGACTATTTTGGGATTTAACCCTTTATAATTCTTAAATACTTTATTTCGAAGGATTATTTTCCTTTAAAGACGAAAATTGGGCTTTTTTCTTACATTGGGTTACTTTTCAAATTAAAAATTGTTCTTGTTCCGAGATTATAATTTGCTATTGTTATGAGGTTATGTAAAGAATAAAATAAAGACACTTAGAGAATTTAACTCAGAACCAATTCCAGTTGAATTTCCAGGATGACAGATAAATAATATTTATTTTATTGAAAAATACGATGTTTGGAGAGCCTAATAAGTATTAATTATATGATTTATGCCCTTTTATGTAACTTAAGGTTTAAAAACGAATTTTCCGGATTAAGCCCTGTTAATCATATTATATCTGTAAATAATTTTATATTCAATATGATATAATTTAAAATTGTCAATCGGCGGATGGCCAATCGCCAGATAGCCGGTAAGACGATTAGAGCAAAGAAGGACTTGCACGATTGAGCTGAGAAAAAAGTAGAGTGAAACTATAAGACATCTAAGTTACTTGCAACAACTTGCTTGTGTGACTTGCTCGTGTTTTATATTGCTTATTAAGTGTTTAAGTCCTAGTTATACATAAAAATTGCCAGTAGTCCTATAAAAAGTAAATTGGAGAATTAACTGGTATAATATCTTCCTGCAATAGATATGCTGCGGAAGTGAATTGAAAAATCAAATTTCATGCGGCCACCCCACCCTAAAGGATGGGGTATGCTTCGGGCCGCCCGCCCGGTTTCTGGGGAATAATTAAGTATCCATTTACAAGACTTTCTTAATGCAGAGTTGCATTACCAACTTCTGTAACCGTGACGCTAAGAAACCTTACTTTACAAAGAAGCAACGGTACCGAGGTTTAAACGAAACCATAAAGAGGCGAGGGTTCACTTCATCCCCAATCTAAAGAATGGGGTATTCGTGACCCTCTGCGCTC
>NZ_DAVG01000022.1:16408-19582 GCF_002505485.1 Methanosarcina sp. UBA5 | reverse complement strand
CGCTGCCATACTCACCTTATAAAATTTTATTCTTAAAATTCTATTCTAATATCTGTTTTTGAACTTATTTTCTAATACTCAGTTATGAGTATAAACAGATTTTCGCCTTTTCCATAAGAAACAAAGGTGTTAAACAAAGGTGTTTTGTGATTCTTTTATGCTGGGTGTTTTTGCATCGTTATTGTTTGACCTCTGGCCAATTCACATATTTTTCATTGAGAGTACATTAATTCTTTAACTTCCTAGATATTTGTTAACCCCCAAAAGCAGGATAATTCGTTAATCCCCCAAAAGTAGAACATATATTAAGCCCCTTTTTATCATTTTTGATAAGACCGTTCCCTCTAAAACATGCCTTCTGATGTTTCTTTTAATGCTGGATTCTCAATTGGTTTATATATTTTGAATTTACATACACGTTTTTTGGTAGGATATTTTGTATTCTTATACGGTAGGCGGAAATAATTTAAGAAAGCAATATAAAAAGGTTAACTTTCATAATTATATTTCCAATCTCCTCATTGTATAACTCCTTTAAAAATATATGCCTGGATATCGGGAATTTTCTGCCCCTTACTAGGGTTTTTTCACGAGTGGCTCCAGGCATACCTTAAAAGTATAGGGTGCAGCAGGAATTGCCCTTATCCGTAGATCTGTTGTGCCAGATAGGTCTGGATACCTATCTGTCCAATCTGGTCAAGCTGAGCTTCTAACCAATCAACGTGCTCTTCCTCTTCTTTAAGGATAGATTCCAGAAGAGTTTTTGTGTTGTTATCTCCCAACTCCATCGCCAGGCGAATGCTTTCGTTGTAACCTTTGACGGCCCCGAGTTCAGCCTCAAGATCGTGCTCATGTATCTCCGGCACATGAGAGCCAATAGTCATTTCATTCAGTTTGCTGACTATGGGCTTCCCTTCCAGGAAGAGGATGCGTTCGATTAGTTTTTCAGCGTGTTTCATCTCGACGATGGCCCGTTTCTCGATTGCGTCGCCTAGTAATTTGTAGTTCCAGTTTTCACACATCTCAGCATGGACAAAATACTGGTTAACAGCAGTCAGTTCCTCGGCCAAACGAGCGTTTAGACTCTCGATCATCTTTTCATTTCCTTTCACAAATAAACCCCCTATGCAAAAGAAGTTATAGTTTTCACAATTTATATTTATAGTTTATAAAAATTTTTATGCCCGTAATTGTCCCTGAAAGTGTTGAAGTTTATGTGTGTTGTCTAATTGTCCATTTTTATGTGTTTCTGTCCATTTTTATGTGGTTCCTTTGTATGTTTTTTGTACGGTTGATTTTTTGAAGCACTTAAAAACATCTAAATGTCAATGTAATTTTAGTGATCTCTTCATATCTGCTTCAAGCTACTGATTATGTACTCCTCTCCAAGCGTTTTTTGAATTTAATCTCCTTCTCATCTCTATCATTACCTTTGTTGGTAATATTATAACGTCTATAATTTTCATTGGGCGAACGTTGGGCAAACATTGTTATTGAACTTGAGTTTTGGACCCCCTTTTCTCCCAAATGTTATGGAGTATATCTTATACAATACGAACTGAATATAAATGGGCTATATGTTAATACAGATAGAGTATCTTGATTCTGAAAAGCTCAATAAAAGGTTAAGTTTCAATTTTTTTGATCATAAGATTGAAGATGGGGATTTCGAGTAACTTGACTGTCTCAAATTCTGAGTATAGGCCGTCAACTACCACCGAAATCGATGTTAAATTTTGGCGAATCCGGAATATTATAAAAATCGTCTAAAATTGTTAAATATCATGAAGCCTTTTATTATTATGGGGAATGTAATATGAGTGATGAAAATAAAATGAGTCAAGATAATGAGAGTAAGTTCAGGTATAGACTTGGTAAGTGGCTTCTGAATAGGAATGAATGCGTCTTCATGAGTGTAATAGATCAGAATAGGGACGATAACTCCATACGACAACACTTAATCGGGTCAATTAATAATTGGGTAAACAAAAAGGAAGAATTTGCTACACAGGAAATGGTTTCTGAGATGTGCAAATTTATTAAGAGCGAAAATGAAGACCTTTACTACCGTTTAATGGAAAAATGCGCTCTAAAAGGAATAAGTGCAGGTGAAGGTATATTTGAAGCACTGAGCATGTGCCAGTGTGAAGAAGCAATAACTAATCCTCAATGTGGAACAACTGACGACGCCTCTGGTATGTGAAATTTCCAGTCTGCTTTCTGGTTTTCTTGATATTTCAATTCAATACTATTTGTGTTTTATTTGGTTATTGGGGTTCTTGTTCGGTGGGGTTTTCTATATTATGTGCCTCTACCGCTCGCGGGCTTATAACGAAATTTCTCCTTACTTTACTGAGATCAATGAGGTCTTATCAGATTATTTTTGATAAATTTATTTAAATAAAAATCAAGCCTATATTTATTGGGGGTAACTTATGGGTTATATCGAAACATGGAAAGAGGTAATGCAAAGCCCGTCTGACTTTTACAGAGAAATGCCTAAGACCGGAGGGTATGCTGATCCACTTACCTTTGCAGCAATCAGTTTCATCATATATGCACTTTTAGCCGCACTTTTAACCGCCCTCTTTGGCCGTGGAATGTATGAGGGTATGTACGGTAGTATGAGAGGGCTTGGCTTTTTCGCGATACTTATGACTGTAATCATAACACCTATTGCAGGTATCATTTCTCTCTTTATCGAAGCTGCAATACTCTATATTATCTATAAAGTACTTGGAGGAACAGGAAGTTACGAAGGTACTGTAAGATTTATTTCTTATGCAACTGCTGTACTGGTACTTTCCTGGATTCCTATTATCGGCTGGATTGTTGGGATTTACGGAATATATCTCTATATTGTAGGCGGCATATATGTCCATGATGTAAGCATGGCAAGATCTGCAATAGCTGTACTGCTACCAGCTTTGCTTGCAATCCTGCTTATGGCCATAGTTATGGCATGGCTATTTGCTTTCTCAGGATTATTTCTCTACGGGCTTTTTTTCTAATGGGGTTATCCTTTTATAAGAAGAACTCCTTTTATTTTTGTGGGGCGTTTTCGTAAAATTTAAAAAACGATTGCCTCGAACTAAATATTTATATATTAGAAATTACTTTAATTGAAGCTACACAAGCAATACGTGATCAAGAATGCCAAGATGGCGGAGCGGC
>NZ_DAVG01000022.1:0-16322 GCF_002505485.1 Methanosarcina sp. UBA5 | reverse complement strand
TTCGAATCCGGATCTTGGCTTCCCTTTATAAACCGACTTTTTTCCAGAATTCTAATTTCCTTACTCTCCTGAAGTGTATTTGGAGCTTACTTTGACTCAGATTCAAACTTGAACCTTAATTTTATATTAGAGAAGACTGATTTCTGAACATGGACATCGATAAACTAATGCAGAGACTCTTCAAACTCTATCCTGAAGCTTCTAACGATGGCTTTACAGATCCTTTTTTTGCGTTAATTTCCACTGTGATGTCCCATAGAACCCGGGATGACGTGACCTACTCTGCAGCTAGCAAGCTTTTTGAGAGATTTTCGACGCCTGAAGAAATGGTGAGAGCTGATGTTAGCGAGATTGAAACTCTTATAAAAGATGTGGGCTTTTACAGGGTTAAAGCAGGAAGAATAAAGGAAATTTCCAGACTTCTTCTGGAGAAATATGATGGAAGGGTTCCTGACGATATGGAAGCTCTTCTCGAACTGCCTGGAGTCGGCAGAAAGACTGCTAACTGTGTGCTTGCACATGCTTTCCTTAAGGATGCCCTTGCCGTGGATACTCATGTTCACAGGATTTCCAACAGGCTAGGTCTGGTAGAGACGAAAACTCCTGAGGAAACTGAACTCGAATTAAAAAAGATTTTTCCACAGAAATATTGGAGATATATAAATCTCCTGCTTGTAAAATTAGGGCAGAATACCTGCCGGCCTATTTCTCCCAGGTGCAAAACATGTGCTCTTGATGATATCTGTCCTAAAATTATTCTTTAATAGCGAGTTTTCTGTGGTCCCGGAAATTTCAAAATCAAACTCCAAAATCGAACTCTGTGACTCTCTGTGACTCTATCAGGGGTGCGGAAAAAAACCTGCGGGACGATACGAGATTATTTATATAAGGCTGGCATTTAGCAGGCAAAAGGGTTATTCGTATCCTTAGTTGATAGTAAATTCCAAGTATACGTAGTAAATTCCAAGTATACGGTATCCACACTGTTATCAATACTCAGGATCATATCATTTATCACATTTTACGAGGTCAAATATGTTTCAAATAGGAGAAGCTTTAATGGGGCAGGGTGCAGAACTTGCCCACGTTGATTTGATGATAGGAGACAAGGGAGGGCCCGTAGGGCAGGCTTTTGCAAATGGTCTGACCCAGCTTTCAGTTGGACATACTCCGCTCCTGTCCGTTATCAGGCCCAATTTGCCTCCAAAACCTTCGACTCTCATTATCCCGAAGGTTACAGTAAAAAATATGGATCAGGCAGGAAAAATTTTCGGACCTGCTCAGTCAGCCGTTGCAAAGGCAGTAGCAGACTCAGTCGAAGAAGGCGTAATCTCTAAGGACCAGGTTGAAGAAATTGTCATTGTAGCCAGTGTCTTTATCCATCCTGATGCCCAGGATTACAACAAGATATACAGGTATAATTACGGAGCCACAAAACTCGCAATCAAGCGTGCTCTTGAAGGCTTTCCAGACATTAACACAGTTCTTGAGGAAAGCAACAAGTCTACTCATGCTATCATGGGATTCAAGGTCATAAGGCTCTGGGACCCACCCTACCTGCAGGTTGCTTTTGACAATCCTGACATCGAATTTGCTCAATCTGCCATCTCCCAGATTCCTAAAAGTGATCACGTTATTATAGAAGCAGGCACTCCTCTTATCAAACGTTATGGTATGGATGTCATTTCAAAGATCAGAGAGGTCAGGCCCGATGCTTTCATAGTAGCTGACCTCAAGACTCTGGATACCGGAAACCTTGAAGCAAGAATGGTTGCTGATGCTGCAGGAGACGCTATTGTGGTCTCTGCCCTTGCTCCGATCAGAACTATTGACAAGCTTATCGAGGAAGCTCATAAGACAGGCATCTATGCAGTCATGGACACGCTTAATCAGCGCGATCCGGTTTCGGTCTTAAAACAGCTCAAGGTCATGCCTGATGTCATTGAACTCCACCGTGGAATCGATATTGAGGCCACTGAACACGCCTGGGGCAATATCGCCGAGATCAAGAAGGTTGCTCCAAAAACTCTGGTTGCTGTTGCAGGCGGGGTCCGTCTTGACAAGGTACCTGTGGCTCTCAGTCAGGGTGCTGACATTCTTGTGGTCGGACGTGCGATTACCAACGCAAAAGACGTCAGGGAAGTTGCCGAGCAGTTTATCAGCAGCCTTAACAAACCGGAAATTGACCAGTTCAGGGTCATGACTGACTTCTAAGCAGGTTTAAGAATATCCCGAAAAACGGTTGCCGAAAACCTACTGCTAAAAACCTACTGTTAAAGGGTAAAACCATACAGTGCTTTCGGCAGAAACATAAACATACAGAGAAAGCGTCGGAATTAGCGCTTTCCATTTCTTTTTACTTTTCAAGAGGGGATTTTTTGGGTTTACCATTCATTGTATTGAACTATAAGACTTATTTACAGGGTACGGGTCAGGGAGCAGTGGAAATTGCAAAGGCCTGTAAAGCCGTGTCCGAAGAGTCAGGTATCGAGATAGCAGTAGCCCCGCAGCTTCCGGATATTTACAGGGTAGCCTCGGAAGTTGAGCTTCCGGTCTTTTCCCAGCATCTGGATGGGATAGGAGCAGGAAGTTTCACAGGCCACGTTTTCGGAAAATCCATAAAAGAGGCAGGTGCTGTAGGGACTCTAATCAATCACTCTGAAAGGCGTCTGACCCTTGCAGAGATCGAGGCGTCGCTGAAGACTGCAAAGGAATTCGGGCTCAGGTCAATTATCTGCACTAACAATATCCCAACAACTGCAGCAGCCGCAGCCCTGGGTCCAGATTATGTTGCAATCGAGCCCCCTGAACTTATAGGAAGCGGAATCCCGGTTTCAAAAGCTGACCCTGAAGTTGTTAGCGGTTCGGTTGAGGCGGTTGCGAAAATTAATTCCCAGGTAAAGGTACTCTGCGGAGCCGGGATTTCCAAAGGTGAAGATCTCAGGGCAGCCATTGACCTTGGTTCTCAAGGCGTGCTTCTGGCGTCTGGAATTGTGAAAGCCACAAACCCAAAAGCTGCACTCGAAGATCTTATCCGTCTGGTTTAAGTTTTGTTTTCTTGAATTTCAGGTTGAGCTCTGGTATTTGCCTTCAGGTAATTAGTGAGAGGTTCTATTGCCCTCTCATCTCCAATTTCAATTAGCAGGAACGCGGAGCTCTCCCTGATATTCTTATTTTCATTACTTAGGTCTCTTATAAGAGGTTCCACTGCTTCTTCTTTTCTGTCAACAAGGATCTTTGAAGCGCAGTCTCTTACTTCTTTGTTATTGTCCCCTAAAGCTCTGACAAGAGTTTCAGTTGCTTTTTCATCTTTCATCTTTCCTAAAGCAGTAATAGCAGAGACCCGAATTCTGGAGTTGTCATCCTTAAGAGCTTTTTTAAGAGTTCCAATTGCTTTTGGGTTGTTCATTTTTCCCAGAGCTTCTAAAGCAGTGCACCTGAATGTTTCATTTCCATCTGCTGCAGCACCATTGAGCACGTCCACAGCTGTGGCATCACCTATATTTCCAAGGGCCCATACTGAAGCGATTCTCACATTTTCGTTTCCATCTTGTAGTGCCACAGTTAAAGATTTCACTGCTTTTTGGTCCCCTATTGCCCCCAGAGCCAGAGCTGCGCTTCGTCTTACTTCTGGATCTCCATTAGATAGCATCTGGATCAGGGGCTCAACAGCCCTCGGGTTTCCAATTTCTCCCAGAGCAAGGGCTGCACAACTCTTTACTGAATTGTTGTCGTTCAAAGCCATGATAAGGGGCTCTACTGCCCTTTGATCTCCTATTTTTCCGAGGGAGATTGCACAACACTCTTTCACGTTGTCATATTTATCCGTTTTCAGGGCAGATGATAAGGATTCAACTGCCTTTTCACTTTCAATTTCTCCAAGAGAAAAGGCTGCAGAGGCTTTAGTCTCATTTAAGTCTTTTACAAGTACTTCAATAAGAGGATCTACTGAATTTTTATCTCCTATTCCCCCCAGTGCAAATATAGAACTAACTCTCATATAACTGTCTTTATTCTTTAGCGCGTTCAAAAGCTTCTCCTGTGCTTTTTCATCCTTTGGATCTATTCCGCAAATCTCTTCATATTTTTTTATATTTTGGGGATCGGCTTCTAGTGCATTGATGAGGGGGGTTGTTTCTTGTTTCCCAGTTTCTTCAAAGGTTTTTGAAACCTCATTTCGGAAGTTTGCGTCTTTTTCTTTGACAGCTTTCAATAGAAGCTGGTCTCTTTTTTCGTTATTTTTGATTTCCTCAAATTCAGTAGAAGTGTCTGTTTTTTCTGTTTTTTCCTTAAACAGTTCCGCAAGTTCTGGGACAGCTCTCTCGTCTCCAATTTCAATAAGCGAGAAAACAATATATTTTCTAACAGTCTTATTCTGGTTCTCAAGAGATTTTCTCAAATCGGGAACTGCAGGTTCCCCTATTTCTACCAGAGCTCTGGCACAGCTCAGTCTTGTTTCTTCGTTTTCAGCCGAAAGATTTTGAATAAGAGGCTCTATTGCCCTTTCGTCTCCTATTTTTCCAAGAGCCCAGGCGGCTGTACTGCTTGTATATGCATCATTATCTGAAAGAGCTTCTATAAGGGGCTCAACTGCTGGTTTTCCGATTCCAACAAGAATATCACCAGCATACCGCTTAACATCATTATTTTTATCTTTTAATGCCTGAACAATCGGTTTAGTATTTCTGTCTCCTGTTTCTACAAGTGTTTTTACAGTCATATTTCTTACTTTTTTATCAGGATCTTTTAACTGCTGGACAAGAGCCCCTATTGCTTCTTCTTCTCCTACTTTTCCAAGAGCTTCCACGACAAGGCTCCGTACTTCAGGGTCTCCATCTGAAAGAGCATTTATCAGGGCTTTTTCTGCTCTCTGATCCCCAATCTCTCCTAATTCAACAATTGCAGTACAGCGTACTTCCTTATCTTCGTCCGAAAGGGCCTGAATCAGGGCTTCTGTAGCTTTCTCTTCCCGGAGCTCTCCGAGAGCTACAATGGCTTTCTTTCTTGTCTCTCTGTCTTCATCATTCAATGCTTTTATCAGGGGGTCAGTGGCTTTTTTACTCCCTATCTTTCCGAGGGCTTCCACAGCGTTCCTTCGAACTTTTCTGTCCTCGTCTGAAAGGGCCTGAATCAGAGACTCTTCGGCTTTTTTTCCTCCAAGTTTTCCTAGAGCTTCTGCTGCACTGGATCTCACCTCACTGTTATTATCTTCGAGACTCAGGCAAAGGGCCTCAACAATTTTCTCATTTTCTACACCTCCTGAGAATAAGGTTCCTTCCCAGTCATCTTCCTCTGAAGAAGAACCTGCCTTTTCAATTTCCCCAAGAGCCCAGGCTGAATTGGAGCGCACTCCTTCATCTTCGTCTGAAAGTGCCTGTATTAGCTTTTTTTCTGCTCTCTGGCTTCTTGCATTACCAAGAGCTAGAGCTGCACTGCTTCTAACCTTCGGGTCTTCGTCCTGCAAAAGCTTTATTATGGCTTTTTCTGCTTTTTGCCCACCAATATTTCCAAGAGCCAGAGCGGTTTCACACCTTATTTCCGGGTTTTCGGAGTCAATAACTTCTATAAGAGGATCTACAGCTTCTTCTCCCATTTCTTCCAGAGCAAATCTGGCTTCCTCTCTGGAGTCTATATTGTCATTTCCCAATGCCTGTATCAGAGGCTCTACAGCCTGTTGAGTTTCTGACTCATTCATATCTAAAATAGTTGTTTCATTGGGGTTTTCATTGTTGCCTTCGCTGATTCCTGAAGCAACTCCAATCATTGTCAGTGTGAATAGTAACAGTACGATTTTAGGCACTGAAAGATTCATATTTTATACCGTTTCCATAAATTCGATATCAATTTGATTTTGAAATTTGGAGTTTTAAATTTCTGTAGAAATTCTCTTAAATAAGGAATCTCCCTTCACTTTAAATGAATGGCCTGATACATCTTTAGTATATATTTAGCTTTTTGCAATTAACTTATGTAAGTTTTTGCAAAGCAAATTTTCGGGAGTTAACATTCTAGCTAGGGAGCGGTGTCTGATAAGAGATAGACTTAGATAACGAAAAGTGATGAATCTAAGGAATTTTGGAGAAACTTTAAGAAACTCCATAATTAGTATTCATTAATCTAATTTTTACTTTACTATTTATATCTAAAAAAATCACTAAGTATTACAATATGTTATAAAAAAATACTTTTTAAGAACATATATTGGAAAATTTGTCTTCAAACATTCGATAGCAATACACTGCTGGCAATTAGTCTCAGCTTTCAGAAAACGTCTTTGAGAGCTATCAATTCCATAACTGGCATAAATATCTTTTAAGCATTTTCCATATTTTTGCCTTTTTTCAATCGTTGAAAAATGTCAGGCAATTAACGGCTAGCATGAAACTTCACAGGAAAGCATTGTTCTTTGTTTTAAACCTAGCCTTGGCCTTTAAATATAACATCTCGCTGTTTTTAAAACCTGTATAAAAGTCCAGTAATATTCCGGATTCTGTTGCTACCTGAGCAAGAATACCTTCAGTTTTCGCAACTTGTTTAGTAAAAAGCAATTTTATATAAGCATCTAAAAATAATTGCTCCTTATAGCAAAGAAGCAGTACCAAATCCAAATTTCTGAATAGCTCTGAATAAAAAAGAAGGAGGCTTTGAGCTGCCTCCTTCTTTTCCACTTTTTAATTATTGATAAGCTAGAATAAGAGGCTGAATAACTCTCTTGTCTCCAATTTCAATTAAAATTAAAGCCGTTTCAGCTTTGAGTTTCTTATCTTCAGTTTTCAAATTTTCAATTAGTGGGTCAACAGCCAATTCTCCCATTTCTATAAGAGCTTTTCTGGCGATAGCCCCAAACTCTTGATCTCCCAGTTTACCTACAAGCATTCTTGCAGTTTCCTGATCCTTAATTTTGCTAAGGGCAAGAAAAGCCGCATTTCTAATGTTTACTTCAGTGTTTTTGTCATCAAGCACCTTTTTAAGTGCTTCTATAGCTTTGGGATCTTCTATATTCCCCAGGGCTGAAGCTGCTGCTGTCCTGACATCAAGTTCCTCTTCTTTATCAGTCATTATGCCAATTAAAGTCTCAGTAGCGTTAGTGCTCCCTATTTCTCCAAGGGCAAGGACAGCGCTTTTTCGAACATCAGCGTTTGCGTTCATGGAATTCTTTTTTTGCCCTGCTGAATCCTTCCCGGTTTCCAGGATTTCTATTAGGGGTTTTACTGCGGCCTCGTTTCCTATTTCTCCGATCGCAAGAGCTGCACTACTTCTTACTTTGATTCTCTGGTCTCTTAATCTATCTATAAGATAGGGTACTGAGCTTTCGTCTCCTATCCTCCCTAGCGCAATTGCAGAGCCACCTCTAACGTATTCGTCATCGCCATCTTTCATTTCTTTTCTTAGAACTTCTACTGCCCTTTCGTCCCCAATCTTTCCAAGTGCAATTGTTGCACCGGCTTTTGCCGACGGATAATCTCTCGTCAGAATTCCAATTATGGGATCTACTGCAGCTTTTTCTCTCATTTCTCCAAGAGCCATCATAGCTGCAACTCTTATGCTTCCTTTATTGCTTTTAAGAGCTTCAAGAAGTTTTTCGGTTTCGCTTCCTGGTTCTTCAGGTCCAAAGTCCGAAAGCGCAAAAGGAACGTAGATACTTGAATTCTGTATTTCTGATTTAAGAGCTCTCTCAAAAGCGTTTGTTTCTCCCCTGTCTCCCGTCCTGGCGGAGTCCATAGCAATGGAATCTGCAATGTATTTCCTTATGGCTTTATCTTTTGCTTCTATAGCCTGCAGGGTATCTTCTGAGATCCCTTGTTTCCGTTCTTCAGCTGCACTCTCGTTTGCAGCTTTATTCGAAGCTTCAATTTTCTCAAAGCTTTCGGAAAGGATATTTTCTGCTCTGTCATCTCCGGTTTCAAGAAGCGCGAGAAGCATGTAACTGTTTATTTCTTCTGAACTCGAATTATTTGATTCGATTTTGTCAACAAGATTATTTGCCGCAGGCTCTCCGAGCTTCCCAAGTTCAGCTGCAGCGTTCAATCTCGCTTCATGGTTACCGGCTTCCAGCCTATTTGTGAGATTTAAGATAGAACCGCCGCTTGAAACCCCAGCTCCGGTTTGTATATATGTTTCATTTCCCCTGACTTCCATAAACCTATCACTATTTATATAAAGTGAAAAAAATATAGAAAGAGTGATAAGTACAAATAAAAGAGAGACTCTCCATCTAACTCCGGACATTACACTATCTTTTTTTTTATTGTTTATATTACTTTCTATCTTTATTATGACAGATACTGCGGACTCTAAAGGAGAAAGTTCTTTTCATCTTTTCTGCTTCAGATTTTCTTTCTGCTTCATACTTTTCTTTCTACTTCAGATTTTTCTCTCTTATTCTACACCCGAGACCGCAAAGGAGAGACGTAACATCGGCTTCGACAGAATTAGCATCACAATCCCCAAAAACCGTAATCCTGTAAGTAACTCCGAGCCTTTTTGCTTCTTCTCTTTCTTTTTCAGTTTCTATCCGGTTAAATTCTTTATAATTTTCCCCTTTATAATCTCCCCGATTAGTCCTTTTGTGATCTCCCTGATTAATCCCTTTATAGATATCACTTATTTCGCAGGCTGCAAGTTGTTTATTGCTATTTATAGCGTTAAGGATAACTACAGGGTCAGCCCCGTCAGGGATAGTGACTGAAATATCCCTTGTAGAATGCTCAAGGTTTTCTTTTCTCCATTCCCACAATTCGAATTCCGAAAGCAGGCGAAGATTTTCAAGCTTGAGTTTTACAAATTTATTTTTTATATGGGGGGAAGTGCCTTTTGAAACCAGCTTTGTAAGAACGATCTCATCCGGGCCTACCTTTTCCAGGGTGCCTACATGGATTTTTCCGGAATAAAAATGCGAAAATCCACAGATTTTTCCAACAGAGTTCAGAATGGTCCCGTATTCAGTTATTCTGGAATTAATCAGTTTGTCCGATTTGCGCAGGGCGTGAGCCGTATCGCCGTACTTCTGAGCAGCAGCTTTCATTTTTTTCACAAAGCCTTCTTCATCATGGGCTCGCACCAGCCTTGAGAGTTCTTCGCATTCACTGATAAATGCGTCATGTACCTCCAGAACTCCGGGATTTTCCATCTGGATAAGGGCATACAGATAGGGATTCTGACCAAGAATCCTGCCTACAAAGTCCAGCATTATGTCGTAGACCGGGCTTACGAATTTTCGAGATTTTTTTATATCGAAATCTAATCTGTCAATGGTCGTTCCTATAGTAATATAGGCAAAGTGGGTAAGCCCCTGCACAACCGAAACAAGCCTGTCGTGTTCGGCCGCAGTAGTAATTTCAACGTGCGCCCCTCCTTCCTCAAAAAGCTCTCTTATTACTGGGAACCATTTCTCCGAACGCCCCTTTACAGGGACGAGAATGACAGTTTGCCCTCTGATAGTGGGAATTGTTGGACCGAACATTGGGTGTGTGCCGAGAATTTCCACATCTAAAGGGGCGAATTTTTTCATAGCTTCCACAGGTTTTACTTTAATGGAAGTAAAGTCCATAAGAAGACTTCCAGCTTTCATTTTTGGGGCAAATTCCGCAATAGCCTCTTCAGTTACATTGATAGGCACCGAGACTATTACTATGTCACTTACCGGAATAGCTTCTTCGAGATCCGAGGCAAAAGGAACTTCTAATTTCCTTGCAATCTCTGTTTTTCCACCTTTTCCCCAGACTGTAACTTCGTATCCTTTTTCTTTGAAAAAACGGGTAAACCACTGTCCCATTTCACCGGTTCCGCCAAGGATCAGAACCTTCGTTTTTTCAGGGCTTTGATCCATGTTGACCTGACTCCCTGGCTCCAGATTAGCACTCAAGCCTGCAAAGCCTCCAGGACCGTTTTTTTCATAAGTTCGACTGGAGGTTCGATTCCGGTCCAGAGCCTGAAAGCTTCAGCTCCCTGATAGACAAGCATTAAGACTCCACTCACGGTCTTTGCGCCTGATGCTTTTGCTTCTTTTAAGAGCCTGGTTTCCAGGGGATTATAAACAATATCAAAAACAGTAAGGCTAGGGTGGAGATCTTCTGCTGTGGCAATCGCTGTATCTATATTCGGGTGCATTCCAAGAGTCGTGGTGTTGATCAGGACATCGGTATCCTGTAACAGGTCTTTTAATTCGGAGAGCCCTCTCCCCGTTACATCTCCAGAAAGAGCTGCGGCTGAGATATCTTTTGCAAGCTCAATTGCCCTTCCTTCGGTCCGGTTTACTATTGTGATTTCAGCGCCATCGGCTGCGAGCTGAAAAGCAATAGCTCTTGCTGCTCCGCCTGCTCCTGCAACTACAATTTTAGACCCCTTTATTTCCACTGCAGCATTCTGAAGTGCCTGCTTTGCTCCTAATCCGTCGGTATTGTATCCCTTTATTTCTCCGTTTTCCCCAAAAACTATAGTGTTTACAGCTCCTATCCTTTCGGCCAGTGGGTCAGGTTTTATGCAGTCAAGTTTCAAAGCTGTCTCTTTTAAGGGTACTGTCAGGTTCAATCCTCCGAGCCCCATAGCTTCAGCCCCAAGAATTGCTTTTTCCAGTTTTTCGGGTTTCACCCTAAAAGCATGATAGATACAGTCCATCCCAAGGGCTGAAAAAGCCGCATTATGCATTGCAGGAGACAGGGAATGGGCTATAGGGTCTCCAAATACGCCAAAAACTCGCTTCACTCCAGCAGCTCCATTATCTTTTTTACTTCATCTATCTGAAATTGTCCGGGAGCGGCAGAAACTGTATTATCAATAGCTGCATATGTCAGTACCGAACCGTAAAAAGGAGCAATTACCCTTGTATGTTTTCCAAGCTTGCCCATGGCAATCGTACATACAGCACGGCCTTCCTCCCTCGTTTCCAGTGTAACTCTTAACAGGTCAAGTACCTCTATTCTCGAGTGCGGCATAACAGCAAGTTTCGAAATATCCGCTCCTGCCAGAAATGCCTCTTGAAGAATAATTTTCATTTCCTCAAAAGCAGGAGTCTTCAAAAAGTCATGGGAAGAAACGATTACGGTTTTTTCGCAGGCTTTTGCCGCTTTTACCACTCGATCTCTAGATTCTCTCCCGGAAGAGAGCTCGATGTCTACTGCATCTGGTCCGTCTTTCAGGGAAACGAGATTTGTAAGAAGTTCGATTCTATCGGCCTCTTTTCCTTCCCATTTCCCTCCTTCCATACTTGAGCGATTTGTGAGAATTACCGGAAGTCCAGTTTCGGATTTTATTTTTCGGATTGTTTCTGCAGCTGTTTCCAGGTTCCTGATTCCAAGCAAATCCAGCCGGATTTCGAGAAGGTCGGCCCCCATTTTGGCGGCCTTTCTTGAAGTTTCAAGAGGCTTTTCAAGGATTACTGCGACAACGGCAGCTTTTTTCTCAAGGTCAAGCTGGCCAATATGAATCATTGCTTGCTCCGGTTTTTCTTTTTCCGCTGATAACCGTTTCTTTTTCCGTTTTTCCTTTTCTGCTGACAATTTTTCCTTTTTAGGAATCTTTGTAGGAAATTATTTCTCTATAATTGCCTCTTCTATTTTTTTACCGAAATGCCTGGCTCCCTCCTCCAGGCGAACCAGAATCTCATCACCTTTCTTGAGTTTGGCGACTGAAATCGGATTTCCGTCTTTTCCAACCAGCTTGATGGTTTCAGCGTTTTGAAGGATTGCACTCAAAGTACGATCTCCTACTTTTGCTTCAATAAGCATAAGAGGACGGCTTTCAATCTTGACCCTGCCCACAAAACCTTCTCTCTGTCTCCCTTTTGAATCTATTATAGTTACCGCATCTCCGGTTCGAAGTTCTGAGAGGTAGCGGGTTTTATCTCCTATTTTTATATAAGAGTGAACTGCACCTGCGTTTACCCTGAATGGACGGGCTGCCACATACGGACTGTCATCGGATTCGGAATTTACAAGGAACATCCCGCTTGCCTGAGAACCTATGAGCATGCCTTCTCCCTTTTGCATGAGATTGCATGTATCCACACATACTCTGTCTCCCATTCCAAGAGGTTCGACCCGAGTTACAACTGCAGACTCAAGCTCAGTTCTTTCGTTTTCCAACTCCCTTGCAGCCTGGATGGTATCTTTAATTTCCTGGATATTTCCACTGTCAAGAAGGACACCATCTGCTCCAGTCTCAAGAGTCTGGAAGGCCAGTCTTGCTTCTTCAGCACTCTTTACCCCGAAAATAATTTTTACGTCATAACGCTGAAGCTCAGCTATCAGGTTTTCCAGAGGGATAACCTTCCAGTCTGTGCCTGTTACAATCAGGAAGTCGCAGACTTTTCCCATTTCGGCTGCGAAATGCTCATAGCGTTTGTCCCTGATTATAACATATCCGCCAACGGCTACTCCTTTATCCCTAAGAATAGTTGCTGCGTTTATGTCAAGAGAACCCTGAGTTTCAAGGGGTAAGGGTTTCGTCCCATCGCCTTCTCCTCTCTTCCCAACAACAATAATCTCAGCCCCGGATTTATTGTCACGGCCAAAGGTTGCTACTGGAATATTTCCAAGTTCTCTGACTTTTCCGACATCTCCTGGGTTTACAAGCACGCAGTCGGCTCCTGATTCAAGGCCTGTCGTAATTCTTTCTTTCTGCTGTTCCCATCCGCCTTCATCGGCTTTTATCCACACGCTTTTCTTCTTCAAAGGCTTCAACCCCGGTATATTTTCTGTTTTTACTCAGGCCTTTTCCCTTTTTTAATTTCTGTTTCGGGTTCTGGTCTTGCTTTTCAATATCTAGCTCTCATTTCAGCTGTTCGAGAGCTTCTTCTACAGGCCTTCTATGATGCACGATTTCGCAAATAGCCCGAGTTAGCCTGACAGGGTCCTTATGCTGAAAAACATTTCTTCCAATTGCAGCACCTCTTGCTCCGGCTTCCATTGCCCCGTCAATCATCTCCAGGAGTTCTCTATCAGTTGAGGTTTTAGGCCCTCCTGCGATAACTACAGGCACAGGGCAGCCTCTGACAACGTCTCTGAAGCTATCAGGGTCTCCGGTGTATACGGTTTTTACAACATCAGCCCCAAGTTCGGCCCCGATCCTTGCAGCGTGTGCTACATTTACAGGATCATGCGGATTAGTAATTTTTTTACCTCGGGGGTACATCATAGCAAGAAGAGGCATACCCCATTCTGTACAGTCTCTGGAGATTTTTCCGAGCTGTTCCATCTGGTCAGCTTCGGTTTGAGAGCCTATGTTGACATGCATGGAAACAGCATCGGCTCCCATCTTAATTACTTCTTCCACTGTACAGACCTGTACCTTGGCATTGGGGTCCGGGCTCAGGGAAGAAGAACCACTGATATGTACGATAAGGCCTATATCATGGCCGTATCCTCTGTGCCCGTATTTTACCATTCCTTTCTGCATAAGGACGGCGTTTGCTCCTCCTTCGGCAACTCTGTTCACTGTATCTGTGATATTGATAAGCCCATCAATAGGCCCGTCTGAGATCCCATGGTCCATGGGAATAATGACAATATTTCTGCTTTCCCGGTTCATCAGCCTTTCTATCCGTATCTTTTTACCTATTTCTGACATTATAATCCCCTTCGAGCTCAAAATGCTCTCAAATTGTCATTAGATATATTCATCTGAAAACGATGTGCTAGCATGTGACACGTTAGCACATTAAACCTATTTAAAGCTATTCCAACTGGCTACTAGACAAGTTATGCACTCTAATATCAATGAATATTCTTGAACTTTTCTGTATAACTATATCCCATAATGATCATCTTTGGAGGTTAATTTTTTGTTATGAATAAACTGTGCCATTGAAAAAAACATCCCAGATCAGATAAATACAGATTAGAGAGAGAAACATAAATCAGAGAAACATATATCAGATAAAGATTGGATTCGAAGCCTCCTGCCTACGAAAACAATTCTCAATTCTGAATTCCGGAAACATACAAGAATTAAAATAGGATAAGACCGGCTAATAGAGTAAACTCAGAGCATTAGAAAATACAATCATACTAAAACAGGAACTGAAGGAATTATGAAAGAGCTGAAAATTCTTGTTGTTAATAATTACGGACAATTCTGCCATCTTATTCACCGGGCTGTTCGGGACCTTGACATGGATACGAAAATAATTCCAAATACAATGCCGATTGAGGATATCTTGGCAGAAGAACCGGACGGACTGATCCTGAGCGGCGGGCCGGAAATGGATAGGGCAGGCTTATGTTTCGATTATGTCCGGGAAATCGATCTACCTATTCTTGGAATCTGCCTTGGGCATCAGGCAATTGCTCTGGCATATGGAGGGCACGTTCATGCAGGGAAAAAAGGCGGGTATGCAGAGGTTGAGGTAGAAGTGCTCGAAGAAGATGATATTCTGCGTGGACTTGGACCCAGGGCTACAGTGTGGGCTTCCCATGCAGATGAGGTTGCCATTCTGCCTGAAGGTTTTATCCATCTTGCCCGTTCTGATATCTGTGAAATTGAAGCTATGCGCCACCCGACAAAACCAATTTACGGCGTACAGTGGCATCCTGAGGTTTCCCATACCGAAAAAGGAGAAGAATTGCTTACTAACTTCCTTGAGGTTTGCGATCAATATTAAGATCGGTGTTAGTTGTCGGCGCTAATTATTGATATTAATCTCAAGAACTTGGAAATGTTCCATAAATTTAGTGATTTATAAAAGAGAAATAAAAGCTATATAATGTAAAAAAGAACTCCGGGATAAATTACATCCCGAGTTTTTTCTTCATCATTTTCTGAATATTGAATTTTCCGCCTCTAAAGCCTTTTAGAGCTGTTTGCATGGTTTTGTGATATTTCAGAAGCTCTCTTACTTCTTCAGGGCTGCAGCCCGAGCCTCTTGAAATCCTTTTGATCCGGGAACCGCCTATTAGTTTTGGATCAGCCATCTCGTCTTCTGTCATGGAATCCATGATTATCTTGTAATTCTTCATCTTGTCACTTGTAGCCTGGAACATTTCATCCGAGAGCTTAACGCCTCCCATTCCACCCAATCCCATTGGCAGCATGGACATAATTTGTTTGAGAGGGCCCATCTTGTTCATGGCTTCAAGCTGCTTGTACATATCCTTGAGGGTGAATCGTCCCTGCATCAGGGCTTCGACATTTACGTCTTCCTCACTAAGGGTCTCTTCAGCCTTTTCCATCAGGCTTTTAAGGTCTCCCATGCCAAGAAGCCTTGAAATGAACCTGTCAGCTTCGAATTTTTCAAAATCTTCCGGCGTTTCCCCAACGCCGATAAAGGCAATAGGGGCTTTTGTTTCGGAAACGGCAGACAGGGCTCCGCCTCCTTTTGCAGTTCCGTCTAGTTTCGTTATGATAACGCCTGTAATTCCTACAGAATCATTAAAGGCATGGGCCTGCTGGCTTGCCTGCTGTCCTATACCTGCATCCAGCACCATGAATTTGTGGTTTGGCTTGGCAACGGCATTGATCCGTTCCATTTCATCTATCAGCTCAGATTCAAGGGCGTGCCGGCCTGCGGTATCCACAATTTTTACGTCGTATTTTTCCAAGGCTTTGAGCCCGTTTCTGGTAATTTCAACGGCGTCGGGATTGTTTTCTTCTCCATAGAAAGCTACATTGAGCTTTTCACAGAGAGTTTTAAGCTGGTGATATGCGCCAGGGCGGAAGGTATCTGCGGCGACAACTCCTGCTTTCAGTCCTTTTCTCTGGAAGTAGCGAGCGAGCTTTGCTGTACTGGTAGTTTTTCCGCTTCCCTGAAGCCCAACCATCATTATAATCTGCGGCTTGAGCTGAATCTCAGCTCCCTTGCCGATAATTTCCATCAATTCCTGGTATACGATACGGATTACGTGCTCCCTTGGGTTCATGCCTGCAGGAGGGTCTTCTTTCATTGCACGCTCTTTGATTCTCTGGGACATTCCCATGACAAGTTTTACATTCACGTCGGCTTGGAGCAGAGCCCGCTGGATATCTTTTACTACTTCATTGACCGTGCGCTCATCAATTCGCCCCGCGCCGATCAGCTTCTTGAGCGCCCCCTGTAAGGAGTCTCCAAGTTTTTCCATTACCATATGAGAGTCATCCTGCTAATTTTTTGAGGATAAATGAAAAGATACTCACACTTTTTTGACCTTGTGTAAGAAAGTAACCTTCCTTAATAAGCCTTGAGTTTTACTAGCTTGAAAAAGGGATCAATAAATGGATTCTAGATATAAATCGGTAACCGGCTATAAAAACGTTGCCTGGTATGAAGACTTGGACATGTATTCTCTTAAAGATCCAAAAAGTGTTACACAAGTTAAAACACAAAAATACAAACAAACTCAGAAAAGAGC
>NZ_DAVG01000030.1 GCF_002505485.1 Methanosarcina sp. UBA5 | reverse complement strand
GTTGCAAAAATAATTTTTCTATACTTTGAGGCTATTATTATTTCCTTTAAATATTATTTTAACCTCAATTTGACCACTCAAATTACCTTATTGTGAAGGTTTTCAACTGAAAAAAAACGGAAAAACTCTTGTTTTTGACTGGAAAATTAAAGGAAAACACAACAATTTCAATAAAGTGTTGTCTTCCTTGAATATAAAGGTTCTACACTATAAACTCTGCTTTTTCAAATTACGCAATTTATGCTTACATCTTAAAATAAGCAAAGTCATCTCAGGATAAAACAAACAATTTATAGTATAGAATGAAGTATATCTTATTAAATATTTGAAGTTTTGTTTTAAAAGATTGTTTTATCCTAAAATAAAGAACAGGATGCTTTTGATGAAACAAATAAATTCTTTTTCCATACTGTTTACATTAATCTTGCTCCTTCTGACTTCAAGCTTAGCAGTAGCTGCGTTTACTCCAGAAGCTGGCGAATAAAGTACCCTTTGAGTTAACATTAGTTTCTAAGTTAAATTTGGAAGTCACTTGCTTTTCGGGATTTAAGCAGTTGAAAAGTAGTGTCGTTGAATAAGGTTGATTTCTAATTAACCTTATTTTAGTCATATCTGTAAATGAAAATACTCTTTTTAGGAACTATTACACCTGAGCGCGGGCAAGAAATACCCTTTGTTTTTAGCGGGTGTCCATCGCAATTTCGATTGAGGAGTTGAGGAGTAAAAAATGAGAAAAAGCATCTAGTGTCGCAAAAAAGTAATTATGGAACCTAATTTAGATAATTCCTATCAGAATGAATTGATTCGTAGTTATTCTGCTGATCTGTATTATTCTCGCGATTCACAATTAAATTTTCACGATACTAGTAGAATTTATTAGGTTATACTTATCAGTCGTGTACCATCTGATCGAGTGCTGCTGTAATCGTCAGGATAAGTGCATTATCCTGTCCGGGTTCAATTTCCACCCCATAGGTATCCTTTATCCTGAACCACTTTTTTGAGACCTCTGCAACCTTTTCCCTCCCGGCTTCAATCTTATACTCGTGATCCAAGATATTTCCCTGGATATCCATTTCAGGCCCGTCTGTGACTTCAACTTTCCAGCGGTTGCGGAGAGGCGCGATCAGGGCTTTTTTGATAGTTGCGACTGTTTTTCCGTTAGCATCCAGTATGTCCATAGTATCCCTGACCCGCAGAAGCTTCTCTTTGAGTTTAAACAGCTCGTTTCCCTTTAAATCCTTGATAATCAGGGTATTTCGCACGCGGAGAGCTTTGCCATCAACATAAAATAACTTCCCCCCAGCTTCATTTTCTATCCAGTAGTCATCTCCTATGGAAATGAGTTTTTCACTCATTTTGTAATGTTGAATGTTTTCTGCTCCATGGCCCCTAAGGCCTTCCATGATTCTTCGCATCAAAACCATTCCTTTTGTTTATTTTAAGTTCTTTCCTTGGGGTCGCTTATTTATCCTGAAGAGAGAGAAGGATTATATCGGTTAGCCTTCTAGCTCAGAAAACCGTGTAATACTCGAACCTACTTCCAATCATAATCTAGGCCGATGGCTCTTTTGAGTTTCCAAGAAGCATTCCCCCCTGCGTAAATATTGAAATAACATATAAGTACCATTTTATAAATTAATCAGATAGTCTGCTCTATACAACTGAGTAACCGTTAGGTGCTTTCGATTCCCTGCAAGAGTCTTTCCATTACCTGGTCGACGGTAAAGCTTGCTGCTTTCTGGCGTGGAGGAAATTCCTTAAACGTTGCTAAGAAGTCTCCCACAATACCCTGAGCCGGCACCACCATGAAGGCATGGTCGAGAAGCCAGTCGTAGTAAGTATTAGAGGTCTGATCTGCCCTTTCATATGGATCGGTACGCAGGTTAAATATTTTTGGTACGCGTAAAGGGATAAAAGGTTCAGCCCAGACCCTTAGAGTGCCGACGGCGCGCTGCTCCATAAAGACCATTTTCCAGTTGTCGTATCGTAAAGCGACTAGGTCTCCGTCGTCGGAAAAGTAAAAGAACTCAATCCGAGGGGATTTCTTCTCTTTTCCGGTCAGGTAGGGAACCAGATTATAGCCATCAAGATGTACCTTAAAAGTTTTGTTTCCTGCTTTGTAGCCTTTTTTAAGCTTTTCCTTAATATCTGGCTCTCCTGCTGCTGCAAGCAAAGTGGGCAGCCATTCAAGGTGGCTCACAATCTCGTTAGAAATTGTGCCTCCCGGGATATTGCCAGGCCAGCGCATTACTTCAGGAACGCGGAAAGCTCCTTCCCAGTTTGAGTTTTTCTCGTTGCGGAACGGAGTCATACCTGCGTCAGGCCAAGTGTTCATATGTGGTCCGTTGTCTGTGCTATAGATAACGATAGTGTCGTCGGCAATGCCGATTTCGTCCAGCAAATTCATAAGCACGCCTACCTGCCTATCGTGCTCAATCATGGCGTCGTGATATTCCGATTGCCAACGTCCAGACTGTCCCCTTATCTTATCCGGGATGTGAACCCTGAAGTGCATCCAGGTGGTGTTGAACCAGACAAAAAATGTTTTTCCAGCCGCATGCTGGCGCTTGATAAAACCGATGGCAGCCTCCAAAAACTCAAGATCTACGGTTTCCATTCGTTTTCTGGTCAGAGGGCCCGTGTCCTCAATGCGACCGCCGGCATAGCTGTGTATTACACCCCTTGGACCATAATTTTTCCTGAAATTAGGGAAATCCTTCTCAGATGGATAATCGGGGTTTTCCGGCTCCTCCTCGGCATTCAAATGATAAAGGTTACCAAAGAACTCATCAAAACCGTGGTTAGTAGGCAGGTATTCGTCCCGGTCTCCCAAATGGTTCTTTCCAAATTGACCTGTCGCATAACCTAAAGGTTTCAGCAGTTCGGCAATTGTTGGATCCTCAGGCTGAATTCCTATTTTGGCTCCAGGCATTCCCACCTTGCTCAACCCTGTACGGTAGGCACTTTGCCCGGTGATAAAAGATGCTCTGCCTGCAGTACAGCTCTGCTCCCCGTAAGAATCCGTAAACTTGATGCCTTCATCAGCAATCCTATCAATATTTGGTGTTCTGTATCCCATCAGGCCGTCACTATAGCAACTGAGGTTACTGATGCCAATGTCATCTCCCCAGATGACCAGTATATTTGGTTTCTTTTCTGCCATTCTTAATCCCCAGATAAATTGTATGATAGCTCGGTTGTAGCTTTTAAGTTGCCCTCCGATATTCGATTAACAAATTTAGATTTTTTTCGTCTCTACTCCCCATTTTATTTTTTTCTTGAGATCATGACAACTATTGAACTTTCAGCCGCTGCCGTAGCGGGATAGAGCAGTTCCTTATCAAGAAAAAAACAGTAGGAACAAGTGAGGTTGCATATTGCCCCGGTTAGCTTTGCCAGCACATGGATACGTGAGGCAGGTAGTCTTGTACCATTTTTACCCCATGTCTTTCAAGCTTGCTGACGAAGATTAGCCAGAACAGGATGGCAATGCCGAAAAATGACATTCCAACTTGCACAGACTAATTTTAATATTATTGGCTCTTCCATTCATACTGAACTGCGATATCTCCTCAAAGTTCGCAGTCCGCTAATCGTAGTTATATATTTAGATTTTTATATATATTATATTATACATAGATTCTAATTTTATCATGTTTGCTTTTCACTTAATTTAGTATCTACTTAGAGGGTTCTGTTGCAAAAAATGATGAGGAAGTTGTGTGCCTAAAATTCTGTAAATTCCAATTGCCTATATGTTACTGGATAATATCTTTCCTTTTTAGGTAAACGAATACTAGATTACTAGAAACATATATAAATGGAAAGAAAGTGTGTAGGAAACACAGCGTAATCTTTGGCTTTGTAAAATTCCTAAGAAATTTATTTTTTTACTTATTTATATTCAGACTCTTGAAGTCATTATTGATAAACTTTCTACAAAGCCCGAGCTTTATGAAAAACAGGGCATGAT
>NZ_DAVG01000065.1 GCF_002505485.1 Methanosarcina sp. UBA5 | reverse complement strand
TAGGAATACACTTGTTTACTCCAACTACGGCACTATCAAATGCAAAAAAATACACAGAAACACATAGGTACTCTTCTCAGTGTCTGTAGATATCGATTAAAATAAGTGTTACTAAACAGAAACTATATTTTTGTAAAAAATAGGCAATGAAGTTATAGATACCTTAAGCCAAATGGGAATTTAGGTAATTCATTACAATATACCTACATTTTTAAATAGGCAAAATAATTCTAATATAGTTAAAACTATTACAGATTTTTATATATATCTGTTTTAGCTTCCATGTAAGAATTAATTGCTATCTTCATTGTCCCATTTACGTTGATAATATCCATGTTAAAAATTTTTGCAAATTCAGACGCATTTCTATGAAAATTAACATCTTTATAGTCTGGGTTATTAATTTTAAAAAGAAGACTATACATAGGGGAATTTAGATATTTGCTAATCTTTTTATAAGATTCAGAAGATTTGTAATTAGTTTCATTCAGGTCGGAAAGCACCATTGGTGTTGCATATATAGCTCCTTTACTATTTCCCGATAACATTGTTTTTGTGTAAATCTCGTTTCCTCCAAGTGCTATGCTTATACAGTCATCAACAACGTTTCTTCCATCATCCCTCAGAAAATAAACAGGACAATCAAGTTGCTGCAATTCTGCTTGAACTTTTTCAGAACTGAAGCCACATTTTCCATAGAATAGAAGAATACCATTTGAGATTTTTGACATTTCTTTGGCATTCAGATAAACTTCAGATTGCAAAAGATCAATATCAGAATGTAAAGCTTTTCTAAGAAGATTCACAACAACAGTTAATTCTTGTTTTTTTTCCTTATTGAATATAAGATCAGATATTTTTTTGCAGAGAGGAATATTCGAGAACTTTCTCACGAAACTACCGAGTGATTCTCTATTGATTTCCGATATAGTAGGATACAACTTGTCAGAAGAAAACGTAAAGGGCTTAAGATTTTCATACTTGAGTTTTTTTATAAATCGAAAGCTGTTTCTGTTCTCTACCACAAATAGCCTTTTAATTTCAGGGTCTTTTGAGAGAACATATACTAGTTCATCTTCAAGTATTTCACAAGCAACTATACTTAATACAGGCATTGAAAGACCCTTTAATCAAACTACATTCATGATTTCTTTCTTGATGGAAAGATAGCACTTTTCAAATATCTTCTGGGTCCCACTGACCTCAAATGTATTATATCCAAACAATTTTGCGTATTCATTGATCTTTTTATCGATATCTTTTACATATGTAAGACCTGTATTGACCTTTGCAACCCTTGAGTACCCCGCTAAGTCATTAATTTTTTTTGCCATTTTTAATGCTTTATCAGGATTACAATTAAGTTTATTGATGTTTAAAAGTTCTCTCCATGAACTTGCATACATAGGTGTAAAGAAGAAAGCAGGCTCTTTGCTGTGGGTTTTAAGGAGTTTGAGGTAGTTTGCACCACCGCCTACTGTTGCTCCTATGCAGTCATCTACAATTCTTTCATCATCCCTTAGTATCCGCACAGTGCAACCATCTTTTTCCAGACAAAAATCTTCCTCCACGTTGCCTAGAACATTACCACAAAGACCGTAAAAAATGAGTAACCCATTAGAAAATGGTATCATTTCCCTAATCTTTTGATATACTTCAGACTTCAATATTTTTGGTACTGCATGAAGCCCAAGTTCCATAAGGTTAATCACAACAGTGAATTCATCATTGTCGATATTATTAAGCATCTGTGGCAACTTTTCAAAAGGAACAACGTCATAATAGATGTGCTGTTCATCTAGTTTTTCTGTAAATTCAGAGATATTCTTATTTGCTACAATTAGAACTCTCTTTATTTGAAAATCATTTGCAATAAGCCAAACTATTTCATCTTGAAGCATTTTACAACTTAAAATACTCATAACAGGCATCATAGACCGCCTCCAAACTTATGCATCCTACTAGTTTCAATTCTATTGGGCAAAAAATTGATTTAATAATCAGAAATTCTCTACCTATATGTAAGTAGATACTAAATGTAAAAAAAATTAATCTTTCCACCCAAGGTCAGATTTGATTAAAGAAATGGATCTAACAAGTGTTTTTCTACCTTGGATGCTAGATAACAGTCTTGCACCCATTAATGTTTCAACTATCAACTCCGCGCGTGTTTCGACAGGGTCTGAAAAATTAAATTCCCCCTGTTCTAGGCCGATTCTGAGAACCTTGGAGATCCAATCTAATATATAATGAATTAGCAACAAATTTTGCTTTTTAACTTCTTCAGGAAGTTTATCAAAATCAAGGATCACTGAACCAGGAGGGCAGATACGTTTGCCTTCATCAAAATCCTTCAATGCGTAATCGAAATAATATTGAAGCTGCTCACGAGCAGACCCTCCAGATTCCACTATTTGGACAATAGTCTTGGCTAAGTTCTCTCTGCTATCTTCGAGCAAGGCAGCAACCAAATCTTCTTTTCTAGGATAGTAATAATGTATTGAAGAATTTTTTATACCCAGTTTTTGGGAAATATCATTATAGCTAAATCCATTATAACCTTGACATTGCAAAAAGTGTCTTGCGTAATGGAGTATTTGTTGCTTGGTCTGATTTTTATCTGTCATATAAATACACATATTTTTTTAAGTACTTGGATAATACGCATTCATATAAATTTAGTTCCTAGATCAATCTATAAGAAAAGCATCTTGCATTTCATATAATACATGCATCAGTATTATACCCATCCAGCTGTATCTCCTGTTTTTGCTGTCATGATTATTGCTCTTACAAGACATCCCTCTAAAAAAGCCAGACATTCAAACTCCAGAAAGCGCGAAGCATTTTTATCAAACAGAATTTGAACTTCACAAGGAAATTCATTATCTTCTTCATAATATACGATTTGGAGGAGGATTTTAGGCAATGCTTCAAGAAGCCATGAATAGCCGCCCGATTTCAGCTTGCCGTTAAAAACCCCACCTAATCTGCAAATAGCTTCACCGAATGTTGCATAATCTTGACTGAATGTTTTACCAAGCTGATCGGTCATCCATTTTGTATTTGTGCCGGATGTTATTACTACGCCGGTAAGATTATAAATTGGCACATATGAATACGCAGGTTCGCCCTTGCCTTTAGATAATAAATAGTAAGCCAGAACACTGCGGTTGTTGACATTAACCGGCTTGCCGTCAGTTGGATAAACACCGTGAGAACTCATCTCATATTCCCGACCAAGAAAGTTGACAGATAGAGACCCGTTCGGCTGAAGTAACAAACCAAGCCGTTCAGCAACTTCTACAAAATCGCATTTGTCTAGTTTGAGTATGAGGCTTTCATAAATTTGTTCATAACCACTATTCATAAAATACTCACTTTCCGAATGGGCTTATTATATTATATACCAAGTTGCTGACAGGCCCATAATGCAGTATTATGAATATTCTGATCAGGATTCTCTACAGCTTCTTTAATATATTTATGATACTTCTGATCTCCGCTGTTGGCCATAGCCCTCAAAGCATTACACTTCCATATCCATAGGCCATCTTGTCCTATATACCAAAACCTGGGTTGAATTATATTAAGGAAAGTTTCTTCATCCATGTTCCATATACTTTCGAGAGATAAATGTGGTGCAATATCTGATAGATCAACAAAATTTTCCTTTTCTTCCCATTTATTTTTATTCTTGGGACATACATTCTGGCAGACGTCACATCCATATACCCAGGTTCCCATCTCGGCTTTCAGTCCTTCTGTCTGCGAATTCAACCCACTCGTAAGATTAGCGATGCACTTTTCCCAGTTCATTGATAAAGGCATGTTCAAAGCTCCTGTTGGACATGAATCTATGCATTTATTGCAATTATCTGGACAATTTAATGAACGTGTTGGCTCATCATATTCCATTTCACTGTCAATTACCCACGTTTCAATGAAGACCCAAGAACCATATTCCTTCGTGTAGAAAAAGTTGTTATTGCCTATACGTCCTAAGCCGGCATTTACTGCAGCCAGACGAGCTGGAACTATTCCATAAGCATATTTAATCCCCAGCTCGCTTAAATAAGCTTCAAACTCGAGTCTCCAAGAGTATTCTTTAGAGTGTTTGATTCTTCCATCAACTAGGTATGCTTTTCCTATATAACCATCGAATTCCTTTGGAATTTTATATTTTCCATATCTTCTAACACAAACAATAATTGATTTGGCCCACTCTACATTTTTTTGAGGAAAAGCTAGAGGATACAGCATTTCATATAATGCACGTGACTCAGAGAAATTTCTAATCCTTTCATCAAGACGTGATGAATATTCGTCAACCAAATCAACTGGTGTTATTCCACATAAATCGTAACCTATTCCTAAGGCTTTTTCTTTGATACATAGTGAAAGATTGATACTACTCAATTTCTTGTTCCTCCAAATTTAGACTAGATTCTTCATAATTTAATTTTTATATAATTAATCTACCTACATGTAGGTAGATAATTTATAAGTAGATAATGGTTAAAGGTTCCGTTGTAAAAAATTATGTGTTAGTAGTAAAATCTGTTTTACAGCAAATAATCTATAACTCTAATTTCTTAGGATGTTTTGATATCCGAACCTTTTAGGGTAAAAGGTTCGGATATCGAACACCCTTGAAACCTTAGTTTGACAGCATAAATTAAATTTAGTGGGAAGCTTCAATTTTTTGTCAAAAATTAATTGACAGTATTCATAAATTTCGTCAAATTGCCTCTGATGTTCCAGCTTCACAATCACTATAAGGTAAATTAGTAGAGATTTTTGCCCCATTTTAGCACTTTTGGCACCTGACTTTTTGGATAGTATCTAGATTTTATCTGAGATTCATGCTATCTGTCAAATTCTATATCAAAAATCATAAAAATGACAGAGCCATTTATTCATTTATTTAAGAGA
>NZ_DAVG01000021.1 GCF_002505485.1 Methanosarcina sp. UBA5 | reverse complement strand
TGTAAAAAAAGTGCTCCGATGGAGCTTCAAACTTGATGTTCAATGCCCCAGATACCTTTAAATATTAAATATCCTTAATATTTTGGTATAAAGAGGTCGATTAGATGGGGCTCTATAAGATAAACGTACAGGCAAGGATAGATTCATTAGATGACTCTGGGTTGTCAAAAGAAAATATAAAACTAATAAAAAATTTCGTTCATAGCTGTTATACTGAAGGCTTATCTGATCAACGGGTTTTGAAATATATTGCTACTTTAAAGAGTATTGGACTTTTAATAAACAAAGATTTTGACAAGGTCACTACACCAGATATTGAAGAGCTCTTAATTGCAATAAACAAAAAAACAGAAAGCGAAGCAACGAGACATGATTATAAAATTGCGCTGAAGAAGTTTTATAGGTGGCTATGTAAAGGAGAAGAGCCTGAGCTTACTAAATGGTTTACTACCAGTACTAAAAATAAGGACAAAAAGCTGCCTGAAGACATGCTAACAGAAGAAGAAATTATAAAAATGATTAATGCTGCACCAAATACCCGTGACAAAGCTATGATAGGCTTATTGTGGGATATTGGTGCCCGGATTGGGGAAGTGGGTACGTTAAAAATTAAGCATGTCAAATTCGATGAGTATGGAGCGGTCATACTTGTTAATGGTAAGACAGGCCCAAGAAGAGTTAGAGCTGTCTGGAGTGTCTCATACTTAATGAACTGGCTAGAAGAGCATCCAGAAAGAGACAATCCAGAAGCTCCTTTATGGTTTAACCTGTCACGCAGGAAAAAAGGTCTTGAGGGAATGCGATATGATGCTATCAGAATGCAGTTGCAAAGGATAGCAGAGACTGCTGGAATTAAGAAAAGGATTCATACTCACCTCTTCAGGCATTCAAGAGCAACATATATGGCAAACCATCTGACAGAGGCTCAAATGAATATGCATTTTGGATGGGTCCAGGGCTCTAATATGCCTAGCATATATGTCCACTTGTCCGGTAGGGATGTAGACCAAGCGGTTTTGAAGGCAAATGGTATTGAAATTAAAGAAGAGGAAAACAAACCTAAAATTAATGTTTGTCCCAGATGTAAGAGCATTAATACTCCGAACAATCTTTTCTGCTATAAATGCGGTGCTGTTTTAACACTTAAGACTGCAATGGATTTAGAGGAAAAGGTTAAACCTGTCGATAATAATCTCAATGAATTACTGGAATCAAAAATTAATGAGCTAGTTGAAGCAAGGCTCAATGAATTGCTAGCTAAAATGAAATGACTAAAAAAAGCAGACAGTCCGCCATTAATTGATTGACGTTATTCCAAAATAATCGAAATACATATTTTGGCTCTTTCTTTTCTATTATTTTTAGCGTTAATGAGGCCAGTCTGTTGTGTGAATGGAGTTTTGGAATACATAAGAAATTTTTCCTTTAATCTGTATTTTGACACCTTACTGTAGGTCGTTATTTACCCAAAAAGCTCAAGGGAATGTACTCCTACAGGTCATATAATCTTAATATTATATGTATAATGTATAATATTAAAAATATAGGTAAAATTGAGATAATTGTGAATGGTTGCTTAAAAACAAGAAAGAGCTACTGAAAGTTATTTTCTCATAAATAAAGACATACAAAAAACATTAAAATATAAGGGGAATGTGGGATATGAAAAGCCAAATCAAAAAGACAATAATTATTTTGTTTGCAGTCTTGTTTGTAGCAACATTGACAAGTGCTGCGGCAAGTGCACAACCTTGTCATGGACCGAAGCCTCATTGTCAGCCTGGACAGCATCTGATCTGTACCATGGACACTGGAAATGTATAGGACATCCAACAGGATTTTGTCGTGGACCAATGCCTCATTGTCAGCCTGGACAGCATCCGTTCTGTGACCATGGACACTGGAAATGTGTATGAGGTCATGGTAGTGAGAAGGCAGTAGATCAATGAGAGAGATCTATTTTTAGGTTAGAGCAGGGTAATCTATAGAGAAAGAAAGAGTGGCTGAAATAAAGCTTGAAAACGATTCTTATAATCCTAAATAACAACGCAGTAATAGAAGATGGGAATAACAAAGGATGAGAATTTACTTCTCCTCTTATTTTTTGCATATTTTTGTCCTTACTAATTTTAAATTCTCATTGCTGTTATCTAGTAAAGGCACAGTTCGAATTATAAGGCATCATAATTTACGAATTTTCCACCCTTGTCTAGAAATTCATGTTCAATTTCTTGAAGTTTGTTGTTTTGTATGGTAACCAATTTTTTACCTCTAAGAAACTCGGGTGCAACCTCAATGCTTTTATAATAATGTCTCAGTATCTCAATTTGCTCATCTGAGACTTCATTTTTCATTTGTTTTACATATTCCTCTGCTTTCCTGTTAAATCTTCCATTCAGTATATCAACGCTAACACAAGCCTTAAAAGCCATGTCAATACCAAAAATTGTTTCATTTATTCTAACAAAACTGTCTGGATTATCGTTTATTATAAAATGCATTGCATATACTTCTTCGTTTGACATTCGGACAATGCTTCTAATACGATTCTTCATCCTTTCCTCATCATTCATAAGAAAAATTTTAAAAAATTCAGTGGATAATTTTAATTTTTCCTTCAGACTCTCCTTATTTACTTTAATATGCGATTTAATCTTTTCAATCTGTTCTACGTACTCCTCCTCAGTGGAATTATATATTAAGTCTGAATGTTCTCGAAATATAGTTTCTAAAACGAACTCATTTCTTTGCATTTTTAATGTTAATCCGGGATATTCTTCCAACATTCTCCTTAAGTTTTCAATGTTGAAGTCTATTGAATATAATGTTGGAATATTACCTACCCTTTTTTCCTCTTTCACTCTTTCACTTTTAATATATCCTTCCTCTTCGAGTTTTTTTAAGTCTTTATGAATTATATTATACCGAGCAATACCTTCTGAATCAACGTAGCCTAACTTATATGCTAAATCTGCAGTCGTTTTACAAGAACTTAATAAAAAACCTAATATTTTCCCTTTATTCGTCTTTTTTTGCATATTATAAAGAAGTTAGAATCAATATTATAATATATCGGTTAATAGCCGATAATCGACAAATTTCGATCAGTTACCGATATATCAGTATTAAATCTAGATTTACCAACTCATAAAGTATATATTGTTATAATGTGTATTCGTATTACAATTAGTCGGTAATAAACCGATTAATTGCCGATACCTTGTAATTGCTCAGGATACGGGCAGAGTACTAAAATATAAATGTAAAAATAAATATTAAGTGCGACATGAAATCAAGTATCAGTAAAGTAGGAGATGATAAATACGTTTGATTTCGGACAGAGAAAAATAATCAGACAAGGGGGAAGCTACATGATTTCGCTTCCGATGCAGTGGATGAAGTCGATCAACCCAAAAATGAGAACTGTAACAATAGAACTGGACAGCGAAAACAGACTGAGAATTGTAGCCGGGAGCACCCTCCAAGATACGACCGGCTCCAATAATATTCAAGGTCGTGAATATCAATGAATACTACTCTTGCAAATGATAAAAAAGTATCTATCGACAGCGAGCTGGACCAACATATGCCTAAGGCTTTTCAGACCATGCTCAAAATTGAGCAAATGGCTCAGGCACGCCTCGAGGAAATACTAGATTCCATTGAAAGAGGAGAAACAACTCTTGAGGCTATAAAACGTAAAAGGGGACTTATTTGATGCCAGAAGCAGAATATAATATAATGGATTCTGCAAAAAGGTATACGGGTCTAGGCTGGATAGTTCATCCTCTGAGCTCCCCATACACCAATGAAAAAACCGCAGGTAAAAGACCAATAGAGAGAGCCTGGCAGGAAAGGGACAACCACAGAACAGAAGCCGAGATCTTAAATTTCTGGGGACCTGGTGCGAAAGAGCCTTTTAATATTGGTCTGCAATGCGGGAAACGTTCCGGTGTTCTTGTTGTAGATGTGGATGACTGGAACCCTGCCATTTGGCAATATCTCACAGAGGGACTTAACGTTGAAGACTGGCTGATATCAAGACGCACAGAAGGTCGAGCACATTTATTTTTTAAGTATACTCCCAAGCTACCCTCACAAAAGCGCCACGATTTGGGAATAGAAATGTTATCAGATGGGAGTAACGTAGTCCTCCCCCCTAGCAGACACAAAACAGGCTCTTATTATCAATTTGATCGAGAGCCTATGACCCCAGAGGACCTGCCTGATATGCCTGACGAACTGATACAGAGGCTCAACACGCTATTTACGACAAATAACAAGCTTAAGTCTACCCTAGGGAGATGTAAGCCATGCCTTCGAGATATATTTATGGAGCACCAGAAAAACCATAATATCAGAGATTGGCACGGCGCTGAAGGAAGACAGCTTACTATCGCTCTTCTTGCAGATATGGGAGCAAACGGAGCTGATGCGGAAGTAATGGATCTGGTATGTAAGTACATTTTTAGGGAACAGTACGATAGAGACCAGACACTAAAAGAGCTCTCATATATCGATGCAGAAAAGCCGTGGAAATGTGAGACCATAAAAACGAAGCTTGCAGATATCACAGTAACAAGTGGGAATCCTACCGCCTCAAAATGTGAAAACTGCAATTTCAGAAATCAAAACTCTATGCAGAAGCCCGACAGACAGGTAGAAAAAGACACCGAAGCTAAAGGAGAAGACCCATATAATACAGATTTCGACGAGAAAGATATACCCCCTGAAATAATAAAGCAAGCAGAAGAAGAGGCAGAGCGGATACTTGCTGAAGGAAACCCGATAAAATACATACTAGATGTTATACAGAAAAAACATACGGGAGATCAGGATACACAAGAAGCGATAGCAATATCAATTGCCTGTCAGTCCTGTCTTAATACTGCAGGCTTGCAGATCTCAGTAAATGGAGAAAGTGGTAGCGGCAAATCACATGGTTTAAAAGCACATTTGCACCTGATCCCGCGAAGATGGAAAAGGGAAACGAGCCTTTCAGCAAAAGCAGCCTACTATATGGGACTTACTCCAGGTATGATTCTATTTTCAGATGATAAAGACCCTGACCCAGATTTTGAGGAGGTCATTAAGAGGGCAGTTACTAATTTCCAGCAAGAAACTGTTCATACAACTGTAAAGGACCTCGCTCTAAAACGGGTAGTAATCCCGCCTCGGATTAACTGGTATCTCACCAGCGTAGAAAGCCATGTCTCGGACCAGCTCCTTAACAGGCAACTAACCTTCGACGCAGACTCAAGCCTTGAGCAGGACAATAGGGTGTTTGAACTGCAGAAAGCTGAAGCCCTCCTGGGAGGGACTCTTGAAGAGGTAACTTTCGAAGTTCTGGTATGCCGTAGAATTTACGGCAAAATTAAAGAAAATCTGTTTAAGGTTAAGATACCTTTTGTGGACAATATAGATATAAGGGACAAATCAAACAGGCGGCTTTTTCCGATGTTTCTTGATATGATCCGTGGCTACTCGATTTTTAAGTTTAAGCAGCGAGAGCTGGATGAAGAGGGTTATCTGCTTGCAGATATTGAGGACTTCAAACGGGCTAAAAGACTTTTCGAGATGCAGAAAGAGAACGTTGTATCAAAGCTAAATGCAAAGGAAACTAAAATAATAAATTACATTTCACAACATGAAGACTGCACTATTGCAGGTATAGCGGATGCAACTGGATACCCGTACAGCACAGTTTTCAGGATTTTAAAAGGACGGGCGGACAAACCTGGAAGCTCGGGGTTACTAGGTAAAGTAAAAGGGCTCATAGTAGTTGACATGATAATAACCGAAGCCCAAGCAAATGGAGACAGCAAAGGCAGGAAAGCAGAACATTTCAGACTTAAGAAAAGCAATATATTTGATCTGTTAGACAGTGAATTTATATTATTGAAAGAAGTTTGAGTGGAAGACATCACCCAAATATTTTTTTTCATTTTTTCCCTTATATTTCCTTTTTTCTCCCCAAGTTTTCCCGTAAAAACGACATCATGCGAATTTATTTTCCCAAAAAAGAGAAAGTAAGCCAAATGTTTAACACCATTTTTTAAACTCCGTACAAATAATATAGTTGAAAAAAAGCAACAGTAATTATTTTTAAGGTGCTCTTGCTGTGGACATTTGGGAATATAATTCCTCAGTTCTTTAATATAGTGCCTATTATTAATGATTTGCCTATTAAACTGTTATGGAAATAAAGGGTAGAAAAAGGGATAAAAAGAAAAATAATTCCTAGTAGGCAGCGGTACTTTAGATCACATATTGTTCACTAGAGAAAAACAACGTGCTGATAAAACTATAAATCCGATGGAAAGGAGTAGATTAGGTATAAAAGTATATATTGTCTTTGAACTATATACTAGTAAATATATGATAGATAAGTGACAATTGTTTATAAAGGAGATCGATGAAAATCACAAGCCAGCCCACCAAAAAACCTTTAAACCTACTCACGCGAGAATCACTCCTAAGAGCCAACTCTGAATTGATAGAGAAATTACAAGAGAGACTAAGAGGCAGACGTTTTAGGCCCCAAGAAGGAGACGGTATAAAACTTGCATATATGCGGGTTTTCATTCAAGCTTTGCAGGTCCAAAACTCCATACTTAAGGATTCAGAACTTGAAGAAATGAAGGAAAGACTTGAAGCTGTGGAAGCTATGCAGGCTAGAAGTCTAGCAGAAGAGCAGGTTTACAACTCAGATTTTGAAGAACAAGACGAATATCTGGAGTAATCAAGGAGTCTACAGGATGATAACGACTGCATCGGTAAAAAATAGGCTTAAAACACTTGAGCAAGGTCCAGATGTGCAAGAATCAAAAATATTCTTTATAGATGGAGGGTCAGATGAGGCTTTGACAAAGGCTCAATGGGAGGCTGTCACGGCCTGGCAACGGACCCATCCCTGGGGGCAAGCTCATGTAATAGTTTGTGAAGAAGTAGGCCCAGGTAGATGTATTCATAACAATAAGAGTGTGTGAATAATAATATTGTTGTGTCTGTTAGTTAAGGTATGATAATCAAAAACAGCATCGCTAGTTAGATTTTTCTAAAAATAAGCTATTACTAGAACTTCCACCAAGGCTTATTTTCCCCAGGCACCTTAATGGCTTACTGATTAATCAAGCTCTGGACCTGACATATAATTATTGTGCATGGTCTTAAGGTCCTCTTCTCTCTGGCTGGCCTTCTCAAGGTCTGCTTTTAATGTAGAGTTATGCTTTTCTATCTCTTCTGATCTTGTGCGCAGATACACAGTCATACAGATTTTTAGGCACCATGGAATTAACCCTAACCTTGTCTTCCTTCTAGCTCATTTTGTCATACATGGACGGGTAAAAAGTGTTTTTTTGTTCATCCTTGCGAGTATGGAGCCAAACATCGACATGACTTCACTTAAATAAGCCATTTATACATAAAAATGCGCCGAGAATCAAAGAGTATAATATAGATGAATTTGTGAGCTCAAAGTTCGAAAAATATTAACTCTGTTCACTTATCATCCTCAATGTTTAACATCTTTTTCATCCTAGCAAGTTCTGCCAGGTCCTCTTCGGTTAATGGGCTTGCCTTGGTAAAGGTTACACCTTCACAGGTCATTGTAAACCGGCGCCTTGGGTCGTCTGGGTGTAAATCAAAGCCTTCCTCGTCCGGTTCTGCCATCCGTGGCCAGATTTCATCCATGTAAGCATATTGTTCTTCAATCGTCTTGAAGTTCCTCGGGTCAAAGGTCCGCCGCCGTTCTTTCATTTCCTCTTCGCTTAGGGCCGTGTAAAATCCTCCTTGTACTCTTGACGCTTACGGTTTATTTATAACCAGACTTATCAAAAATCAGTATCAAAACGGCTTATTCTAAGCCCCGTGGTTGAGTTTTTATTGTGTGGGAATACAAAAGACCTCGGACCGTTCAGAAAACTCTTTGTAGAGGCTTAAAATGAGAGGCTTGAACACGCAATCCTCTAATATATTCCATGGAGTTCAGGGAGGCAATATTATCTGTTTTCCCTGGATCTGAACGTATACGCAGAATGTTAGAGGAAAATTCTTTCTCTTCAGGTTATTCCCTTTCAGAAAGTGGAATAACTTCGATTTCTCCTTCTCTTATGGTTACCCTCCTCGAGGCTGGAAGGGCGGATACGTTACTCAGAGTGGCGAAGGGTGCAGAAGAAAAACGGCAACTTTATGAGATGTGGAAGACGGAAGTTTACGAGGGATAACAATGAGTCAAAGACCTTCAACCAGACCAAGCAAAACGCAAGAATGGCCTGCAGAACATGGCAGGCTTACTCTGCATCTGAAGCCTTCAGATAGGGTGCTCTTTCGGAAGGTAACAGATAGAGGTCTTCCTGAATCTGTAGATAGTGCAAACGTAAGGAAGAAGTGCACTGTTATTACCGGGCACAAGGATGTTGAAGGCCTGCAAGAGGCTGAGAAATCCGGACCTATTGAGATGTTCATAGGGCAGAGCCTGGAAGTCTCAGACCAGGCCCAGATATTTTCCTGTGTTGCAGATTCCAGGGGATTGCTGTCTTCTGTGGGACTTCCACAGGCTGGAAAGGATGTTACTATTATCCTATACTTCAAGAGCCTGAGGAGACTCAGAAGGGCTCCGGGGAAGAAGAGAAAATTAAAAAGCTGAGGACAAAAATCAATAAAGTAGAAGTTGAACTAGAAAAGCTTACAGAAGAATAAAATATCCTGACAGAAAGCAGAAGGTCATAATTTTTTAAAGCGATATTACGAAAGCCGAAACTTCTCTCATGAAACTTCTCTCTGTATTAACATTACAATTTCTCTAACCTTTTTAACATTTTATTTAAAAAAGTTGATGTTATAGGTGAGTTTTTCATGGTTCTTTTTGAGCAAGTACGCGGAAAAGATTGTGAACGGGAAGGTAGAGACAAGAGCTTCACTTCCATGGAAACGCTTGAGTAAGCGTGTATTCAGTTTCATTATTTCATCTATATGTATTCTATTTGTCTGATACTTGATATTTACCCTGTTCCAATGTCAAGTATTAATAAGTCACAAAAACTTCCAAATATCATCAGATATTAACGCATCGAAAGGCTTTATATGCGCTTTTAAAAAATCATCAGATAGCATATTTGGCCGTCTATCAAGATAATATACTCCATCAAGTTTGCATAATTTCACTGTGTATCCCTTGAAATGACCAATTAGGAACGTTGTACTTACATTATACTGCCCTCTTATTAATTTTCCACGTTGCACATCATGTAGAAAAATAGCTATGTGTGGAACTTCATGGTCCGTGAGGTTGCAGTATAGGAACCTATCAATGAATATCTTATCAATTCGATCTTTCGATGTTGTTTTTATTGAACCAATAAGCTTTTCATTGTTGCTCTCATCCTCTATGACCATATCATGTTGATACTGCATCGTAAATTGTTCTTCACCGTCAATAATTACTGGTACACTATGGGTCAGACTCCTACACTTTACACCTATGTCATTTATGAAGGTCAATATGAACTGTTCAAAAAGATCCCCATTCACTTTTTTTGATTGATTCTCACCAATACTATCCAAAATAAAACCGATACATTGCTGTGTAGTGTATATCACCCTATTTACAAGCTCACGTTCTTTATTTGTGTGCAATCCTTTGTTGGTCCGAATGATTTGAATTTCTTGTTTGAATTCAGCAACTTTTTTAGGATATTGATCTGAAGAATATATTAAGTTTGTATTAAAAGGCCTTGTGATGTTTCCTCCGTCACTGTCATCGTAAACAAAAAAATTGTAGTTTTTCTCGTTCCTAGCTATGAGCCTCTGTGTGTTATTCTCGACATAATTAAGCGCATCTACAGAAAAGTCCAAGAAGTCTTCAGTGGACGAAAAGTTTTTTGAAGTTACCATATTCAATAATTCAGAAAGATTATTCATACATACTGAAATAATTCAGTATAATAATATTCTTTCGGTTTTATTATGTACAAAATGTAAGAAGAGTGGAGTTATCGAATACTCTTTCGTCGTTCCTCATTCTTCCGGTCATACCAAAAATAATCGTCTTCTGACATATATTGGACGTTTTGAATACGTTTTATGGCCCACTCATTGTATTCACAATTAACATCACACCCTAACCATTTTCGGCCAAGCTGCTCTGCCACAACTAAAGTTGTTCCCGACCCTGAAAATGGATCCAGCACTAGATCACCAGGGTTCGAAGACGCCATTACAAACTTTCGTACAAGTTCCTCTGGTTTCTGAGTAGGATGTCTCGTGCATTCTTGGCTACCATTGCAAGTTGTTGGGATCTCAAGTACATCTTTCGGTTTCGCACCTCGTGGGTTTGGTATCCAATTGTCCCGGTGTTTTCCGTTTCCATATTGACTCGTCTCTGCTTGTGGGTGCGACGGGTATTTCAGAGTATGATTCCCATACGGAATTCGGACCATATCCGAGTTCATGGTGAAAGTCTTCGACTTTCTAAGATGTAAGATACTCTCGTGGGATCTGCCCCAATCATTCCCAAGATTAGCCTTATTTTTGTAATGCCAAATTAACCACTTGCATCCTTTAAAATATTGGGACGCTGGCAACCTGAGATCCGCTAATATTTCTGAAAAACCACATACATACAGAGTCCCCTGTGGCTTCAGAATCCGTGCGACCTCAGAGATCCACTTCATGGACCATTCAATGTATGCCTGCTGAGACTCGAACGTATCCCATTCAGCTTTTTTAATATTATACGGAGGATCTGCAAAGACAAGATCAATTGTTTCAGATTTCAAAGTTTTCAGCCATTCAATCGAATCACCACAATACAATTGTCCATTTGGGTGCTCGTACTGTAGACTAATTGCTTTTTTCTCCGTGGTCCAGTTATCTAATGTCATCATTTGTCTTTTCCATATCGAAAAAGACGTTTTTAAAGTTTTCGATCTCCTATTTTGTTTGCGGCAAAAGATATATTGTTGATAGTTCTTAATATAAAGAGCTCTTCGCTGTTTCGAGTGAGCAATTTATACCAACTTCCTATATATTAGAGTGACATTCAAATATTTAGAAAATTTTGTTGTTACAAATTGCGTTTAAGCTCGATGCTTTTCATTTTGGTCGGGCAACTGTGCAACTACGCAATTATTTGCCAACTCACGTAAAACAGCGAAGAGTTATATAAAGTCTATTTTTTAGGAGCATAACCGCGAACTTCTAAGCAATATGTATATTAACCTAAGGTAAAACATCCGCTTAAGATCTGGTAACTTAGATATCCATCTTACCGCAAGTCAAGATAAGTGTAAAAATTAAATCATGAGCAAAAATAAGAGCTAATAAGAAAGCTTGATGCTAGAAATGCGATTCGAACGCACGAACTCTACGAGACCAGGCTCTGAACCTGGCGCCTTTGACCTGGCTGGGCACTTCTCGCATGTTGTCTTGTATTACTGTTAAATAAAACATAGTCCTCTATGTTATACTCTGAAATTAGCACTGATCAATGAGTTTCCCATAAAAGAACCACAGATGGAAATGGATAAACACATATCGATAGATAAAACAATAGATCTTTGAAATAATCCGTAAAAGAGGATAGAGTTTCAAATTAATTTCATAGGTTTTATACCTTTAATGAGATACTAAGGCAAGATTGTGACAAAATAGATTAAAGTGCTTTGAACAAAAATTTAGATGCTCCGATGGGGATTCGAACC
>NZ_DAVG01000056.1 GCF_002505485.1 Methanosarcina sp. UBA5 | reverse complement strand
AAGCAGTTTTTTGAAAGGGCTTCCAACTTCTCATTTCAAGTCAGATATTCTTTTTTAGGATCTTTTGTTAAGGATGTCTCTTTTTCTCGACCCGTTCATGAAGTGTTTTTCCAAGGTTTGAATGCTCTTTTTTCACAATTTTATGGGCGAAAATAGCCTTTTCTTCATTATTTTCAAAGATGCCTGAAAACCGGTTAAAAAGCAGAATAGAGGTTTCAAGCAGCATTTTCTGCGCAGATATATCTCCCTGAGCCAGATTTCCTGCGTGCCTGAGAAGTTCTGCAAACTGTTCAAAGATTTCGAGAAGTTTCTGTTTATCTTTCATGTCCCTTACTTCATCGGCCATTCTAGAAAGGTACTGCTTACTTTCAAGTTTTGCTATCTCAGGTCTGTCGCTGAAAAGAATAAACAACAGGGCCTGATAAAATGGATAATAAAACTCCGGAATATGAAAACCAACAGAGGCTTCAAATGCTTTTTTAAAGTAGTTGACTGCTTCTTTTAGCCCAAAAATATAAGTAGCTTCGTTTTCTGCCTTTAAAGCCCTCCAGAGAGAAGCTTTTCCAAGCGAGCGGAAAGCATACCTTCTGACATAAACGTATGGATCATCAGTAAGCGCCTGAAGATCTCTCCAGGCCTGGGTTTTATCCGGCACATAGAAAAAGGCAGCTCCAAGAGCTCGCGTTGCGACTAGCTTCACAAAATTATCACTGTGAGCCGAAAGCCTTATAAGATCCTCCCATGCCTTTTTTTTATCAGGGGCTTCTGCATACCTGGATGAAAGAGCAATGACAGCTCCCTTCCGAACTCTCCTATCCTCAACTGACGCAAGCCTAATAAGCTCGTTCCAGGCTTTCTGTTTATTGTCAGAATATTCAAAAGCAACTGAAAGGAGTTCTGCAGCCTTTTCCCGAAGGTGGGCATCCTTGCTTTCAGTTAGCTTGGCTAGGTCGAAAAATACTCCTGACTTATCCTCAGTATTTTGAAAAGTAGGGAAAAGTAACTCTACGGCGCGCTTTCTGACATTTGTATCTTTATCCCCTGTCATCTTAAGGACTTCATTCCATTCATTCTGATTTTTGTCCGAGTTTCGCGAATAATCTTCTTTTTTTGATCCCACTCCATAGATTCCTGCAGATTTACCTTTATCATCTTGTTTATTTTTCTCCACTTCTTCCAACTCCCTTTCATTTGTTTTATATTCATCAGAAATTGAGGACGAATAAAAGCAGGAGTTCTCGCAACTCTCCTGAGCACAGAACCATCTTTTTTCGGCCAGTAGCACAAGATTTGAATATATTTCGTTCCTGTCCGATAAATACAAAAAGACCTCACTGAGGGTATCAGCCTCAGTCTTTCGGATTTAGTCGTCCTCTTTCACCTATGAGTTTGACAAGTTATTTCCAAGCTGAATCTTTTTTCCTTTATCTACCAATTCCAGAAAAACATAATTAAAACGAGGAAACTTCTACCGCAAATGCAAATACCTGAAGACCTCATTTCAAACAAATCTTTCCATACCTGTTGCCATCCTATCTAAATATCCTTTATTTACAATATCCCAATCTAGCAGGTTTCCTCATATAAGTATTGATTCTGGATTTTAGCTGGAAGTAAAAAGTTATTAAAGTAGAACCGATAATTCACCGTGGCCTTTCAGAGAATTAATTGAAACCCTTATTAGATAAGCTAACTGGACAGTTGGACAAACCAATCCTCTTGATCAGGGTTTTATAAGTTTACTCTGGATTTCTTACAGGCTGTCCAAGAATTCGATTTCAGAGTAAAAAGGTAATGAAAAGAAAGCACTTAAGACTTTAACTTGAAAAAGAAAAAATCTGTCTATTTTTTTAGTAATTAGCAGACAGCCTGTTAATCCTTAATAAAAATACTCCTGTTAATTTACAAATTTCTGAAATAAGCTTTAAGACATTCAAACTTAACAGAAGAACTCTTTTTTCCTATCAGGAAAGGGAAATAGTTGTTAATAAGGAAAATTACAGGTATAAGGAAGAGAAGATTCAGCACAGTTAAGCTAAAAGCAAAAGCCAAATTGTAGTAAAAATACTCAAGTTCGACTCCAAAGCCCATAATTGCTAGTTTTATCAGGATATCCTTTAGAGGGAAATGAAGGGCAAGCACAATCAGGCTATTTCTTCCGTAATATTCCAGTATTTTTGAACCCCTGACGTTTTTAAACAGATAAACAAAGCCGAAGATTCCTGAGAAGGCCAGAAGATAGTATGAAAAGAAGTCCCCATATTTCAGCACATTCATATTGACCTTATCTGTCGTGGAAAACTCCGTAAGATACCCGAGATATAGCAGATTTAGAAGGATAAAAATTCCAGGAAGAAACTTATCAATCCTGGGGAAAACTGTTCTTAAGCTCGAACCTGACCCTCTCGAACTTAACTCTATCAAACCTGACCATTTCGAAACTGATCCCGAACAGAAACCGCCGAATTTTTCTTCTGGCTTCTGTTCATTGGGTTCTATGAATTTTCTAAATAAATTTCCAGCTCCGTAAAAGACTACAGATGAAAGAGTGACATCAGCGTTCCAGGGAAGCCTGAAAGGCACATATATGGAATAAAGATATCCAATTATTCCGGATACAGTAAGCCCGAGTACAAGCTTTTTTGGTTCCGAGTAATACTTTTTTGCAAATCCATAAAAAAGTAACTCGGTTACGAAAAGGCAGGTCAGGAACCAGAGGGGCGGATTATAAGAAATTAGAGGCCCCAGTGCATAAAGGATGGAATAAATACTATAGAAGGCACTATTTTCAAAAAAAGGAATATTTGTAATTCCTGGTTGGAATACAGTGTCTAACAAAAAGTAAAACAGACAGGTAAGTAATACAAAGCCGAAATAAGGCAAAATAAGCGACCTGCACCTCTCTTTTACAAAATTTACAGTCGATTCAGCATATTTTTCAAAGTCAAACAGGAAGCCGGAAATAAAAAAGAAAAGCGGCATGTGAAATGAGAAAATGTAAGTATCAAGTGCTACCGGCAAGCTGTGATGAGCAAGCACCACAAGCATAATCCCCATCCCTTTTAAAGCGTCAACCCAGTGAAGCCTCATGTTTCACCTAAGTGTAAACAGTGTTAACAAGATATAAATATTTGCTTATTTGGTTCTGTCAAATATACGGATGATATATAAAAATCGGAAGAGTTAGATACTTTATCTACAAATAGAACACTTACTGATTGTATTTATCGTATTTTTACCAAAAATATTTTTCTTATATATATAAATACAGAATAATTTTTTTCATTGAAATCTTTGGCTTGAAAAAAATATTTTTTTGGAAAGAATTTTTGTTATAAATAATTTAAAATATTTTAAATTATTAGTATATTATGGAGTTGTGAAGGCGGAGTAGAAGGGTAAACTAGAATCTACCACACCACATAAAAATTGCCTGAATAATTACCTATACTTCTTTGAGCAGCGTTTGGGGGAACACTGTTTAAAGGGCTGTTGGGGATACAGCCCATGTATGCGGTGATCTCGGGCTCCCTACATTACTCTTTCTACTGCCTTCTCACTTCATGTTCCTCCTTGATATTTTCCTATTTTTTTAATCTGTTTTAATTATAGCAAGCTGTTAAGATCTAAAACTCTGTTAGTTCTGTAATTTGATGTGTTTCCTCTCTCCTATCTACTTTTAACATTTCTTCACTTAAAATAAAACTTGTTTTAGAAAAGTCTCAACGCGTAGTTTTGTTGTAAAAAGTTGTGCATAACGAAAAATGCTTTTACAGAAAGCCCACACACTTTATTAATATAAAATTGTTGTTTGACTTTAAAATATTTTATGCTAGCCTGCCTTTTGTTCAGAAAAAATATTTCATATAAATAATTTAAAATAATTACGAGGATAATTGTGTAACTACTGGGAGAATTATTTATTGTAACATGAAAGGAAAGTTAATTGATATCGGTTAGTCGATAGTGGAATCAATATCAAATTATGCGGTCCCAGAATATTAAAATCTATAAATTGTGTAAATGTTTTTAAATTCGATTCAATTGAATCAAATAATGCTTTATTGGCTAGAAGGAGGGATGGGAAAAATTAACAATGTATTTAAGAGCAGCTGACAGAAGCAATCCGAACATAACATAAAGATTGGAAATCCTTTGAAGGCTAACAAAACATTTAAACAAAATGCAGTATGTATACAAATTGCTAAAAGTATAACTGATTTAGGAGTTGAATCTATGACCCACCATAAAGAAGAAAAGAAGGTAGAACCAAAGGAAGAAGAAGCCAAAGTTGAACCGATACACCCCTCTGAACAAAGAGGAGGTAAAAAGAAAGGTCTTCTTGACACCTGCAAGTAAGCAGGCTCTTATCCGCTAGTGGGGTGAGTCTTTAATAATATAAGAAAATAAGCACATCCCTTATTTAAAAAAATATAAAAAGATATTAGTGCTTGGTTATTTGATAACCCTCCACGGCACATAAAACCATATGTCTTTTAAGGTTTCATCCCATAGCGAATTCAATCTTTTGTTATTAAAATTTTCAGATAGTCAGTTCTGAGTTTTGGATTGTTCTTAAAAACTGAATAAGTCTAGCAATGGGAAAGTTTAATTAAATTGCTTTGAAAATACTAACTTAGAGGAAACGGGTGAAAGGTTTATGGGTGTATCTGCAAAAGGGGAAAGATATCTCTGTGAGATATGCGGTAACGAAGTTGTAGTAGAAGAAGTAGGTGGGGAGTTCTTGTTTGTTGTGGCCAGGAAATGACCCTTATTAATGAGAAATAAGATCATCTATATAAATTGATTAATAAATTATACTCTCATGCATTTTAACCAAATTTTCGGATAAATAAACAACTTTTCTTACCTGGAGGAAAGCTTATGAAATGCTATGAATGTGCCAGAGAAGGTAGAAATACTGACGCTGTTGGGATTTGTATTGCATGTGGTAGAGGGGTTTGCAAAGAGCACCTTATTCGTGAGGAAACTCCTGTCTGGGAAGGAAATTACCCAATTGAACTCAAACCTGACCTTGAGCACATTAAAAGAATTTTGTGTCTTCCATGTCATGAAGCACTGAAGGAAAACTGCCTATTTAATGAGGTTTGCTGAGGTGGTCAAGAATGCTGAAATGTTATGATTGCTCTGAAGAAAATAAAGTAAATGAAGCAGTAGGTGTCTGCATTGTCTGTGGAAAAGGCCTTTGTATGGAGCATATAAAACAAGTAGAGTTACCAATGAAAGGAGGATATCCACTTCCCCATTTGACGCTAAAGAAAGATCTTCCTAGAATGATGTGTCGTGAGTGCATTGACACCACTTTTGGAGACAGCTGCGTCTAAAACAAACTATTTTCAAAATTTCGACTAATCGTGTTTTAGACCAAAAGCAGATTTCCCATTCAGTTCTATTGATATTAAGTTTCTAGCTTTATAGAAATTCTCAATTTCATCCAAAACAAATTTATAATCTTTTTATTTATGTTATACACTAACATTTTTACTTTTATTTCTTTTACTTGATTGTAAAATTTTCTTGCTTTA
>NZ_DAVG01000008.1:74921-75229 GCF_002505485.1 Methanosarcina sp. UBA5 | reverse complement strand
GAAATCTTTGATAAGTTACGCGACGCGGTCGTAAGTCAAAACGTCGCAGGTACTGCCGAGCTATGCAAGGAGGCTCTGGCTTCAGGAATTCCGGCACTTGACATTATTACAAAGGGCCTTTCCGTTGGAATGAAAATTGTCGGGGATAAGTTTGAAGCCGCCGAGATTTTCCTGCCTCAAATCATGATGTCCGGAAAAGCAATGAGCAGTGCAATGGAAGTCCTTACCCCTGAACTTGAAAAGAACAAGAAAGAAGGAGAAGAAGCAGGACTTGCCATCACCTTTGTTGCAGAAGGAGATATTCACGA
>NZ_DAVG01000008.1:74383-74869 GCF_002505485.1 Methanosarcina sp. UBA5 | reverse complement strand
GGAGAAAAAGTCCTTTTAGTAGGCTCTGCCCTGATGACCACTTCCATGCTTGGTCAAAAAGATCTCATGGACAGAATCAGAGAAGAGAACCTCAGGGACAGCGTAAAGTGCATGTTCGGAGGAGCTCCCGTATCTGATAAATGGATTGCTGAGATCGGAGCGGATGCAACTGCAGAAAATGCTGCCGAGGCTGCAAAAGTAGCACTTGAGGTAATGAAATAATCCTGGGAGGCAAAAAGAGATGACATTTAGAAAATCCTTTGATTGCTATGATTTCTATGACAGGGCAAAAGTAGGAGAAAAGTGTACCCTGGATGACTGGGATCTTATGAAGATTCCAATGAAGGCAATGGAGCTCAAGCAGAAGTACGGGCTTGACTTCAAGGGAGAGTTTGTCCCGACAGACAAGGATATGATGGAAAAGCTCTTCAGAGCAGGCTTTGAGATGCTCCTTGACTGTGGGATTTACTGTACCGATACCCACAG
>NZ_DAVG01000008.1:0-74314 GCF_002505485.1 Methanosarcina sp. UBA5 | reverse complement strand
CCAATTGTGCAGGGTGGACCTACTGGCTCTCCGATTTCCGAAGATGTGTTTATGCCTGTTCACCTGAGCTATGCCCTGGAAAAGGAAGTAGACACTATCGTTAACGGTGTAATGACCACAGTTCGCGGGAAAGCACCTATTCCAAAGAGCCCGTATGAAGTTCTTGCCGCAAAGACCGAAACAAGACTCATTAAAAATGCTTGCGCCATGGCTGGTAGGCCTGGCATGGCTGTCTAGGGCCCAGAGACCTCCCTGTCCGCTCAGGGAAACATTTCCGCTGACTGTGCCGGCGGAATGGTTTCCACGGACAGCCACGAGGTCTCGCAACTCTGTGAACTAAAGATCGACCTGGATGCAATCGCAGTTATCGCCCACTACAAAGGGAACAGCGACATTATTATGGACGAACAGATGCCGATTTTCGGAGGATATGCAGGCGGAATTGAGGAAACCGCAATAGTCGACATTGCAACCCATATCAATTCTATTGTTATGAGCAGCGCAAGCTGGCACCTGGATGGACCTGTTCATATCCGCTGGGGTTCAACCAACACCAGGGAAACCCTGAAGATTGCAGGCTGGACATGTGCAACAATTTCCGAATTTACAGATATACTGTCAGGTAACCAGTACTACCCATGTGCAGGCCCCTGTACTGAGATGTGCCTGCTTGAAGCGTCTGCTCAGTCCATAACTGATACGGCTTCAGGTAGAGAGATTCTTTCAGGTGTAGCATCCGCAAAGGGTGTGGTTACCGACAAGACCACAGGTATGGAAGCCAGAATGATGGGAGAAGTGGCAAGGGCAACTGCAGGTGTGGAAATCTCAGAAGTAAATGAGATCCTTGACAAGCTTGTAGCTCTCTATGAAAAGAATTATGCAAGCGCACCTGCAGGAAAGACTTTCCAGGAATGTTACGACGTAAAGACAGTAACCCCAACTGACGAATACATGCAGGTCTATGACGGAGCAAGGAAAAAGCTCGAAGAGCTAGGACTTGTATTTTAAAATAAAAGTTCAAAGCCTGAGGTTTTTATACTGAAGGAACCCAAAACCAGTGAGTTCTCTCGCTGGTTAATTTTTTAAGAGAGTTCGAACGAAATAAATATAAAGAGATATTACTGATTGTATAGATTTTTAAAATATAATGGAGAAATATAATAATATAGTATAACGGGGGATACTTTTTTAAAATGGATATCTGGACTTTAATAAATTGACTCATATATCTCCTGGATTTCGGATTGGTGGATTGGATCTTACTGGATGCCAGTAAAGTTTCAAAAAGAAGAAGCTGATATGGTATGTCTGAATATGAGTCTGCCGAGTTAGTGGGAACTCTGCAACCTTTCAATTACTGAAAAAGAAAGAGTAATTTAATAGAATGCCTGCTTGAAAAATAAGCTCAAGCAGACAATTTTTTAAATTTAGGCAGAATAGTATCTTTTTCAAGTGTACGTCAGAATTCCTTCTGCCATGTGAGCATGACCTCCCTGAAAAGAGGGAGCTATTCAGGGAGTAATGGAGGGATTTATTTGTGGATTTATTTGTGGATTTTTCGAAAAGGCCCGATCTGACTTCTGTAAAGGAAGTATAAGCTCTGAACCATCATCAGGAAGTATAGCACATCACTCTGGATGTCCTGAACCCAGGTCCATACTTCTTTTAAAAAGTGTAATGGAGCCCCTTAACTCCTTAGAAGCCTGAGCTTCTGGCCTATTTACAATAAAAAATAAAAGCTAATTGTATATATAATTTGCTATGTTAAGTTCAATTAAATCGTTAAAACATAAATAGTTTTTTATTTTTTAGTAACTTTGGAGAGAAACATATATATAGTTTAAAAAAAGGAGAGAGAAGTGGAAATGCAAAACATAATCAGGATCCATAAAATTAAAGAGGGTCGATCTCTCACAGACATACAAGAAATGAAAAGAGGCAGTAAAAGAAGACAGAAAGAAAAGACCTCTAAAAATTAAGAAAGTGAAGAGATCAGTTTCTCAAGCTGGATTCTCTCATTGGCAGCATCCTTCAGACGGGCATCAGCTTCGGAAATTTTCACAACAATGCGAGCAATGTCTGTATCCGTTTCCCCCGAATCTGAGAGAGCTTCAGAAAGCCCTTCAAGAATCTCAACCCCTAAAAGCCCTTTTTCAACTATCATCTCATCTAGAAGATGCCTTCCTCTGGAAAAATCTCCAGCAAGAGCCGAAGAAAGCAAATTATCAATATTTTCATCCCTGCCTAGAGTAGCTTCATACACCATCTCTTCAGTAATGACCGAACCATGTGCAATCAAGGAAGAAAGCTGTAGAGTCTGCACCGCCTTTGCAACATTTCCCTTCGCAGAATAAAGGATTGCATCAAATGCGCCTTCCGAAAGCTGCAACTTTTCAGCACAGCCGATTTTCTCAAGATGGGCTCTCAGAACTGAGTCCGGAACATATGTGAAAAAAATTTGAAGGCCTCTTGAACGGAGTGGAGCAATAAGTTTGGAAGGTTTGGTAGTGGAAAGAATAAACCTGCATGTTGCACTGTACTTTTCCATAATTCGCCTTAGAGCATGCTGTGCGTCAGAATTCAAGGACTCGGCATTGTCGATGTAGATTAACTTGTAATCAGCATCAAGAGATGCAGTTCCAGCATACTCATTGATAATTTCCTTGAAAATATCGATTACACTCTTATAGATTTTCTTTGGGTCATCGGTGCCCAGAAAACGCACGAAACGCTTGTCTCGGACTAGATAGCGCTTTCCCTGGTCAAAAAAATCCGAAGCATTGAAGTATGTAAAATTGTTTTTCCAGGTACGCCCATAAAGCTGCCTGGCAAGAGCGAGAGATGCTGTCGTTTTTCCGGAATTATCAGGACCGTAAAAAATAAGGTGGGGAAGAGTCCCGGACTGGGCAAGTTCGGAAAGCGTGGCTAAAGCATGCTCGTTTCCAAGCATTTCCTTCAGGGTACCTGCCCTGTATTTCAAAGTCCAGAGATCCTGCATACATTCCACCTTAATTTCTCGCGTTTGAATACCCACATTAAGGAAACTTTATTTTTCGCTTTCCTTCAATGTTTAATCGACTGAACCTCTTTTTCTCGAATCAACTGAACCTTTACTATTTTTAGACTCCACTTCTCCTTTTGATTCAAGCAGCGCCTTGATCACCACACCATAAACAGGCCTTGCAACAGCCACACCAATGATTGTGCCAATAATAGTAGTAATGGCAAAACCTTTCAGAGTTCCAAAACCCATAAAGACCAGAGGAGCCAATGCAATAATATTTGTGGAAGCTGCCCCTAAAATGATTATGAAAGCTTTTCCTATCCTGGAAGAGAAGACTCTTGATGGAGGAAGTTTGCCTTCATAAAGCACTTCGTCTGTGATGATAATTAAGTGGTCAATTCCGGTACCAATAGAAGCGATAATAGCTGCAATTGACGGCAGGTCAAGCTGCCAGTTGATAATTGCTGCAACTCCAAGAATCATAATGACTTCACTGATAGAAGTCCCGACCATAGGTACCAGAATTTCAGGCCTTTTGTACCTGAAATAAACTACCGTAGCTACTGCAAACAGTGCAATCAGACCTGTGATTATAGCTTCAGATTTAAACTTCGATCCGAGACCTGCATCCACGTGCCCTGAACCTACAAGCACTACATTGACAGGAAGAGCCCCTGCCCTGAGGTGGACCTGAAGAGTCGTCGCTTCAGTTTTGGCAGCATCATCAGTACCTGTGGAAGCTTCCCAGGAATAGATAGGAGCGTCTCGCAGTTTTTCGGCTGCAGACTGACTCAAAGGAGCTCCATAGATCTTGACGCCATCAAGATACATGTTCAGGTAATGTTCATCTGGATTATCAATTGCCCCAGTTGAGAGTGCAATTTTCTGAAGTGCCCGAGCTCCTTCATCGTTCAGGGTGAAGGGAGTATGCCACTGCTCATCATGGTAGCTTGGAACTCCCACACTAGCTATAGATTCACCATAAAGCACATGTTCAGTTTCATTTCCAGTTGTCTGGATCCGAATTTCAAACTTTCCCGGCTTTTCGGCAATTTCCTTTGCAGTTGCCAGGTCAATGCCTGCAAAGTCAATCATGATGTATTCGTCTCCTACAGTCCTGACAGGAATATCTTTCAGACCAAAGGAGTTGAGCTTGTCACTAAGGATTTTCTTTGTGAGATCCCTTGTATCAGTGCTGACTCCTTCCTTATAAGTTGAACTTCCGTCATCGTTTTTATGGATAGAAGCTCCAACTTTTTCCAAAAGAGTCTCAAGCTGCTGCTCAGAGACCGCTGTCCTGATTTCATATACTACTCCGTTACTGGTACTGGTTGGAACTACCTCTGTATTAAGAGCTTTTGAGAGGTAAGACTCAATAAGGGATTCCTTACTGATAGAGGAAATAGTTACCTGAGTTTTGGTTGCGCTCAGTTTGTCCACGCTTACTGTACCCAGATAATCAAGCTGGGATGCGCTAACAGGGGCAGACGTTGTAAAAGTAACAGACTGATTTTCAGAACCACCAACCTGGAGATCATTATTTGTAATCTCAATAGGGGCACCAATTACAGGTTCAACTATTCCACTGACTAGCTTTCCGGGATCTGCATCTATTTGTGCAAGTGCTCCCTGTAGCTTTATCTGAAGCCAGGACCCACCTTCCAGGTCAAGTCCAAAATTCAGGTGAGAAGTTGTTCCTTCTCCAGGAGTATAGCCAGGGTGAATAGCTACGATAGAGATAAGAATTGCTAAGGTGAAAATAATGATTCTTGGATTTTTAAAAAGACTTGTTATTATGTCTCTCATCTGTCATACCTCCCTCTGAATTCGGGCTTCAGTGCATACCAGCGCAAAATTCCCGTATTCAAAAGCCAGGTATTCATGATATCTGCAATAAGTCCTGCAATCAACACACTCGAAATCTGCGAAAGCAAAGAAATCTGTGCGAATGAAGGAATGATCAGATAAAGGTAAGTCGAGACTATGTGCATGACCAAAAGCGCTACAAGAGCTGTACTGGTCATTGTAACTCCTGTTTCTATGGCTCGAGAAACTTTTTCTTGTACTGTGCCCCGACGTTTAAGCACTCTATTAGTAAGTAGAATGTCGCTGTCTACAGAATAACCAATGAGCATAAGCAGGGCGGCAAGTGTGCCCAAGGAAAGCTCAATCCCTGCAACTCGCATGAAAGCAGCGGCAATCATGATGTCCGAAAAGGCAGAGAGTATCACTGCAAAGGAAGGTACAAGAGTCCTAAAGAGCAGAAATACTATTATGGACATCCCTATAAAGGAGATTATAACGGCATGAGCAGCCTGTTTCTGCAGGTCTTGTCCATAGGTAGCACCTATCTGTTGGATCTGCACATTAGTGTATTTGTGACTCGCGATATCCTTCTCGAGCTGGACCAGTTGCTTATCTTCCATGACTCCGAAATCCATGATAACCCTGCTTCCGGCCTGTAGGGCATCGGTTATGGGGTAGGAAGAAAAAGTTTCTTTAAGCACAGAAGGAGAATCAGTTGTTTCTACCGAAATCTGTGTACCGCCCTGGAATTCCATTCCCAGTTTTACCGGCGACCCACTATTCACAAAGGAAAATAGCAGTATTATTAAAGAAACTGCTAGTATTGCAAGGGGTAATGCCAGCAACTGGCGATCATCGTGATTTTTCACGAAATTATCTAAAAGTTCGGTCAAACCTGTTGCCATAATTTAGTACTCCGGATGCGTGTATCTATTATTATATAAAACCTATCCGAACAGCTCATTACATCCAGATATATAATCCTGATGTATAATTCAGAACACGAAGTTTATAATCAGGTTTATTGAAAATCTCGAATTTACTCTGCCATTCGGGTTCAGGTAACGGGGGATAACGTTCTGGATGTTCTAATATTATAAATAAGTATATATTATAAACAAGTATATTAGAAACAAATTAGTGTTATAAATTAGTCAATTTGTTTTAACTCTTTATACTCACAGATTATATTAATTCTTCCTCTAGCTATTCGTCTCTATACATCGTTAATTTATTACACTTAAAATTAACTCTTAAAAATGATACAGGCTTTAACGTCACAGCTATATATACCAGTTACTGTTGATTAAAAATAATGACAGAAAGACCTTCCCTTGATGAATATTTCCTCGAAATCGCCTTCGTAGTAGGCAAACGGGCCACATGCCTTCGAAGGAACGTGGGGGCCGTGATCGTTCGGGATAAACGCATTCTCTCAACCGGATATAATGGAGCACCCAGCGGCATGGACCACTGCCTTGAAATTGGGTGTATCAGGGATCTTGAAGAGATTCCTTCAGGCACTCGGCAAGAAAAGTGTAGGGCGGTACATGCGGAACAGAATGCAATTATCCAGGCCGCAATACATGGGGTAAGCATAGCAGGAGCAACCATCTACTGCACACACCAGCCCTGTATTCTTTGCACGAAAATAATCATCAACTCGAACATTAAAAGAGTTGTATATGCAACTCTCTATCCTGACACCGATTCACTGGAATTTTTCAAGGATGCGGGTGTGGAAGTGGAACATATACCTTTTGAGCTGAAAAGCGAAACTTCAGAGGGGAATTGAACCTGCAGGATTAAAAATATACTGTGTCTACTCCTGCAGGCGAACCCATCTATAAAAAAATTAAAACAACTTAATTATTAAAGATTTCGTACATAAATAGATATAAAAACGCATTCTGAGGTATTTTATCCGAAAAAATCGAGGCAATAGAGAGTCTAACGCGACTAGATTCTATTGGAAGATCCGAATACCGCCCAAAAATTTGTCAGATGCCTAGATAGACGCTATATGGACTTATGTAAAAGGAATAAGAGGTGGAAAGATGTCTGAAGAATTAAAAGCCAGGGTATTAAGGATAGAAGCTTTGATTGAATACCAGGAAGGAGCCGTTGTAAGCAGAGAAATTATCCGTAAGGATACTGGGACTGTAACTATATTTGCCTTTGATAAAGGTGAGGGACTGAGCGAGCATACTGCCCCTTTTGACGCCATGATCCAGGTGATAGATGGAAAGACAGAAATCACAATTTCCGGAAATAAAAATATTCTGGAAAAGGGGGACATGATTATAATGCCTGCCAGCGAACCCCACTCCCTCCGTGCCCTGGAAAGGTTCAAGATGGTTCTAACTATGATCCGCTTTTAATACTAATGAGTTCTATTTCACGTTGCAGAAAATTGTTTTTCAGCCAGGCAAAGTCGGAACATAGAGTCAAACCATCCCGAGACTCTCAAGTTCTTTAAAATAGAAGTTCTGGCTATTTCTTAGCTCAATAACTGGGCTCTGAAGCTTTACCTTTTTATTCAACTCTACTTATTCAATTCTTTTTTTGAAGGCAACGAAGCCCCTTTTTAATAACGTCTAATTCTTCAGGACGATACATTTCCTTTATAAAGGTCTCCTCATCACAATAATGATCGAGCCCGCGAATTACAACTACTGGAGTTCCGCCTGCGCCTTCGCCCATCAGAAGGTTTGCGGCACCTGCAAGTTCATCGGCAACTGCTTCCTCTGTAATCTCAAGGACTTTTCCGAAGAGATCCTTTTCCCCAATCCAGCACTTTACAGGCTTTATCTTGTAAATTCCTATAGCGACACCGGTCTGTCCTATTTTAAAAGCTCTCCCGTTTGTATCCGTGACGATGACACTCAACTTTTTCCCGCTCAACTTTTCGAGCTCCTGCCCGAGCCTTGAAGCGCTGGCATCCGGATTTTCCGGAGGATAGAGCAAAAATCCGTCTTCAATATTTGATTCATCAACTCCTGCGTTTACGCAGGTATGCCCTGCAAGGGTTGTCACAAGCATAAATGGTTTTTCCACAAGCATCTCCCTGCTCCGGGAAAGTACAGCCTGGATAAACCTCGCATCTTTTCCGTTTCGGGCTGCCATCTCAAGTGCTATTTTCCCTGGAGTAATTTCCTCTAGCCTGAAGATCTCCCCTTCAGCTTTAGCAACGATGGTCGAGGCAACGATAACAATATCCCTGTCCTGAAGTTCTAGATTCTTACAGATGATCGAGGGCAGGTTGTCCCCAGTATGAATAAGGGGAATATTCTCAACGACTATGGCTTCGAATTTCAAGTGTTTTCCTCAAAGGCTTTAAAATTAGTAAGAGCAACTGGATTTTGCTCAGTTAGATACAGGAAATAACAGGAATGATCCGTTAAATTAACAAATTGCAGCAGTAAAGGCAGTAACCATAAATAAGACCACCGATATACTGAATCTTGCGGCGATGATGAGAGTTACCCCAACTGAGCAAAAGATGATGAGAACAATTTCCTGATGCCGCGCTTTTCACCTATTTTTTGATAGATCATGTTTCTTCATATTACTTATTTTTCTTTTCGCCATTTTTCGAAATTCGTTTTTAAGTTTACATTATTTTTCAGTTTACATTATATTTCAATTCACTATTTCTAAATTTACCTGTTTTCTCAATATATTAATCTTAAACTAACTTATTTCCTCAAGATACTTTATTTTTGGACTTACTTTATCCCGGTCCTATTTTATTTACCGATGACGCTTTTCTCCCGGGCAGAGTTAAGAGATATTAAGAGCTTTTATCTGCTTGCAAACCAAATCCCGTAGGGGTGTTAAACACGAGCCAGTATGACCTGAATGAAATTATAGAAAAAATAAAGGATAAAAGCCCTTTTGAGTTAAAGGACAACGAACGAAGCAGAACCTGGAGTTTAAGAGTTATCATAAGTAAGCTGTACTACTCCCTGGACTATAAGAACGAACCTCAAGCCACCAGGCAAAAAGTAACTCAACTTCTTCTTTATCACGGGCAGTTTAGTAAAGAAGAAATCGATAAGACTTTTCAAGCATCAGCAAAAGAAACTACTGAATATTCAATGGAATTTCTAAGACAGCACCCTGAAGTTGCACAGGCTGAAGCCCTGAACAGTAAAGAATTTCCTGAGGAAGTAGAAGGAGAAGAAGAGAGAATAAAGGAAATAAAATATATTTTTCCGCGCTACTGCTGAGTGTCACGATGCTTTCCAATTTATCAGTTAATAAAAGGGATATTTTTATAAGTATAGAAGAATATAAAGCGAAATTAATCCGCAAAAACCGATTCCAAGCTATATAAACTTCTTAACCAGTGAAGATACCCTTATATCTATTGATTGCTAACTTCTATGCTCCGGTTTAATTGATAATAATATATATCGAAATATAATATTTTAAATTTATTCAAATAGTCAAGATGATATGAGAAATTATGGAAGGTACTGGAGATACAAATAAGGAGACTCTCTTCAGTTATGAGAAAAATGAAGATGTGCGGTACTCTCGAGCGGCTCATGTAACAAAAGTCTCGATGGTTTTAAATTTTTTACTAACAGGTATCAAGTTTGCAGCTGGTATCCTGGGAACTAGTACGGCAATGGTTGCTGATGCTGCTCATTCACTATCCGATTTAATAACAGATATCGCGGTAATTGTGGGTTTAAGAGTCGCAAAAAAACCAAGAGACAGTACACATAATTACGGACACGGAAAAATTGAAACCTTAGCTGCAGCGTTTACAGGGCTTGTACTTGTTGCGGCTGCTTTTGGAATTTTCTGGGGCGGCTTTCAGAAGATTATTGCTTATTATAATGGGGAAGGGCTTCCAGAACCAAGCAAAATTACTCTTGTTGTAGCGATTATCTCAATCGTGTCAAAAGAGTGGCTGTACCGTTACACCATAATATGTGGCCGAGAAATTAAGAGTGATGCCGTGATTGCTAACGCCTGGGACCACCGTTCGGATGCCCTCTCCTCTCTAGGAACGATGATAGGGATAGGGGGCGCGATCTTTCTTGGAGGCCAGTGGGTAGTACTTGACCCATTAACTGCAATTGTCATAAGTCTCCTTATCTTTAAAGTGGCATTTGATATCTCTTACAAAAACCTCAATGAACTGCTGGAGGCTTCACTTGACTCAGAAACTTACAGAAATATTGAACGAGTCCTGCGTTCTACTGACGGTGTTTTAGGCTTTCATGAGCTAAAAACTAGAAAAATAGGAAACGCCGTGGCTGCAGATGTCCATATTGAGGTTGACAGGGATTTGAATATTGTGGACGCACATGAAATCTCAACGCAGATCGAAAACAGGCTAAAAGAGATCTGCGGCAGTAATGGCCACTTTTCAATTCACGTGGAACCGTGTTCTGATTCTAAGTATCATAATAAGGACATGCACGGAACAAATAATAGAACGAGATCATGAAAATTGAGAATAGGATTGAAAATCTCTTTGTACTGAGTCGGAAAATCAGCATGAAAAAATTCAAAAAAGACAGGCTGCAGTTTTCTTTCGCAGTCTGAAATTAAATTTAATGTAATCTTTTTGCTCCGAAAAGCTTACTCGATAGCTATTTTCTTTGACGGCTCTTCCAGTTGCATTTTCGGCAGCGTTATTGTAAGAACACCATTTTCCATTTTTGCAGTGCTTCCCTCTTCCTTAACGCTTGCAGGTAAGCGGACTGCCCTGTAAAATTGAGTATATGCTCTCTCCTTGCGAAGATATCCTTCTTCTTCAGTTTCTTTTTCCTTTCCGGTCTTTGCACTGATCTCAAGCATATCTTCTTTAAGGTTAATCTGAACATCCTCTTTATTAATACCGGGCAGGTCGGTAGTGACTACAAGCTTATCGTCTTCTTCCTTAATGTCGATAGCAGGAGTGTAGACCTTTCCTCCTCCCCATTCTTCCATTGGCATAAAGTCTTCAAACAACTGGTTGAGGCGCTCTTGCGTCCTTCTTATTTCTTCAAAAGGGTCCCAGCGTGCAGGTCCTGAAAATGATTTTCTCATAGGCCATCTCATACAAAAATCCCCCTAAGTTAAAATGATAACACAGATTTTATGTGCTATTCTGAATATATTGAGAAAGGATATATACGTTTTCCTGAGCAATTTCACAAAAACTTAGTACAAAAAAGAGCCACAATGATAAAAGAAAAATTTCAAGAAAAATTTCCGAAAATCTAGAACAGAGGATTTTCTGGAAATAAAGGATGCTGAACAAATAGGAACATAGAATGGAAAACGAGAGAAAGCAGTTATTTAGCCTTCACAAGTATTCCTATAAGATCCGAAGCTTTTACAAGGCCAAGAGAACCTTTTCTAGCCGATTCCTCATTGAAAGTCTCTGTTCCATCGGAATCCGTTTTGTCAGTCCTGTAGACTGCAAAAGGAATAGGATCTGGAACATGGGTTTTTAAGGAAATCGGGGTTGGATGATCAGGTAGTACGAGAATCGTAAAGGGCTCGTCTGAAGCCTCGGCATGTTTAAGAATAGGAGCTACAATTCGGCTATCGAAATCTTCGACAGCTTTTAACTTTTTATCAATACTCCCTTCATGTCCAGCTTCATCTGGAGCTTCCACATGGACAAAAACAAGATCCCTGGTTTTCAGGACCTCAATTGCAGCACTAGCTTTTCCTTCATAATTTGTATCCAGATAACCGGTTGCTCCAGGAACTTCAATTACATCCAATCCTGCATAAACTCCAATCCCTTTCAGAAGATCGACTGCCGAGATAACTGCTCCAGCTTTCCCATACAGTTCTCGAAACGGCGTAAACTTTGGAGCATATCCCTGGCCCCAGACCCAGATTGAATTTGCGGGATTCTTACCCTCTTCAATCCTTTTCAGATTAACTGGATGCAGTTCAAGAATAATCATAGATTTTTTGATCAGGTCGGAAAAGAAATCTCCCTCTTTTCCTCCGGGCAGATATTCCTCTATTTTCTTTTCGGTAATATCATGCGGGGGAGTGCACTCCGCTTCAGCCCCCAGATTATTTTTGGCGACCAGGAGGTGCCTGTAGCTGATTCCCGGATAAAAGCTCAGTTCTTCGGTACCGAGTTCCGTATCAAGAGTTTCGATAAGGATCTTAGCTTCTTCACTGCTGATGTGCCCTGCGCTGTAATCTTTTATTCTCCCTTGCTCAATAGTCACAAGATTGCATCTGAAAGCCACATCATCGGATGCAAGAGCAACACTCATACTGGCAGCCTCCAGAGGAGCCCTACCAGAGTAATACACTGCCGGATCGTACCCGAGAATAGACATATTTGCGACATCACTTCCAGCGGGAAGTCCATCAGGTATCGTTTTTGCAAGCCCTGTTTTTCCATGGGCTGCAATATAGTCCATAGCAGGGGTTCGGGCTGCCTGGAGAATGGTCTTTCCACCCAGTTCCTCTATTGGATAATCAGCCATTCCGTCTCCTATAAGTACAGCATATTTCATTGCTTCACCAGTCTCCAACTATCTTAGTCTTTCATCTCGGGAATAAAATATATTATTTTCTACCAGATCTCGATTACTGAGATCTATCGGGCATTTGCCAGTAGGTTTTTCTGTGATCCAAAGATTTTAATTTCTAATCCATTTTACACAAACGTTATAATATAGTATCCATATCCTATACAGAACAGATTCTCAGTATAAAACATGTTAAGTGGCAAAAGAGCCGATATATAGCTTTCTCTATAAAAAACCATATTATCGAAAGCAATCTGCAAACCTACAAGAATCCTGGAGAATTATTCACTTCAATCCGAATAATTAGTGAGGACAACTAAAATTATAATAAATAGTTTAAGTAAATGGTGTGAGAATAATCAGTTAATGACAAAACGTGATTCGATCATGAAAATTGTAATGAAATTTGGAGGAACTTCCGTTGGGGACGGAAAAAAAATCCGTCATGTTGCCCAGCTTCTGAAGAGGTACCGTGAAGAAGGCAACCAGATCGTGGTAGTAACCTCAGCGCTCGGTGGAGTAACCGATGGGCTTCTGGAAAATGCACTCTTTGCCTCAACAAAAGGCAAAGTTGCCCTTGTGAAGGAGTTTAAAACAGAAATAACAAACAAACATCACGAGGCCGTAAAGGATGCCATTGATGATCCCACAGTCGCGAAAGAAGTTATCCAGACTCTTGACCTCCGCATTGACGAGCTCGAAAAAGCCCTGATCGGAATCTGCTATCTTGGTGAGCTTACTCCAAGGTCAATTGACTACATTTGCTCTTATGGAGAACGCCTAGCTGCTCCGATTGTGTCAGGAGCTATCCGTTCCCTTGGAATTGCATCGACCGAATTCACAGGTGGAGAAGCAGGGATTATAACATCATCGGATTACGGAAATGCCAGGCCTCTGGAGAAAACCTATGAACTTGTGAAAAAGAGGCTTGGATGTAGACTAGAGTCACAGATTGCTGTAGTCACGGGATTCATCGGAGAAAATGAGGACGGTATTATTACCACTCTTGGAAGAAGTGGGTCTGACTTTTCAGCTTCTATCCTGGGTGCAGCTTTAAAAGTTGATGAGATCTGGCTCTGGAAAGAAGTAAGCGGGATCATGACTACCGACCCGAAAATAGTGCCAGAGGCAAAAACTATCCCGCAGATCTCTTATGCAGAAGCCATGGAACTCTCTTATTTTGGAGCAAACGTGCTGCATCCGCGCACGATTGAGCCTGCTATGCGCGAACACATTCCTGTACGTGTTAAGAATACTTTTGAGCCTGAGCTTCCTGGCACACTCGTGGTTTCGGAAAAGTTCCAGTGCAAGCATGTTGTAAAAGCCGTAAGCCTGATTAAAAATGTAGCTCTTATCAATATTGAGGGTGCAGAGATGGTGGGAGCAGTCGGGACTGTAGCAAGGCTCTTTACTGCACTTGCAAAAGCAGGCGTTAATGTTGTTATGATCAGCCAGGGCTCGTCCGAATCCAATATCTCTTTCGTAATTAGTGAGGCACACATCGAGCCCGCTTTAAAAGCTCTCCATGAAGAGTTCGACCGCAAAATTGTAAAAGAAATTACTTCAGATAAAAATGTTTGCGTAGTTGCAGTCGTGGGTGCAGGTATGGCAGGAACTCCAGGCGTGGCAAAACGGGTCTTCGGAGCGCTTGGAAACTCAATGATTAATATAATCATGATCAGTCAGGGCTCTTCCCAGTACAATATCTCTTTCGTAGTGCGGGAAGATGATGCATTTGCCGCAGTCAAAACCCTGCATGATGAATTTGAATTATATAACGGAAACGGAATTAAAAAACAGCTATAAAGCATGCAGGGAGGGGCAAAAATGAGCGAAAAGCACTTAACTTACGCGGATTCAGGCGTAGATATTACAAAGGAAGAGAAAACCGTCAAAACCCTTATCGAAAAACTCAGCTATGTTCGAAAGGGTATAGGAGCACCCCTCACAGGAATAGGGCACTATGCAGGGCTTCTGGACTTTGGAGAATATGCCCTTGCCCTGACAACGGATGGGGTAGGCTCAAAAGTTCTTATTGCAAACGAAATGCAACGGTGGAACACCGTAGGCATAGACTGTATCGCAATGAATGTGAATGACCTTCTGGCCATAGGAGCCGAACCCATAGCCTTTGTAGATTATCTTGCCCTGGAAAAGCACGAAGAAGGCTTTGCCGCCCAGATAGGAGAAGGGCTGGTAAAGGGCGCGGAAATATCCAGAATGTCCATTGTTGGTGGAGAAACCGCAACCCTGCCCGAAATAATTAAAGGTTTTGACCTTGCAGGTACATGCCTTGGAATTGTCAGGAAAGATCAGATTGTCGAGGGAGAGAAAGTAAGGGTAGGCGACGTGATTGTAGGTGTTCCAAGCACAGGCGTTCACAGCAACGGCTATACCCTTGTAAGAAAAATTATTGAGGAATCCAAATACTCTTACCATGATCCCTGTCCCTATGACAATTCAAAAACGATCGGAGACGAACTCCTGACTCCAACAAGAATTTATATTGAGATTCTTGATGTGCTGAAGGCGTGTGAAGTCCATGGGCTTGCCCACATAACAGGCAGCGGACTTTTGAAACTGAGAAGAGTGACAAAACTCGGCTTTGATTTTTACGATCCCCTTGAGCCCCAGGAAATTTTCAAATTCCTTCAAAAAGAAGGGGGAGTCGATGATATTGAAATGTACAGAACCTTCAATATGGGTATGGGCTTCCTTGTCATTTTGCCGGAAAAAGATGCTGCAAAAGCTGCAGAAATTACCGGTGGAAAAATCGTAGGGAAAATTGTAGAAAGCGGGATCAGGGTCAGAGATCTGGTAATAGAGTAAAAGGTACAGAACCCTGTACAAAAGTTTATATATGGTTTGATTTTGAAAATCAATTTAGAGGAAGAGTAAAATTTTTCTTCCTCTAGTGCTTCGATTCCAAAATTAATTCCTTATTTTCTGGAATAATCCATGATCTTCGGATCTATTCAAAAGTTAAGTTTTATGAACCTACTTCGGAGTCGCAGTACTAGAGATATTCTCTCTTTGGTGTTGGGGCCTTCTCTTCCTTAGTGTTGAGATTTCTCTTTAATCCTGTCATGTCAACTTTTCAGATTTGTTTTTCCACATATCCTCATAGCTGGCTAAAGGTGCCCTGGAACTTTCAGAAGATTTACCTTTCTTCACTGAAGTCGTTGCCTTTCCTTTGCCCGTCTGCCTGAGCCGATCAATCTCTTTTATGCTGTCTTCGTTGTCTATGCTCAGGACAAAGCTTCCATAGCAGGGTTTTGTATAGGGAAAAATTAGAGAATTGCCTTTAGCCCCGACAGCTATGGGCGGTATTCCTATTATATAGTAATCTTTGAAGATTTTGTATCCGGGAGATACGTAGTAAACCTCGTCCGAGTTTTTCTCAATATATTCTCTGGCCTCTTTGAAGCTTATCCTTTGCAGGTGAATTGTGTACTTCATTTGCTCAATACAGCTCATATGACGATCTCCTCCATCACCTTATCCAGCTTGTTTTTGAGACGAACAGGGTTGTGAACGTCCTGTGCGACAATCTTTTCACAGTCGAACTCTATAGTTTCTGCCAGAGTCTCGGCGTTCCTGCCAAAGACTATAGAATACATCCTGGCCTGAGAAATGGAGCTCATAGTCGTTGCATAAGTCATTCCGGCATCGTTATGCATAAAGGCGAAGCAAATGTCGAAATCCGCTCTTTTTTCAATAATATCCACTATGGTTTTATCGAGATCTACCAGCTTTTTTACATAATATCCATCGGAATCAGATACTTTCAAAAGTTTGCTTGCGGCAGTTGTTCCGGCAACGGTTACATCAAACCCTAAATTTGTCAGCTTATGGGAAAGATATAATGCAATGCTGGTTTGAATCGGAATCTCTGGACATCCCATCATGAGGAGCACTTTTGCGCCGGTCATAACATTTCATCTCTGAGGTATTTTATCTGTAAGAATAGAGTATAGGTTAATCCTGAACTTCAATTTTTGCAATTCAGATTTCTGTGGGAATTCTTGAAACCAGAAAAACGTTTGAATTTCAGCATATTGGATTCAGCGTATCACCTATGTAGCCATGTTTCAATTTTCTAAGTCTAGCTTAACCATTATTATTTTATTAATAGTTTATATATTAAATTGTTGACACCAGACTTAAAACTACTTAACTTTCAAGTTGAACTTTATCGAAGTTCAACTTTTATTCAGTGCACGTGCCCCAGAAAACGGAAATCAAAGTCGCGGTGGCAAATATCAGGATAAAATTAAAGAATTATATAGAACCTTCTGCTGCTTTTTCAGAATGAAATGTCTAATATATTATTTTCTCAGATTTTAATTTAAATTTAATTAGCAGTCGATCAAGAATTAATGGTTATTAGAATACTTAGAGCTGATATATAGAAAAAACATAAAAGGTACAAAAATGGCGTGCTTAAGAGAATACAGGTATGAGATTCTCCTGAAAAATATAACTCTCAAGGAATGCGAAGATTATATTAAAGGGCATTCTGAGGATGTATACCTGGTACCTGGCGGGTATAAGGTAAAGGGCATCACCTTGCTTGGCATAACTTCTCCGGTTGGTTTTTCAGGTAACGATATTATATTTCGATACACAAAGTGTTGCTTAGGTTTCTTTGTGCTCAAACTGGAAAACGAAATAGAAGAAATAAAAAAGCTTAGGGACGAATATAAAAAGGACAAAAATGTAAAAAGAATTAAATGAGAATTAATAAACGCTCTTGCCGTTTGTGGCTATCGATTTTTTTAAAAGTGTTTTGGTGCTTATTTCTGGCTTTAGTATAATTTCCTTTTCAGATCTTTATCTTTCTCGTACATGCAGTCCTGCACTCAAAAAACTCAGCCCCAGGCAGTTCATGTACTGTGGTTGCGACGATCATGCCTTCTCCAATTTCTTTTACGACCATTATGGGCCTGTCCCTGCCATCCTTTAATACCACATCAGCATCGGTTTCTAAGAAATAACCGTCACATCCTACAGGAGGAACAATATTCTCCACAAGCTTCTGGGCTTCATGCTTACCCACAGGCTGAGGTGTGCATGGGTTTTCTTCCATTACGTATTTTAGAGAAAAAGGAAGCCACTCATATTCGTATTTCGGGACAAGAGGACTGAAAACAAGAAGAGTCCCCCCTTTTGTCACAAACTTTTCAAGAGAGAGTTTGCCGCGTTCAAGTCCTGCACCCGTTTTCGTGTACTGTTTATTTGCAAAACCTGTAGGCAAGATCAGAACTTTGCAGGCAGGAAGATAAGGAGTACCAAGAGACGTTGAGAGCGCACGAGTGCATTCAAGCCCATATTCCACAAACAGTTTTTCAAAGAGAAGAGGGCAATCCCAGAGCAAAATTACGTCACTCATGAAAAAGGATAGGAAACCCCTACATATGAATTTATCTATCTTACTGAATATCAGAGAATCGAGAAAGTGAGAGCTCGAGATTCGTTATTTCAGAGAAAAATCGGTTGAACCAAGGTTTTTCCCGAACTCAAAAAGGATCATATGGGGGCTGGTAGTGACTTTAAAAGGATAGTTAATTGACTTGAAAATATTGGAATAATATTTTGTAATGGATTCACATACTTTTCTGTCAGAATAGTCATGAAGAAGTTTTACATATTCTCTGCCCTTTTCCGTGCAAATTTCAATTTCACTTCCTATATTGTCCGTCAGGTAAATTTCTTTGAAAATCATTATATGCTCAGTGAGGGTGAAAGCTGCAGGGGGTCTGCCTGTAATCAACTCAAAATTTCTTCTCATTTCAGCCACGGATGGAAGATCTCCTGAAACAAAAGCCTCGAAAGTCTTTCTTTGCATGCTAAGCCGCTGGTAATTCTGCTGCCTGTAGGTCTTGATAAGATTCTTCCAGAATTCCGGCTTTTTTTGAATTTCCCGGAAAGTACTTTCCATATACCCAAAGTGTTCCTCAAGCCCTTTAGGAACTTTTTGAAAATCAAGAAATTCGAACCTTTTAAAGTAGACCTTTGTTACGTTTGATTTGCAGAATAGACCCTGAACATCCATTTTCATCTGTTTTGCCAGATAAAGAGCCAGGCTATGGGCCATAATTTCCCTGAAGCAGGAATTCCCGTTTGAGAGAGTAAGACTTGCAGTTTCAGGCTCAGGACCCTGACTGTACTCTGCACCAACCTTGATTTTCCAGCCCATTTTCTCATTAAGCGAGTTTGTATAACTGACAATCTCAGGAATTCGTTTAATTTTATAAGGGTTAATTATTTCATATACAGTTGATTCGTCGATCAGTAACCCGGAAGTGTTTTTAATAAGCCATTCAAACAGAGTATGATGAACAAGCAAGAATTCTTCTTCCTCAATCAATCCATTACGAAATTCTGCATTCTGTGAGACCTGACTTGAAACTTTTTCTCCGTTTTCACCAGTTTTTCCAGCCAGAGCGAGAGAGGCAGTTTCGATAGCATCCCTTATTGCCGCACTTAAGTTTCCGTTATTTTTTTCCAGAAAGGGCTTTAATTTATCCACATAACACTGGTCAATAGAGATATTTTTTCGGACTATCAAGCGGATTCCCTCTCCTGCCTTCTTGAGACTGTAAGCAGCTCAAAGTTCTTGACATACGCATATTTTCATTTTCGTAAACCCGATAATAGATTGTTGCTTCTACTTCTTAATATTTTTGCTAGAATTGCGAGCAAAAAAAATGTATGTCAAAACATATAAATTTAGAGGGTTTGAAGGAAAAAACGATTGTACTTGAGCGAAAAGTAAAACTAGAGGAAAAAAGACGAGAAACTCAAATGGAAAGATAAGAACGTAAAAATTTATATTATGTGATAAATTTAAAATGTAGATAGATCTAAAATGGAAATAAATCTGAAATAGTTATAGATCAAAAATGAATATAAATCTGAAAATAGGATAAATCTGAGTTCAAAGATTTTAAGGAGAATGATTGGGTAATCGAGAGTGCGTATTAACACAATCTTGCAAACTCAAAGATAATAAGATTTGATTTGGTTCTGACCTCGAAGGCGTAGCCTGCGACCCGGAAACTTTTGAGGAGAGTTCAACCAATTTGAGAATAAACTTTTCGTCGGAAAACTAGCATCTGATTTTTAAATTCATTTCCCCGCCCTTACTGGTCCTTTCAATCTTACTTACGAACTGAGTGACTGAAATTACTTTTTCACAGATAACAAACAGCTCGGAGAGAGGGATCTCCTGAATAGGTTTACCTGCAAAGGCTTCAAAAAATCTTGTTATATCTGGAACTCCACCTGAGAGGAAAACTTCAAATACGTCCTTATTGAGGTTTATTCTCTCGTATCTGTGAAGCATATACCGTTCCAGAAGAGTGGTCCAGAAATCGGGCCTGCTTTTGATTTATTTAAACGCGTAATCCAGGGTTCCAAAATTTTTCATGATCCCGGGAGGAATTTCAGTATCAGAGTTATATTCCTTAAGAAAATCAGGATAGAACTGGATTTGCGATGGACAAAAGAAATATCAAAATTCTGTGTAGAGAAGATCTCTGGAACCGAAATATTTCCTGGCTCCAGGGGCTGTCTCCTCCGGATCATGTCTGACAAAATTTCTCAGGTAGACCGTAATTGAATTAGACTTCCTATGCAATGCCTCTACGTCCAGGTTCATCCAGCGTGAGAGAAAAATGCAAACCGCCTCTACAAGAAACTCACAAAAATCCCGGTCTCCACCAGCAAAATCCATAATTGTAGGCCCGTTTTCAGGCTCTTCGCTATCCGAGCCAGAAACCTCAATATTCCAGCCCATCCTTTTACTGCAACAATTAAGATGGTCTTTCAATTCGGGAAGCGTAGTGATGTAAGGGTTGATCAGCTCATGCAAGACGTCTTCATCCAGAAGCTTACCAGCAACAGCTTCTTACAAGCCACTTCATCATCTGCTTGTTCATAATCACGGGTTCTTCGCTGCTGAGAAGTTCTTCCTTCGTCCCGGGAAATTTCCTCTCTTTTTTCAATTTCTCAGCGATTTCCTCAGGAGTTCCATGGCTTTCAAGGTCAGGACTGGACAGATCAATAATTTCCCTTACTGCCGCGCTTAAATTCCCTTTATGCTTTTCCAGAAGGGGCTGAAGCTTCTGAAGGTGAGTTTCATCAAGGAAAACGTTTTTTCGAATCAACACGACCCTCAATTTGTTTTTTAAAATGCGTTCACTCAAGAATTTATCTTACAGACCTTGCTTAAAAGGTATCAAATATAAGTACGTTATTATTTCCTTTGAAGAATATAAATTGGTATCACTTTCCTGCAGTACGGCTCTGGAAAATCCGGATAACCGGAACGGCTTTAAGGTCTGCATATATTACGTACTCTCATGAATTCTGACACCGAAAGGCTTGCGAGAGTCCGCATGATAGCAGACTATCAGTTTGGGAAAGGCATCGGAAAAGAACTTTTTCCTGACGGCTCAACATTCCAGTTATCCAGGACAAAAAGGGTACGTCAGATCTTACACTCTGGAAAACGTATGGCTACAGCAAGAGCAAAGGATGGCTTTTTTACCCTCAGTATTGAAGGAGCTTCTATCGTCCACAGGCTTTTGCCAGGAAAGAAACTCAGGGTCGTTATCTCAGAGGAAGCTGCTCCTTTTGTGGAGAAAGGTAAAACCGCGTTCATAAAACATGTAGTTGAAATTGATCCTGAATTGAGGGCCGGAGAAGAAGTACTCGTGACAGATGAGACTGACAGACTGCTTGCAACAGGGCAACTGCTTCTGTCTCCCGCAGAGATCCTGGCTTTTAACAGTGGTGCAGCCGTGGATGTAAGAGCAGGAGTGGTTTCGAAAAAAGAAAAGTGAACCCAGAGCCTTAAAAAATATATAGAGATGTGAAAGAAACCCCGGAAAAGAGAAATAAGTGTTAAATTTTATGTTGAATATAGAAGCTTTTTAAATTTTACACAAATTTACATATAGTTAAATATGATATAAAACGCTACTTTTATTGCTCAAATATTCTTATAATGAACGGATAAAATGAATAAGAATATATCATAGATAGTAATTTTGAATGAATACCATTTAGAAAAAACGGATTTTAAAAGCGCAGCTTCAACCTGAAATCCACACGTTAAAGAAGTAAAAATTTCAAGAAATAAAGTCCAAGAAATAACAGTTTCCCGGAGAGTGAGCAATATTTCAGAGTCAGAAGAGATTCTAAAAAACTTCCTGGTTCCAGATAATACCAGAATCAAAGCAAACAGGATTACAGTCGAGGGAGACGTTATTGTTGGCAATCACTCTAATATTGAATACAGCATAATTGGCGATACTGTTATTATGGGAGAAGGAGTGGCTGTCTCCGGGGATATCGCGGCAAGTAACGATATAAGAATTGACATGTGGTCAAAACTGGGGAACAGGGTAGAGGTCGGCGGAAACGCCTACCTGGGAGAATTTGTAACCATTGACGGGAAACTGCTCGTACAGGGAGACCTAGACGTAGGAAAAGAAGTTAAAATCCGGGGAGGATTCGAAGCCAAGGGATGGATAGTAGTGAGGAATCCAATCCCTGTAATTATCTTTCTATTTCTTTACATAAAGGAAATGATGCGTCTAGGCAAAGGCGAGGAAATTGAAAAAGCCGTCGAAGAACTTTTTGATGATTCTGAGGACATACAGAGCTTTGAAGGAAAAGAACCCGCTGAAAAAGTACTGATTATACCAGCCGGCGCAAAGCTTTCCCATGAAACTATTGAGGTTGCCGGGGAAGCCGTTATTGGGAACAACTGCCTGTTAACAGGAAATATTCGGGCACAGGCTGTCACTACAGGGGAAAAACTGACCCTCAAGGGAAGCATTTACTCAGAGGACAAGATCTTCATTGGTGAAAATAGCACTGTCTATGGCAATCTTTATTCAAAAGGAGATGTGCAGATTGGCAGGAACAGTCGAGTTTTCGGGGGAATAAAAGCCAACTCGGTCTTACTATACGAAAACGCAAGGGTAGACAGCACAATAAAAGCACCTTCAGGGGTATCTTTCTTACGGGATGCTGCAGAAAAGCCTGTTCTTGCAGAAGTCAATGCTTTAGGGAAATTAATTATTAGAGAAACTCATGAGTTGCCTGAAAATGAACCTCAGGGTGAACCCAAAAATAAACCTCAGGATAAAACCGGAAAAGAGCCTCCGGATGAACCAGTAAAAACCCTGAATGTGGTGGAAATCGATTTACCTATCAAGCTGAGTTCGAAAGCCAGGAATATTTTTGTGCCTGGTAGAAAAAGAAAAACTGCCAGAACCCGGGCCCTAGAAAGAACCAGACGCTTCACAGGAACCAGAACTTACAGAAAGGAGCAGAAGTATGGAGAGTAATCTGAGAGTGATTAATCCGGCTTGAGTCCATCGTATGCCTCTGACGCCCAGGAAAATCCGAAATTTCCCCTGAATAGAGCCTTCCTTTGAATTTTCGTCCAAGATATAGCAAATCTTATCCATGTGGGTGTTAGCTAATGCTTCGTGGAGAAAGAATTGCGGAAAAAATTTCTTTTTTGAGAAGGAGCAGTAACATTCATAGGGAATCAGGGAATTATCTGGGTTTCGGAGATGACAGAGCAGAACTCGACTCTGAAATTTGACTGTAAACTTTTTGAACCCTCAAGGGAAAATACTCTCAAAAATCTTAATATCTTAATAATACATTCATTTTGAGCTATTCGGTCTCCAGATATAGCTCAAAATGCCCAGAATTTAATTCAAAATACTCCAGACTTTACTCGTAAAACTTTCCGACCGGTTTAAAGGAACAAATTTCATGAAGGGATCCAATTGACAGAGAATTTTACAGAGCCTGAAAATCTACAGGTTACAGAGCCTGAGAATCTACAGGCAAAATACGATTCAATTATAGAAAAAGATTCAAAATACGTAATGCAGACCTATGGGCGTCAGCCCCTTGTACTTTCAGAAGGAAAGGGAGCGGTTGTCCGGGATATTTACGGAAAAGAGTATATTGACTGTGTGGCAGGAATTGCAGTAAACAATGTTGGGCACTGCCACCCAGCTGTTGTCAGGGCGATCCAAGCCCAAGCTGAGAAACTGATACACGTTTCTAACCTCTATTACACTGAAATTCAGGCCGAACTTGCAGAAGCCCTGGTATCGGTTACTGGAATGGAACGCGTTTTTTTCTGTAACTCAGGAGCCGAAGCCGTGGAGGCTGCAATGAAACTGGCCCGTCTGACCTCCGGAAAAAGCTCCTTTATAGCTGCTGAACACTCTTTTCACGGCAGGACAATAGGGTCACTCAGTGTAACCCACAAGAGCATGTACAGGGATCCTTTCATGCCCCCTGTGAGTTCCGAGACTACTTTTGTCCCGTACTCCGATGCTGATGCTATCAGGCAGGCTATTTCGGAAAACACGGCAGCAGTGATCCTTGAGCCCATTCAGGGAGAAGGCGGGGTTAATATCCCGGACCCCGAATACCTTAAAGAAGTAAGGGAAATCTGTGATGAAACCGGAACTTTTCTTATATTTGACGAGGTGCAGACAGGTTTTGGAAGGACAGGCACATGGTTCTGTAAAGACCAGTTTGGCGTAGAACCCGATATCATGAGCATGGCAAAAGCAATAGGTGGAGGATTTCCAATGGGAGCTATCGCAGCCAGGGATGGACTCAGCTTTGGGCGCGGGCAGCATGCTTCTACCTTTGGAGGCGGACCGCTTGCCTGTGCAGCTGCACTTGCTTCGATTGAGGTAATTAAGGAGGAAGGACTCCTTAAGCGCTCAAAAGAAAACGGGGCTTATTTCATGGGAAAGCTCAGGAATATGGAAAGGGAAGATGTTGTAGAAGTCCGTGGGAAAGGGCTCATGATAGGAGTCGAGATAAAACATCCCTGCAGCAAATTTGTGGACTTTGCAAGGGAATATGGAGTGCTCTTAAATTGCACCTCCGACTCGGTGCTCCGTCTGGTTCCTCCGCTTGTGATTACGAAAGAACAAATTGATACGGTAGTTGATGTTCTTGAGCAGGCCTGAACTGATAAAAAAAGAAATCTTTGATATCGCAGAGTACGTTCCCGGGAAATCCATTGAAGAAATAGCTTCTGCCTACGGGCTTGATCCAGCTTCAATCATCAAACTCGGCTCAAACGAAAACCCGCTTGGACCTTCTCCAAAGGCTGTTCAGGCCCTGGTGGACGCCGCTCCTTTCGCAAACATTTACCCCTCAGCAGATGCGATAGAACTCAGGGAGGCTCTCTCAAAATATACAGGATTTCCGGTTTCAAACCTCATAGCCTCAGGACCAGGAATGGATGGGCTTCTTGACGGGCTTTGCAGGCTGATTATTGAAAAAGGAGACGAAGTCATAGTCCCTACTCCTACTTTTGCCTATTACGAACTTCCGGCACGGGCATGCGGAGGAAAGCCGGTATTTGTCAGAAGAAACCATGACTTCTCGATAGATCTTGAAAAGCTTCTGGAAGCCACGTCCAGCAGGACAAAGATAATCTTTCTCTGCTCTCCCAATAACCCCTCAGGCAATCTCCTTCCCGAAAATGATCTGAGGAAAATCCTTGAAAATACCAGGGCTCTTGTGTTCGTTGACGAGGCATATGTCGAGTTTGCGGACAGGAACCTTGCAGAGCTTGTAAGGGAATATGATAACCTTGTTGTGGGCAGAACCTTTTCCAAGGTATTCGGACTTGCAGGCCTGCGCCTGGGCTACGGAATCATGCCCGAGTGGCTGGCAAAAGAGTACATAAGAGCAGCGACTCCATTTTCAGTAAGTCTTCCGGCTTTAAAAGCAGGAATTGCTGCTCTTTCGGACACCGAACACCGCAAAAAGAGCATAGAAATTGCAAGAAAGGGCAGAGAATATCTGAAAGAAAAAATTCCTTTTAAAGTTTATCCTTCCCAGGCAAACTTCGTGCTTGTGGATGTTACCCCTTTGAAAGCAAAAACCGTTACACAGAGCCTCATGAAAAAAGGAATTATTGTACGTTCCTGTGATTCCTTCAGGGAGGCTGGAGAAACTCTAATAAGGGTAACAGCCGGGACTCCGAAACAGAACGAAAAAGTTATCAGGGCTTTTGAAATTGTAAAGAATGAGGTTTAAGAGCCTCAGTTCTCTACTTTTCAATTCATTACTTTTCAATTTTACTTTAACTCTGTTTTTTATGTTAAGTTCTATTTTTACTTTAACCCTGTTTTTATGTTAAATTCAATTTTTACTTTAACTCTGTTTAGAGGCTATTTACTTCAGACGTTTGTCTCTTCTATTTCCAGAATTTCCATTAGTGGGTAATTCAGTTCAGGGTCGTATTCCATTCCGACTTTTACCCTTGAGGAGCCGTATCTTACAGTGATTTTTACTTTAAGCATAGGTCCCTGAAGTTCAGAATAACCGAATTCGTCGTTCAGCTTGCTTTTCAACATATTCCTGTCGATTTTTACGGAAATTTCCCCCACATATGGTTGGACTGAAATGCTTTCCTGGATAGCCTGCTCAAGGCTTGAAACTGTATTCAAATTTACAGGAGACCCCGTAAATTGATGGTAAAGGGCTCCGAGTTTTATCCCTGCCTCAAAGAGTGCATTATCTCTGTCAGTTGCTTTTTCTTGGACCAAACAAATCACTTCCTTCTGGGAATTCGTTAACTTATGCCTCAGACAAATTGGTTTTACTGTTTTTCTTTCCTAGCTCTCAGTTCTTTATTTCGATATTCCTTACTACCCAGATTACTTAATATAGGAACCTTGAAAAAAGGAGAAAAGATGTACGTCAACATCAGGATAAAAGGCAGGGTCGAGAAAATTCTCATATATTCGATATTATACAAGTAGAGAATCATAGTTATCCCGAAAACAGCAGCTATAAAAGCGAGAATCTTGACGTTCTTGATCTTCGGGTAATTTACCGAACTTACCATCAGAATAGATAAACCCAGAGTAAGCGCTAAAAGGAAGTCTATCTTGACAAGACTTTCGCTCAGCAACATGTATGTAACAAGCATAACACAGCCTGCAGTTATTGGAAGGCCTTCAAATCCCGTTTTACTGGAAGCTACGGAATTGAAGCGTGCGAGCCTGAGCACACCACAGATAGCATAAAAAACCGGAAATACAGCAACAAGAGGGTCTGGATCTCCAACAAGAGGATTTATTTGCCCGAACTGCAAGTATATGAGAAGAGCAGGAGCCACCCCGAAAGAAACTGCATCTGCCAGGGAATCAAGTTGTTCCCCAAGTTCTCCTCCTTTAAATCGCCTGGCAACATACCCATCCGCCCCGTCTGCAATTGCTGCAATAAGAAGCAAGATCAAAGCCAGGACAAATCCATTATGGATCGCCGCAGTTTGAAATATGGCGGCCTGGACTGTAGCCTGAGCAGCTACTGCAATTGAGCTGATTCCGCAGATAAGGTTCAAAAGAGAGACCAGGTCCGGGAGTCTTAACATTTGAAATACGTTCATGTTCAAAAATCCCTATCATTTTTTATTGTTGCTATAATAGTCTTGCCTGCAAGTACCCGTTCCCCTTTCCGTACTGTAATTTCAAAGTCATGAGGGATCGTTACATCAACCCTTGATCCGAAGCGAATCATTCCAATTCGCTGTCCCTGCTCGATCATATCATTTACTTGAGAATAAGAGACAATCCTTCTGGCAATTGTGCCTGCAATCTGCGTGACACTAACATCCCCATACTTGCTGTGAATAATAAACTCATTTCTCTCATTTCTTTCAGAGTCTTTCCAGTAAGCAGGAAGATATCCACCCTTCTTGTAAGTTATTTCCTTAATCTTTCCCGAAATCGGAGCTCTATTTACATGTACGTTCTGGAGAAACATGAAAATACAGATTTTCCGGCCTCGAATATCTATGACAGTGCCGTCGGCCGGGGAGATCATATAAGTGTCAGAAACTTCAACCTTTCTTTCGGGGTCTCTAAAAAAAAGAACCATAAAGAAAGTCAGTGCCATTGCTATGTAAGCAGCGTGGCTTAAATGGGAGCTGTTCATTGCCCTGGAAAGGATTGCAAACAGTGCAGTAACAAGCGCAGCTGTAAAAAGCCAGGGTTCCGAGCCTTTTGCAAGCATTGACCTTAATCCCCCTCGGACCTGCGCAGAAGAGATTTCAGTTCTTTAGAAAGAATGACCCAGAGACCATCAATCATTCCGAAAAGTTCGGGCAGAATCCGTAGTACTGCATATGAAATTACAAAGAGGGCAATGCATGAACCCGCTTTTGCGATGTAGTTATGCGCAATTATAAAACTGTCAGTCCCAAACCATTGCTCTCCATAAGCAACTACCACAAAAATATCCCTTATAAGATTAAGGATATAAATCACTGGCACTGACACGATAAAAGCCATAGCTAGGCGGTTAAGGGGAGCTCTCACTGCACCTATAAGCCCCATAAAGAGAGCAATGCTTTCGATTGCCGTACAGGCGAGAATGATCTCAACTGTGTACCCATTAAGTGTTATCATATTCCAGGCTTTCATATACGCAGGAACCTCGAAATACTGAAGAACCCAGAGAACCTGAGAAGTAACCCCTCCTATAATCCAGGTATTCAGAGAGGCGAAATTCGCAAATGGGAAATAAACAAGAGCTCCGAGTGCACTGGCACTTGTAAGCATCGAGGTTATGTCAAGGGAACCAGCCTCACCCTGAGCTGAAAACTTTGAATGCAGCACTTCTCTATTATTCATTATCTTTAGAGGACCTTTTCTGTACTCCAGAAACATGATATACGCTACAAGTAGACAAAACAGGGTTACTACTATTGTTAAGAGCACATTTACATAGTCCATAATTTTGAGATAATGGAGAGGCTGATAACTCCAGTGGATGGAAAATACACCCCATCCAATCCCTCCAACAAGTTTACGAACCCTTAAGGTTCTGGGGATGACGGATGACGCAACCATTAACCCGACTGCGAGCCAGAGTATACTTTCTATCATTTTTCACGCACCTTTTTTGCCAGAGGTAAAGTTTAGTTATAGATATTATTTTTCTTGTTTCTGAAAGCTCAGAAAGCCTCGGGCAAGTTATGAAGTTTCCGGAAAGTGATAAGTGAACTTATCTAAAATAATTAATAGATTTTCATATAAGTTTCCAATAAGTCCAATTATTTATAGTCGTTAGTATTTAGGAATTCAAAGCTTATGGATTTTACTTTTCGTATTGATCAGGAGATATAGAATTATTACCTCCATTATTACCTCCGTCATACTTTCTGTATTGATGAAGAGATGTAGAACACTACCTCCATTAAGATACTGATACAGAGTAATTGAGCCAGCAAATAAGATAATAGATTCCTATTATAGAAGAATAACGTTACAAACAGAACGTTACAAACATGTTCTCGTTTGTATAAAAAATATAGAGATTGAAGGATTTCAGAATAGGAAAACTTTTGTTTCGATAAAAGGGAAACATTTAAGAGAAGCAACTGCATAAGGGATTTTTCTGCTTACTTGACTTACAATGTCAAAATTGAAATAAGATGAAGAATTTGTACATTATGCCCGATACTAATATTATTTTATTCTGGCACCCCTGCCGGAAAAGCTAATTCAGAAAGGGATTGGTGGCGGAAAAAGAAATCTCCCGAATAGAAAATGCAAAGGCGTTTTATGAAACCCCAAACTCCTAGTTTAACCGTTGATACCGTAATCCTCTTTAAAAACAGGCTTGTGCTTGTGAAGAGAAAAAATCCCCCTTATAAGGGAAAATTTGCCCTTCCTGGCGGCTTCGTAGAAATCGGGGAAAGTACAGAAAAAGCAGCAGTTAGGGAAGCTTTTGAAGAAACAGGCCTTTCTGTAGACCTTATCAAACTTGTAGGAGTCTATTCCGATCCTAACCGCGACCCCAGAGGGCATACGGTTTCAGTATGCTACCTTGCAAAGGGATTTGGAGAGCTGAAAGCTGGGTCTGATGCGGATTCCGTCGATCTTTTTGATCTTGATTCCGTTCCTGAACTGGCTTTTGACCACAATAAAATTATAAACGATGCAAAAAGTGATATTAATGCAGTTTTGTCCCAAATGTAAAAGTATGATGTTTCCTAAAAACGGGAATTTCGAGTGTAGAAAATGCGGAAACATAATACCTATAAGAAGTGATGAAAAAAGCTTTGTCTCCAAAGACAAGATCGATGACCATGAGATAGTGGTTCTGGAAGGTGAGCAGACTTCAGGCCTGCCGACAACAAGTGCAAAATGTCCAGAATGTGGAAATAATACTGCAGCCTGGTGGCTCAGACAGCTGAGATCTGCCGATGAATCCGAAACCCGCTTCTTCAAATGTACGAAATGCGGGTTTACCTGGAGAGAATACGACTGAGATTTAATTCCCCTTTTGTTCCCTTTGAAAAGCGCATTTCCCGGAAAAGTAGATTTATCAGGCTACAGCTTCATTTCTGCTTCAAGCAGGGTCTGAAGCCATCCTGGTTCTGACCAAGATTTATATAGTTGCCGGGAGTTTGAATCTAATGGTTTTTCCGATTCCAGAAACCCGTTTGACTTTATTTGGAGAGTTTGTTCTTTAGACAGAGCGAGAATTTTGGAATTTGTAAAGAAATTTATATATCTCAAGGGTAATAAAGAGTTTAGATTTAAATTTATTATTGGAGAAGAAATATGTTTAAGGCAGCAATTAATGCAGAGCTTCTGAAAGACGCGGTTGCCGCACTAGCTGTAATTGTAGATGAAGTCAGATTCAAGATAAAACCGGAAGGTATTTCGGTAAAAGCTGTTGATCCTGCCAATGTTGCAATGGGAATTTTTGAGCTTGGATCATCCGCTTTTGACGAATATAACGCTGAAGAATGCGAAATAGGAGTCGACCTGAACAAGATTATGGACCTGCTGGGAATCGCGGATAAGAACGACACAGTCCGGATGGAACTTGAAGAAGGGAATCACAAACTCCTGATTGATGTCGGAGGGCTGTCTTATACACTTTCTCTTCTTGATCCTTCTACAATTCGGGCAGAACCAAGAGTTCCACAGCTTGAATTGCCTGCCAAAGTCGTCCTGAACGGTGCAGACCTCAGACGTGCTGTGAAAGCTGCCGAAAAAATAAGCGACCATATGCTAATGGGAGTTTCAGACAATACATTTTTTATGGAAGCAAAAGGCGATACCGACAAGGTCCGTTTGGAGATGGGCAGGGACCAGCTAATCGATCTGAAGGCAGGTGAAGCCTGTTCCCTTTTCTCTCTGGATTATCTGACCGATATAGTCAAACCCACAAACAAAATCAATGAAGTTACCCTTTCCCTTGGAAAAGACTTCCCAATACTCATAGATTTCGAAATTGCAAATGGTGCAGGAAGAATTTCTTACCTCCTGGCTCCAAGAATTGAGTCGGACTGAAATGGACGAAGAACATATCGCTCTTTACCCATTTGCTTCAGAAGTATCTGTTTATGTAGAAAGCCTTGGAGTCTCGTTAGAGAGTTTGCTTAATTCTTCAGCTCTTCGGAAATCTCGAGTTCGTGGGATGGAAAGAGTAATGCAATCCATCGAAGGAGAGATTGAAAAACCACTCATAAAAGATGAAAGCTGGCTTCTTTCCGAAACTCTCTCTTATCCTTTTGCTCAAATTCTAGTTGCTTGTTTGGATGACCAATTATTTACTAAGCGATACGCCCTTAAAGAAGCAGAAGCAGCCTCAAAATGGCTCGAAAAAGAAAGTACTGATTTTTTGCTTGAATTTGGGGAAGACTTTGGGATTCAAGCAGAAGCTGAAGAATTACAGTTCAGTATGCATTTTGCAGATTATATACGCTTCTCCTCTTCAATAAGGGAGCCTATATGGAAATTAACAAATCGGCAACTTAGGTCCGGAATGGTCGTAGTTGCGAAAAAAGACTTGGTAAGACTTCTTCAAGAAGCGATCAAAGAAAGGATAGAAAAATCATTTCCAGTCCCCAAAATTCCTTCTGAAGTTTCGAGTTTCTGCACCCCTTATGTTGCCGAAATAAAAGACAAGTTTGAGATCCACAAGAAAAAATTCGGAACAACGGACTTTGGTGAAGTGGAACCCGAACTCTTTCCTCCCTGCATATCCCATGCCCTTGCAAACGTACAGGGTGGAGTAAACCTCGCCCACTCTATGCGTTTTGCCATGACTTCCTTCCTGCTCAGCGTGGGAATGTCAGTGGACGAAATTCTCAACCTTTTCAATGTCTCTCCTGATTTTGACGCGGAAATAACCCTTTATCAGATAGAACATATTGCAGGCGCAACAGGAAATGTATACAAGCCTCCTGCATGCGACACCATGCGAACCTATGGCAACTGCATAGGAAAAGATAGGTTATGTGAAAAAATCAGTCATCCTCTGGCGTATTACGAGAAGAAAATATATCTGAAAAATAAAGAGAAGGAAAAGGAAAAAGAGAAGGAAGAAGGAAAGGAAAAACAAGAAGAAAAGGAAGGGGAGAAAGGGAAAGAAAGAAAAGAGGGAAAGGGAAGGAAAGAAAAGAAGGAAAGGTAAAAGAAGAAAAAGAAAGAATACAATAACCGGGTGAACCGCTAAAACACTAGCAATATCCTCAGCACTTATTCCTCAATATCCTTTAGTGCTCTGATGGCCTTTAATGGACGAATCCATAAAGTATGAAAAGCATAAAATTAGAATTATTATAATTATAGAAGTTATAACTATAAAAAGATTTATATTAAACATACTATTTTAATATTAGATATTAACTTGATTGACACAAAATCAATATCCCTTAAGGATAGCATCAAATTCGCGTGGGAGTTAAAAATTTGATGACATTTCCTGAAATTTTCTCGTATCCTGCATCGGAGGCTTTTAATGTCACTGGATCCTATTTGTAAAAATAGTTAACGATTTAGAGACATATTCGGCAGCTAATAAAAGCCTACCTGTTGATAGAATGAAGTCAGTAGAAGGCCCAATGCTCCCAAAGCAAAATTAGGGAAAAGCAGCCTCTGAGCAAATTGAAAATCGGTTTATCTTGACCATAAATTTGCCCTCTTGAACGCAAGCATTGAGCCTCAAACGTTGACCCGCAACCGTTGCGCCAGTTGATCTCGCCGCTTTTCGGGATAAGTTTTTCATTGCATCATTTTCGGTCAAGCCTTTTTCTAAAAGGGTTGTGATCACGCCGATAGGGTTTGGGGATAAGGTCCTCAAACTCAAGCATTGCCTCATGTTCGGTCAATCCTTTTCTCAAAAGGTTTGTAATCACATCCTCTGTTTGACCAGTAAAAAATTTGGGTAGGCCGTGAGCGACTTAAAATATAGCCTTTCTTACCCTTATTCAGCCCTCTTGAGCGAAGCGAAAAGGGCTCCGTCCTCCCGAGATGGGACTCGGGTGGCGGAACTCGGGGGCGGCAACGGGCGTAAGGGGAGATGAATATATATTTATCCCATTAACCTATTTGTATTATGCAGCAACCAACGGAATTTATCAGGATCATTCTATTTTTGAGGAACTTTCATGATCACAAAAGAAGATGTAGAACATATCGGCTGGCTTGCTCGCATTGATATCAGCGAACAGGAAACTGTCGAATACATGGAAAAACTTAATTCAGTGCTGGGGTACTTTGGACAGCTTGATGAACTGCCAACAGAAGATGTAGTTCCCACTTACCACGTGGCTGAGATTCATAACGTGTTCAGGGATGATGTGATGGAAGAATGCCTTCCGCAGGAAGTTGTTCTTGCAAACACCGAACACAAACAAGAAGGAGCCTTCAGGGTTCCGAAAATAGGCTGAGGAGGATTTTTAATGGCAAAATGGATGAGTGTTGCACAGGTAAAAGAGAAAATTGAGGAAAGCTCAGCCGAAGAAGTGACAGCTCAGTATCTCGAAGCTATAGGAAAGAGCAAAATTAACGGTTATGTAACTGTCTCTGAAAAAGCCCTTGAGCAGGCGAAGAAGATTGACGCCGAGGGGCACGATGGCCCTCTGGCAGGCGTGCCAATTGCAATAAAGGATAATATTTCCGTAGTCGGACTGCCAAACAGTTGTGGTTCGAAAATTCTGGAGAGCTATATCCCTCCATTCAATGCTCATGTTATCGAAAAGCTTCTCGCTGCAGGCGCCGTAATCTTGGGAAAGACCAATATGGATGAGTTTGCAATGGGTTCTTCTACGGAAACCAGCTACTTTGGACCGACTGCAAACCCCTGGGACCTTGAAAGAGTACCGGGTGGATCTTCCGGCGGCAGTGCAGCAGTCGTTGCAGCAGGAGAAGCTCCTTTTGCCCTCGGCTCGGATACAGGAGGATCTGTACGCTGCCCTGCGGCGTTCTGTGGTGTAGTTGGGCTTAAACCAACATATGGAGCAGTTTCAAGGTACGGAGTAGTGGCTTATGCAAACTCCCTTGAACAGGTTGGTCCTCTTGCAAACAATGTGGCAGACATTGCAGTGCTGATGGATGTTATAGCCGGCTACGACCGCAGAGATTCCACTTCAATTGACAGTAAAACCGAGTACCAGAAAGCTCTTGTTGAAGATGTAAAAGGGCTTAAAATCGGGGTTCCGAAGGAGTTTTTCGGGGAAGGCATCCATCCAGATGTTGAAAAAGCCGTGTGGAATGCCATACATAAATATGAAGATCTAGGAGTCTCCTGGGAAGAGGTTTCTATGCCTCACATAAAGTATGCCCTTGCTTCTTATTATATAATTGCAATGAGCGAAGCATCCTCAAACCTTGCAAGATTCGACGGAACACGTTACGGATATAGAGCTAGCGGCGAAAACTGGCATGCCATGGTTTCAAAGACACGAGCTGAAGGCTTTGGGGCAGAAGTGAAGAGAAGAATTCTCCTTGGAACCTATGCTCTTTCAGCAGGGTATCACGACAAGTATTATTTAAAAGCCCTGAAGGTCAGAACTCTTGTGAAGCAGGACTTTGACAGAGCTCTCTCGAAAGTTGATGTGCTTATGGCTCCAACTATGCCAAACCCTGCTTTTAAGATAGGAGAAAAGATCGAAGATCCGCTCACCCTTTACCTTTCGGACGTGAATACCTGCCCGATCAATCTTGCAGGCGTGCCCTCAATCTCCGTGCCCTGCGGCTTTACTGACGGCCTTCCGATAGGACTTCAGATAATGGGCAAGCCCTTTGACGAGCCTGCCGTGCTGCGTGCAGCATACACTTTCGAGCAGAATACTGACTATCACACAAAGAGACCTCCGGAGGTGGCATAAATGGTTTATGAAAATCCTGACGGGGTAAGAATCGGGCTTGAGATCCATATTCAGCTTAACAAGCTTAAAACCAAGATGTTTTGCGGTTGCTCTACAGACTATCACAATTCAGCCCCAAATACTCACACCTGTCCAATCTGCCTTGGCCTTCCGGGAACACTTCCAGTGTTGAACAAAAAAGCAGTAGAAGCCGCAATTAAAGTAGGGCTTGCCCTTGAAGGAAAGATTGCAGAAGAGACGCAGTTCCACAGAAAGAACTACTTTTATCCTGACCTTCCCAAAGGTTTCCAGATTACGCAGTATGATTTCCCAATTGTAAGCAATGGAAAAGTCGTAATTGAAGGAGAAGATGGAGAACATACGGTAGGGATCACAAGAGCCCACATGGAAGAAGATCCCGGTAAACTTGTTCATATAGGAAGTATAGAGAAGTCAAAAGGTGTACTTATAGATTATAACAGATCAGGTGTACCTCTGATTGAAACCGTTACAGAACCTGATATGCGCAGTCCCAAAGAAGCGAGAAGGTTCCTTGACAAATTCAGGAATATCCTTGAGTATCTGGATGTTTTTGACGGCAACCTGGAAGGGGCAATGCGTGTGGATGCAAATGTTTCAGTCCACTGGGGTACCCGTGTTGAGGTTAAGAACATCTCCTCGCATAAAGGAGTTGAAAGAGCTCTTCTCTATGAGATTATGCGCCAGAAGAATGTAATCCGGCGTGGAGGAAAAATCTTACAGGAAACTCGCCATTACGATGAAGGCCGAGGTGTAACGCTCTCGATGAGGACAAAAGAAGAAGCTGAGGACTACCGCTACTTCCGTGAACCCGATCTCATGCCTATGCGCATTACCGATTGGATTCCTGCAATTAAAGAGACTCTGCCTGAACTTCCGGATGCAAAACGTGCTCGTTTCATAGAGCAGTATGGAATTACGGATATGCATGCAAAGTCTCTTACGTCAAAGATCATGCTTGCTGATTTCTATGAAGACGTCTGTGCAAAAGGAGTTGACCCGAAGATTGCAGCTACATGGACAGCTGATGTTTTCCTTGGGGAATTAAATTACCGTGACCTTGAAATCTCTTCATATGACGGGAAGAAAATAGGTTTTATCCATGCAAAAGATCCAAGGATAAAGAATTCCATTAATGTTTCAGATATGGTAGAACTAGTTAACCTTTTTGCCGAAAGTAAAATCAGTGACCGGGCTGCCGTTGAAGTCATTCGAACTATGCTGGACACTGCGGAGGAAAAGACCCCATCCCAGATTATCGAAGAAAAGGGCCTTTTCAAAGCAGAAGATGACCTGGTGACTAAAGCGATTGCCGAAACAATCGCCGAAAATGAAGCTGCAGTAAAAGACTATCTTGGAGGTACGGAGAAATCCCTGAACTTCCTTGTGGGACAGGTTATGAAAAAGACAAAAGGTACGGCAGACGCAAAAACTACACGCGAACTGATAATTAAAGAGCTGAAAGGGTAACCCGACAGGGTTCACCTTTTTACTACATTTTAACTTATTTTGATTTTGTAATAAATAATTCAGTTGCTTTCATAATTTGGGCCTATTCTAACCTTGATTTACAATTAATTTTATAATACAGGTTCTTTTTTAAATTGATATCTAACTCAATCTTAAATTAATAAATCTCAGGCCTCCGATCTTCGATGATGGAACCAGTTTGCCTGATCTCTTTTACCTCTTCGAGATCGATTTCCCCGATTAGAACACATTCTTCCTTTCCGGCTTCTGCCAGAATCCGACCCCATCCGTCGGCAATAAAAGATCTGCCAGGATAAGTTGAGAATCTATCGTTTCCCGCTCTGTTACAGGCGATATGTAGCAGTTGGTTTTCAATTGCTCGAGAAAGGGACATAATGCGCCAGGGATATATATAAAAATCAGGCATGTCAGAAGCCGAAACCAGAAAATCTGCTCCTTCAAGGGCAAGTTTTCGGGAAACTTCCGGATATCGAAGTTCATTACAGACCATAAGTCCCATGGAGAGTCCATACTTCTTCAGCCGAATAGGATGTATATCTCCTCCAAGCGCAAAATATTCTTTTTCAAGACCGTAAAGCTGAGTTTTTCGATGGATGCCAACTAGCTTCCCGGATTCAATGCAGAATCCCAGATTGAACTGAGTAGGAATGTTCTTTTCACTACTGATTTCTGAGTCTTCTCTCTGCTCTATCATCGAGCCTGCAAGGACACACCTATGTTCATTTGAAAAATCGCATAAAGCCTCCAGGGTGGGACCTGAAGCAGGTTCAGCTACCTCAGCTATATGGTCGTAACAAAAACCAGTTGAGAAGACTTCTGGAAATGCAAGCAATTCAGCTTCTTTCGAAACCGCGTCTTCTGCCAGGGAGAGGGCACGCTCAAGGTTTTTCTGTTTTGAGCAAAGGGAGATATTCATCTGGATGCAGGCAGCTTTCATAGTTGTCACTCTTTCCTTTCACGAAGTATAAGTTTTTTTACTTCATAAAGTTACTCTATTTTAACAGTTAGATCGAAATTCCGATACAGGCTGGAAGAAACTTGAAAAGAAGGCAAATGAAGTTTTACAGGCGAAATACAATAGGCATGTAAACTTCAGTTCTATACAATTCTCCTTAAGCCGTGACGCATTGCTAAGGACAGATTGCTAAAAAGAGATTATGAGAGACTTCAACAGAAAAAGGCACAAGAGAACAGGCCAATCAGACGTCATCAGTAAATTACTCAATCTGTTTTTCTGGTCTCGCTGACCAAGCCTCCACGTTTTTTGAGTGAAATAGCTTATGGAGGAAATCAATGTTAATGCAACTTTTCCGGCTTTTTACAGTTTTATACAGGGATTGGAGGTTTTTGAGTTATGGGAGTTATTTTTGTTTGATTCTTAAAGGTTGTTCTGCTGGAGGCTTTTTTGAGTTTTTTACTATTTAACATATCGAGACTTTTTAGGGGTAATTAGGGGATCGAAACTTTTTAAGGCGTTATTACAGATTGTTTTCGAAAATTTTTTTGACCTGTTCAGTCATGTGTCTTTTTCAGTTTTATTCCTGGAGTTCAGCACTTTGTTGTCCGAGCAACCCCTAGGCTTTCCATGATTTCCATTTCAGCAGGAGTGATAAACATTCCGTTGCTTAACAAAAACCCGTGCAAAACGGATTTGTTAGAAGTCTCCTGAGTTGCTTCGTTCATTTTCTGAAACTCCTTTTATTTGGTTGTAGTCCATTGTTTAGCATTGTGACTACGGAATGTAATTACCGTGTGATGGTATAAATAAATATCTATAGGATTGAGTAAGTAAATTCAGAAAAGTTTGCACTCTGTATGCAGCTCAGATTTACCTCAAGTCCTTAAAAGAGATATTCAAACTAACAGGAAAAGTGTTTTCAGTTCTAGTCAAACTGAATCCGACAAAAAATTTTTATAACCGTTATTTAGAACAAGATATATGGTCATTCCTACAGCTAGACACTCTGAAACTGCAACTGTTAGGATCGATTATGAGAAGTGTAAGGCCTGCGGCCTCTGTGTTAAAGTCTGCAAAGGAGCACCTCTCTACCTTGAGAACGACAAAGTAAGGGTCGACCAAACCCGCTATTTCGGCTGCATTGGCTGCGGTCACTGTGCTGCAGTTTGCCCCACAGGAGCCATCACGGTCGAAGGAAGAGATATATCCCAGAGTTCTTTTATGGATATCCCAACGAAAGAAACCCAAGCCAGGTACGAAGAACTTATGGCTCTCATGCTTGCCAGGCGCAGCATCCGGGAATTCGAGGACAGGAAAGTTGAACAGGAAAAAATAGACAGGATACTGGCAGCAGCAAGTACGGCGCCCATGGGAATTCCACCTTCAGATGTTGAGGTCCTGGTTATAAACGGAAAAGAAAAAGTAAGGGAATTTTCCGATGACATGTTAGAGCTTATGAAAAGCCAGAAATGGATATTTTCAAAACCCGCACTTCTCCTGATGAGGCCTTTCATAAAGAGGGAAGAGTATGAAGTCCTTGATAAATTCCTGTATCCGGCGATTGAAATCTTTGAAGAACTCCGAAAAGAAGACATTGATTACCTGCTCTACGGAGCTCCCCTTGCCATGTACTTCCACGTCTCTCCTTATGCTGACCCAGCAGATCCTTTTATCACAGCCACCTATGCCATGCTTGCCGCCGAGACCCTGAACCTTGGAAGCTGCATGATAGGAACCATTGGCCCAATGCTGAAAAGTGGGGGCAAAGAAGTGAAAGAAAAGTATGGAATCAATATCCGAAACCAGCCGGGAATAGTAATCATTTTCGGTTACCCCGCAGTAAAGTACAGACGGGCTATCCGGAGAAACCTGGCGAAAGTCCATTATTATTGAAAGATAAGTTCCTCTGTTTCTTAAGCTTTCATTTAACTGCGTAAGTCCTATTAAAGAAAATCTTGTGCAGGATTTAATTGTTTTTGTAGTTCCCATTATCCTTGGAGGTGGAATTCATTTGTTTGATCACATAAGAGAAGAGGTAAAGCTCAGGAGTGGAAGGATAGAGAGGTATGGCAATGGGCTTGTGAGATTGGAGTATATAGTTAAGGAATAGAAACAAAAATAACAAACTATAAAAAGATACATACTCAAAGTTCTAAGCAGGAATAATATATTCTATTAAGTGTTCTAATGGCAGTTCCAGATTATCAATCCTTAATGCTTCCTTTGCTTAAATATGCAGGAGATGGTGAAGAGCATAAGATTCGCAACGCTATTGAGCATCTTGCGGAAGAGTTAAGATTAAGCGAAGAAGAAAAAAGAGAACTTTTACCAAGCGGCCAGCAAGCTGTAATTAATAACCAGGTTGGATGGGCACGTACTTACCTGAAAAAAGCTGGTTTGCTTGCTTCGGGAAGAAAAGGATATTTTTCAATTACCCAGAAAGGACAGGATGTTCTCAGAGAAAAACCTCCTTTCATTGATGTCAATTTTTTGAAACGATATAAAGAATTTAATGATTTTTATAACAAGGACAAGCCTACTTTAATCGCCAAACCAGAGATTCCAGAAATAAAAGGAAAAGAAGACCTAGATCCTGAAGAGTTCCTTGAGATCGCATATAAGGAGCTGCACAACGAACTCGTTTCAGAAGTTCTCTCTATCATAAAGAAATGTTCAACCAGCTTCTTTGAATCACTGGTTGTTGATGTCCTGACAAAAATTGGATATGGAGGGTCAAGAACAGATGCAGGAAGAGCAGCAGGTCGAAGTCACGATGGCGGAATCGATGGAATAATAAAGGAAGATAGGCTTGGAATAGATGTTATTTATATCCAGGCAAAACGCTGGGAAGGTACAGTCCCAAGACCCGAAATTCAGAAGTTTGCAGGAGCTCTGATAGGAAAGAAAGCAAAGAAAGGAGTCTTTATAACGACCTCTACTTTTTCAAGAGAAGCTATTGAATATGCTGATTTCACAGGAAACATTGTGTTGATTGACGGGGAAACGCTTGCAAGACTAATGATTGAATATAATGTGGGAGTTTCAAAAGCAAAGTCTTACGATGTTAAAAAGATTGATACGGATTATTTTGACGACGGGTTAACGTAACTATATATATTTTTTTCGTTTACTGAATCAGTCCATTCCAAAACTAATTTACCCTCAAATTAGTAAAGTTTCAGAACTATTTTCGTGATCAAAAAACGATTGATTATTTGGAATATGGGATTCGAAGAAGTAATTTTGAGTTTTAGAATCAGTTTTTCAATAAATACATATACTTGAAGCTGCAATAATAGTTTGAAATCAAACTAAATTATACTTAAAACGTGCAAATGTAAATATATCAAAAAAGAGATACTAGTTGTTAATGTAAGCTTTATAGGGGGAGATTCCAGAGGAAAAATATAATTTCTTGAATGAGATTTCCCAATTTGAGAATAAAATTTCTGTACAGTAGAATTTTAAAGTGATTCAAGATAAATAAGGAAATCGAAATAACACAAATGTGTTAACCTACACTTGCAGGAGAAAAAATATATATCTGTATTCAGTTTATATAAAACCGATTTTAATCTACTGGATTTATAAAAATAAGTTCAGAAATAAGAATCAAAGACCGAAAACCCAGACATTAGCCTGGGAGGACGTCGCGTGATAAGTCATGAAGAACATGCTTAAAACTACAGTTTTGCTTGCTGCCCTTACAGGTCTCCTGGTTTTGATAGGAAGCCACTGGGGCACGGGCGGAATGATTATTGCGTTCCTGTTTGCAATAATAATTAATTTTGGAAGTTACTGGTACAGCGACAAAATAGTACTCAAAATGTACAGGGCAAAGGAAGTTTCACCTGCGGAAGCTCCAAACCTGCATAGGATCGTCGATGGACTGGCTATGAGAGCAGGAATGCCAAAGCCCAAAGTGTATATCGTAGAGTCTGGAATGCCAAACGCCTTTGCAACCGGGAGAAACCCAGAGCATGCGGCTGTGGCTGCTACAACCGGAATACTTGAGCTGCTCTCTTATGAAGAAATGGAGGGCGTGCTGGCACACGAGCTGGCACATGTAAAGAACAGGGATACCCTGATAAGTGCTATAGCTGCAACCCTTGCAGGTGTTGTCACAATGCTGGCTAATATGGCGCAGTGGGCTGCAATTTTCGGCGGCTTCGGCGGTAGGGATAATGATGACAACGGTGGAATTATAGGCCTTATCGCGATGGCAATTTTAGCGCCTATCGCTGCAACTTTGATCCAGTTGGCAATCTCAAGGTCAAGAGAATATGCAGCCGATGCAGAAGGAGCCAGTATTTGCAGAAAACCCTGGGCTCTTGCCAATGCCCTTGAAAAACTCGAATACGGAAATTCTCACTACAGTCCGAAAGTTTCAGACGTGCAGGCAAAGGAAAGCAGCGCCCATATGTTTATTGTCAACCCATTAAAAGGAGGATCAATTCAGTCTCTCTTCAGCACTCACCCAGCAACCGATGAAAGGGTAAAGCGCCTTAGAGCAATGAGGTTCTGAGAACATTTTTCTCAAACCTTTATTCTTTTAATTATTTTATCCAGACTTTTTTCTTTAGTTTTTCAAGTTTTTAATTTTGATCCTTTTATCCAGATTTTAATTCAGTCTATACTCAACAGCTCATTCTTTTAATTTTTATTTGGTCTTTTTTTCCATATCCTTTTTGTCCGGAATTTTTTTAACTCAGGCATGATATATGCTATCAATATTCATTGTGGATTTTAAGTTATATCTGAGAGAAAGCACTTATAAAAGAAAGTGGTGAAAAAGAAAATGGAATAAATAACTACCTATGTAGAATACTGTACCATATTTTAGCTATAAAGTGTATCCGAAAAATCCTAAAAATTATAGACATTAATCAACTTTTGGATTTGAGATATTTCGGATCAGGATATTAATCGTGCATACTCTATCCTGATTTTATCGGGGAATTTTCAATGGAAGACAGATTTGAAATTGGCAGGATTGTCAGGGCAAAAACTATCTCTGATGCATGGTATCGCGGGCTTAACATCATCCGAAATCACGGGAAGGTTATAACGGATGAAAGAGGAAGCCAGATAAGGGAATTTATGGATTTGATGATCATAATTGAAGATCCCTACACTGACAGGATTCCGCACGAGACTGCCTGGAATGAAGAAAGGCTTGAAGAGTATGCAAAACAACTGATCTCGGGAGAAAACACACAGGACTTTGAATACACATACGGGCAACGCCTTCGGAACTGGCATGGAAAAGTGGATCAAATAGATTATGTGGTCGAAAAGTTGCAGGAAAATCCGACTTCTAGGCGAGCAATCGCGATTACCTGGATTCCTTCTGTGGATACGAAAGTTAATGAAGTTCCCTGTATGATGCTCGACGACTTTAAAATAAGAGATGGAAGGATACATCTCACAACTCTCTTCAGAAGCCACGATTTTGGAGGGGCCTATCCGGCAAACCTTTATGGGCTCTCGAAACTTCTCGAGTACGTGGCTGATAGGGTAGGAACAGAACCCGGAACGATCACAACTATCAGCATCTCAGCACATGTCTATGACCATGACTGGGATATGGTAGAAAATATCGTAAAAGGGGTGAACTGAGTTCTAAACTGAGTTCTAATAATATTCGAAATATTTAGGCCTTGTTTAAGTCATTAGCAGCATTGTAAAAAGTTATTCAGAAGCTAGAAGTAAGCACCTGAATCTCATAAAAAATCCAAATATAAAATAGAAGAGATCTGGTACACATGCGTGTTTCTATCGACAAATCCTCAATCAAAGGGGAAGTCTTTGCCCCACCTTCAAAGAGTTACACTCACAGGGCTATAACCCTGGCAGCTCTTTCAAAAGAATCAATAGTCAGGCGTCCCCTGATTTCGGCCGATACTCTTGCTACGATCCGGGCTTCCGAGATGTTTGGAGCCTCGGTTGAAAGGAGGGAAGACAGGCTTATTATCCATGGAATTAACGGGAAACCCAATGTCCCTGAGGATGTAATTGATGCTGCAAATTCGGGAACAACCCTTCGTTTCATGACTGCAGTAGCAGCGCTTACTGATGGAATTACAGTACTCACCGGAGACGCTTCCCTTCGTACCCGGCCAAATGGTCCTCTTCTTGAAGTTCTCAATAAATTGGGAGTAAAAGCCTGCTCTACTCGAGGAAATGAGAGAGCTCCGCTTGTGGTTAAAGGCGGAATTAAAGGGCAGGATGTGAGTATTGATGGTTCTATAAGTTCTCAGTTTATCTCAGCCCTTTTGATAACCTGTCCGCTTGCCGAAAATAGCACCATTCTTTCCATTAAAGGAAAACTTAAATCAAGACCTTACGTAGATGTAACCCTTGAAATGCTTGAACTGGCAGGTGTAAAAATCCATATCGATGACAGTAATGGTACCAGATTCATAATTCCCGGAAAACAGAAATATGATTTCAAAGATTTCACCGTTCCTGGTGACTTTTCCTCCGCATCCTATTTGCTTGCAGCAGCAGCCATGACAAGCGGATCTGAAGTTACAGTCAAAAACCTCTTTCCCTCAAAACAGGGGGATAAAGTAATTATTGAAACCTTGAGACAGATGGGAGCAGACATTACCTGGGATAAAGAAGCAGGTAGTGTGACCGTCAAAGGAGGAAGACAATTAAAGGCCATAACCTTTGACGCCGGGTCAACTCCTGACCTTGTCCCTACTGTTGCTGTCCTGGCTGCAGTTGCCGAAGGGACTAGCAGGATTGAAAATGCCGAGCATGTCCGATATAAGGAAACAGACCGCCTGCGAGCCCTTGCAAGCGAACTTCCGAAGCTTGGAGTAGACCTTAAAGAAGAAAGAGACAGCCTGACAATTACCGGCGGAAAACTGCATGGAGCGTCAGTGTATGGCTGGAATGACCACAGAATAGTTATGTCTCTTTCAATAGCAGGAATGGTTGCAGGAAATACAACAGTTGACACAACAGAGTCTGTATCGATTTCTTACCCGGGATTCTTTAAAGATATGTGCAGCCTTGGGGCAAAAATTGAAAAAATTTTAGAAGAATAAGTTGAAAATACAATCCAGATTTCTAAGTGCAGATTAGATACAGGTTAAATGCAGATTTTATTTAACTTTGAGAACTGATCATGAAAGAAATCCTTAGACTTTCAGTATTTTCTTTTTTGAATTAACCTTCAATCGATCAAAGAACTCACTTTACCTTCTAAAAGGATATGAACCAAAATTAAGGAATCATAAGAAGTGGTATAGTACTTATACAAAAAATCCATATTTAAGTATATGGAAACAAGGTGTAGGTGTGGAGATACGTGCATAAAGCCTCTTTCGAATGCACTAAAGGATATTGAATTATTTTACGAACCGTGCAGCGATTGTAAAACAAAGGAAATAAAGAAATTCTCTCCTCTAGCGGAACAGATTAACTTAGACGAAATAGATAACCATTTTGGAAGTTGTAAATGTGGTAAGAGACATCTCGATATTGTAATGTCTCATGTGCTAAAAGTAATGATCGATGAAGGAATAAAAGACAAAAAAGCTAATTTAAGGAATGCATGTGTTCCTCTTGTGACTCCTGGCTATCCAACTAATTCTATTCCCTATTTACCTAAGGATTCTTTAGTAATATTATCTAATGAAGTGGATAAAAAATGTGCTGAAACGATCATAAAGGAAGTTGAGGAAGTAAGAGGGGTTTTAAAGGGAGATATAAGAAAAACTGTGGGTATAAAAGATTCTGATTCCAACCCTCATGTATATGAACTTCTTGCTGGATGCGATTTGAGATGTGATATTATACAGACTCTTTACGGTGCTTTAGGAATATACAAATATCAACATGAAATTCATATAGAGTTTCCACAGGTAAAATCGCCCAAAATAAAGATACTTGAAAAAGCTTTAAAAGATCATGATAAGCCTACTGTTCTTGATTGTACGTGTGGTCCTGGAACTTTAGGAATAGCATGCCTTAAAGCCGGCGCACAAAAAGTTGTTTTTAATGATATATGGAATCCTGCAATAGAAATTACTTTGATTAACTTAGAAGCAAATGGCTTTCCAGTCAAACTTTCAGGCAGTGAAGAAAAATTAATAGCATCTGGAGACAAATTTGAAGTTTACAGTATGGATATAAGAAAATTAGCTAATTCATTGGACGAAAAATTTGATATTTGTATTATAGACACATTTCCTGATGTAGATACAAAAGAATTTGTGGAAGCAGCAGATAAATTAGGCAAAAAAATTGTCGTTATCTAAAGTAGAATAATACGAATTGAGAATGTATCAAATTTAGTCTTGTTATTTAATCTTTTGGAATACCTTATTGAAGACTCTACGCAGCCAAAGACCTTTTCTAGTGTATTGATTCCAAAATAAATCCATCTTAGACTGTTATTCCACCAGTATTACATCTCTTTCTTATTTTATGTTCCCACATAAATATAACTGATTTTCGTTAATTTGGTATATATATTGACTAATTCTTTCTATTATTCAGTTATTAAGTCGACTCTTATTCCTCTCAACACGCTTTTTCAATGACTCACCTTCAGCTTCATAGGTATATATGTTATGCCGTGCTCCGTAGTCTTTTCCCCCGTAACAACGAAGCCAAGTCTCTCATAAGCTATTACTGCATAAGGAGATGAATGTACTGAGAGAAATGAAACATTCGGTTGCTCTTCTTGTACTTTAATAATTGCTCTAGCTAGAAGCTCCCTAGCGATACCATGACCACGATAATCTACAAACAAAAGAGCTATCCTGTCAGGTGGCATAAATTCTATCATACCAACTATCTTCTCATATCGAAAGGCTAAGAATACAAAACTGCCTAATGCAGAACGTTCTGCCATAGACACAGGGTTTGCAAAGCGATAAAACTCTTTTATTCCTTCAGCATTAAAATCCGGTGCTACAAGCTTATCAAAGACTGTCCTGATCAAGGTACAGATATCTTTTTCTTCACCTGATTGCATGGTTCTATAATATATTCTTTCCATAACATTCTTTGAATGTTCCTTATTTCATTTATATTTGTTTTCTATGTAGCGAATTTAAGTATGGACAATCTAGCATTCGATTCCAAAATTAACCATCGATGGAAGAAGAATTCATTGATCAATGGACAAATTAAAAAGTTTAGGTTTGTGAGAGTATTTTGGAATCAAAGCACTAGTGTACTTTTTTGACCCATCTCAATTTACCATTATTGTTTTTACGCTCTTATTTTTCTTTTGCTTTTAAAATACTGGTACATTGAGCTTTATTCATTTCCTTGTGAGTTTTAGAAAAGAAAATAAAGAATTGTAGTTTCCATGAAATCATCAATTTCGTGAAAGAAAGTTCAAATTTATAATTTACACATAATATTGTTTTAAGACATCTTCTTAATTAAAATAAAGCTTCCTGAAAAACAGCAAGAGAAAACAAGGTGGAAAAAAGAGATAAAAAGTAGGCCAAAGGCCTACTCTGTTTTAATAAATTTTTGTTATTGAATTTACTTTGCTGGAATGACGAGGGATCTCTCACCAGCAGGCACGAACTCTCTCATGGCACCGCGGCCGAATTCTCTCCTGGGCTCAGCGAAGTTGAATGGCAGGAGATCGTCAGCGAAGCAGACCTTGATGAGTGGGTTGACGGTGAATGCGTCTCCACGGCCGGAGTGAGCTGCCTGAGCAATACCTGCGTATCCACCCTGGTGACCGACGTTCATTGCGTAGTTGGGGTAGTTTGGACCACGGAGTTCGTCTGGGAGACCTTCGTCGCCCTGGTAGGACAGAACGTTTGTGGCACCGCACTGGTCCTGCAGGTCGTATCCGAAGAATCCGAGTCTGCCCCATGCTTCCTTGTGCAGGTACATGGAGAGGTACCAGCCAGAAAGACCAGCGTTTGCGTTTGCGGTTGCGAGGGCAGTTGCGACACCGGCTGCGGCTGCGAGCACGGTTGCTCTCTGGGAACCACCGAAGTGATCTTCAAGGGCTGTCGGGAACTTCTCGTAGGTCTCGATACCGTAGAGTGTGGACTCTGTTGCGATGTCCTTTACGACGTCGAGGGTTGCCTTTACCTTGTTGTCCTTGCCGACATTTGCAGCACCGTTGTACTTGTCGTTGATATAGTCTACGTCATAGTACACGTTGTTGTCGAGGATATCATCGGTGTATGCAGCTGTTGCATACTGTGTGAATCCGACACCACCGGACATGTAGGATCCGAGCCAGATCTGGTCGTAGAGCATACAGCCTGCACCGACGACTTCAAGAGCGATCTTTGCTGGGTCTTCGGATGTGCGGCTTGTCTGGACGATGTCTGAGAGGTGACCGAAGGAAAGTCCACCGGGCTCGTTAGGTCCACGTGCACGCCTTGCTGGGAGCATTTCACCCATCGAAACGAGGGCTGCGTGCTTTGCAGCGAAAGACAGGTCAGCGACAGCTGCTTCACCGGCACACATTGCGTATGCGGAGATAAAGGACATACCGATCTGCATGGCTGCCCACCTGGAGGTCTGAGCACCATCTGTTGTTCTGGAGACAATTGTTGGGATGTGGATTGCCTGCCAGGATGTCTTGCCGATGGAGGCTTTAATCTGGGCTGCCTGTTCTTCTGGGAATTCCTTGTTGATGTCAATAAGGAACTGCTTGTCGATTTCGTCTGCAAGGGCGTCATCGCCTGTGAAGATTTTCACATAGCAGTCGTCAACAAGGGCAGGATGGGTTTCGACCATCATTTCCTGAACCACTGCTGCACCGGGCATGGCATGGTTAAGGACTTCAAGGTAGTGGTTGATGGTTTCAGGGGTAACTTCCTTACCCAACCTCTTCTCGAGAGTCTCGTGAGCCATGTCAAGACCGACAATACAGGTTCTCCTGATATCATCCCACATCTGCTGCATTGCAGCGTTGTTGACGTAGTGCAGGTCATCAGGTTCTGCAACAATGTCAGTACCAGATATGGTGTAAGGAGTAATTGCACGCTGACCGAGGGGAGCACCTGAGTGCATCATCGGGTTGTAGAATGCAATACCTCTCTTCTCAGCAATTTCCTTACCGGCTTTAATCATTTCGACCTTTCTGGGGTCCTGCTCAGGGCCTAACCTCAGGAACTTTTCAGTCTTGCCGGTGATGTCCCCACCAGTCTGCTTGTTTGAACCAAATTCCTGTGCGAATTTGACTTCCATATCTTTTTTGAATTTTGAGAAAATGTCTGCTGCCATTGTGGTCACCTCATTTCGGCTGGAAACCGAATTTTGTCCTCTGATCGAATATCCTGTGTACCCATTCAACGACTTCTGCATCGTCCCTGAAGGCTACATTGTCCACACGGTAGATTGTGGTTCTCTTTGCGGCTTCCTCACTGGACATTGGCTTGCCGAGGTCTACTTTCCTGTCGAGTGGGATTGCAACCTGGTCCTTGTCCATTATGATGGTGCCGTTTTCAAGTCTTCTCCTGTCGAGCATGTCGAACATTACACCGTCTTCCTGGAGACGGACAGAGTGACCGTGCACAGTTGCACCACGCACACCTGCGAGTGCATGGTCAGTGATTTCGGTTTCCATCTGAACCTTTGCGCACTGTTCCATATCTCTTTCACGGGCTTCAACGATCTGACGGCCGGAAAGGGTACCTGGGTCTACACCTCTGAAGTTGATTGCTGCGAAGTATGATCTGAAATATGGGGTTGCAGGCGCGTTGTACATTGAGTCAGCGAACTGAATATACCTTACTCTGTCTCCTGCTGCTGCACCGGGTGTAGCTGCAACGTTTTCACGGGTCGAGCATGCAGGCTCTCCCATCTCTGCAAGTGGCGGATGAGTGCTTGGATAGTCGCTCCCTGGGGCACGGTGCCCGAGAACTGCAGTTAAGTCTTCGTCTGAAATTTCCCTGAGTTTCTCAAGTTTTCCAGACATGTGTTTTCTTCTGTTAGCAGCAACTGATGTTGCGCCTGGATAAAATTGTCTTTTGTAAGCCATCTCATGCAACTCCTTTATGATCTTCTAACTGGTCTAATGTAGTCTTGACGTATTTAATGATAAGATTTAGCTTGTCTCTGGGACAGGAATCACCGCGTGTAACTCCGCTTACCATATCCATCACGATTCCTTTTGTACGAATATTTTCGTCCCTTGGCATCACTAATCTCGTCTTTATCCCTGCCTCTGCAAAATCCTCAAAATCTACCGGGATCTGGCTGACTACAATTGCCGGGATATTAGCTTGGCTCAGGATTTCCCTGGCCTTTCTAACCACATGGTCCTTGATATTTCCGAGGTGAATAACAGCCAGCTTGTGCATTTCAATCTGTGCGACTTCTACCGGGCTCAGTACAAAAGATCCGGTCCTCATGCCGGATTCAGGAATTCCGGAGCCTGAGTAGAGCACCAGCACACTGACCTGAATGTTTTCTTTCCTCATCCCATATGTGATCTCACATACCGGTTTTGTGATATGCCTCTGGCCGGGACTCATGGCAATAGCTACAACCTCAGCACGGCCGGCTTCCGAGAGAGTACCTCGCTGGGCAAGCCCTCCCCCTCTACCAAGTCCCGCACCACATCGGCAGTCAACTACCTGTGTTTCCCGATCGATCATCATACTTTTTTCACTCATCTTTGTCCTTTTTCTCTTCTTGCTCCTCTTGTTTCTCGATAAAGATGAGCTGGTCTGTCCTAGCTTTAGGATCTACCATACCAAGCAGCCGAGGGTCTGCTTCAGGACCAAGTTTAGCATAGTCAGTTACAGTAGGCTTTTTCCTGAGAAAATGTCCTTCCCTGAATTCAAAGGGGAACGGGAGCAATTTTTCGCATACTTCCCTGATCTTTTCTTTAGCTTCGGCGTTTGAAAGTTCAACCCTGATCCTGCCCACACAGACCTTCAATTCAATAACCTGATCTCCAATCTGAATAGGCTTTTTCAGTGGATGTTCCACTTTTTCCCCGGTGCCGGGACCTGCACCTACCTTATCAGGCAGCCTGTTGCCCTGCACCATGACGCGGATTACCCCGTCCACCTTGTAGATTTCAGCCATGAGCTTCTGAGCTGTTTCAGGGGACAGGATTCTACTGGGAAAAATTTCGATTTGAATAGAATCTTCCGTATTTGAAGCAGAGTCTGACATCTTTAGACCTTTTGAGTTATTGTTTAGAGCGCTCCTGCAACTGCCTTAATCGGCTCGCGGAATTCCTTAATTGCACCAAAGACGTCACCAATGAGGCCGGATGTTGATTCGATTGTGAACATCTGGGTACCTGCGTCAAGGGCTACTGCTGCGCATACGCAGGGAATTGCGAATCCTCTGGAGTGTCTGGTAACGACGTGGTTACCGTTGAAGACACCAGGCCCACCGCCGCCATAAATGGAGTGGCTGAAGAATGAGAAACCTACTGCGGTACCTTCCACTTTACCGTAGTCGCATCCTGGGAGACCGGTTTCCTTCTCAAGAATATCGTTGAAGTAGAGAAGTGTTGAGGAAACGTTCTGAGCTGCACGACCTGCACCACAGTTCACAAGGGTGGCTGCAAGGGTACCGACTGCTGCACAAGCATTCCACTTGGGAACATCGTTTGCTTTATAGAACTTGTATCCAGAGGGAGCGGTCTTGTCAACGGAGATAATACCTGCTTCAATTGCCCTGCGGACAACGGACTCGATAACGGTTCCAATGGTGCCGTCCTTACCGTTTTCTTTTACAATGTCATATAAGAGGTTGTTGGCGTTGAGACCCTGGTATGCAAGACCTAGGAGCTGATGCCTCTCGAACATACCGACTGCTCCACCCATCTCGAAGATACCAGCCTGCTCGTAGATGGAAGAGAGAGCTGATGCGTTCATTGCATTCCGGTTGGAGATTGCTGCAACGTGGTTGGCCATAATGTTCCTGAGGGAAAAGCCAAGACCTTCGTTGTTCTGGGGGATGCTGAGAATGCCCTGAACCTGACCTCCCATGAGATCCATTGTCTGTGGGTAGCTTCCCCAGACAGCGGCTTTTACGATGGGAGCATCATATGGGTCTGTTCCGAACATGTCCATGATAGTCTGGGTGACTGCTGCTGCACCAACTGTGGTTGCGGACATGAAATCGGCACCTGCAATCATCCTGGAATGTGGGGACTGAACCAACAGGCTCTTTCCGCCTTTGACTTTGATGACATTGGTATCGTCACCTTCATCAACCTTGACGAGTTTTTTAACATTTTCTGCAATTGCATCAGCATTGCCTACAATATCGTAGTTGAGCCCACGGCCTAAGATCTGACGGCCCTTTCCGCCCATCTTACCGCTGGCAAGTGCACCCTGGATACCTGCGAGGTTGACTGCAACGGACCTCTTGGTGTCCATGATAATCTTTTTAATTGCTGCGTTTCTTGTTGGAGCAAGGGACATAATGTCGACATTGCTCTCAAGCAGTTTTCCTCTGTCGTCGTAGATGTCTACTGTGTCAGACACTTTAATTTCCTCCTTAATTTATTAAAATTATTTTGGGACTGGTCACCTACTCGAGTGCTTTTGCACTCAATAAATCAATTACCGCTTTGTTTTTAAGTGTCCACTATTCCCAATGAAATCTCATTCGTTTAGAAGGTACTTAAATCTTTTGTGTTCTCCGATAAATGAATTCATGTATTTTTTTAAAATATATTTTATTAATTTGTAATCTATTTTTGTAAAAATATATAAAAAACCAGCATCGATGGAAAAATAAAATTTTAATGTACTTAAAGCCGAACAAAAATATACTAGATGACTTAATAAAAATATTCATCAGGAAAATGAAGAGATTACATTAAATTTATCAATATGTTGCTTTAGACCTAAGAGTCATACCAAAAAGATTTAGTAATATCTTGGTAATACGAAAGTTTAATATGGAAGTCGTTGTCGACGTAGGTGGAAATCCAGGGGTAGACTGTAGAGGCTTTTGCAAGTATTGTTATTTTAAAAAGGTCAAAGACATTCAGCCTCTGGGCTGCAAGTATTGTCTTCCGTTCAAAAAAGGATGTGACTACTGCACGCGTAGTGTAAAGGAATCATATTCGGGTTTCAAGCCTCTTCAGATAGTACTGGAGGAAACTTCAAGAAAACTTTATTTTGAAAGTGGAGAGATTAAAAAATTCACTATTAGCGGAGGAGGCGATTTAAGCTGTTACCCTGAACTGAAGAATCTCGTCGCTTTTTTATCTCAGTTCAAGACCCCCATACACCTGGGATACACCAGCGGAAAAGGTTTCAGCAAGCCTGATGATGCTCTTTTCTATATAGACCATGGGGTCACAGAGGTGAGTTTTACAGTCTTTGCGACTGATCCGGTCCTAAGAGCTGAATACATGAAAGACCCGGAACCCGAAGCTTCCATACAGGTTCTTCGGGACTTCTGTGCTCATTGTGATGTATACGGGGCGATTGTGCTCATTCCGGGAGTAAATGACGGAGAGAACCTTGATAAGACCCTTAGTGATCTTGAAACTATGGGTGCAAAAGGAGCTATTCTAATGAGATTTGCAAACTTTCCAGAGAACGGGCTTATCCTGAATAATGCCCCTATTATTCCAGGAGTAATCCCACATAATATTCAGGAATTCACAGAGCTGGTACGCAAATCTGCAGCAAAATACCCTTCCATGAGGATCACAGGAACCCCGCTTGAAGATCCCTTAATAGGCTCTCCTTTTGCTATCCGGAATGTTCCCGAAGCCCTTGAAAAACTTCCAAGAACCAAAAAAAGAGCCACTATAATCACAGGCCGGATAGCAGCTCCAAGGCTGAGGGAAATCTTTGAAGCTCTTGGAAGTTCCGTGAATGTCGTCTCCCCCAAAAAAGACATAGGATGCCTCATTACTATAGAGGACCTCAAAAATATGGATCTCTCGGAAGTAAGCGAGACTGTTTTTATCCCGGGAAGGGCTTTTGTTCATGATAGAGAAGTTAAAGAGACCTTTAAAAGAGACGGGATTGACAGGCTTGTTCGTAGGGGTCCGGAGCTTCTTTCTGTAGATGGTGAAATGTCAATAGGCATGAACAAAGAAGAGGTTTTGGAACTGGAAATTAAAAACTTTACCGAACTTATAGGACAGATTAATTCCCTTGGGCTGCCTGTAGAATAAATCAGGCTATATCAAAATTCCCAGCCTTAATCTGAAAAAAAAGGCATTTACAGTATGAAAAAAAAAATTCTGTGAAAGATACAGATAATAAAACAGATAACAGATAAATAGTTTTGTAATTATATAATTACATAAAAAATATATAGAAGAGTTATCAACTCTAAGAGAGTTGATTTTTCCCTNNAAGAGCCTCTCTACATGAGAAGAATAGGACTGTGTACAGTAAAAATTAGAGAACTAATTAATAAATACTTCTGTGATTTAGGGCTCTTAAACTGCCCTGCCTCCTTCCACTTAATTAGAGTAATTAATTTTAAGTGTTGATATGCTTATTATGTCTTATTATTCGTGCTCTCAGCGCGCAGATCCAGACATGAAATCCGAAAGTCCCAGTTGCTTAACCCTGTGATTCTCGAACAGAGAACATATGTCTTTATCCAGAAGTTCAATTCTCTGTCGGGTGTAACTGGAAACTCCGTACCGTTCTCCAATTTCTTTTGAAATTTCGAGATATTTACGGACAGCTCCTTCATGTACAGTCAGTACCACATTACCTCCGCATTTAGGGCAGGCTCCGGTTAGCGGAGGACGCCTGAACTTCTCTCCGCATTTTATACAGCGCATCCGCTGCCTGGAAAAAGAACGGAGATTTCCTAGAAGATCAGGAAGGAAATGAGACTTGAGCACCCTTTCTGCTACATCTGGAGCATCCACTGCTCTTATTTTGTTAGCAAGGGAAAGTTGAGCCTCCATTTTCTCAATCATGCTTCCAAGAGTTTTATATGAAGAATTGAGCGGGCCTGCAGCAATATCCGTAGTATCATGTGTGAACATAAAATGCTCATATTGTTCCGGTGTTCCAAGTCGGCCACTCACAAGGTCCATAATACTTTCAAGCTCTGTGGGATTTTTGATCTCCTGGGTAGCCCTATAGAACTCCAGAGGGTATCTTGCAGGCACATCTATATTATGTGCCTCCTTGTCCACTTCTTTGGGATCGATTCTGGTAGTAAGTACAAGAGGCGCATCCATTTTCCCACCCCTTTTATCCGGGAGATAAGCCCTTGAGAAATTAAGAATTCCATCCATGAGAAGCATTACGCAATCTTCGTCTCCGTCGCAATTCCTGCGTTTTGAAGCATGAAAGAAAGGATGAGCATAGCCAACCGAAGCTCTCGTAAACCCTATTAAACGCCCTAGTACGCCTGCAGAGGTGTGTGGAGCAAGCCCTATGAGCAGTACGCCTACGAGATCCTGGATTGTTTTGGCATTATAGTAGGGCTCAACCCCGTAATATTTCACAAGCAGGTCATCCACATATTGTGCGGTACGCAGCATATACTCACCACCGTCATAAGAAATTACAAGATCCTGAACCTTCAGGCAGACGATCTGATCATCTCTTTCAAGGAGATTTCCGTAAATGTCCTCCACATAACCGAGTTCCCGGAGTTTAGCTGCTGTTATCCCGATTTCATCAGCCCTGATATGTGTAAGAGGAATATCTGACATATCATAGCGGACAGTCCCGTCCTTGAAAATATATACATTGTGTTTTGCCCTCAAAATTCCCTTTTCTAGAGGTTCGGGAGTCATCTGCCCGTTCATGAGCCGTTTTACGCCTTTGATGAGGTCCATTTTTTCCCTTTCCCCTACATTTTTAAAGGCCTGCTTGTATATAGAACGGAAATCCAGTTTGACATTTGCAACGGAAGTTGGCTTTCTACCGCATTTAGGGCAGGTTTCAGAACCTCGAACCTCAATTTTGCATCGGGGGCAGAAGAGTTTAGGACGGGTATACTCTCCGCAATCACAGCGCCAGAAATAAGTCTCTTTCCCGCAGGCAGGACACTCACGGACTCCCATCTCAACTTCAATTTCGCCTATTTTCCCATTCATGGAAGCCGAATAACCTGAAGCAGATACAAGGTTCCGCGTAATTCCCCCGGCATTACCTATAGGAAATAGAACCTGAGCCGCAGGAGACATCTTTCTCAGGTTGGATTTTTCCGGTCTTCCCATCCTTGCCCCTATTCTCGAGGGAGCCCTTGGGAGAACTTTAAACCCGCTTAAAAGAGCCGCAGCATTTACCATATTATCGGTATCAGGCATTTTCATCTTTTCTTTAAGGAGGAGGTCAAGCCCAAGGCAGAGAATAAAAGGAAGGGCTTCTTCAATCAAGATTGTATCAGCTTTTACCCTGTGAAGTACAAGGAGTTTTTCAAGTATCAGTTTGACACCATTTTTCACACAGGCTTTCAAGGGTAACCTGAGAATCCCCTCTTCAATAGATAAATTTCCGTCCTCAATCACGAATTTCCTTAAAGCCTCAAACTCGGTTCGATTTATATCATGCCATAAATACGTAAACTTCGGATGTAGAGGTACATCGTATTCCTCCGCAAGCCTTAGAGCCAGAGCTGCCGACGGATTCTTTAATTCCTCTTCAGGTATTTTCTCAGAACAAGCTGCTTTATAGTCATAAAGCCACCATTCAAAAACGTAAGGTGAAGGCATGAGAGGATGGTTGTTTTCCAGAAAATCCCCATAATTAATCAGGATCTCTCCGATATCTACTATTACCTCGACCTGCGAGCGAAGCTCGTAAGCCTCCTTTATATCGTCTATGCGGACAAGGTCTCCGGAACAAAGGCGCACAGTTGGCCCTTCTATCGAGTCTACCGCGGACATGGCTGCAGCCTTTCCAGGCCTTTCAACCTTGAGCTGAGTCCCGTTAGCAATAAAATCGTCAAGCAGCACCATAGTAGACGGATTGACCCCTGCAGCCGCAAAAGAAGTATTTCTGGAACGCCCGTAGCGGAGCCTGAACCCTCCTGGCCTTGAAGGATGGGAAAAAACCGGCCTCCCTGCAATCAAGTCTCTTATGTACTTATCCTTAGGCTTGATCTTGTTTTTCTGCTCATTTTCTTCATCGTCTCCGCTTTTTGCACCCCCTATGAGGATATCCAGCCAGTCCCATCCATCCATATTCAACTTATTGACATGTTTCTTGACCTTGGGTGCCTTAAGGGCGAGCCCTTCGGCAAGCACAAGGCACATTCCCCCTCTGACGCGGTTTGTCCCAATCCTCTCTAGATCCCTGTGCCCTTCAACCTCGGCCTCTTCAGTTGGATCGCCGTCAATACAAACAGGGCAATTCTTGACTATTAGGCGGATCTCATCTTCAGAGGGCATATACTGCAGGCTTGAAACTCTTTTGTAAAGAACGATCTCTTCTACATAACGCTCTACTTCTTCAGGTCTTGGCTTATAGCGGTCAATCCCTATCCCGCGCCTTACGTAATCGCCAACGAGCACGGAAAGGGCCTGGGCCGTTCCACCTGCACTCCGGATGGGCCCGGAATAAAAAATCCGGATATACTCGGAACCATCGTCGTTCTTTCCCAGTTCGACCTTATTGATCCCTTCAATCGGGGCTGCAACCACTCCTTCTGTAATGACGGCCATGGAAACCCGGATCGCAGCTTCAACTGCATCCTTTTTTGTTGCAAAGTTCCCCACCTCTCCTTCTGCTACCTGACGCCCGATTTCAAGAGCAGATTCTTCTCTTGACATTTTTTCCTCAAGCGCCCGGATCTTTGCAGCTACTCCTTCTACTCCTATAAGGTTCTCAACCCTATCCGCAAGATCCTTGGCAAGGGGGATTTCTACAATGGGCTTTGGGTCTCCTCCACGAGCTCGAGCTGTATTTGCAATCTTAATTGCCTCTTTGAGTCTTGCTTCAAGCTCATCGAAGTATTTGTGCATTTCCTTACTCGCAATCGTTTCACCCATTTGAAAGCTCCTTTAAAAAAAATTAGTATTACCTCTGCCTGCGAAGAGACCCTGATGCAAGAATGCTTGAAATTGTGGTTACAAAAAGGACAAAAATACCTACCCAGAGAAGATAGCTTCCTACCTTCTCCATGCCCAGAATTGTTAAAAGCAGACTCGCAGCCAGCACTACAAGGTTAATCTTAATTATTCTTTTATTCTGATTCACGACTTTTTTATAAGACTGCATTCTTACCAGATTTTCCTTTTTCTCGGCATTCAAAATTCATCCCTCTCAAACACTAACTAAATTTTCAATTTTGCATCACAATTGAGTTAAAAACTGCGTAAAATTAAGCTTAAACAACAATCTTTATGGAAGAAGCTTCCCTCAGTCGGTTGATGAGAGCTTCCCCAAGCCCAGAACGGCTGAAAGACCCATCAGCCACGATTATATCCAGCCCTTTCTTATCAAGTTCTCTGAGCCCTTCAAAGAGTTTCCTGGCAGCCACATCCGGCTCTTCCCTGGGACCCAGCAAAAGGTACTCATTTGGACCCAAGTTTTTTAAAGCAAGGAAAGTTGCAGTCTCCTTATTGGTTTCCTCGCTGAGAAGAAGCCCGACTTTCTGCCCTTCGCTTCTGTAACTTTCAAGTAATTTGACAAACTTTTCCGAAACCGATTTACCTTCTCCTTCGACAAGCACGACCTTTGTATCAGGAGTATAATGCCCGTATTTCTGACCTGCCTTTTTTTCCGACAGATCAGATTCATCTCCAGTTTTGCCACTTTTATATCCGGACCTAACCTTCCCTGTAACGCTTTCAAGCTCATCAATACTTACGGCTCCGGGCCTTAGCACAACAGGTGGTTCGACAGTCATATCAATTACAGTTGACTCAAGCCCTATGGCAGCCTCCCCTCCGTCAAGAATTGCATCAATCCTGCCTGTAAGATCTGAAACGACATGGGCTGCAAGGCTAGGACTGGGCTTTCCTGACAGGTTGGCACTGGGAGCAGCAAGAGGAGTGCCTGCTCTCTTTATTAGTTCCAGAGGAATTTTATGGTCGGGCATGCGGACTCCTATTGAATTCAGTTTTCCTGAAGTAATATCGGGAACAATATCGTTTTTCTCCAGGATAATCGTAAGAGGGCCAGGCCAGAAAGCATCCATTAGCCTGAAAGCACTTTCTGGAACATTTCTTGATACTTTCTCAACATCTTCTCTTGAATGAACAAGCAGGCTAAGAGGATTCCCTGGAGGGCGCTTTTTTGCCTCGAAAATCTTCAGGACTGCCTCGGGGTTCAGACCGTCAGCTCCAAGCCCGTAGACCGTTTCCGTGGGGAAAGCCACAGTCCCGCCACGCTTGATAATTGCCGCCGCCCTGTTAAGGACGGAATCAAAATTTTCGTCGGAAACCCGAAAAACCAGAGTCTTTACTTTCCTTTCGTTTTCTGCCTGCACAAGGGTAAACTCCTTTTCGATTATAATTTCCTGTAGCTCTTTCTCCGGCTTATTTCTTCAGCCACTTATCGATAGCAGCTTCAAGTTCTCTGTGGTTTTTCGCATATTCCTGCAGACTAACTCCCTCAAGGGCTGCTTCGAGTGCCTGCCTGGAAGCAGTGGCTCCGGCTGCCGTACCCATAGGATGAGCATGAATTCCACCACCAAACTGCATAATAACATCCCTTCCGAAGATAGTGTAAAGATCAGGAATCATAGTAGGGGCAAGCCCTCCAGACGCAACCGGGAACATAGGCTTCAACCCTCCCCAATCCTGGGCAAGTACGTGCTGGCTTTCGTCCGCAGGCACATTATCGAGCACACACTCATCCCGAAGATTCAGAACCTCATGTTTTTCTCCATGCATTTTCCCTACGACCGTACCTATGTGAAGCTGGTCAAGCCCTATCAGTCTGCAGAGTTTTGCAACAACAAGCATACTTATCCCGTGACGTGGGTTCCGGGTATAGGCTGAATGCATGCATCGATGAGCATGGAGAGCAAGTCCTGCATCTCCTGCTTCTTCCCTGAGAGTTTGAAGCGCAGTCCAGCCTGCAGGTACGATATCGATCATCGCATAGCTGGCACCCAGGTCTTTAAGGACGTTCATGCGGCGGATCATTTCCTTACATGTAGGGGCAGTAATGTTGCAGAGATACATTTTACGCTCTCCGGTCTCGGACTCTGCCTTTTCTGCAAGTTTCAAGGTAAGTTCAGCTCTTTTTTCAAAGCTGTTAAATTTCTGATCCGTAAGATTCTCATCATCCTTGACAAGGTCACAACCTCCTGCAAAGGAGTTGTAAGCAACTTCAGCATGTTTTTCAGAAGTTAATCCAACTTTTGGCTTGACAATAGTTCCTATAAGAGGCCTGTCCTGCACACCTGTAAGTTCCCTGATTCCTGGCAATCCGAATTCAGGCCCTTTGAACTCACGGAGCATTGACTTCGGGAAAGCAATATCCTGCAGCCTTAAATTGTCAACAATTTTCATGCTCAGAATATTTCCTGCAACCGCACTGAGTACCTGCGGAACCGAACCCAGTTCAAAAAGATCTTCCGAATAAGCCACCCTTACAGTCTGTGCTGCTTCATCCACGTAAAAAACATGGGGCTTTAGCCTAGCTGCAAGTTCGGGACTGAGTGTGGCAATTTCAGTCCAGGAGTCTATAGAGCTTTCCCCTGCCATATGGGTTGCAGCTTCCTCAAAATTCACTCCTGCTGACGGTTCGATATGGAATTCACATATCAGATCGGTATCCTTTGGGCTGTAGCCCGTGTCTATATAGTCCCTTCGCATTGTCTTCCTCCTGACTGAATCAGCTAATATGCAGAATAGAATGTTAGAATATATTAGATAGAATTATAGTCCTGATTGAAGGAAGTAACTGAACATAAATAAAAACTTGTTTATTTGGCGGAAGTAAATCCAGATCTAAAGCAGAAAGGTGTATGAAGAGAGCAAAAAGGAGGGAGCTCATGAGATATGAAGAAAAAAGCAGTCAAATAGAGAGTCTCCGCGAACTAGACAAAGAATGATTTTGAGTTACTTACTTGAAAGTCAGATATTAAACACAAACAGTACCATGAAGTATAGGGTCATTGAAGTAAATCCCAGGGGTAATCCAAGCCTTGCCCATTCCTTGCTGGTTATACCCAATTTGCTCGCAGAGATGATGTTCGGGATGTTTCCTGGGATCAGCATTCCACCTGATATTAAAAGCCCCATAAGTACGCTTTTTATCTGAAATTCGCTAAGGACAGGCCCTATCTCAGCAGCTGCTAAGGTGGCATTATCAAGAACGGCTGAAACCGTATTAATCCAGTAGAGAGCCATAGGCGGGACCTGAATAAAGTACTCGAAGATAATAGGCTTGAATCCTTCCCCAAGCAATACGAGTGCTGCAATAAACACATAGACCTTGACAGCCCTCATTATGATGTCTTTTACAGTCTCATTATAGTCTGCCGCTTCCATTTCATGCTCATTTGCATCGGCCTTTCCAAGGAAGAACATTCCAACAATACCATAAGCAAGGATGCCTGGAATTATATATTTACCAAGCATATCAAATAAGAACATGAAATCAGCATTGTAAGGCTCACCGGAGAGTTTTGAGACCGCAACTGTCGAAAGAGGTTCGCCAAGGGGGGTAAGAGCAGCGCCAAGGCCAATTGAAAAACATGCAATGATCGTCAGGTCTATCTTGGATTTTCGTGAGAGAGGCATCGCATTAACCACCTCAACAAGAATAATTGCCGCAAGAATAGCCGACATCACGCTTGAAGATAAGCCAAGGGTAACAATGAGAACAAAAGCCAGAATCCTGACTGAAAGTATGTCAGTCAATTTTCTGATTGTTTTATGAATTGGCTCATGCCATTTATAGATAATCAAGCCAACAACTAACACTATCTGAAATATACCTATTGGTATGCCGGCTATGTCTCCAACATGTAACGGTGCAGTTAATGCCTCTTCGATTATCTCCAAACTCCAGCCGGTCTCTACGCCAGGAATCACAGCAAAGCCTGATAGAGTCATTGCAAACACTCCGCATACAAATAGGAATGCTTCCAAGTTTTCCTCAACAACATGTATTTTGAAAGGCCCGAGCAATACAGCCAAGAATATTATAAGAAATCCAATTAAAACTCCTAAGTCAAGAGCCATTAACCTTTTTCCTCTTATGGTAAATTTTGGATTGTAAAAGATCTGAGGGAATTTATTTACTGTTAAATACTACAAAGTCTTGAATTTTTAGACATTCAAGTGACCTACTTTACGATTTATTAGCCTATAATTACACTATTTTATAATATATTTATTACGTTTAAATTCAATTTAATGTCCTTCTATTTGGAAAAAAAGCAGAGCTTTCTTCTGGTTTTACACTTCTATAAAAGATATTAATCGACGAAATTAAGAATTAAAATCTCGTTGATCAGCTACAAAAAAACTTACAAAAAACTTGTACTGCTTACCAAAGTTGAAGGTATATAGAGATTCTACCCAAAAATCCAGTGATTTAACTATGGTTTCGTCACTGGATCTTGAAACTGAATATATTACACCAAGAGCAAATTTTAATTTTAGAGTTTAAGCACAAAGATAATGAAGAAGTAGATAAACATCGAGACAAGACCCATGGGTACTCCAAGTCTTGCCCATTCTTTGCTGGTTATACCAAGTTTGCCTGCAGAAATGATGTTTGGAATATTTCCTGGGATCAACATTCCGCCTGCAATCAAAAGTCCCATGAGAATACCCTTTATTTGAAGTTCAGTAAGATTAGGTCCTATTTGAGCTGCTGCCAGGGTAGCATTATCAAGGATAGCCGAAACCATATTTACCCAGTACAGAATTGTCGCGGGAATTTGTGCAAAGTATTCGAAGATAATAGGCTTGAAACCATCTCCAAGGAATGTAAGAGCCATGATAAACAAATAGACCTTAACAGCTCTCATTATGACATCCTTCAAAGTCTCGTTATACTCTTCAGCTTTCATTCCCTTGTCGTTCATATCAACTTTTCCAAGGAAGAACATGCCAACAAGACCGTAAACAAGGATGCCTGGAAGTATATATTTACCCAGCATGTTAAATAAGAAGTAAAAGTCAGCATGGTAAGGCGCACCTGAGAGTTTTGAGATAGCGATTGTCGAAAGAGGTTCGCCAAGGGGGGTAAGTGCAGCGCCAAGTCCTATTGAAAAACATGCAACAACTGTCAGGTCTATCTTGGATTTTCGTGAGAGAGGCAGTGCATTAACCATCTCAACGAGAATGATTGCCGCAAGAATAGCCGACATTACACTGGAAAATAAACCAAGGACAGCAATAAGGATAAAAGCCATAATCTTAAGAGAAAGCGCCGAGGCCATTTTTCGGATTGCTTTGTGAATTGGCTCATGCCATTTATAGATAATTAACCCGACAATCAGTACTATCTGGAATATTCCTATAGGAATGCCACGAATATTTAAAGAATTCAACGGCGAAGTCAATGCTTCTTTGATTATTCCCATTCTCCAGCCTGTTTCTAGTCCCGGAAGTTCGACCATACCTGCAATTGTCATTGCTACAATTCCGCAGACAAAAAGGAAGACCTCAAGATTTTCTTCAATTATTTTTACTTTAAAAGGACTGAGCAATACGGCTAGGAATATTAAAAAAAATCCAGCTAAAATTCCTAGTTCGAGAGCCATTTAATTTTTCCTCCTTGATTATTGCCTACCGTTTTCATATTATAAAGCCAAATTAAAAATTATTGAATTTAAATTCCTAAAAGAATATAGCCTACTCATTTGAGGGCTAAGTAACTGAATTAGTGCTTGAAATATGTAGTGGTTCTTTCTGTTTACAAAACACAGTAATCAAACAATTATTAATTGTAAGAACTGTTTATTATAAAACTGTAGGTTATTGTGTATTATAGTCCTCGAAGAGCTTTATAAGCCCTCGAAGAACTCTTTCCGTTAAACGTTAGCATTACAAAAGGACCGAGCATCTTGGAGAAGATTTTTGCGTTCAAGTTCGGCTTTTCGGTCAAGCCTATTTAATGGTAATTTAGAGATAAGTCATCTCGTTAACCGGAAGTTTACAATATTTTTCAGAATTTGCACAATACTTTTCAATTATTTCCATTAACAGAAGAGCTTTAGCTTATCTTGAACTATAATATGGTATAGAAAACGAGATAGAATAAGGGAGGTCAAGTATGGATAGTCGTATTTTCTGGAATATAATGGTTGCAACTGACGGTTCGGAATTAGCAAGAAAAGCAGTTGATTCAGCAGTTAAAATTGCAAGGTTAAACAACGCAAAGCTTTATGCTGTAAATGTAATTGCTCCGGGAGAGATTTCTGTAACTCAACATGATCCAAGAGATATTGAATGGAAAAAGCAAATGAAAGAGCATCTTGAGGCACAAGGTAGAGAAGCCACAGCTTATGCCGAGACTGCAGGAAAAATTGAAAACGTTGCAGTAGAGCCTGTAATTCTTGAAGGAAACCCTGCAGATCAGATTGTCAATTTTGCGGAAAAAAATGACATTGATCTTATTGTTATGGGTACACTCGGAAAAACTGGAATTCAGAGATTTCTGCTTGGAAGTGTAACCGAAAACGTGGTTAGGCATTCTAAAAAGCCAGTGCTTGTTATAAGGTGAGAAACTTTCGAAAAAGAGGAATTAAAGACTTTCTCAGAAAAATGATTTTGTTGAATACAATTTAAATTTACACAAATCTACAGCGAAATTACTTTTTTTAGTTCAATAATGAATCTGTATCTAGTATTTCTGGTGGTCAAACAGCAATGAGCCTGTTAAAGTATTAAAACTTAGAGTAAAGGGAAAGCAAATCTGGAAATGGTGAGAAATATGGAAAAAGGTACTAAAATGAAAGATAAAACGTACAGACAAATTTTGATCGCTACCGATGGCTCAATAACCGCTGAAAAAGCAGCTGATCTTGGGGTAAAATTTGCGTGTCAAAGTGGAGCAAAGGTCTATGCCATGTATGTCATCGATGTAACTTCTTATGATTCGATTCTTATGGACGAATCATGGACAATAGATACATGTGAGGAACTTGAGAAAAAAGGTCATGATGCAAATATTTATGTTGAGAAAAAAGCAACGGCTGCCGGACTAGAAGCTGAATCTATAGTTCTTAAAGGAAATCCTGCAGAAAAGATTTTGGACTTTGCTGATGAGCATGATGTTGACATGATTGTGGTAGGTTCGCTTGGGAAAAGCGGAATCAAGCGATTCGCAATTGGAAGTGTATCCGAAAAGGTTGTCAGGAATGCAAAAGTTTCGGTCCTTGTTGTCCGATGATGGAGTAAATAAGAAAAAAGAGGGTTTCTGTAAAGTAACAGGAGGATTAGAGTATTTTCCAGTAGAGTTAAACCTATAAAAAGATCCATTCCCTGAAGACTTTACACAACCTGATCTCCTAAGTGTAGATTTAATTATGTTAAGAAAGTCTCCTTTCAGAAATGAAACATAAGGAAGAAGCTGAAGAACAGTAATACGCTTGAAATTGAATTAAAAAGTAAATACCAAAAACTCAAAATTGCATCTCTGAATCCCGAATAATAAAAAGAGTTAGACCGAAAAATAAGTATACAAATAGTACGCATTGAAAAATTTAGATTTGTTTTATTAACAAACAAGCAAGTTTTGCTCTAATATAAGGGATTAGCATACTATCTGTTAATTATTTTTGATATTAGTTATATCCAGCTTTAGACCAATTCTTCTGGCCTACAGCTTTCCAATTACTTTCTATGACTCTTGAATTGATATTCCACATCGTTGATATTAATCTGACATCAGTTAATCTCGATTTCAACGGGTTTTTCTTCGGTACAGCGCCTGAAGGTAACTTCAAGCACCCCATTTTTATAGCTGGCTTTTGCACTCTTAGGATCCACACGGGCCGGAAGCTCTATGTCCTGCGAGTATTCGGAAGCTCCAAGTATCCTGATTTCAAGATTTTGAGCAGTCGCATGCAGAAGGAGATCTTCCTTTTCGATTTCCGGAATTTCTGCAAGTACGTGTACTAGTTCTTCGCTTTCAAAGATATCAATTAAAGGATCTCTTATTTCGGAGGGGAAGAGATTCTCTTCATCTTCAGAATGATCCGGAACGTTTCCAAACTCCCGGAGTTCGGGATCTTCCCCCGGGCGACGAATGATAGAAAATCCATAAACGAAGGGGCCGGACTCTCCCATATCTTCCAGGAGGGCTTCGATTATTTCTTCCAGGTTATCAAAAAGTTCAGACCCAAAATCTTCAAAGAAATCCTTTCTTTTTCTTGTGCCCACCATTATTACCTCTGCTTTTCCTCGTGCTGTTACACCTGCAGTGCAATTCCCAGAAAGTCACTCAATATTTATTGAGGTTCGGGAACTGGATTCCAGCCTCTTAAAGGTAACTTCCAGCACACCATTTTTGTATGTAGCTTTCGCGCTCTGGGGGTCCACCTTTACGGGCAGTTCTACATGTTCGGAATATTTTGGATTCCCATCTATTGTTTCGATGTCAAGTATTAAATCAGTTGCGTTCAGTCTGATGTTTTCTTTCTCAATGCCCGGAATCTCGGCAATCACATGTACTGTTTCTTCGGTTTCCAGTACATCAATCAGGGGTTTTCTTGTGTCAAGATAACGCTTTTCTTCGGTCTCAGTCTGTTCAAACATAGGAATATTTCCGAATTCACGGATTTCAGGTTCTTCTCCTGGTCTCTGGGTTAAGGAAAAACCGTAGATGAAAGGGTCCTGCCCGAAGTTTTCCGCACTCATACCCATTGCCCTGCTAAGGCGCTCGAACATTTCGTCCACATCCTCAACCGGGTCGATTCCGAAGATTTCATCGAAAAAATTTCTCCTTTTTTTGCTGTCTCTGTCCATATAATTACCCCGTTATTAATTTATCCATTGTAATTCGTTATTAAGTTATTAAGTGAATATATCAAATCAGCCAGTAAATCAGTCATTATTTCTTTTCAGGAATTTCTGAACCTTTGATTATAAAAAGCCGGGACTTGCAGGCTTATAAGGAAGTGGGCTTACTGGGCCTGAAAGAAACCCGGAACACTTTCATGTTCGACTTCTTTTTCCTGTTCTTCAGCTTCGGGAGCTTCTTCTTCAGATTCAGTTGCGTATTTTGCAAAGAGTTCAGCACTATGTTCGTAATCCACAATACTTTCCTTGGATGTCGTAGGCTTTACACGACGGATTGCACGTTCAAAGTGCTTCTTTGAAATCCTGACTTCTCCTGCCCGCTTCTCGATTTCCTTTCTGCCAACTCCTGGAGTGACAATCTCCCTCAGTGCCAGCATCGCAGCCTCCCTGCAAATGCCCTCAATATCCGCACCCACATACCCTTCGGTCATATCAGCAAGCTCGGAGAGATTGACGTCTTCTGCAAGGGGTTTTCCCTGTGTATGGATCTCAAAGATCTTTTCCCTACTTGTGTTATCAGGCGGCTTGATATAGATAAGCCTATCAAAGCGGCCAGGTCTCAGAAGAGCAGGGTCTACCATGTCAGGCCGGTTTGTAGCCGCAACAATAATCACGTCCTTGAGCTCTTCTATTCCATCCAGTTCGGTGAGGATCTGACTGACAACTCTTTCAGACACGTGCGTATCTGAAACCGAACTTCTTTGGGGAGCAATTGAATCGATCTCATCAAAGAAGACAACCGTCGGTGCAGCCTGTTTGGCTTTCCTGAAGGTTTCCCTAACCGCACGCTCGGATTCTCCAACGTACTTGCTGAGAAGCTCCGGACCTTTAATGCTGATGAAATTAGCTTCGCTTTCACTGGCAATGGCCTTTGCAAGCAAGGTTTTACCCGTACCCGGAGGCCCAAACAGTAATATTCCTCTGGGGGGCTTTACACTGATAGTGCTGAAGAGTTCAGGATACTTCAAGGGCCACTCAACAGCCTCAATAAGTTCCTGCTTTGCATTTTCAAGTCCTCCGATATCTGCCCATCCTACATGCGGAACCTCAACATAAACTTCCCTCATTGCAGACGGCTCGATATTCTTCAGGGCTTCCTTGAAATCATCTTTGGTGACTACGAGCTTATCAAGAATTTCCTGTGGAATTTCTTCTTCTTCGATATCGATTTCGGGAGTTATCCTTCTGAGAGCATGCATTGCAGCTTCTTTACAGAGGGAAGACAGATCAGCGCCTACAAACCCATGAGTTACATCTGCAATTTCACTAAGGCTTACATCCTGAATAGGCATGCCTCTGGTATGAATGAGAAGAATCTGCTTCCTACCGTTCCGATCAGGAATTCCTATCTCTATTTCCCTATCAAATCTTCCACCGCGGCGGAGAGCTTCATCTATTGAATTCGGGCGGTTTGTGGCAGCGATTACAACTACCTCACCTCTGGACTTTAGCCCGTCCATGAGGGAGAGCAACTGGGCAACTACCCTGCGTTCCATTTCTCCTGTGACTTCACCACGCTTAGGGGCGATGGAATCGATCTCATCTATGAAGATGATAGACGGTGCATCCTTTTCGGCTTCTTCGAAAATCTCACGGAGCTTCTGCTCGCTTTCTCCGTAATACTTGGAGACAATTTCAGGGCCGCTAATAGTAATGAAATTTGCATCGGTTTCACTTGCAACTGCCTTTGCGATCAGTGTTTTGCCCGTACCCGGTGGCCCATGAAGCAGCACTCCTTTGGGAGGCTCAATCCCAAGCTTCTGGAAGAGTTCAGGATGTCTTAGCGGCAGCTCAATCATTTCCCTGACAAGCTGAATTTCCCGCCTGAGCCCACCGATATCCTCATATGAAATGCCTTCTGGAATCCTGATTTGTTCAGCAGATTTTTCCTTAATGACTATATCAGTATCTTTAGTAACAACAACAGGTCCTGCAGGTCTTGTAGATGCAACCACGAAAGTCAGAGGGTTATTTACAGTTTCTACCCTGATCTGCTGACCTTTATTCAAGGGTCTTCCTTCAATAATTCTGAGAATGTAGTGAGCCCCTCCAACAAGTCTCACAGGCTGAGAAGGAGCAAGGGTAACTCTCTGGGCGTGTTTTGCCTGGACTTTCTGAATTGTAACCCTATCATCAATCCCAACTTTGGCATTGCTACGCAGGTTTCCATCGATCCGGATCCGATTTTCCTGTTCACGCTCCACATTTGGCCAGACAATTGCGTAGGTCTTGGCTCTCCCTGAGATCTCAATTATATCCCCGCTTACAAGCCCCATCTGCTGCATCAGGCGGGTGTCAATTCTTGCAATTCCCCTACCCACGTCCTTATGATAAGCTTCAGCAACTCTCAAATTTATTTCTTCAATCATTCGTTCTCAACTCCGGTCTCACGGATTTTCCAGTAATACTGGTTATTTTTGATACCATACTCAATAAACCCCCTCTTTGTAAGGTCTATCAGGTTAGCGTTAACAATACTCGGGTGCAAGCGCAGATTGTAACATAGAGTAGCGAGAGTGGTTTCGTTTTTCAGAAGCTCAAACAGGAGCTCACACTCCACAGGGGTCCTGGCTATTTCTTCAATTGAGTCCAGACAATGGTCCATAACTTCTGTGTACTCAGCCTGGAGTTGCTGCTGCATCTGTGCAAGTTCTTCTTGCCTTGTTTTGAGTCCCTTAAGTTTGCTGCTCAATTTAAGAAAGAAAGTCGAAGGTTCTTCCCCTAGATGAGTCTCCTTTCCCACAGGATCCTCTTCTTTTTCCCTGTCAAAAGTAACATCATGAAGTGTTACTGTATAGGCATATGGGGATACTGACACTTCAAGTCGCATATTGTTTGCGATGTTGAAGTACTTGCGCCTCTGTTCATCCACACTGCATTCTATAAGTCCTGCCTGCTCAAGTAGACCTAGATGACTTATTATGGCTTTTGGCCCTACTCCCAACCTGTTAGAGATCTCACTGACATAGCAGGGACGGCTTGCAAGAAGTTGAATGATCTTCCTGCGGTTTTCATTCCCCAGGATGTCAAGTAATTTTGCCGGGTCCATTATTTTCCTCTGATAATCATCTAAATTTATGAGATATTAAGGCAATAGTGCCATATTTTTGCGATTGTATATTTTGATTATAGGTATCCAGCCTTGAGTAAATTCGGACAGGAAGCCCTGCCTGAAACTTTACCCGGAAGACTAAATGGAAAGGAGAATGCATAGGATAGTAACCTATAGTTATCATTAATGATATATAAATCTATCTGTAGTTATTTATTTTCTTTCGTAACCAAAAAATAAGAAAGCCCCGGATATGAGGCACTAAAAAACAGCAAAACTGGATTGAAGTGTAAGAAGCAAAAGGCTGGACTTGAGTGCAAGCTAACAAATAATAGTGTCATTCACGAATCTGGAGAATGAACTGCTTATTGCTTTCACCAGTAACTGACATGAATATAGAAAAGTGAGAAGTGGTAAAGTGAGAAATACTTAATGAAGAAATTTATAATTAAAAATAATAGAAATAGAATAAGCTAGTTAATCTAGTTAAACTTAAGGCTAAAAGTATAGGCTTTTACGCTTTTTTCTATAGACTATTCGGGGATTTCTCTCAAAAACATCCGGGCAAGAAATTCCCAGGAAAATTTGGAAAATTTGAAGGTTATTTCTGCTTTTTTAATTTTTCTTTTTGTTTTCCTTTTGCTGGCTGAAAACAGAGGGAAGATGCAGGGCGTAAGACCCTTCTTCCCGAATTGCCATAACGAGTTCTTTTCTTTCAAAAAGGGAGTCCAGGTTAAGTTCATAGGAGCCAGGTCCAAGGATTCTTACGGACTCTACTCTTTCTTCATCTGTTTCCCTCTCGGCTTCTGGTTCCTGCTTTATACTTTCCTGCTCAGAAGCAAGAGCCTCATCAATATTCCTGACAACTTCATCCAGAGAGGATTCCAGATCCAGCTTTTGTTCTTCCAGAGCAAGCCTTTCCTGATTTTCCAAACCTTCGCATTCTTTTTTCACATAAAGGAATTTATTCCAACCGCAGTTCGGGCAGCCGCTCAGGATGACAGAATCTCCGTCTTCAAAAATGGTTCCGCATCTGGTACATCTATGGGACATGAATTCACCGGTAATAGATCGTGGGTTAATTTGATGTTAATGAATTAATTTATTGTAAATAATGTAATTATGTACTCGGTTTTTTAGACCAATCTGGTATTCTGGATTTTAGACCAGTCGCATATCCTAGACTTTAGATCAATTTAGTGTCCTAGATTTCAGATCAATTTAGTGTCCTGGATTTCAGACCAGTCTAGTGTCCTGAATCGAGATTTAAATGGATATACAACGTGGCTATAGTGATAGCCTTATGGGTACTTCAAATATAGATACCCTGAATAGATATGTATATTTGTATTTACAGCTTAATGTCTTCTTTTAAACGAAAGATATAACTCCAGCCAGTAAAAGTAAAAACATCCTCTTCGGTTGTAGGTTCTTTCCGGCTTCCCAGTAGAAATGGTTGCCTATTAGCCTGTTCAGGAAGAAAATTTAGAATAAGACTTTTTATAAAAGCCTCCAGTACTTCTTTCCATTGATGATTTCGGAACTGACCCTGCGCACTCTCTCCATTTCCTCCAGAACTTCTGGAAGCCTTCCAGGCTGGGTGATTTCAAAGATAATAGAGTCCAGATCATGGTTTATGTAAAGGCTGTGTTTAAGATCCTCAAGATTCCAGAGTTTTTTAGGGTCTTTTCTCATGCATTTAATCAAGATACTTGTCATATCTTCCATGAAGTTCCAGGGATAGACAATCCAGGCCCAATCCTCAAGCCGTTCGCCCACATAATCGGGGTCGATTTTAGAACTACCCAGATACTGTAGTGAAGCGGTCCTGACTTCCGTGGGATTGTGGTTTTCCACGTAAGCCTTGGCACTAAGCATACTTTCTCCAGTATCAACAATATCATCTACAATAAGTACCTTTTTTCCTTCCATCACATTGTTCGAAAGAGGATATCGAATGTAAGGCTCACCGGTATCGATAGCTGTGGCTCCTACGTAGTGCTCGACTTTCAGACTGGACAGATCATCAAGCCCCAGGAAATCGCAGAGCACTCGCCCGGCAAACCAGCCTCCTCTTGCAAGCGCAATAATTACGTTCGGTTCATATCCAGAACGTTTGATATCAGTAGAGACATTTCGGCACAAACTATAAATGTAATCCCAGTTCGTAAGCACACACTTGAATGATTTTATGCAAAGTCCTCCATTATTTGGAACTCGCGCTATACGGTTAGGATACTATCAGATAAGAAGTATCACTTTCCAGGCTCTATATCCGATCTATATAATCTAGATTATAGACTTTAAGTTTTCTTATCTTGTCAAAAGATAATTCAGAAAAAGATTGAAACGAACTAGCCAAGATTAAAAAGAACAGGATAAGATTAAAAAGAACAAAATAAGATTAAAAAATAAACATTTAAAATGTAGGATAGGACCTCTCATCATACTCGAAAGGACGCGGCTGAAAGAACGCAATTGAGGTTAATTTCAAATACCTTTATATATCTCTCGTAGAACTGGAAAATTCCTTAAAGACCCTTTCTGAAAACCGATGGAAAAATGAATCTTTCGCAAAAGCGCAAGATCCGGAAAGTGAAATCAATGGACAAAGCCCTGATAGACCTGATTTTTATGTCCCAGAAAAGAAAAGACCTTTTGCTCCTGCTCAAAAACGGAGGAAAAACGATAGAGGAAATAGTAAACGGTCTGAACGTTAACCCGACGGGCATGCTTCCGCAAATCAAAAAACTGAAGGATGAATATCTGGTTTTTCAGGAAGATCGAGATTACAGGCTAACACCTCTTGCGAAAATTTTGGTTGAGAAAATGGAGCCTTTGCTCGATACTCTGCAGGTCATTGAGGAGAATGCGGAATACTGGCAGGACCGCGACCTCTCTGAGTTACCCAAGATATTTCTGGAAAGGCTTAATGAGTTGAAGTTCTGCTTCCTTGTTAAACCTGATCCCGAGAATATTTTTGAGCCTTCTTCGGTGTTCCTGGAAAACATAAGAAAATCAAAGAAGATATTCTGTTTTTCATCAATATTTCATCCGGTCTTTTCCGAAATATTTCTAGCAAACAAAGATGATGATACCAAGATAACTCTTGTAGTAACAGAAAAAATCTGTGAAAGACTGAAAACCGATTTCGAAGAAGAACTGGAACTTTATTTGGCCAGAGAAAAAAAGAGACTTTTCATCTGTAAGAACGAGATAAAGATTGCTATGCTGGTTAAGACCGAATATTTCATGGCTGCTGATTTTCTTACTTTGAAAGGGATTTTTGACCAGGAAACTATTATAGGCTTCGAGCCTGCGGCTCTGAGATGGACTGAAGATCTTATTCTGCATTACAAAGAGCAGGCTCAGCAGATATAAGGATAAATCCTGGCAAGAAAACTTGCAGGTGAAAATGTAACATCAACATATATTTTTCCATTTTTACAAATGAAAAAGCGCTTTGAATTCTCCTTATAAAGTTTTCCTACTTTATATCTGAAAGTATTACATTTATCTTTATTCAAAATTTTAATCGTGAGCCCAAGTTTGCGTAAATCGGTTTTTCAGCAGAGTATGATGATACTTCAGTAACGAATTCAAAAACATTAGATCCTTCCTGTGTGAGAATTGCAATTCTCAATTCTCAATAGAATCCCACCGGACCATTACTTGAGACAAGACAAGAAAAAATATCTGATCTAATCATTTCTTTTAACTTCCACACTGTGTTTATTTTAGATGTTTTCTGGGAACCCGAGCTGGAGCCTCCTTAAACAGCAATTCTAAGTTTTTTTTCAATTCTGCTGCGAAAAAATTTCCTCTTTCAGTCTTGAAAATACTGAAAATACTAATCGTGAAAACTGATCCATAAAGCTGTGAATAGAACTGAAGTTTAAGTAAAGGATAAATCCAAACAGGCGCATCTTTTCATAAACGTATCAAGAATAAGAGTAGAGAGAAAAAGAGGGGAAAAATGAAAATAGGAACAAATAATAAATTTTTGAAATACGCAAAAACTACAACAATTCTGCTTACGGCCTTTGTGGTTATTTTTTCCGGCTGTGTTGGTGAAAAACAGAACGAAACCGAATCAGAAAATACAACAAATAATAGTCAGGGAATCCCCGGAATAAACAATAGTCACGGAACTGGGGGAGATTACATATACGGTACTGCAAACGTAGAAAGTATCCAGATTGTGACCCTTGAGTCTTTTCCTGTACAGATACAGGTCATAGCAAAAGGCTACCTGCCTGACGGATGTACTGAAATCGATGAAATAAAGAATGAAAGCGAAGGAAACGTCTTCAATATCAATATCAGTACAAAACGCCCTAAAGATGCATTCTGTACGCAGGTTATAAAGAGCTTTACTGAAACCATTTCCCTTGAAGTCCGGGGTCTCAAAGCCGGAAACTACACTGTTAATGTGAATGGAGTGACCAAATCTTTTGAACTGCCCGTAAATAACGTACCTGAAGAAGCTTCTGGCTCTATGCCGCCGAAACAACAGGTAATAACCGAAGCTGACAACGGAACAAGTATAAGTCTTGAAAATGGAAGCACATTTTTCCTCAGGCTTAAGGAAAACCCGACTACAGGCTATTCATGGGAACTCAATCTCAGCCAGGGGCTCAATAATATCTCAGGAGAATACTATCCTCCAGAGCAGCCTGAAGGAATCGAACAGCCTCTTGTGGGTGCGGGAGGAGTCCATTTATGGAAGATTAAAGCTGTATCTGAAGGCAGCCAGCAAGTAACGGGAATATATAAAAGACCCTGGGAGAAAGTAACCGGAAATGAAGAGAAATTCACACTCAATGTTGAAGTTGTCTGATTTACTGGTCATACCTGCCTTTTCTCGATTTACTCATCCCGTTCGGTAAAGGAGAAGGGCATTTTTAACTTTTAATTTGGTACTGCATTCTTGGTACTGTATTCTTCTCCGTTTGGCCCTTTCAAAGGGATCCAAGAGCCTGTTTCAGGTCTTTAAGGCAGTTTTCGCAGATATAGGATGTGCCGATTTGTGTGCATCCAAGAATTTCCGCACTTCCTTCCTTTTCTCTTTCCCCCTGGCCTCCAGGATAGCCTTCGCAGTAAACTCCACACTTAACCTCGCAATAAGCTCCGCAGAATAGGCACCTTGTCATAATATGATTTAGGGTTTGGAGTTTCAAATATGTTTTCTGAAAAAACAGAGAACAGGGAAAGAAAAGAAAAAAGAAACTGAAGGCATGAAAAAGTCGAGGAATTTCTTTAGAGAAATGCCTGAGCTTCCAAATAAGTTTTAAAAGATTGGGAAAGCAACCGAAAGTTATATAAATTATCGTTAGTATGTTCTGATAGTTGTCCCAGGCAAGTTGGCCTGATAAATAAAACCTCGTAGCGGGGTGGGGTAGCCAG
>NZ_DAVG01000019.1 GCF_002505485.1 Methanosarcina sp. UBA5 | reverse complement strand
CACTTATTTTAGGTGCTCCTACATTTTTGTGGTAAAAAGTGGAAGAAGCTATTTATATAAAACCCGTTTTATAATAACTGGTCAATTTAGAATTTTTACAGAGCCAATTTTTAATTTCTAAATTCTTTTTTTCTTAACTCTTTCTGTCCTGAGTTTCTTTTTTAGATTTTTCCGTGAGTTTCTCATTTCTGAATTTTCTATTTTTTTTTAATCCCGAAGAAAAGCCGAAAGTTTCATCTGCTCGATTTTCTGAATTGTTTCAAGTTGCCCTTCGTGTTTTTGTTGTTTTTTAGTTTTTTCTTTTTCTCCGGGCTCAAGAACAGGCTCCAGAAAGTTATCAAAAAAAGCGGATTCATTTTCTGTACTTAGCGAATCTCTATAATACTCTGTTGTTTTTTCCTGCCAATTTTCCGAAAGAAGCAGGAACTTCATTCCCCTTTTTTGCTCATTCCATTCCCAGACTCCAGCCTGGTAAAAGATGACTCCTAACTGGCTTGAAAGCTGAGCATAAGAGACGTCTGGCCGGAGTTTATACAAGAATCTCCCAATTCCGTCCTTTTCTGTGCCCATGCATAATTTTGAAGCGTTATTTGCAAGGTCTTTCCATTCTCTATCCTGCATGAACTCACAGAGACTGTCCAGATGGCGGCAGCTAATCTTATCAATTCTGGGAAAACGATTCTTTCTGAACTTCCTTTTGATGAAAATGTTTCCTCGACTGTCTATCCGCCAGGAAAATACTTTCTGCTTTGTCCCAAGGGTTCTGGATCGAGACCAGGAAGCAGCCATTGTAAATAAATAGGATTTTAAATATAAAGAATTGTTTGTTGTATATCTCCCCCTGTAGCGTCTGCAAATCTGATAGTTAAATCAAAAAATTTTTTCATGCAGCTTTTGGAAAGCTCAAATTTCATTTAAATATATTTTTAATTTATTTTTAGATCCCCAAGTTAAGGTGCATAGGCGTTTATGTAATTTCTTACAATAATCCAGAGAATAAGACAACAAATTGCTTCGATTAAATCTTTTTTGAACTGTATTTCCATGTGCTTATATAATCCGCTAGTCATATTTAAATTTTTTTGTCTGTTTAAAAATTAGTTTATCATTATAATTCCCGTAGAGAAACTCTCTTTTTCGTTTTTAAAACTCGAATTGTGTCACATCGATGCGCAGAGTCCAAGAAAATAATCTCATTCTCCAGTTCAATAATTTCAAAAATAAAAACAAATGACTTATTAATATGAACTAGCCTCAAACCTTTCAATCATACCTATGGTTTGGAGCGATAAGGGTCATCGAGGATTTCACTTACTTTGCTCAGCAGGACTCTCTTAGGTTTCAAGAATCTTTTCTTCAGGAAAAACAGGTCATCAGATATTTCCTTATAAGCTCGGTTTCGAGCATGTTTTCATATGTATTTCGCGCTTGGATTATATTTGTACCTGGCTGTGATTACAAGAATTCGGAATTCTTTCTCAAGCTACTGCTTCGTAGATACTGTGGCTATCACCAGCATAAGAATCATAAATATGTTGAAAGACTGTATTGCACTTCTCGTCATAGGTTCTGGGATCATATGATTCGGGCAGTCCCCTATCAAGCTCATCTTCAATTTCCTTTTTAACTGTCGCGATTGCCTGTTGTTTTTTCCGCCAGTCAAGAACGAGTTTCTCAGCTTTTAGTGTAGAAAGCAGATCTCTTGCAACCTGCTTTACCTGGTTTTTATCTTTTTCAGTTAGATCAGGCTTTTTCAATTTGTCAAAGAGTGAGAGTTCTTCTTCAGTTAAATTTTCCGTTATTGCTCTCTCATCTTCTTTTTTCAGCTTTTTAGCAAATTCGATCAGTTCTTTGTAAGGATGATCTACGTTAGCAGAACCTGAATTATAAGTTTCTATTAGTTTTTCAAAACTCTTCTGAAAATCAAGGCGACTGTTATTCATTTTAACCATTTCTTTTAGTTTGTAAGAGAGAAGATTTTTCAGCCATTCAAACTCAGTGTTCTTATGCTGCTCATCGAATCTATAGGCCAGAGCATCAAAGTCGATGTCTCTAAGAGCAATTATCCTGCCCTTTTTTGACTCCTCAATGATATATTCTCTGGGTTTAATCGATTTATCAAGGAGTCGCTGTATGCCATCCATTACTCTTGAGATATCAACTTCGGGATCAAGAGAACGGATTTCGTTTATCAGTTCCTCGTAAAGAGTTACCTGCGGAAAAAACTCTGAAGCCCGTTTGTGGGGAAGTATGGACTTGTATATTTTGAGAGCAGTTCCGGCCTCGGTTAAAAATTTCTTTTTTGTTGACTCGTTTATGAGAATAGCGTCAGTTGCATCTTTCAAGAGCTTTATTTTTTCAAAACCCGACTTAGTCTTAATTATTTTGTCAGAATTTACCGAAAGGTCAGAAAGGAATTTATTTATCTTTTTGAGCTTCTGTTCGAGGCCTTCCACAAGTTTTTCTTTTGGCTTGATCGGTATTTCAAATCCGCCGGATCTGGGCGTTGCATAAATCTTGAGGGCCTGTTCAAGATTTCTAAAAATACCAACATAGTCAACAATGAAGCCTCCTGTTTTATCCCCAAAGACCCTGTTTGCCCTAGCAATTGTTTGCATGAGGCTGTGGTCTTTCATGGGCCTGTCAAGGTAAATCGTTGAAAGCGAGGGAACATCGAAGCCTTCTCTCCATTTACTGCACACGAAAACAATTTTGAGCTTACTCTTTGAATCTTTGAAAATTTCTTCAAGATTTTCCGCAGCCATTCTTTTCCTGTGTGGCCTTATATTCAGCCCGTTTTCCTCAAATTTCTTTACCTCATTCTGCCCTTCGCTGATAACGACTGCCATATCCGTGCTTTCAAGTTCAAAAATCTGTCTTTCCAGATCTATAGCTTTCTCGCCTTCAGTTATTTCTTTTCTTTTTTCCTTGAGTTCGTTAATATGCATTTTCCAGTATTTCTGGATTTTATCGTACATCCTGACCGTTGTAAGCTTATCAATGGATACGACAAGGGCTTTTCCGGCGTAACCACGCGTAGTATAATGCTTTACAATGTCTTCGGCAATCGTTTCCAGACGGTCTTCCCTTACGATTATCTGGTATTCTTTTGCAAAGTCGGTAGCAAGTTTGGATTCTTCTTCATCATTCAGACCTGCTTTTTCGATTTCTCTGTAAATATCGTCATTGAGGCTCTCGTTATGCAACTGAACTTCAGGCACGCGATTTTCATAATAGAGAGGGACGGTTGCCCCATCTTCTATCGATTGTATGAAGTTATAGATGCTCACGTAATCCCCGAATGTGTCTTTTGTCTTTTCTTCACCAGCCATTAAAGGCGTACCTGTAAAACCTATGAAACTCGCATTCGGAAGGGCATCTCTCATGTTCTGAGCCAGAGTGTCGTACTGAGTCCTGTGTGCTTCGTCTGCAATTACTATAATGTCATCCCTATCCGAAAGAAGAGGATGTTTCACTCCTTTGTTAGTCCCGAATTTGTGGATCAGGGTAAAAACAAGCCTGTGGTCTTCCCTTAGCAACTGCCTCAGATGCTCCCCGCTTTTAGCCTGCACGCGTATTTCGCTTATTGCGCCAGCATTCTGGAAGTTCTGGTAGATCTGCTCATCCAGTTCATCTCTGTCGGTTACGACTACAAAGGTATAGTTGCCAGGAAATTTTCGCAGGATTTTTTGAGCAAAAAAGATCATGGAATAGCTTTTTTCCGAACCCTGAGTGTGCCAGAAGACCCCGATTTTCCCTTCATTCTCTTTGCGTCTTTTGAAGGAATCTATGGCATTATTAACCCCAAGATACTGGTGATTTTTAGCAATAATTTTGACCGAATGCCCTTCGCTGCTTGAAAAAAGTGTGAAGTTTTCCAGAATATCAAGGAAGCGGCCCTTTTCGCAGGTTCCCCTTATCATTGTATCCAGCAGGGTATCTCCGGTTTCGTTTTCATATTCAACCCTTTTCCATTCCCCAAAATGCTCAAACCCGCTTGTAACGGTGCCGATTTTTGACTCTCTACCATTGGAAAGGATTATAAACGCATTGTACCAGAAAAGCTGTGGAATTGTTTCTTTATAGTCCGTAAGATTATCGTCAAAAGCCTCTTTGACCCTTCTGGCAGTCGCTTTTAGCTCAAAAAAGATTAAAGGAATCCCGTTTACAAATCCCAGGAGGTCGGTCCGCCTGGGTTCCACTTCTCCCATAATCCAGAACTGGGAAGCTAAAAAGAAGTTGTTATTTTCGGGATTGTCAAAATCAAGGATTTTTACGGTCTGGTCTTCAATTTCTCCTTTTTCGTTCCTGACTTTGACCTTGACCCCGTTTTTAATTAGCGAATAAACTTCCTGATTCGCCTTTACAGGACTTAGTCTGCTCCTATCCTTTGCCAGTTCCTGGATTGCATACTTTTCAGCTTCGGGGCAAATATCAGGATTGAGTTTTTTGATTGCTTCTCTCAGCTTCCTGAAAATCAATACTTCGGATTTTGTTTTCCTTCCGAGAGTCCCTTTCCCGTCAAGCCCGAACTTTTCATGGAAGCAATTTAAGGAAGTATACCCCAGTTTTTGAAACTCTCGGATTGCAGACTTTTCTACGAGGGTACCTTCACTGTAATCTCCAGAATCCGAGTCATCTTCCCCTTTTAAAGCATCGTTTCTCACGAATTCGTCGTTACTTTTTATCTCGGCAACCATTCTTAACACGACTTAGATTTTTCCCCTGGCTTTTCCAAAATTCTATATCCTGTTAAGACTTCTCAACTATTTAAATTATATTGATTTATATTATTTTTCTGAGCTTGAATTTCTAAAAACTACGTTGATTTGAAATCAAAAATCATTCAGGTGAAGAGTTACATTATTTCTTGCCAAAAATAAGAGCACAAAGAATATCCTGGAACCGATTCTCTGTGCTTACAAGATAAGTAAAAAATTGAGAAAGAGTATTTAAAAAGAAGTTATGCTCTCAGATTTATTTTCGGTTTTTTGAATTTGGGATACTTCAAGCTCATCCCTGATATGAATATCCAGATCCGAAACGTCGATTTCTCCTGAAATGAGTTTTGGGAGAAGAAGGTCGCGGGTCTTGCGGAGATTTTGGTTTTTGTTAATTAATATATTCAATTGCTTTCTAAGAAGTCCAATTTTATCTTCAAATAATGTTAATAAGTATTCAGGTGGAATTATTAAGTCAATGTTAGTAATTACACCTGCACTGGCACTTTTTCTGGTAGTCCCTGTCGATGCAGCGGTTACATAATTTTGAAATTTGTCTGACTGTAAAAAGTAAAACAAATAATAAGGCTTGATATTTTTAATTATTTCCAGTCTTATCAAGTAAGAAGCAAATACAGCATTAACTTCTGTTTCAACAATTCCAACTTTACCGGGATCGGCCATTCTTATAACAACAATATCTCCTTTCTTTAAGAGATATTTATCTAAAACTTCAGGAGAAATCGAACAAAAAGGCACTTCGTCCCAGGAAATGTATGACTGTTTATTGATATCTTTACCCCTCAAAAACTTTGGGCCAATTTCTTCTTCGGTTGCACTTTCTGTATATCCATATTGTGTTTTGACCAGTTCAGATAATTTTTCTACTTCCCAACCTTCCGGAATCTCCCCCAATTCCGAAGATCCCATTTTTACTTTTTCGTGCCCTGGAAACCTGAATTTAACGAACCATTCTTCGTAAACCAGCTTTGCCATTTGTTCAAGGATTTCTATTCGCCGGGTGTTGTTTTCAATTAGGTCGTCATAGTTAGAGAGAATGGAAGCGATTTTTTGTTGAGTCTTTATAGGCGGTAGGCGAAACTGATATGCTTGTATTTGTGGACCACTGATGTGAGGAATGTTTATACCAGTTATTACTGACTTCACATAATTTGTGAAGTTAATATCAGAAATGATGTACCTAATAAAATTTGTTAAAAGTCCATTCTTTCCACGGAGACGCGACACTCGTTGAACAAGCAAGCAAGGCAAATCACTCCCTTTTATATAAGCCCATTTTAATCCTGCTTCAATCCAAGGACGATCCATTGCTAAAACAACATCATTATATTCAAGAGAATATTTTGAAAACTGTTCAATCTCTGAAGAAGTCCATCTCTTACAATTTTCCCATCTCAATGCTCCTTGAACTACATTGTCACCACGTAATAGACGTATTCCAGTTGGATCATCGATGTACTTTGCACTTTTAAAAGGGAATCCAGTTAAAAAATCTACGTGATCTCCAAGTAATACTTCTGGCCAGGAATTACTTTTCATTAAGTACTACCTCCAAAAGTCTAGTCACATTTTCACCAATCTCTTCTTCCAGCTCTCTTGCTTCAAAATTAAGCCCCTCAAGCTCCTCATTCAACTCTTGCAGCCTTTCAGTGAAATCAAAATCCTCTTCAACGGCTTCGGCAACCCCGACATACCGCCCCGGATTCAGAGAATATCCCTGCTCCCTGACCTCGTCAAGCGTTGCAACCTTACACAGCCCCTTAACGTCCTCATAAGGTTCGCTTCCTTCCTTTTTGCGGTAGCTCCTTACGATTCCAGCGAGCTTTTCTATCTGCTCGCCGGTAAATTCCCTGTGCGCCCGGTCGACCTGCGTGAAAATTTCCCGCGCATCAATGAAGAGGATCTTATCTTTTCGTGATGTGCTGGCTTTGCCTTTGTCCAGGAACCAGAGGGTGCAGGGCAGGGTGACGGTGTAGAAAAAGTTTGAGCCGATTGAGACCATCACGTCAAATGCATTGCTTTCAATAAGCTGCTTGCGGATTTCGGCTTCTGTGCCCCTGGCGTCCGATGCGGAATTTGCCATCACAAAACCGGCCCTGCCTTTTTCATTCAGGGCTGACCAGAAGTGCTGTATCCATAGGTAATTTGCGTTATCAGTAGACGGGGTGCCGAGAGGTACTCTTTTGTCGCCTTTGACTTTTTCAAAATCGACTTTTTTCACGTTGAATGGTGGATTTGCCATCACGAAATCGAAGGTTCCGACTGAGTTGTGAATGTCTTCGTAATAGGTGTTGCCTTCTTTAATGTCCCCTGAGAGGCCGTGGACTGCGAGGTTCATTTTACAGAGCCGGACAGTATCGGCTACCTTTTCCTGGCCGTAGATTGAAATCTCGGAACTGGCTTCTCGATGTTGGTTTTCTACGAAATGGGCACTCTGGACGAACATGCCGCCTGACCCGCAGGCAGGGTCAAGGATTCTTCCGTGGTAGGGCTCGATAATTTCCACAATCAGCCTGACAAGAGATGTAGGGGTGAAGAATTCCCCGCCTTTCTGGCCTTCGGCCATTGCGAATTTGCCGAGGAAGTATTCGTAGATTTTGCCGAAAGCATCGCCTTTGATTTCCGGGGGTAGTTTGAAGGCTTTTAAAAGGGCAACAAGCAGGTCGTTTTCAAAAGATGTGTAATTTCTTGGCAGGGTGTCGGTCAGTTCGGGATTTTCGGCTTCAATTGCTTCCATCGCGTCATTTACGGCCTTCCCTATGTTTTCGCTTTCTGGCAGGTCCAGCAGATAAGAATATCTGGCTTTTTCCGGAAGGTACAGGACTCCTTTTGCCTGGAAATCAACTTTTGAGATTTCTTTTTTCCTTCGTCTGCTGGACAAGTTGTTTTCCAGCTCCAGCTTCAATTCCTGTTCTGCATTGGCGAATTTGAATTCGGAGTACCTTAGAAAAATTAATCCGAGTACAGGCACAGAATATTCCGAGGCTTTCAAGCCGGAATTAGCTCGAAGTTCATTAGCTACGTCCCATAACCTGTTTTCAGTTTCGTTATTATTGCCTGCCATATTCACATCTTCTTTTGAACTTGTTTTTACTTCACATCACAGAATTAACATATATAGGTTGCCAAAAGTGATGGAAATTGGGTAAGTATATTTACTAAAAATGAAATTCAGTAGTAGACGTGAGTTATTGAAAACCATAAGCATACGGATATCCCTATGTTTAATCAAAATGTTAGGAACATACTTGCTTTTTCTGAATTAACCAATGACTCACGGACATGACCAAATGTTTTATCCTCAAGAATCAACTGCTTTTGTTTGGTCCCTGATGGTTCCTGATCTGCACTGCCCGATACCTGTCATAGAGCGTTACGTTCAGGGTAAGGAGGAGGACGAAAAAGAGCGTGTTAAAAAGGTTGATCGAGCCGTTGTATCTGGGCAGCAGGAAATCGAATGCAAGTACGATGCCGAAGTTCACTATGGTCATTACTATGAATTCCCGGATTATAGACTTCCAGTGAGTCCCACGCATGGCAAGCCAGTGGCTCAATGCAGTGTTAATTATTATGATAATAGCCATACCTATTGCTAGCTGGAGGTTGGTTGAACGTACCTCGGGAAGAATCTGGGCAAAAATTATGCTTAGGAGGGATACCAGCACTATTTTTTCAATAAGGGCATTATCAAAAAAACGTTTTGAGGAATTAAGCACCGAAGGACTGATTTCAACTCTCTGTCCGGAAATATCTTTCTGGATTGCAGGTACAGGATCAGCTGCAACTGAGAAGCCAGTTCTCATCGGTGGCATGTCTCGCAGTAGCGCCCATGCCATGCCAAGCAGGAATAAAGCCCAGCCGATAAGAATCAATGCGTTTGAAGGGTTTGCCCGGATCCAGTCGGTAGTGTCCAGCTGAGCGATGTGGATCCAGTATTCCTGCGGCAGTTTGATGAAGATCCAGATAAGGGCTGTAGCAGTGATCAGTTTGCTCTTTGTGAGCAGAATCGGGTTCCATTTCAGGCGTACTGCTTCGTAGAAAATAAAGAAATACTCAAAAGTATTGGGAAAAATAAACAACAGCTCCCGCAGATGTGTTAGCTCGAAAAGAGCTGCACCAACCAGCCTGTAATAGAAAAGGAAGCGGCTTATCTTAAAGGCAAAGAGATTTGACCAGTTCCGCATAGTTGAAAGATATGCTATGGCCAGGTAATAATTGTCAAGGGCCTTATCATAGCTCTGGTAGCCTTCAAGGGGAAGGCTCGTAAATAGCTGGAAGATTGTCTGGTCTACGGTATCGAGAATTAGAGAAGCGATTACTGCGGGCAGAGGATATCTTGGAATTGCGAGCGGTATAAAGAAACGTAACATAACTACAGCCCAGAAAATCAACATATCCAATGTATCCGGCATGCTAAATCTGCCCCCTTTGCCTAAAATTTTTGACCCTGTCTCCTGATTTATCAAGCTTTTCGAAGTTCAAACCGTCAGACCGAAAATCGATGTTATAAGCTGGGTCTAAGAAATTAACGTCGTGTATCTTTACTTAAGTTGAAATTAATAATTACTATTATATGCCTTTCTTTATTATATTATCTTATTAATTTCGCGACTTTCGGTTGTTTGAACTACTACTTTTATATTGAAACCAGCCTACTCATGTTGAAACTAATATGATTGATTTTTATATATGTCGGGTTTATAGATATATCCAATTAATCTAAAAAAAGCCAGCTAAATGCCAGTCACCTTGCCTACAGCCAGGGACATTGGAGCTTAAGGCGGGAAATATTGCAGATATGTGGCTCTGCTGAGAAAAAATTACGGCAAAAGGGAACGACCTTGCTCTTTGTGGAATCCTGTATCCGGAAGCTGGAGTTATGCCCGGTTCTGAGAATGCGCAGAGGGCCAGAGCTGGTAAAATATGGGGGAAACATTCATGGTACAATTCAAACCTTTTGAAATGGATAGTATTCCAATAGAAGAGCAGTTTATGAACTGGAAGGAGATCGTCAAGCCTCCGTACAACAAGAAATCTGTCGATGCATATACCCGGACCCGGGTAATCCTGATGAATGGGATTGAGAATGCTTCTATCCTCATGTCCCATGCTATTGAACGAATGACTGTCGATCCGGAAATTAAGCGCCAGATGGCAATGATGAGGCGTGTAGATTCCATGCAGCAGACGGTCGATTGGTTAAATCCGGCTAATCAGAGTGTTATAGAGACCACACTTGGCTATGAACAGGTAGCGGTTGATCTCACTTCAAACCTTGCCAAAAACGAACCCGATCCATATGTAAAGCAAACACTGGACTTCGCCCTGCTTGAAGACTTCGACCACCTTTACCGCTACAGTTGCCTTTATGATTATCTGGAAGGTGGCAACTATGACTCTATTGTCCAAGGTAAGACCGAGGTAAAAGCTGCAAGACCAACGGTTGCCCATCACCGTCACCCTGACGAGACCATGCGCAAGCATTACGATAAAGACACGGCTGATATAAAAACCAAGATGAATTATCTCACCATTGTTGCAGGCGAGCAGCAAACCGAGCTTTTCTATAAAACTCAAGGGAACATGTATTCTGACGAACTTGCAAGACAGCTCTACTCCGAAATTGCTGACGTTGAAGAAGAGCACGTGACTCTGTACGGGCTGCTCGGTGACCCGCGCGAAACAATGCTCGAAAAGTCCGCACACATGCAGCTCTGTGAAGCCTATATTTATTTCTCCTGCGCACAGACAGAAACCGATCCAAGGATAAAAGCGATCTGGGAAGATTTTGCGAAAATGGAGATTTCACACTTCGAGAACTGTGCCCGCCTCCTTGAAAAATATGAAGGTCGGGATATAAGTGATGTCGTAAAGGCTGATGTTATCGAACCTCTGGTCGTTTTCGAGCCGAATAAAAATTATGTAAATAAAGTAATCGATGAGCAGCTTGATCTAATGCCTTCAAATATGGAATACAAGCGGCTCGGTGAACTGTCAGACGAATGGGCCAGCTTCAAGTTCCAGTGGAAGATGAATGAAGCTGACGTGCCTAGTAAAGAGGTTGTCAGCAAAGCGAGCAGTGAATTGGCTAAACGAGATCAGGCGAAAAATATTAAACAGTTTAAACGTCAGTTAGCTGAGCGGACACAAAATGTAATGGCTTCGCAAAGAGAAAAAATGATGTCGCACCCCTGATAAAGTCTTTAGGTCTTTATATGTATCCTTTAATTTCGGATATAGGAAAGCCATCTTTTAAATTTTATATATAGGGCGTCAAATAACGCCCCATTTTTAATCTCTTCTCACTTTCTGTTAAAATGATATTATTCAATTGATTGTTGTACTTCTGGTACTGACGCCTGGCTACTTTTCTCTGCCACTGTGAATTTCATAGTAAACTCAGTTCCATTATTTCCTTTCAGTTCAAGTTCTCCATCTAACTGGTCGACAAGAGAAGTTACAAGCTGAAGCCCCAAACTATCAAGGTCTTCAATGTTAAGGTCTTCGGGTATACCAATGCCGTTGTCTGAGACGGATAGAACATAAGCAGTACTCGCAAATTTCTCGCTCTTGATTTCTCCATTTCCCTCTCTGTGAAGTCTGATTCTTATTTCTCCTTTATCCCTGCCGGAAAATGCATATTTAAAGGAGTTTGAAACAATTTCGTTGATAGCTATCCCTAATGGAATAGCAGTATCCATATCTAAGAAAATATTCTCTTCCAGATCGAAATTTAAACTAACATCTGTCTTGAGACTGTATGTTAGGAGGAGATTATTAGCTAATTCCTTTATGTATTGCGAAAAGTTAAGTAAATCAATATTTTTACCTTTATACAATTCCTCATGTATAAGAGCAATCGAAAGAACTCTGTCAATGCTTTCTTTAAAAGCTTTCAATACTTCTAAATCTGTGATATTCTTTCTGCCCTTAAACAAATCAGCCTGAAGATCCAGAAGTGAGGAGATAACCTGAAGATTATTCTTGATCCTGTGATGTAATTCCTTCTTACGGGCAATTTCGAAATTCCTTAGAGCTTCTTCAGCTTTTTTGCGTTCAGTTATATTTCTGGAAATGAACGAGACAGCTGACAGCTTTCCATTAGTATCAAAAACCGGAGAAAGAGTTATTGAAATATTTATTGGCTTTCCGTCCTTTCTTAACCTTAAAGTCTCATAACGTTGGATCTCTTTTCCCTGCTTGATATCTTCAATTAGTTTTAGAGTTTCTTTATCCAAATTGGATGGAGCCAGAATGGATGCATGTTTTCCGAGAATTTCTTCCGAGGAATAACCATAAACCTGCTCTGCTCCTTTATTCCAGCTGGTAATAATGCCATCAAGTGATAAAGTTCCTACAGCGTCTAGTGATGATTCCACAATATTCGCCAAGGTCTCAATTCTCTCTTCAATGATTCTAAGATCTGTTATATCTTGCGTTGTTCCTCTAAACCGAACAGGATTATTGTCCTTATCGAAAACAGTTTCACCTTTAGAATGGGCTATGCGCTTTTCCCCATTGGCTAGAATTATTCTATGATCAGTACTAAAGTTTTTTCCGCTTAAAGCTCCTTTAACGGCATTATCGACATAATCTTGATCATCTGGATGTAAGTAACTTAAAAATAAGCCATAACTTACTTCAAACTCTTGAGGCTTAAGTCCAAAAATCCGATACATTTCATCAGACCAATGCAATTTACCAGTTACAAAGTTCCATTCCCAATTTCCAATATGAGCCATTTCTTGGGCATCAGAAAGAAGTTCTTCTTTTTCTTTCAATGTGCTATAAGCTTTTTCAAGCTCTATGGTACGTTCTTTAACTTTTTCCTCCAAAGTTTCATTTGCTATTTTAAGGGCATCTTCTGTATTCTTGAGTTGTGTAATGTCTGTAAAAGTGCAAATTATAATGTTAATGCTACCATCGGGATTTAACAGCGGCTCGGCGCTTGCAAGCGTCCACACCCAATCTTCGTGTGAATAACGACGTATGCCAATAACCTGATTCTTTAACGGTTTGCGATTAATCCTGGCGTACTGTACCGGGTGAGACTCAAAACGCAGGGCATTTCCATCCTTATCGACGACATTCCATGTATCCCAACCAAGGTTTTGAATCTTTATATGCTCAAGCTCTTGTTCAGAGATATTGAAAATTTGCAGAAATGCGGGATTATATATTGCAAATTTACCTTCGCCATCAATGAGAAAAACACCGGATTCTAGATCCTTCACTAGTGCCTTAAACCGCAACTCGCTCGACTTTAATTCTTGCTCAGCCAGTTTGCGCTCCTGTTCAACCTTTCTCCTCTGCAGAACTTGCGTCACCGCCGGCGCGATAGCTTCGAGATCCTCCTGTTGCTCGTAGCTATAGCCACCTTCACGGTTTCCAACCCCAATAGAGCCTACAATTTTTCCGTCTAAGATAAGAGGCACAGTGAGAAATGACTCTATCGGTGGATGACCAGCCGGCAAGCCGGCACTATCGGGGTGTGACTGTGGATCGTTGGTAAAGAAGCTTTTCCCGTTGATTATGACACTACCATACAAACCATGGACAACATAATCATGCGGAAGACAAATATGCCCTGTCTTGTCGTACATATGACACTGTTCCCATGCCAGCTTACTTTTTGCAACATCGTGCAGTAGCCCGTCAGCGCACATTTCAATAATGTAACCAAACTCGCTGCCGGTTACTTCCAGGGCTACAGATAGACATGCTTCCCCCAGTTCTTCTTCTGTTTTTGCCTGCACCACATTGCTGAAGACCCAGTTGATTCCCTCAAGAATACAGTTGTATCTGCGAATCCGGTGCTCTTCTTGCTTACGCTCGGTAATGTCGCGATTGCTGCCCCGGCTTCCAGCGTAGCATCCCTTACCGTCGTAGAAAGGCTGGCATAGGTGGTGAATCCATCTTATTTCGCCATCTTTTGTTATAATGCGAAACTCAATATCACCATGACGACTCGGTGGCGTATCATGCTTATACTGGAGAAATGCCTGCCGATCGTCCGAATGTATTATTTCTTGGAGCAGATCAGGGTTGTTAATGAATTCCCATACAGCGTATCCTGTGACCCGCTCGCAAGAAGGCGACATATACAGGAAACTACCATCAGGGCCCAGCCAAAACTCCCAGTCAAAGGTGTTATCTGCTACGATACGATATTTCCCCTCACTCTCCCGAAGTTTTTCTTCAAGCACTTTCTGGTCACTTATATCGAATCCATAAATGTTTACAGATTCTTCTTCTGGTAAAGGTTGAAACGTGACCAAGTATACTTTTGTTCCCACTTTAATTTCCATTTTTTCTGGTCTATTCTGGTAAAGTACCCTTTGCACAATATCTCCGATACTAGAAGGCAGTTTTTCTCCAATTTCCACACCCCATTCGATTAATAAAGGCTTAGCTGCCTCATTTGAGTAAAGAACAGTAACATTTTTTTCAACGCTAATTACAGGATTGGGGTTTTTAGCAGGAAAGTGTTTCATTCTCGCTTTCATTTTCCCTTGTGACTCCATTTCTTTGGTTGCACTAGCCTTATCGTTAATAATTGTTGAATCGCTCGCAGCAAAAGATGGTTTTTAATTCAAAATAATTATATAATTAAATTAAATTTAAGACTTTCTATTTAAATAAATATCGTTAAGGGCGAAAAATAATTGATATAATTGATTTTCTCAAGAATATAAAGCCTGGGCCGTGTATTAGTAAGTGGTTGATATTTTTTCTATGATTATTTTTACGAAGTTGTATAGTTCTCTAAGCTTACCTGCNNAAAATATCAGCTGATTATTGAGAGACCACCAAAGCCTGAGAATAAATAGATTTCCTACAAAAAATTTAAAATGTCTATTAAGATTAAAACTGAGCCTATCCCAAAAGCCACTTTATTCTTAGTCGTTGGAAATTTTCAAAGTTGTTTTCATGATCCTAAGCTTAATTGATTATTCGAAATACAAGGCCCAAGAAGCAAATTTCAAGTTTTGGGATGAGCTCTTCATAAAATCTATGTGTTTTAGCTTCTTTTGAGCCAATTCCTATGGCAAATTGCAGGAAATTCTTGGACATATGCAGATCTTTTAATGTAAACGATACATAAATTTATTAAAATTTTATTATTTGTTAATTAATAAAATATGAAGCCTTATAAAATGTCACAGTGATGAATGATTTGCAGAATTTGACTACATAAAATCAGTTTCTGATAATTATAGAATTCTTAATTATATTTCTATAGTATTTATATTTTGTAACGAATATAGTCGGTGTGAGCAATTGTGAAAACACTCTCAAGCATGTAAATCATCAGCATATAACATGTAAATAGACATCCCGATATGCGAATGATTTACCAATAATATTTGCTAATGATGAATGAATCGAAAAACATTCAATAAAGAAAACGATATTCATAAAATTATATTCACAATTGCATCTAATTAAGTAAAAATCTGGAGGGTATACAAATGTGGCATAGCTACTGCAGATATGATAGATATAGGCACTGCTGGTGGTGCACAGGTAATTGTCGCGGTGGTAGATACTAAAAACTTTTAGAAACTTTTAGAGACCAAATTGAAACTTTTAGGGTTTACACAGTTGAAAGTACAAACTGTTGAAGGTTTAATGCTGTCAAAATGCTGTCAATTTATCAATTCAACTGTGTAAGTTCTATCTATATAAAAGGATATACACATTAATTTTACCTGTGTATTTCCTATCTTTTTTGTATTGAATAGTGTGTTATCGGCAGAGTTCTTCTATCCTTTAGTAGAAGGAATAATTAAGTTCAAAGAAACATACACTTGAGTTCAAAACTTAGAATATGAAATCTGCAAAGTAGATCATAAAAATAGCAGATGAGCCTATCCCAAAAGTTCATTTAATCTAATTATTGCTGCTACCATTACAACTCCTAAATATGATTTCTCTTTGATTTCATATATTGGAAATACTTTCTTGCATGATTCTATCCAGCTAAAGAACCTTTCTACTAATCTTTTCTTTTTGTATTCTTCCTTATTAACCTTTATTGATCTTCTTCTCTTCATTTTCTTCCTGTTTCTTTTATTTACCGGTATATTGGACTCTATTCCTCTTCTCCTGTTGTATTTTCTAATTTTAGCTGTATCATACATTGCATCAGTTGTCACTTTGGAAGGCCTATTAACAGGCCTTCCTACAGGCCTCTTTATATTGAAATTTTTAAGCGTAGGTATATAATGTGTAGAATCATTCTTATTTGCAGGAACAATGATAATCGAGAGATGTAGGCCCTGTAAGTCTACTAAAACGCTTATTTTTATTCCTTTTATTTTTTTGTGTCCATCATAGCCGATATTTCCCCTTTTTTAGCCGGAATATCCTTTGTATCAGTAAAGCAATGAGAGAGACCTATTTTCTTCAAATCATAACCTTTGTTTAAGAGTTCATTGAAAATCTTCTGATAGGTACCATGTTCACACAAGTAAAGATGAAATCTATGCACTGTTGACTTAGATCCATATTTCCTGGGAATGTCTTTCCACGTACAACCGGTCATAACAACGTAAAAATACCGTTCATTAACTTTCTCATATTTGCGCGTGGCCTTCTTGTATGCGATTTCTATGGAGGAAGATAAGGTTCTATGGATTTCCATAGAACGTCATCGATTTCACAGAATAACATAAAAGCAAATTTATAATTTCAACATTATATTACTTTTGGGATAGGCTCCTTACAATTGAAGCATTCTTAGCTCGCATTTGCAATTCAACTGAAAAAAAGCAACAAAAAGCTTTCAACTGTTTTAATAATAAAGAGCTCATCCCAAAATCTGATTTAATTTCGGTATTGCTGCTGACATTACAACTTCAAAGTATGATTTATCTAGTACATTGCTTAACCTCAGTAATCAATTTTTAATTAAGTTAATTAAAGTGTTAATTGTTAGAGACTTTGGTGGTACAACTTATATTGATGTTTAGAAACTGTAAAGTTTGGAATTCAGTCGTGCGTAAAATTAACGACTTCAGTACAAAATCCAAAAGCTCGATTAGTTACTTACAAGAGATCTAAAAAAGTAATTTCGAGTTTTGAGATCAACTCAAAATGTTAATTGAATTATTTATTTTGTTTTCAGAATCAAATAATTAAGAATAAAATATAATAAATTAAGAAAGTGCTTTATATAAGGACAAGATATCAATATTTTTACTAAATTTTGAAAATTTTTTACTATTTAGCAAAAAATTTTGCGGCCAACTATTAGCAAAATCAACGCTAGATTTTGAAGAACCGACTTTACATTAAAAACTTCAGAATAACAAAAGATAATGGAGTAGGATAATGAAAATTAACAGAAAATTACAATCAGCAGCCTTAGTATCAGTAGCTATGGTTTTATTTTTAATTCTCGTTTCATCTGCAGCATCCGCAGCTACTGGGCAAGGTGCTTCATCTACGGGGACGTATGCATATATTACAAACATGAACAGCAAGGATGTCTCTATAATTGACACAGATACAAACACTGTAAAAGCAACGGTGAATGTAGGAGATAGCCCTTATGGAGTTGCAGTCAACCCGGCAGGAACAAAGGTATATGTGACACAGTTAAATATAGGGAGTTATGAAAATGCCTTTCCAGAATCAATTGTTCAAAAACCGGCATTAATAAAGAAAACAAAAGAATATATGGCGACCAGTGAAGGAACTGTCTCCGTAATTGACACAGCTACAAATACAGTTACAGCTACAGTGACTGTAGGAAGCAGCCCTTATGGAGTTGCAGTCAATCCGGACGGAACAAAAGTATATGTGGCGAACCTGGGTAGCAGCACTGTCTCTGTAATTGACACGGCTACAAACACTGTTACAGCCACTGTGAATGTAGGAAATTATCCTTGGGGAATTGCAGTCACACTAGATGGAACAAAAGTATATGTGGCGAACCTGGGTAGCAACACTGTCTCTATAATTGACACGGCTACAAATACAGTTACAGCCACAGTGCCTGTAGGAAGTGTCCCTAGTGGAGTTGCAGTCACACCGGATGGAAAAAAGGTATATGTGACAAATGAATACGATGTCTCTGTAATTGACACAAAAACAAATACTGTTACAGCCACGGTGCCTGTAGGAAGTTCACCCATTGAAGCTGCAGTCAACCCCGCTGGAACTAAGGTATATGTGACAAATAGTGGTGACAATACAGTTTCTGTAATAGACACGGCAACCGATACTGTTACAACCACGGTGCCAATAGGAAGTATAAGTATGCCTAATGGAGTTTCAGTCACACCAGATGGAACAAAAGTATATGTGGCAAATTATGGGGATAACACTGTCTCTGTTATTGACGCAGCAACCAATACTGTTACAACCACGGTACCAGTAGGAAGCAATCCAATAGCTTTTGGGCAGTTCATAGTTCCTCTCTCACCAGGTCCTTTCGCAAACTTTTCTGCGAGCCCTACCGAGGGAAAAGCACCGTTAACTGTTGCCTTTACTGACAAAAGCACAGGCTCACCGACTAAATGGAAATGGAACTTTGGAGACGGAACAACTTCAACCCAGCAGAATCCAACCCATAAGTATTCAAAAGTAGGGAGTTATACTGTTAAACTTACAACAACAAATGCTGACGGCAGTAACACGGCAACAAAAACAGATTATATAAAAGTAGTAACAAAGCCGATTGCTTCATTCACTGCGAAACCTACCTCGGGAAAAGCACCATTAACTGTTCCCTTTACTGATAAAAGTACAGGAATACCGACTAAATGGAAATGGAGTTTTGGAGATGGAGCATCTTCAACAGAACAGAGTCCAAAACATGAGTATTCACAGGAAGGAAGCTATAAAGTTACACTTACAGTAACCAATGTGGCAGGTAGCAGTACTCTAACGAAGACAAATTTCATAAAAGTAACAACAAATACAAGACCTGGTATATATTCTGAAAACAAATAATCCTTAAAATGAAACACAAGTAAAAAAGCAAAAGATAAAGGGTAATGAGAGTAATCGGTCAAATCTGACAAAAATAGAGAAAGTAGTCTTTTTGTCAGATTTGAAAATTACCTTTTTTGCGAGTTTCAGTAACTGGTTCGCACAGTCCAATTTCCTAACTGATTATAGCCAATTTAAGACATCCATTGCCTTAATCTTACTTTTATTGTGTGAAATACCTGATATTATTATGTTATATTCATCCGGCTTTGGAATTTGGAATTTTGACCTGAAATTACAAAACAGTAATTCAATATAATCCTAAAAACTAGAAATGGATAAGTATAATTTTGGTATTATTCAAGTTTATTCAAACTACATGACGTTTTTCAATAAACTATAAAAATACGTGATTCTGTAAAAACTAAGCTAATAACAGCCTTAATAACAATCTAATGATAATAGTAATAACAATAACTCCCTAATAACAACCCAAATGACTATCCTGAAAAACAAACTTAATGACAACCTTAAAAAACAAACCTATTAGCAACTCATGAAAAAACAAAAATTGATCTCTATGCATCCTAAAACTCAACAGATCCTCGAAGTCTTCGAAGAAATCAATAAAATCCCTAGACGTTCAAAGCACGAAGAACAGATTTCCATCTGGCTGCAGGAGTGGAGCCGGTCCAGAGGTTTTGAGGTAAAAGCCGATTCCTTAAACAATATGCTTATCAAAGCCCCTGCAACGGCTGGATATGAGAATTCTCCCACACTTATTCTGCAGGGGCATATGGATATGGTCTGCGAGAAATGTAAGGATTCCGGACACGACTTTTCCAGAGACCCTATAAGATGCATTTGCGACAGGGACTGGATGCGGGGAGATGGAACTTCCATAGGTGCGGATGATGGAATTGCACTTGCACTTGGACTGGTGCTGGCAGAAGCAGGGAAGAAAAGAGAAATCGGGCATCCACCACTTGAACTGCTTTTTACGGTGGACGAGGAAACAGGCTTAACAGGAGCAAGGGGACTTGAGGCTGGCTTTTTTGAAGGAAAAATACTTCTGAATCTTGACTCCGAGAAGGAAGGCGTTTTTGTAATAGGATGTGCAGGCGGGCAGAATTCACTAATTACACTACCTGTTGAATGGGAAGAACTTGACTTTAAAAAAGAAAATGCATACAGGTTTTTCCGACTCTCGGTTGAGGGACTGGAAGGCGGGCATTCCGGGGTTGAAATCAACAAGCAGCGCGCAAACGGGATACAATTACTCTCTCTGGCACTAGCCGGGCTCAGGGAAAAGCTTGGGGAAGAAAATATAAGGCTTGTCCTGCTAAACGGGGGCAGTGTCCATAATGCTATTCCCACTACCGCAGAAGCCTTTGTTGCACTCAATAAGGATACACTTGAAAAGGCCGAAGAAGCCGTGTCAGGTCTCAGGAAGGCATTTAAGGCTGAATATTCAAAAACCGACCCTGAGCTTATTTTGAATCTTGAAGAAATTGACAAAGAAATAATCTTTGAAGTTGCAGAAGATAAGATCCCCAGAGAGGAAATGTCGTCTCGTGTTCGGGTCTTTTCTGCTGGGACCGAAGAGAAACTGATAGAGCTGATTATGGGACTGCCGCATGGGGTTTACAGGATGTCGGAGACTATTCAGGGGCTTGTTGAAACCTCAAATAACCTTGCAACGGTACGGACGGCTGAAAATGAAGTAATGATCGTATCAAGTCAGCGCAGTTCAAATAACCTCAGGCTAGCTGAAATTAGTAGAAAGGTGGAAGCCGTCGCAAAACTCGCAGGCGCATGGGTTGAACATGAACCCGGATATCCTGCCTGGGAACCCGACCCGAAATCCGAATTGCTCTCAAAATGCAAGCAAGTTTATACCGAAACTTTTGAAGAAGAGCCTGAAATTAAAGTGATTCACGCAGGGCTTGAGTGTGGAATAATAGGTTCGGTGCATGAGGACATGGAAATGATTTCTTTCGGGCCAACGATCAAAGATGCACATTGCCCTTCAGAAAGGATCTTCATTCCTTCGATTGAGAAAGTCTGGATATTTCTGGAAAACCTGTTTAAAACTTATTGCTGACATAGTCTTCATCTCCAATGGGATAAGGTGACCACCTGTATTTGAAAATCAAGCCTTTTCAAAAAAGGCTTGAGCGAAAACCCCTGGAGACGTTTGAGTTTGATGACCTTATTCCCAAACCCTATCGGCGTGATCAACCGGCGCAACGGTTGATCGAAAGCTTCGTAATAGCCAGATGCCATAAAAGAATAGAACAAACGAAAAGAGTAATAACACTAGCCCCTGAGAGGAGCCTGTCAGAAATGCCAGGCAATCCCACAGCCAATGAATGATGATTATAGGAATTACAGTATCAAGGCGGACCCGCAAGGCTACTGCCCAGACCCCAAACATACCTGCAAAAAAAGCCTGAACTACACTCGCCTTAAAGTCTCCGGTTATTAAGCCGTTTAACGTATGGACCGAACCGAAAATAACTGCCGTGATCCACACTGCACGCCAGATACCAAATGATGAAGAGGCCCCATGAAACAATAGACCTCGAAACATCAACTCTTCGCTGATGCCTACCATCAAGGTATTGATAATCACGATTAAAAGTATCCTAGTTGGTGGTAGGTCTGTAGATAAAGCTATCACTAGCAAGAAAAGGAGAAACATGGCTGGTAAACATAACAGACGCAGATTCCGTGAATTATTAGGGCCTTTCCATCCAATCTGATCCCACCAGTTTAAGCAGGTAATTACCCCAGACAAAAAGAATACTGCGAAAATCACGCCAAAAATAAGCTGACTTTTAACCAATTCATCAAGTTGAGTGGGCTTGCCTCTAACCTGCAGGAGTCCTCCTCCCACAACAATAATCAGCCAGATTGTAAATATTCCCAGTGAAATAGGCCAGGGTTTTCTTGATATATTCATCTTATTCTTCTCCAATCTTATTCGAAAATACCCTTTTTTTCGAGTGGTTGTCACTGCCACTAGATTGTCCACTACTACCAGAGATTATCACTACCACTATTACCGGATTGCAATATACACCGGCGTCGGATTTCTATCAGGCGGGTGACGCCTCATCTAAAGTTTGGCCAGCGGGTGCCTGAATTTCAGAAATTGCACAACATCTAATTAAATAGAACTTACGCACTTCATGTACAAAACCAAGCACAATAGACGTTATAACTAAATATGAGTTTTAGACGGTTAAAGGTTTAATGCTATCGATTTCTCGTTTCAACCGCTAATTCATATTTAATTATCAGCCTTAATCTGCAATTCGCTACCGGAAGTAAGTCGGCAATATAAAGCATAAATGAAATTACCAATAAAAATAGTCAACCAAGCAGTTAACAAGAATACCAATATATGACCAGCCCCAGAACCCCACCCACCAGGTTTGGTTAAAATAGCTACATTTTCATTATGCCGTTTAAGGTTCCACCCAGAAACGATATTGTCTTCAACTTCTTGCTGTAACTTCTCTTTTGAAACTCGTTTAACACTAGTATTCACCATGGTACCTAACCCCCTTTTAGAACCTAGACCCCTTTTATAACTTAATCTTCTTTTATAACCTAGACCCCTTTTATAATCTAACTCCCTTTTAGATACATATCATGCTATAATCAAATTTACGCTGGCGCACACCACTGCAAGCAACAGGAGATTTTAGGCGGATTTATTTCATTCAACTCAGAGATTTTTTGATTATGTTTATATTATAATATTGAAGGAAGTATTTTTATGTAACTTACGGAAAAATGCTTCAACCGCGTAAGTCCTAAATTCATAAGTTTCTTCCCGTTTCACCCTCTCATAAAACTCACTTTTCGGCTTCATCATTTGTCTGGACCAATGCCGATCATATTGCTTTTTCACCGGCGAGAGTTGCGTGAGCTTGAAAGCGCTTCAAAACCTGAGACCAGTTCAAAAAGTTCCTCATCAATACCACTCTGGCGCACACGGTAGAATTCTCCTTTGAGATTCTCAAGCAATTCCTCTATGTTTTTGTCGGCACGCTGCATCGCTGCTAGACGGCTAGAATTTTCACTTGCAAGGGATTCAGCACATGCCCTAAAAAGCGAAACGAAAAGGTATTCGCGGATGAGTGCACGCAAGACCTCTGTGATATCGCCCATTACCTCAGGCAGCAAGTTTTTGGTTGGCCATGAAAGTTTGGTCAGTTCATCTCGCCAGGTTTCATCAAATGGCAGCAGTCGCTGGCTAACTGGTTCGTAGGTAACTCTGGTTTTGTGGCGGTTGTAATAGAGATAGAGCTCAGCATCTTCATCCTGACTTCGTAGTTTCTCATTTTCTACAAGAATTTGAGCTATAAGTGGGGTAATTGCCTTAACCGAATTTGGCACATTATAAAGTCCAATAATGGGTAAGCCCTCATCTACCAGGCGCGAATAAACACGCTCTCCTACAGCCCATACCTGAGCTTTACCTGGCAAAGCTCCCAGTTCCCTGACCGCATAATCGGTTATTATATCATTAAATTGACCCACAAGCCCCTGATCTGAACCGAAAACGACAGCCCCGATAAGACGTGCATTTTTTTGCTCTTTTCCTTCTGTCGGAGCTGGCATGAGTGCAATTTTCCGAAAACATAAGCCCAGCCCCAGTTCCACTGTGTGATAATAGTCAGATAACGCACTGACTGATTTTTCATATTGTCCTATATTCGAGGCTGCTAGGGCTTTCATCGTGCGGACAACAGACTGAAGATCTTTTGCTCTATCGATCTTTGTGCTCAAACTCTGAGTGGTTTCGGTCATGATTTCTCCTTAACTTCCGGCTTAAATTAGGATTTAGGTTTTGGCTGGTAAGGTTCCAGTGCTTTGCGGGCGATATCGAGGATAGTTTCGCGATCCTTGGCGCTCAACTCTTTATCGCCTTTAAACCGATTGCGTACATCTTCAGGAATATCTGGCACTGCCTTGCGGAGGGAGATCTCAGCCTCTTCCATTCTGTCAAGTGGCACATTGTCGAAGAGTTTTGCGTTCAATGCAACAAGGATAATAATCTGATCGGGTACGGGTACAGGAGAGTTTTGAGGCTGCTTTAGGAGGGCACGGATCCGCCTACCATGCTCAATAACTTTTCGTGTATTTTCATCTAGCCTTCCGCCGAATCGGGTAAATGCTTCGAGTTCTTCAAATTGTGAGTAGGCAAGCTTGAGGTCTCCAGCCACTGCTCTATAGGCAGCAAGCTGTGCTTTACCGCCTACACGAGAGACGGATTTGCCGACATCAACTGCAGGCAGCACACCCAACTCAAAAAGCGAAGGTGAGAGGTAAATCTGCCCGTCCGTAATTGAAATTAGATTAGTTGGAATATAGGCGGAAATATTCTGCGCTTCAGTTTCGATAATGGGAAGGGCAGTTAATGACCCGCCACCAAGTTCTTTGAGCAGGTGCGTAGACCGCTCCAGCAGTCGTGAGTGAATATAAAAGATGTCACCAGGATATGCTTCTCGCCCTGGAGGACGACGAAGTAATAATGAAAGTTCTCGATATGCACGCGCATGATTGGTTAGATCGTCGTAAACAATAAGCACGTCTCGACCTGCTTCCATAAAATGCTCTGCAATGCTGGTCGCAGCGTAAGGAGCAATATAGATTAGCCCGGATGGGTCATTGCCTTCAGTTACAACAACAATCGTGTAATCCATTGCACCCCTTTCCCGTAAGTTTGCCACTGCTCTGGCCACTGCGGACGTACGCTGACCAATGGCACAATAAACGCACAGGACGTTAAAATTGCGCTGGTTGAGGATAGTATCGATTGCAATTGCAGTTTTGCCAGTCTGGCGGTCACCCAATATCAGTTCTCTCTGACCACGCCCGATAGGAATTAAAGCATCAATAACTTTGATACCGGTCTGAAGAGGTACGGTAACAGGAGCACGATCCATAATTGCAGGACTGGGGCGTTCGATAGGCAAGCGCTTACTTGAAACTATTGGTCCTTTGTCGTCAAGTGGACGACCGAGTGGGTCAATAACTCGCCCCAGTAATTCCTCGCCCACAGCCACATCCATAACCCGGCCAGTGCGTTCAACCTGATCTCCCGCATGCAGATGTGAGTATTCGCCCAGTAGAACGGTACCTATTTCTTTTTCATCAACATTAAACGCGATCCCAAACAAATCCCCTGGAAACTTTATAAGTTCGTCAAAACCTACAGTAGGAAGGCCAGATACATTTGCGATCCCTGTAGAAACTGTCAAAATACTGCCCACCTCCTTTGGAGTGAGCTTTGGGGTTACTGATTCGCTGACCTGGTGTATTTCGGTGAAAACTTTATCGAAAATGTCCTTAAGACTTTTAGGTTCCATGTTCATTAGCTCTTTATGTTGGCTCTAGTTTGGGATTAATCTCCTGCTTAGCCACAGGTTCAGACTTAGTTTCAGATTGCTGTTTAGCAGATTCTTGTCCTGCTTCAGGTTCTTGTTCTGCATCAAGTTCTTGTTCTGCATCAGATTCCTGTTCAATCTCCGGCTCTTTTCTCGATTTGGGCTTATTATAATCAGTTTCAGGTTTGGTTTCGACTTCTGATTCAGTTTTCAATTTGGGTTTATTAGTCTCAGCTTCAGGCTCTTGTTCAGCCTCTGGTTCGTTTTCCGACCTGGGTTTGTTGTTTTTAGTTTGAGACTTGGTTTTGGCTTTACTCGTGTTTTTCTCTTTCAGCAGGTTATCGATACTTTTTTGCAGTGATGAAAGATAATCTGCAATGCTCCATGCCACTTTTTGTCCGTCTGTGGTTAATTCAATACCACTGACAAGATCTGGTGCGGTTTCGAACCTGGGTTGAGTTTCTATACCAAGAGTTTCTTTAATCGTCTTTTTAATCAAATCACGCTGTGCTTGCGGAAGATCAAATGCAGTACGAATTAGCAACTGACTTGATGATGTACTAAGTGCTGAGACCAACTGATTTTTTTCCTCGTCTTTCATGTTTCGCAGCTTTTGAACAAACACGTCAACTACGCGCTCTTCCAAACTGGTTCCAGCCAGATCGGTCAATGCTTTTCGCGCGATGTTAAAGACTTCCTGCTGGGTCCGGTGGCTGATTTCCTGACTTAAATTCTGTTCTTCGTTCCTTAATGCCTCCTGTTGTTTTGCTCTCAAATCGGAGGCTTCCTTCCTTATTTCTTCGAGAAGCCGCTGATGTTCAGCTTTCGCTTCTTCCTTTGCCTTGTTCAGGAGAGCACTGCGCTGCTGATCGAATTCCTCGTTCTTATGCTTGAAATCATCTTTCTCTTTTTGTGCCTCTGCTTCTTTTGCATCCGCATTCTTAAGTTCATCTGCTACCTTTTTCTCGCGTGCATCGACTGCATTGAGTATCGGTTTGTAAAGAAAACGCTTCAACAACCACACCAGGATGAGGAAATTGACCACCTGCGCAACGACAGTAAACCAATCGATCAGCGGCATGATTATTTTCCTCTTTAGTTTAGGTGAGTGCACGGGACCAGAACGGGTTGGCAAAAATGAGAATCATAGAGACCACAAAACAATAGATAGCTAGAGACTCTATCATAGCCAATCCCACAAACAAAGTCCTGGTTATTGTTGCGGAAGCATCTGGTTGCTGTGCCAGTGAACTCAATGCTGTTGCAATCGAACGCCCTTCACCAATTGCAGGCGCGATAACTCCAATAGCTATCGTGATGCCAGAGGTGGCAATTGATGCCACTGCGATTGTAGTTGAATAAGTGTCCATAGCCATAGTGTTTCCTCTGTTGTTGTTCCTCTGTTGTTGTTCCTCTGTTGTTGTTGCTTCAATTCACCTGCTCCTGTTCAGCCTTCTTTTGCTCCCGTTTTAGGTCCATGCTTGTGCTCACGTGTAGCAGCTGCGATGTAAACTGTGGCCAGAACGCTGAAGATATAGGCTTGCACCGTACCAACGAGCAAACCAAGAACAGTCATGACAATTGGAAAGATGAACGGAGTAATAGTCAGCAAAATGGCGACAATCATCGACCCGCTCATTATATTACCGAACAAACGAATTGCAAGAGCCAGAGTGCGAGATAATTCGCTGATAATATTAAATGGCAGCATAATGATCGTCGGCTCTGTGTACGTCTTAAGGTAGTTACCAACTCCTTGCTCTTCTATGCCGAAGAGTGGCACTGCTACAAACACACATAATGCGAGCGCAGCCGTCGTTGAAAGTGATCCGGTTGGTGGTTCATAGCCTGGGATAATAATGCAAAGATTAGCCATGCCAATAAACAGAAAAAGCGTGCCCAAAAAGCCTAGATACTTCTTCGGCTGATCCAGACCAATGTCTTCAATTTGTTCTAATATGCTTGTAACAATAATTTCCAAGATGTTTTGCCAGCGGGAACGTTCCAGACCCGTAGAGAGTTTGCTTGTAATGATTTTTGAGCTAACCACCATTATCAGCATTAGCCCCCAGGTATATACAATCGTGGCATTAAGTTTGATAAAGCCATATTGCCAGAAAATCAGCTCATCAGGACTAAGTCGCATTACTGGCCTCCTTTGTCAGTTGATTCTGATCTTCCTCCGGCAGTCTGGTGAGTCTAACTACTACCTGACGCATAACAAAAAATCCAAACATGCATATTAGCAACCTCTCCCAATGGCCGTCCGAAGCAAAGTAGAATCCAGATATGGCGATGCTGGTCCGTATTAACAGGCTGCCAAGGAACCAGAATGCAGGCCGCCTTCGGGATGAAAGTCCCTTCTGAACCGTCCACCAGAGCCCTCCGAAGAAAACAGCTCCGAGCAGAAAACCAGCTATCAGAGACAGAATAAGATTCAATATTTCATTCATTGTAATCCTCCTGTTCCTCTTGCATTTCCCTATGCTCCTTAGCCACCCAATGCCATGCATTCAAGCAGCCGATAAACAGACCGAGAATAAGCATCGTGAGTGTCCAGGAAAAACTTGCTGGATAGTGCTTATCTAACCAGAGCCCAAGTGCAGCACCAATTAGCGTTGGAACTGCTACCGACCAACCTATGAGCCCCATCATGCCCAAACCAAGCCAGACCGTTCGGTCCACATGCCGCTGCGCTCTGAGTTTGCGTTCAGCTTTTGTCTCTACTTTACGGGCAAGAGGTGACTTGTCCCTTAAAGGTTTATCTGGTTCTCTGTCAGACATTCTGAAACTCCGCTAAGCGGCGTATAAGCCCGATTTCCAACTTTGCCATTACTGAACGAATTTTTTGCTCAGTCTCATCTAAGGTCAAGAACTCTTCCTCTACTGCCTCGTACAGTTGGCTTAAGTCTGTTCCGAAAATGGCATCACGTACCGAGACAAGCACATCCTGACCAGTCTTGATGAGTACGCCTTCATCGACTGCCAAATAGACTTCGCCCTCTGCTTCGGTTTCGTAGGTAAGAATTCCAGGTTCCAAAGCCGCTACACAATCGAGTCGGTGTGGCAGAAGTCCAAATGAACCTTCACGGCCCTCTGCAACTATACGTGACACGCCTTTCTTTTCGGCAAAGACCTGGAAAGGCAGAAGAATCGTAAGATTCATGAGTTCTGAGTTCATGATTTCTCCCTGCTTGATTTTTTTGCTATTGCCTCATCAATTGTTCCGATCATGTAGAGGTCGCTTTCAGGGTAGTCTTTGAATTCATCACGCAAGATACGTTCGCAGCCATCAAGCGCATCTGAAAGGCTGACAGATTTGCCTTTAATGCCTGTAAACTGCTCGGTGGTGAAAAATGGCTGTGTCAGAAAACGTTCCAGGCGGCGGGCACGAGCGACTATATTGCGGTCCTCAGGAGATAGCTGTTCCAGGCCAAGCATTGAGATAATATCCTTGAGTTCGGAGTATTGCGCAAGCGTCTGCCGGATTTTCTGGGCCAGGCGATAATGCCTTTCGCCAATAATGCCAGGTGTGGCCATTTTGGAATTTGACTGCAAAGGATCAATTGCCGGATAAAGCCCCTCGCTTGCCCTTTTGCGAGAGAGAACAATTGATGCCGACAGATGTGAGAATGTGTGCACAGCCGAAGGATCAGTAAAATCATCAGCAGGCACATACACCGCTTGAATTGACATTATGGCCCCGGCATCGGTAGTAGATATGCGCTCTTCCAGCTCGGATAATTCAGTGCCCAAGGTCGGCTGATATCCCAGGCGTGAAGGCATCTGCCCCATCAAGCCGGATACTTCGGAACCAGCCTGAATAAACCTGAAAATATTATCTATAAGCAGTAGCACATCTCGGCGCTCATCGTCCCTAAAGTACTCTGCCATTGTCAGCGCCGTATGACCTACACGAAAACGGGCGCCTGGTGGCTCGTTCATCTGGCCGAACACCATAACCGTATTCGGAAGCACACCCGCTTCTTTCATAGCACGATAAAGTTCTTCCCCTTCTCGACAACGCTCGCCTATTCCGCAAAATATGCTCACTCCCTGATGTTGCTTGACTACATTGTGAATCATCTCGGTTAGCAACACTGTCTTGCCAACACCCGCTCCTCCGAATAGACCCGCTTTACCTCCGCGCTCAAGCGGTACCAGGACATCTATAGCTTTGATACCAGTCTCGAAGATTTCAGACATAGTAGACCGACGTACCAGTGGCGGTGGAGCTTGATGGATTGAACGCCATTGAACATTAGACAGAGACTTCCTGCGGTCTATGGTATCTCCAAATACATCGAACATTCTCGAAAGGATTTCCCTACCTACAGGCGCTTTCAAAGGTCCACCTGTGTCTTCCACTGCCATGCTTCGAGAAAGCCCCTCGGTGGAGGTCAGAGCAATTCCGCGAACACGATGTGCGTCAAGCTGGGTCAAAACCTCTATGGCAATTTGATTTTCCTTTCCTGCACGTAGCAGTGTATATACAGCTGGCAAGTGCCTCTCGAACAATACATCTACGATGCTGCCGCGCACCGAGATGACCTTGCCGAGATTCAGGGGACTATTTTTGTCTTCCATATGACCTTTAACAGCTCCTCCTGATTTGCATCGTACCTTTTTGCTTTTAATTACCCTTTTTCTGAGGCCTGGCTCGTTAGAATTAAGAATGCAGTGAAAACTCCCATCTGCCCATGCCACAAAACCCACATTGACCAGAAAACTCTAAAGAAAAACTACAATAGATCGAGTCTCAAGGAATAACTTTGTAAAGCAATTATATTGGCTTATAAGTCTCGTTTCACCAGTGAATTGTTTTATTGCTTGGTTTCCCCTTTCCCATAGAGAAATATATCATTTCAATATATTAATTTGACTCTAATATAATTTTAATATTTATTGCGAAATCTAATATCGGGTTTTTAAAATCAGGTTTAAAAACGGGTTTAAAATCAGGCTTAAAAATGGGTTTAAAAACAGGTTTAAGAATCAGGCTTAAAAACGGGTTTAAAAACAGGTTTAAGAAACAGGTTTAAATGGGTTTAAGAATCAGGTTTAAAAATAGATTTAAAAATCAGGTTTTACTCGAATATTAGAAATTTACTATTAACTCTTAAGAGTCTTCAGATTTACGTACAAAAACTCCTTTTTGTAATCATGCGGCCTGCTATTCTTCAGGAAAATATCCAGTACAAAATATCCAGTACATTTCTACTTAAGAAGGTACTCTGAAAAAGATAGTCTGGAAAAAAATACACTGCTTTCGCAGAATAGATAAGAAGGATAAAATAAGCAAGCGGGCCCGCCGCGATTCGAACGCGAGTCAATGGGTATCTTCGTAATTATCTTACTTCGAAGCCCATTAGGATATCCTGGCTACCCTACGAGCCCTTGGTGCAGCACTATTGATAGAAGCTATCTATATTAAACTTTTCTCTTGAAATTAAGGCAGCAGGGAATACAGGTCGAGAGAAATAGGACAGAAAAGAGGCACAAAAGAGTAAAAAGGGGACGAAAAGCATAGCAAAGAGGAGAAATAGGTAATAGAAATCAAGGTGGCCAAAAAAAGACAAAAGTTAGTAAAAGAAGGGATATGTAGGGTATGAGGTGGCAGGAAATGCGAAGGGAAGTACAGGAAGTAAGATTTTGAATTTTAAATATATGGCATGGGAAAAGACCATCCTGAAAATTCAGTACAAAGAGTTCAAACTGGATAAGGATAACAGAGGAGTAAATAAAAATATATAGTAAGTGGGACAGAATTAGCAGTACAACTCAATTAAAAAAATAAAATAGATGGGTTTTGATAATAACTACTGTAAAACTAATGAAAATAATAAACGTTTCTTTAATTATAAACAGTTTCTAAATCTCAGGATTATTTAGAGACTGTTCCTAAGCCTTCAAGTTAATAATTTTATATAAATTCATAGTACGGGAAGCTATAAGGGTAAAGTATAGAAAGAGTGAGGATTTACAAAAATGGAGAGGGTTTCAACAGGCATAGAGGAGCTTGACAGGAAGCTGAGTGGGGGTTATCCTGCAAATAAAGTAACCCTTATAACTGGTATAGCAGGAAGCGGGAAAACAATCTTCGGAATCCATTTCATTTATAAAAACTGTCTTGAAGGCAGGAAATGTATGATTATCGCAACCGAGGAAACTCCTGAAGACATTCTCTACCAAGCAAGCCTGCTAGGGCGTGACCTTACACCGTACTATGAGAGCGGACAACTTATTATACAAAATATCTTCGAGAGCCGCTCGGAAATAATAGGACAGACCAGATATGGGTTCAAGCCTGAAAGCCTTGATATCGAAATCCCAAGTCTTATAGAATTAATACATGAAGGAACGGAATGTCTTGTTATAGATAATATAGGCACTTTTGCTCTCAGGATATCCATAAAAAGGCTTAGAGATCAATTTGACGCGCTGAATTACCTGGTAAGGAAAAAAGGCTGCACCGCTCTTTTAATCATGGATGAGTCCGCACACAACATGACTTACCAGCTTGCCGAATATTCGGTCTATGGGTCTATCCGCCTGCTGGTAAGGGAGAATTCTTATCTTGGAAAAATGGAGCGCTACTTGAGCATACCCAAGATGCGCAGCACCCCTATTTCCCCTGAAATGTCTGTTTTTGAAATCACATCTGAAGGAATCGTAATTCGTGAGTCTGGGGGATAAAGCCTTGCAGAATGAAAGGAGGAAACCTAAAATCCTGATCGTCGATGATTTGCTTGAGAACATAGAGCTTATAGAAGCTTACCTTTCAGTGGAGCACTATGATGTTATTACTGCCAGCAGCGGAAGGGAGGCTATCCAGAAATTAAAGGAAGAAAAGCTCGATATGATCTTGCTGGATGTCATGATGCCTGAAATAAGCGGCTATGAGGTCTGCAAAATTGTCAAAGACGACCCAGAAACTCAGTTCATCCCGATTTTGATGCTCACTGCTCTTTCCGATATTGAAGACAGGATAAAGGGAATTGAAGCCGGGGCTGATGATTTCCTTACGAAACCGATAAACAGGCTTGAGCTTAAGACCCGAGTGAAATCCTTACTCAGGGTAAAATGCATGCATGACCGGCTGGTAGCTGACCGAAACAGCCTTGAGATAAAAAATCGGGTACAGAATATCCTTACTGCAATCATTCCCACTCTGCTTGGGGTTGTTTCCAATGAAGAGAAGAAAGTCATAATTAACCAGATGACAAGCATGGTTGAAAAAACGCTGCTTGATATATACCACCTTGAGAACAGGGAACTGGATTTCGCTTATGCAGGTAAGGTCTGTGCCGAGATAATGAACCAGCTGGGCGGAAGCTTTTCCTCTGAAAAGGGTGAAAAAGAAAGTTCGTGGATAATCAGAGGAACAAAGTGCCCCTGGCAAGGGGAAGAAGCCCGTAAAAACCCTATTTTGTGCACTTTGACCCGCAAAATATTCTCGAATATAACTTTGAAAGTGGACTCTGACTTCAGTGTAGAGGCGCTGAAAACTATAGGGAACAGGAATGATTGCTGTGAATTCCTTATAAAAACAGGCTGACATTCCGTTTTCACTATATACCTGATATCAGTTTATTCCGCAAATGTCAGGTTAAGGAAATGGTCAGAACCCAAAAGCAAGCCATTTCATATTTTTCAGTATTTTGATTTTACACTATTGATAGACCATTACCTCTAACAGATCATTCATGCTTCTAACAGGTCTCACACCTTCAATAGATCATTTATACTTCTAGTAGATCTCTAGTAGATCATTTATGTATCCAATAGATCACTTAGTACTCCTATATATTACTCATCAATCTAATATACCACTAACTACTCCAATATATGATATCCCAATAGATAAATCATCCCTCCAATAGATTATTCATGCCTGTAATTATTCTCATTCCTTCTGGGGTAATATCAAAAAGTGAATACTTGACCGGAACAGCCTTATCTCGCATTTTCTCAATGTAAAGATATTTTTTTGTCTTTCCGGAGTTGAAATTCTCCTGTGAAGTGAGCCGGATTAGCCCGAAAACCATATAGCCGGTAAGCCTGTGGGTAAGGTCGTAAGAATCCTCATCCATAACAAAAAGGCTTGTGCATCCATTCTTTAGAAGTATAATGCTGATAGAACTGAATTCATCGGCAAATTCTCTTATGTCGTGGTTTATGGCCATTACCCCTATATTGTCGATAACCATCACATCAACTTCCGGAGATATGGAACTGAGATACTCGATTATATCCGTATCCACAGCACAAAGCCCTTTTCCAAATTTGGACGCGCTTTTGATTTTGTTCATTTTGTCTTCAAAGATATTCTTAATATTGAGCTGTCCACTCTCTACAAAAGGCTTGAGGTCAAGATTGAGACCTCGGGACTGGCTGAGGATGTCCTCTGTAAGCTCCCTTGTAAGAATTAATATACACTTTTTGCCTTGCTCGCAGCTCCTGTGCAGGAAATGAATCCCGAGAATAGTTTTTCCGGCGCCGGGAGGACCCGTAACCAGAATACTTTTTCCTTTAGGAAAGCCTCCATCCATTAGCGTATCCAACCCTTCGATTCCTGTAGACAAACTCTCCATACTATCACATTTTAAATGTAGATAAGTTTCTTATCTATGATAATATGTCTTAAGTAATATATTCTTTCCCAAAGAATTTATTAAGTTTTGGAATAGTATTAAATAAGTTTAAAAATCAGAGCAAAGTAAGTTTCAAAATGGTGTTAAGTAAGCTTTAAAATTAGAGTTAAATCGTTATAACTAAAAAGTAAAAAAGTTTAAAATCGAGCTATTTAATCGACATATCTTTCCTTAAACTCTGAAATCTGCTTGCTGCTTCCCACAACTGCAATGATATCTCCTGCCCTTATTGTTGTCTGCCTTTTAATAACCGTTATGACATGTTTTCCGCGTTCGATGCCTACTATAGTACACCCGATCTGTCCTTCAAGATCAAGCTCTTCTATTGACCTATTATCAAGAAGAGAATCCCTGTCAACGTGGTGTTTTTCGATTTCTATGCCCTCGTAAAGCATTATATCCTCATCGATACTACAGCTTTTTCCCATGCAGTTTGCAGTCATTTTGGCAAGCATCTGGCCAGCTACTATGGAAAGAGAACCCACGTAGTCAGCTCCTGCCTTGTAGATCTTGTCAATTGATTTCACGGAATTTGCCCTTGCCACAATGGTAAGTTCCGGATTCAGATTCCTAGAAATAAGAGTTGCGAAAATAACATTGGTATCATCATTAAGAGCCACAAATTCAAAAGAAGCTGTTTTTACTCCAGCTGCAAGCAGTATGTCTTCATCTGCTCCGTTACCAACGAGATGTTCAAAGTCTACATTTTCAAAGACTTTATCATTTGAGTCCACAACTACAAAGCGGAACGGGCTTCCATAAAGTATATTTACTATGCTCTTTCCAACGTCCCCATATCCCAGTACGATAAGATGGCCTTTTGGCTCCATTTTTGCTCCCAGGTCCTGTAAAATTGCACTCGCCAAATTCAGTTTCGAGTTTTTATATTTAAAGCTCGCCTTTTCACAGTTTATGCAAATAAATTTGTTATGTATATCAAATATCAGTTTATTTCAGTTTTGACTATCAGTCAGTGTGTTAATTTCTTAAGTTTTAAAGATTCAATCAGTGTGTCAGTCTCTTCAGTTTTGAAAGTTCTTCACGGGTCCCTACAGCTAGTAAAACGGTATTCTCACGGACAATATCTTCTTCCTTAGGATCAAAAGACAATGTCCCACTATTCCAGATTCCTACAATCTTTGCACCCGTGAGCTGCTGGCTGGAGATTTCCTTAAGCGACTTGCCTATAAGAGGGCTTTTCAGGTAAACAGGAAACTCAACAATGTGAACCCCCTCAAAAATCTCAGTCGCTCCCGTAACCCGGCTTACAAGCCTGTCCATTGCCTTCCTTCCGATAAACTGCCCGAACATCGATTTAGGAGAAACGACGGTATCGGCCCCTGCATATTTGAGATACCTTGAGTTAGATTGGTCCTCGACAATGGCAATAATATTGATATATTGAAATTCCCTAGCAGTCAAAACGATATTCGCGTTTCTTTCATCCGATTTATTTGCAATAAGGAGTTTGGCTTTTTCTATACCAGCGTTCATAAGGGTTTGCTTATCACTCGGAGACCCGAAAATGCAGGGAATGTTTTTATAAACAAGTTCTCTGATGAGCTCTTCTTCGTCTTCGACTATTACAAAGAGCATATCCTGCTCGGCCAATTCATCTATCAGGGTTTCAACCAGTTGATTGTATCCGCAGATAACTATGTGATCTTTCATGCCGGAAGAGACCCTTCTTGGCAGCCTGAACTTGATAACCTTGTCCATCCAGGGAGTAACAACATAGGTTATAAGAAAACCCGAAATCAAAATTATGCCCAGAACCTGCACGATTATAGTAAAAAGTCTTCCTGGCAGGGAAGTAAAGACCACATCTCCATACCCCACTGTTGCAATGGTGGTTGTGGCCCAGTAAATAGCAGTAATGAGGTTTGCATTTTCGGGCTGTTTCTCAAAAGCCATGAGATACTCGAAAGTCAGAACATATATAGCAAACAGGAACACAGACACTATTTTGTACGCGAGATAGGGACGCCTGTGAAGTAGCTTCCGAAGCCCTGTTATGGAACTGATGTTCTTTCTCCCGGAAGTAGCCATCCTTGAAGTCCTGCCTGAATTTTCCTGATAAGATTAAGCTGAAGCGTCTTATATCTGTTACTGGTCAACGTCTTGTAACTACTACTGAGAAACATCTTCTAGCCGTTACTGGTTAATGTCTTGAACTAACTGATAAAACATCTAGCTGTTACTGGTTAATGTCTTATAGACGTTACTGATAAATGTCCTGTAGATACTACTAATAGTTCTATATATTTTCAGTTTAACAAAAATATTATGCAAATAGTTTTTCGGGATTAAACATGGAAAAGGATTTGAAAGTAAAAGGAAAAAGTAATTGAAAGATTCAGCATGAATAAGAAATTGGGAAAGGAGGTAAACCCGAAGCCTCATAACTTTCGTGAAGCCAGGGTTCAGTCTGAAGCTTCGACGTTAATCAAATCCATTGTCCTATATAAGGCCCGAGTATCATAAATATAAACGAGAACAGGATCAACATCGAAAAGCTCGCTGTAATAGAGTTTGAGACCTTTTCCGAGATTGAATCGTTCCTTGTGAAACGGTATACAAAGGAATAGGTAGAATCCCTAAATACGTGTCCTCCATCCAGGGGCACGGCAGGCAAACAGTTGAACAGTCCAACATAAAAGTTCAGCCAGCCAACCCAGAGCAGGGTATTTGCAATCCAGAAAATTCCTATTCCCAGAGGTTCTGCCCAGCCCACAGGATGGAAAAACTGCATGAAGGTACCTGAAAAGCCCCGGAATCCCTCCCCTGCAAATCCATAGATGGGAAGTCCAAAAAGAATTATCCAACCTGTTGGTATGGTTAACAAGGATGGAATTTGCTTAAGGGCTTCAAGATACACTTTTGCTTGAGGCATCAATACGGAGATTCCGAGCATCGGGAGTTTCATAACTGCATTATTCCCGTAAATAACTCCAAGGAAACCATGATCATTGTCCGAAGAATTGGATGACAACGGCACGTCGAAAACAACAGTGCCTCTTTCAGTGAGGTTACCTGTATAGTTTTCAGGGGGGAGAAGTTCTACTTCTACAGTCTGGTTTGCCCTGGTGGTTTCCATAAAGCTTACGAAACTTGAAATATTTTGCATCTCCGTATTGTTGATTCGGATCATTGTCATTCCAGTTTCGATCCCTGCGGCATCGGCGGGGCTTCCCGAAACAACCCCTCCTACGAGCACTCCGCCAATATAGCCCCCAGGAACTGAGGCAACCTGTAAATCATGCATGGAAACTGTATCGTTTTTTACGGCATAAATGCGGACCGTGTCTCCTGGCCGGGTTTTTTCGAGGTACGTTTGTAGATCTCCGGCTGTCGTGATATTTGTATCATTAATCTGTGTTATTATCATACCTTTCTCGAGTCCTGCATGGTCAGCCGGAGAACTTTCATTTACGCTCAAGATCATGGCATCACTTAAGGGCGCGATTGCCCCGAGTACAGGCCCGAAAAAGAGTAGGAAAGCGATAAAAGCTACGCTGAAATTGGCCATAACGCCTGCTGCAAGAACCCGGGCTCTCTGAGTTCTTGTTGCACCTATTACAGGATTGGATTTCGGTTCTGCATACCTCGTTTCCTCAGTTTCTTGCCTTATTTTTTCTTCTTTTTCCCATTCTTCGATTTCCTCGATTGTGGCTGTCAGCGGAAGTTTCCTTTCGGTTTTCTCTTTCGGCCCGAAAAGCTGTTCATCATCTGGTTCTGCAAAACCTCCTATAGGAACCAGAGCATACAGGATGCCCATTGATTTGACCCGAATGCCTTCAACTCTACAAAGAATCGCATGCGAGAATTCGTGCACGACAAGCGTGACTATAAGGGCAATAATTCCCCAGGTAAAGGGAATGAATTCGTTTAATCCAGGAATAAGAAAGATATTTCTCGGAGAATTATATTTTCCCGGTTCAGGTACATTTCCGTTAAGGAAAGAAGTATACAGCCCAATGTCTGAGAGGGCTACGACCAGGAACATTGCAATCATACCTGCAAACATTAGTAAGATTCCAAGATTTGCAAAGTTTCTCCAGTAAGACTTCGGACGGGCCAGTACATCCAGCAGCTTGAGACCCTTAGTTGTCCTGATCATAAGGATGGGAAGTGGCCCGAAGGTGCTTATGTTATACTTCTCCAGAATACCTTTCCTATCAAGAACGGAAACGGCGAACCAGTACAGTAAAAAAATACTCAGTGCAATGCTTGTGCCATTCAAGGGAATTCTCCGAATTATTGAGCTGAGCCAATTATAATTAAGCTTAACCATTCATGAATTAAATATAACATATTGTGAATTATGCTGAATCAATTGTTAATTAAACTTAGTCGTCTAACTAGTTGTTAATTAGACTTATCCGGCTATGAATAAGCTAGTTAGTATGATTTTGGGATTAAATTGTAAATTTAGAACTGTTGAGAGCACATATTTATAACTTTTAGCACATATTTATAACTATTATTACTGTTAATATACTGTTAATATAATTCTGTGTCTCTAACTCTGCTTCTGAGATTCTGCGCCAATTAATTCATCACGTTGAGTTCTAGTGCTCAATATGATATAAAAATGTTATAGTATGCCTTACTATTTTAAATCGGTATATATTGCCATTCCTTTTTAAAAAGACTCCTATTTGGAAAAGATATATTGAAAATGCATCATAATTATATAAAAATACATATGGAAGTTTAGAATAATAGCCAATGCAGAGAAATTTTACAGCGAATATCGAGAAGTTCTACAGCCACCCAGTTCTAAAGCCAAGGCGATAGACTCTAGTTACATAGTGAATAATGTGCTTTACGTTAAATATCTTGTTCGCGAGATCAGGTTTCCGTGGAGATCAGGTTTCCGTGAGGTGTCTGTTCATGCTTGGAATTGTATATATAACAACCGGAAGTATTGAGAATGCATCAGAGATCGCAAGAGAGCTGGTTTCAAGGAGGCTTGCAGCCTGCGTAAATATGTTTCCAGTATCTTCGGTTTACCGATGGAAGGAAAAGCTTGAAGAAGATAATGAGATTGCAATGTTTGTAAAAACTGACTCTTCACGCTTTGAAGAAATTATAAGGCTCGTAAAATCGCTACATACGTATGAAATGCCCGCAATAGAATTCTGGGGAATTGAAGGAGAAAAGGAGTATCTTGACTGGGTTCACATTAATAGTTCAGGCGAAGGAGCCTGAACGTCAGGCAACTTAAAGTTTGAAGTAGGAAATCCAGAAATTGGAAAACCAAATTAAATACAGGCAATAGCTCCAGAATTAAAATTTTTACAGAACTTGTTTACTTATAGAATTAACTTAATTTCAGGATGGTTTACTTATAGGATTTTGCAGGATAATTTACTTTTAATATTTTGGAAGATAGTGTGCTTACAGGATTAGCTTTATATGCTAGTTCTATCGTTACCTTATTGGATTCCGTAAAATGCGGGAGTAACCAAGCGGTCAACGGTGAACGACTCAAGATCGTTTCGCGCAGGCGTTCAGGGGTTCGAATCCCTTCTCCCGCACTAAAAATATTATGATTTTTCAACATTATGATTTTTCTGTTCTAGCGTAATTTTTTTCTTAATTTCTCGAATTATGTTTTAATTTCATCTGAGGTGCGGCAAGAAGCTAGGTCAAAGGTGGCGGATTTAAAAAGCGAAATTATCCAGGATAAAACATGTAACAGGTAAGCCTAAAAATAACATTAAGGAAATTCTTGAAAAAATAAAATCAAATTGCGTGCGGCCACCCCACCCTAAAGGATGGGGTATGCTTCGGGCCGCCCGCCCGGTTACTTGGATACAGATGACTAAATATCCTTTAACAAGGCTTCCTTAACACAAGTGATTGAAATTTTGACCTCGGTTTCCTATCCGATTTACTATCTCTATAAAAGGAAGCTATGGTTTAGATATTTAAAGAGAAAACGAAGAGGCGAGGGTTCACTTCATCCCCAACCTGAAGGATGGGGTATTCGTGACCCTCTGCGCTCCCGATGTAATTAAAAGGTGGTGTTTATAGAGAATGGGCATCTGTAAGGGACGAGATTAGAGAATCTGTCAAAAATCTTAATTTTTTGAAGCGCACCTTCTCAGATATCCGTACTTATGGTCACCTTTTGAATATATAATATGAAGGCATCAAAAAGTATACTGTAGTTTTATATATGATATTAATAAATTTTATACTGCAAATTGGGTAAGTCTATAAGATATTTTCATTATATCTATACAGTGTTTCTAAGGTATAAAGTCATAAAATATCTTAACCCAAATCATTCTTAAAAATTAGTCTTAGCTTTACCTGCTTCAAAGTACATATTTCCAGCCGTCTTTTTTCAGGCTATTCCTGTGTTCTTCATAATCAGGCATGAGTTTTCTGACAAGTTTCCAGAATCGTACTGAATGATTTTTCTCTTTTACGTGGCAGAGTTCGTGCACTACTACATATTCGAGCTGCCTGGACGGAGCCATTATAAGCTGGAAATTTATCCTCAGTACATTCTCTGCAGAACAGCTTCCCCAGCGCCTTTTCTGGTGCTTTACCTTAAAACTCGGAGTGGCTACCCCGAGCTTTTTTGAATAACTCTTCAGAAGCTTCTCAACTTCCTCTTCGGCACGTTCGCTATAAAAGTTCCAGACAGTTTCTTTCACCAGCAAGGGAAGCTGTTCTTCAGAAGTATTCTCAGGAACCTCAACATCAAGTTCAAAATTCTTGAAAAAAGCCAGGGGTTTTTTAACGTTATTCACGAATGTGATTCTCAGAGGATACTCTCTGCCGAGATAGAAATAAATTTCTCCTTCACAATATTGCTTTTTTTGATCAGGCAGCCTGTTTGCCTCGAACCATTCCAGCTTTTTAAATATCCACGGAGCTTTTCCTTCAATCATTTCCCGGATAGTATCCGCACTCAGCCCCTGAGGCGCCCGAAACTCAACTCGCATGTCCGGACGGACTAAAATAGCTGCTCTCTTTCTCTTTTTACTGTATACGATCTCGTAATTTATAGTCCTGCCACAGGCACTGATTCTATCGTTTTTCCTCATCCCGATTTCCTCAGATTATAACGAGTCTCCAATTCAATTGTTCTTTTAGTGTTCTTTTATTCTTTTATTACTTTCTCTAATCCAGACTTTGTTTGCCTTTCTCATTCATTGAACTTTTTGTAAAGGTAGTTTGCCGTTACCTGAAAGATCAGGATGAATATTATGAGCGCCAGAATATCCACCAGCGGTGAAAATAACGATTTACCAGTATAAGCATACTCAATCATATCATTTCCGTAGGTAAGAGGCGACACCAGTGCGATCTGCTGGCCTATCCTGGGCATAGTCGATATAGGGATAAAAACCCCGGAAATAAAAATAAGTGGCAGCCTGACCGTGTTGAGTATCGACATAACCTCTCCCACATTTTCAGTGGGATATGCGGCAAATAATGTTCCAAGGGTCGCAAAACAGAACGCTGTAAGCGCCATGGAAATAATAAGGATCGATATGTTCATAATAGGCGTACCGAACATAAAGACACCGACGGCAAGCGGTAAACATGCAATGCCGAGACTATACAGAAAACCGCTAAGGCTCTCGCCCGTTACCAGTGAGTATAAGGATATTGGTGCCGAAAGCAGACGTTCAAAGGTCTTTACCCGCCGTTCGATAGGTATTGAAACTGGTTCTATTGATGAAGCTGAAAACAGGAGAGTGATTGAAATTAGCCCAGGAATGAGCGTACCTGGCGGGGTGTTTTTTCCGATGGCAAAGGCAAGGAACATGAAAAGGGGGAAAAATAAGCCGGAAACTATGATATTGGGCTTAAAATAGTAAATCCGCATGTCTTTTTTGGCAATCGCCCACGCAGCGGAGATTTCATAGGAAAGACGCTTTGCCAATCCTTTATTATCAGTCGATGGCATGGATTTTCTCACCTGTCCGTTGTAGACCTGTCAACCGTATGAAAACATCCTCAAGGCTAGGGCCAAGAGTCGTTATACTGATAACTTTAAGATTATGCGTATGGGCATAAGCCATTACTGCATTAATAACCTCAGAGTGATCTTCGGTATAGAGCTTAAACTTATCACCTGCTTTTTGTGCCTCATTTACCATGGAAAGATGGCTAAGCTCGTCAAGCTGATCTGCCGAATTATGATCAAAAGAGATCTCGATCGACTGCACGCTCTGTATAGTCTTTTTCAAGGATTCAGGGGCATCAATTGCAACAATATGCCCTTTATTGATAATCGCTACCCGGTCACACATAACATTTGCCTCTTCAATATTATGCGTCGTTAAAAAAACCGTGACTCCCTCATGAACGAGATCGGCAACCACGTCCCGAATTATGAGATTACTCTGTACATCGAGCCCCGAGGTTGGTTCATCAAGGAATAGCAAACGCGGGCTATTAACCAGTCCCATTGCAAGCGTCAGACGCCGCTTCATCCCCTTTGAAAAAACGTGCGCTTTATCGTTTCGCCGTTCGTATAGCTCAAATTTTTTGAGCAGTTCGTTTGCCTTTTTTTCTCTTTCTTTCCGTCCTACGTGGTAGAGTTCGGCGGAAAACATCATATTCTGCCATGCAGTAAGGTCGTCATAAACGTTTGAATTCTCTGACACAATGCCCATTGATTGCCGTGCGGCAATAGTGTCGTGCTCAATATCATGGCCAAAAATGGTTGCCGTTCCAGATGTCGGTCTCGAAACTCCAGTCAAAATACGAATGGTAGTAGTCTTGCCAGCGCCGTTGGGGCCCAAAAAACCAAATGTTTCTCCCACATCGACTGAGAAACTAATATCATTAATTGCGGTAAGAGAGCCGAATTTTTTGATTAGATGAGATACCTCAATTGCTTGCATATATCCTGATAATGCATTTAATACTTAAATTGTTCTCACAACCTTTTTTCGAAAAAAACTAACCAAAAAGCAGTATAAGTCGTGTATATCACAACCTTTTTTCAAAAAAGCTTGACCAAAAAAAGTTTGACCAAAAAAACTTGACCAAAAAACGTGACCAAAAAACGTGACCAAAAACAGTAGTCATAAAGACTATCTTTACAATTTTTCCTCGATTCACGCATAAGCAGTGTGCATATCGTATGCTCGCGTGTAATGCTCAAAAACCAGTAGGGTAAGGATATTTGCGTCACGGTCAAAAGTGTAGACCAGCACAAAGGGCCCAATATGAATTCTCCATTTATCTTCAAAATCGGCTTCAAGGGGAATGCCCACTTCCAGTCTGTAAGCCAGAAGGCGGAGGCGGTGTTTCACGTAATCATAACCTGGCCTGTCAAGCCTATACAAGTTTTGAAGGTTTTTGTGAACTGAAGGATGAAGAGCTACCTTGTATGTCATTCCTCTATCTTCTCGAAAAGTTCATCAAGCTCAAAAGCAGGCAATCGTTGGATCAAACTATTCTTTTCAGCTTTCCGAATTATAGAAGAGAAAGACGGCTGAAAAGCAGCTTCAGAGAAATACTTAACCTCGTTAAATTTTTTCTCAAGCTCTTTTAGCTGGTTGAAAATTTCCGTAAGCGTCGTACCCACCAACTTATTCGATTTATATAATTTCAGGAAATTCTTCTTAAGTTTTAAGGTATTCTTAGAAATATGCTTAAAGATACACTTTAATATGGCGGTTTATATAATATCAGGCTTTAAATATGAAAAATAGAATTCAGGAACGAAATTAAAAACCAGTTTTTGAAAGTTTTTAAAATTTCAGAATTTTACTTCAGAATCTGAAATTAGTACTACTTTTTCACAGCCTGGAGTTAATGCTGATTTCCCGTGAACTGTAGCATTTATTATTGCAATAAGTTTTGAAAAGGTATTGCTCCTTTTCATAAACCAGATCAGTTCTTTTCTACCAGATCAGTTCTTTTCTTAATCATCCTGAATTTAACCGAATTTCCCGTGATAAATCAAAGCTGATCGTTAGTTCTTTCTTCATAGACCTTTGATGGTTTCCATCCCTCAGTTCCTAATGCTTTCAGTACTGTATAAACTCTGCGATCTGTAGTTCCGCTTTGTTCTGCTATCTCATCTATTGTTTCTTTAGGGATCGTTCCGTCATTTCCTGCTTTACATTGGATCAGCAACGAAGCTATTTGATTGAATGTTTTTTTAGCCCCATTATATTCGTTGGTCTTGCTGGAGTCCTTCACTACTAATAAATTTAGAAACTCCCTTGCAAACTGTTTTGACGTGTCGCTAACCTTCACTCCCTTCTCTGGTGTCCATTCTAAAAAATCCAGTTTGCATGCTTGCAGCTCTGCAAGATACATTTCATCGTTTTGGTCTCCCATAAAGTTTACCAACTCCTAAAACTACCATTTTTTGATTATACATTATATGTTAGGTGTCAAATAATAAAGTACTTTTTAGTTTAGGATTCTATCGAAAGTATGAGCCTATTCCAAAACCAACTTTTATTTCCAAATTCATAAGCGTCTCAGAATTACTTTCTTATAAATTATTATTCCAAAATCGAGATTCAAAAATCAAGTTTGAGTTTCGGAATATGCTCAGTAATTACTTATAAGCACATATTCAAATATTTCTTATTGAAATTGTCGTTAATCTTATAATTTTTATCTCAAATCTTAATCCTGAACAATCGATCATATTGCTTACATTAAAACCATTTTAGACTTTTTCCTTTTTATTTGTCAAAACCGCTAAACTTTCCCAATAGTGTATTATGCACATGAATAAAATACTTTTAAATATAATATATGCCCGGCAATTTTAACCATAGAAACTATCTTATGAACCCCAATTCATGAACCCCATTTCAAAAAAATGAACAGGAGACATTTAGATGCATTACAGCATGGGCATTGATGCAGGAGGCACCTATATTGATTCGGTCATCATTCGGGACTCCGATGGCAAGGTGATGGATTCTAACAAGGTGCTTACCACTTATCCCGACCTGCTTGAAGGAATTAGGAATTCCATAGACGGTCTAGATGAAAAATATTTAAAAAACGTAAAAATGATTTCGGTCTCAACAACTCTTGCCACAAACACAATCCTTGAGAAAAATGGCTATCCTGTAGGTTTGATCCTCGTAGGAGATTATGAAATCCCGGAAAAAATGCATGTTGAGTCTTATACTATCGTAAAAGGAGGACACGACCATCACGGAGCCGAACTGTTTTCCCTTGATATGGAAGCTGTGGAAGCTTTTGTCAGTAAGGTTAAGGATAAAGTTTCGGCCTTTGCAGTCTCTTCCTATTTCAGTATCAGAAACCCTGCTCATGAACTGGCAGTCAAAGCCCGCATTCAGGAACTTACAGGGATGCCAGTAGTTTGCGGGCACGAACTCTCCCTTGACCTTGGGGCATATGAGAGAGGGATTACAGCCTACCTGAATGCCCAGTTGATTCCTGTTGCAAACCAATTTATCCGCTCAATCAGGGAAGAAATCTCCAGGCGAGGAATGGATTCGAGGCTGCTGATGCTTAAATGTGACGGTTCGGTCGTGGGCATTAATGAAGCCCTGGAAAAACCAATCGAATCGATCTTTTCAGGCCCTGCAGCAAGTCTTGTGGGAGCATCACATCTTTCAGGGCTTGAGACCTGTGCAGTTATTGATGTAGGCGGGACAAGTACGGACGTTTCCCGACTCGAAAACGGGCTTCCTGAACTCTGTGCCGACGGGGCTGCAGTTGGAGGCTGGCAGACAAAGGTAAAAGCTATCAGGATGGAAACCTCAGCAATGGGAGGGGACAGCCATGTATGGGTTAAAAATATGAAAATAAACATCGGCCCAAAGCGAGTTATCCCACTATGCGTTGCAGCGGTCAAATATCCTGGTTTTCTCGAAGTCCTGAGAAAAGGGAGAATTCCTGGGACTATGCATCTTGACGAAAATGTGCAGCCTACCAGGTTTTTTGTAAGGACAGGCGTTGAACCCTCAAACCTTGGAAAGTTTGAAAAGGAACTCTTTGACAGAATAGGAGATTTTCCGGCATCCCTTAATGATATCTTCTGGGAGATCGGGAAAACTCCTTCTCCGGGCCTTCTCGATTCGCTTATAAGAAAACGCCTGATCCAGGCAATTGGCTTTACCCCAACCGACGCGCTTCATGTGCTAGGGGAATATACAGCCTGGGATCAAGAAGCTTCAAAAATAGGAGCAAAACTTATGGAGCGCTATACCCAGACTGACCATATTGAGCTCTGCAAACAGATAAAACAGGACGTTGCAAGGAATATGGCCTTAAATCTGGTATCTTTCATCCAGAAGGATGTGCCTTCTCCCGAAATCGAAAAAATCCTACTTTCCGACAGATTTACACAGTTCAAGATGAAAATTCCTGTGGTGCTGATAGGAGGACCTGTGGTCGCGTACACCAGAGAATTGAAGCAAATTCTTGATGCCGACATTATAATTCCGGAGTATGCCGAAGTAGGAAATGCTGTTGGAGCCGTTATGGGCAAGGGCATAAAAAGGATTGAAATCCTTATCAAAAGCTCCTACTCAAAAGATAAGAAAAGGCTCGTTCTTCTGTTTTCGCCTCAGGGCAGGGAAACCTTTGGAAGCTATCAAGACGCTCTGGAATATGCAGAAACTCTGGGGAGAAAACTCGTCATGGAATACATGACCGAAGCCGGCCTTGACAAAGGGCAGATCCAGATAGAGGTAAGTAAAAAAGATGTATCTCTGAGTGAAGCAGGGGCAGTACCTCTAGAGACAAAGCTTGTTTTTGTTGGAATTGGAATGCCAACAGTTTGAATTCCGGAAATCTCCCGGAATATTTATATTTACCCTCAATAGTGCAGATAATGCGATTGATTAATTCAATATTTGTTCTTAAATTTCTCACCTGTCCCTGAATAGCTGTTTGTTTCCAGAATAATATCCGAAATAAACTTTTGGTTCTGAAAAAAGGATTTCAGGTGGGCTGAACAAAATTTACCAGACTGAGTGGAACTAACCAAACTGTATGGCACTGACTAAGCTGAATGGAGCTGCCCAAACTAAATGGAACTGACCAAACTGAATGGGATTTACTATCCTGATTCTGCGGTCAGAACATTAGCACGTAATTAAAAATGGCATAAAGGAAACAGCATTACAAACGGCAAGGAAAGTGTAATGCAAAAACGTCTGAAAATAAAAGTGGAGATGTAAAAATGGAATGTAATTCAAAAATGGCATATGAGCTGGGCATTGATGCAGGTGGAACTTATACTGATTCGGTTTTAATTAGGAAATCGGATGGAAAAGTTATATGTTCAAACAAGGCTCTCACAACCTATCCTGATCCTCTTGAGGGAATAAAGAAGTCAATTGACGGACTCAACCCTGAAAAGCTAAAACTCGTGACTGTTGTTTCAGTTTCAACCACTCTTGCCACAAATACCATCCTTGAGAGCACGGGATATCCTGTTGGGTTGATCCTTATAGGAAACTATGATATCCCTGAAGATTCGGGAATTGAAAACTGGATTATGGTGCAGGGAGGACATGACAGTAATGGCGAGGAAGTCTCAGCCCTTGACCTGTCAGCAGTAGAAAAATTCGTGCTTGAAATAAAAAACAGGGTTTCGGCTTTTGCAGTCTCTTCTTATTTCAGTGTGCGAAATCCTGAGCATGAGCTGCGTGTAAAAACTCTGATCCAGGAACTTACAGGGCTGCCTGTTGTCTGCGGGCATGAGCTTGCCCAGTCTCTAGGAGCCTATGAAAGGGGAGTTACTGCCTACCTCAATGCCCAGCTCCTGCCTGTAGCAGAGGGCTTCTTAAAGACGGTAGTAAGTGAGATTGAAAGAAGAAGCCTCAACCCGAGAATTGCCATGCTGCGCTGCGACGGCTCTGTAGTAAGCATGTATGAAGCCATGAAAAAACCCATCGAATCGGTATTTTCAGGTCCCGCAGCAAGTCTTCTTGGGGCTTCTTATCTGTCCGGATGTGAGACCTGCACTGTAATTGATGTTGGAGGTACGAGCACGGACGTCTCCCTGATCTATAAAGGGCTTCCATACCTCAGCGAGGCAGGAGCAGTTGTGGGCGGCTGGCAAACAAAAGTCAGGGCGCTGCGTATGGAGACTTCAGCTATGGGTGGGGACAGCCATGTCTGGGTTCAGAGTGGCAATATAAACATAGGCCCCAGGCGGGTTATTCCTCTCTGCAGGGCAGCAGTCCTGTATCCCGATTTCATGGGCACTCTGGAAAAACGCTGGATTCCTGATAGGCTCAAACTGGATGAACATATCCAGGCAACAAAGTTTTTTGTCCGGACAGAGCAAAAATCTGTCAATTTGAACCAAGAAGAAAAAGAACTCTTTGCCCTTATACGGGATGAACCGCTTTCTCTCAAAGATGTCTACTGGGACAGAAATATTCTTCCTTCAAAGAGAGTAATGGACTCTCTAATTCAGAAGCGGCTTGTTCAGGTAATCGGTTTTACCCCCACGGATGTCCTGCATGTGCTTGGGGAGTATACTGAATGGAATGCCGAAGCCTCGGAAATTGGAGCTACTCTGCTTGCAAACTTCATAGGAATCGATAGGCATGAGTTCTGTTTAAATGTGAAACGACTCTTTGCCAGGAACATGGCAATAGACCTCATTGCTTTTCTGATGGAAGGAGTGGATAGGAACGAAATTAAAAAAATGCTCGAAGGCGATTTCTTTGCTCGCTTTAAAGTGGATATCCCTGTTGTCCTGCTTGGAGGTCCGGTGAGGGTGTATGTGGACGAACTGAAGAAGCTGATAGATGCCAAAATATTTGTTCCTGAATATTCAGAGGTTGGAAATGCCGTCGGAGCTCTTGCAGGAAAAGGGACAAAACGCATTGAAATAACGGTGCGCACACTTTATAGCGAGTCCAAATATGACCTTAAGACAAAAGGGATCTTTGTATACACCCCTATAGGTAGGAGGCATTTCGTAATCCGGAACGAAGCCCTGGAGTTTGCTGAAGAATTCGGTAGAAAACTGATTCTTGATTACATGGCCGAGTCCGGGCTTCTCCCTGACCAGGTTACGGTTAGTGTACAAAAAAAAGATATAAAGGTCCATGCAGGTGAAATTCCAATAGAGACCAGATATATCTTTGAAGGGGTTGCAAATTCCAATGTCTATGAAAAAGCTCTTTCTGGACAGAGGAAAAAAATAAAGGTTTTACAGAACTAACTGAACAGGTTCATTATCTGGATTGCAATTCCTGCAGGAAAATATCTGTCTCTGAAAACTATGAATGAAAAGGATAAAGTTCATAACTCTGGTGTACGTTTCAGAGATGAAAGATAGGACTATCAGCCCAATAGTTCAGCTCATCTTTATAAAAGATTTATAAATTATCTATGTGTGTATTGGTTGCTCATACAATGGAAACCGCACAGTAAATACATAAATCCCTTTAGGAGTTAACATGATCCCAAGAAAAGCATTTTTGACAAAGGGTACCGGGGTACACAAAGACCGTTTAGCATCCTTTGAACTTGCACTAAGGGCTGCAAAGATAGAGAAATTCAATCTTGTAAGTGTTTCAAGTATTCTGCCCCCCAATTGCAAACTAGTACCCAGAGAAGAAGGACTTTTAGAGTTGAAACCCGGTGCCATTGTCCATTGTGTACTCGCAAGGAATGATACAAATGAGCCTCATCGGTTAATGGCTTCAGCTATCGGAACTGCGGTTCCTGTAAATGAGGAAAACTACGGTTATATTTCCGAGCATCATTCTTTTGGAGAAGAAGAAATTATTGCAGGAGAATATGCTGAAGACCTGGCAGCAACAATGCTTGCGACTACTCTTGGCATAGAATTTGACGCGGAAATGGCCTGGCATGAGAGAGAACAGGTGTACAAGGCAAGCGGGCATATCTTTGATACATTCCATATGTGCCAGACCGCAAACGGCGACAAGGACGGAAAATGGACCACGGTTGTAGCTGCAATGGTTTTCGTTACAAAATAAGTCGCAAAATAAAATGAACTGAGGAAAGTAATAAACAGTGAAAATAATAAAAATAAGAAGATTAGTTAAAAAATAAGGAGAGTAATTAAAAAAGGGAAATTGATTGAAAAATAAGGAAAGTAAATTAAATGTATTAAAAAATTATATTTTAAAATACTGTTTTTTAGTTGAGTAAAGGGGAAGAAATCCCGACTTCCCCAGTCTCATAGAAATGCATAGCTGGAGGAGACCGCCACCGATCTCCCGAATATTTTCGAGTTTCTCGATCAATCAGGGCTCTATCCGAGAGTTACTCTCTTGATGATAAATTTTCAGGCGAATCAATTAACTGAATCCCTTGAATTGCTATACTTAACTCCCTTTTGTCGCTATTATTTAGCTCCGGAAAGTCACATGGTCTTTCGGTGCCTTCAGGTACATTTAAAGTAATGGTATTTTTTCCTTTATTTAAGGTAACCGGAAGATTTACTGTGCTTAAATTCGGGCTGATAACTTGTTTACTCTGGAGAGTTTCGCCGTTATAGATTTCCAGTGTCTTTGGTGAATGTAAGCTGCATGCGCTGAGTTTTAATGTTGAATTTTCAGCAATACCTGAATAAACCGATAAAGTAGCATTGTTTGCTATCCACCTGGTTATTGTGCCGTCCCAATTCTCCGGGCGACTCCATCCCTCACCTAAAAGCATAAAGGGCCGAATTATTTCATCTGGAACACGGTAAACAATAAGCCCATCTTCAGCATATACATCAGGTTCAGTTTTAAGGGTCTTATTCAGTAAATCGTTTACAAACTCGAGCTGCTCACTGGACAATTGATTTTTGTGGACAATAACATACCTTATATTATTGGCGTTCAGGACCGAGGTGCCTATATGAGCAACATTTTCCTGTAAAATATCTTTAGTTCCCAGGGAATAATACTGTAATTCTTTAATGAATGGAGTGTTCCTTTGGAAATCACTAACATTGGCTGGATATCTTGCTGCATATCCGCCTACAAGAGCTTTATTGTGGACTGTCTGATAGTACAAGTACTGAAAATCCATATATCCTGCGTTAGAGTTTTGTGGGATTTCGAGCACTGCATAGTTATCCGTATCATTACTAATTTTATAGTAAAAGTCAGGAACATTTACCTGTGTGGTCGGATACGGAATACACAGGTATTCAAAAATCAGCAGGAAACCAACTATTGTAAAGATAAGCTTTTTTCTTTCGGGCTTATACTTCAGTAATTCAGAAAAACCGTATCCTGCCAGGACGGAATACCCAAGGGTTGCAATAACAAAAAATCTGCCAACTGTCCTGCAGTTTTTGAGGAAGGGCACTGTACTATATAGTAGCTGATATGGAAGCGGGATTTTCAGATTTGAATCCGTGAAAGAAAATAAGCCATTAAAGTGCAATATAGGTCCTATGCTAATTATTGTAAAGAAAAGTGTAGATATTAACCAGAATTTTACGTCAGGCTTTCTCCTTGATTTCAGAAGTGAAATAATTGAGAGCCCCAGAACAATATATCCTATAAAGTTCACTTGTTCAGCAGGCCAGCTTGGTATATTCGAATATAAATCTAAGGTAAACCGACCAAGTAATGGATGTAAATTAGAGGGGAGGAAAAAGCTCAGCAAATCATTTGATAATTTGGGAATTTCAGCCGCACTTGGCTTTAAGAAGTTTTGTTTTGAAAGGGCAATAAGTATCTCATTAATGGTCAAAGGTAACACGCCAAGAAAAGCGACGCCGCCAAAAAAGAAATATTTTTTAATTATTTTTTTTACAGAATGAGTAAAGTTCTTTTCGGACCTGAGAGTCAGGTAGAAATTATATAAGAATACTAATCCTGTAAAGATCCCCATAAAAATCAGATACTGCAGGTCGCTCATTGCTACCAGAATGAAAAAGATTCCTGCAAGGATTGGGTTCTTGATTCCTTCTTCTTTAACTGTTTTCATGAGATACAGCGCACAAAAGGGTATCCACTGAACTGTCGCTGCTCCAAAAAAGTATAGTCCTCTGGAAAAATGGTACGGGGAAAATGCAAATACAATTCCTGCAATAAAGGCAGCATATTTATTATCCGTAAGATAGTTTACCAGCAGATATGCACCAATAGCTCCTATTATAAAAGTTAAGAGCCATAATATTGTGTAAATGACGTGCAGTTCTAAAAAGGGCGACAGCAATACATATAGCATTTGATTGAAGGCTGATGAAAAGGGCATTGATTCTATGCCATTCGGATAAAAAAGGAGATGGTCATGCGTCAAAGCCGCTAAATCCGCTTCCTGTATTGCTATTTTTGTGTACCATAAGATTCTCATCCACTGAAATGAATCCGCTCCCGTTCCAGGAATATCGGTTTTTATCTTAAAGAAGACAGGATAAGTAAGAATAATTGTCAAAAGAGCGTATGAGATTCCAACTAGAGAATATTCCCGTAAATTGTTAAAATGTTTATTCCTAAAACTTCGGTTTTTTTCCGGGTTAGATGTTTTTCTTAGTTCCACGAAGTCGTCTCCCGTTTTTCAGAATATTTATTATATTATTTAAACTAAATTTTCATAATAAGTAATTTTTAATAATAAATATATTTAATAATAACTAAATTTTAATATTACTGTTTTAATAATAGTACTGTTTTAATAATTTACTTTTTACATAGAACCATAGTCCATGGAAACGGCCTTCGGACCTCCAGCACATCAAAATAGGTTTCTATTAAACTCACGAACTTTCCTGAACTCCAGTTCTGGACATGTTCAGGATCATTCCCAAAACGTGTAAAATTTTTGCCCCGGAAAAAATTCATTGCACGGAAATATGGTTCGTTAGGCACGCTGAGAATACAGTAGTTTTTAGATATTCGTCGGATCTCCTGAAGGGCTAATTTCGGTTTTTCTAGGTGTTCCAGTACTTCTGTAGCTATAACAAGATCGAAACTGTTTTCTTTAAAAGAAATTTCATATATGCTACCTGAACAAAAATCACATTCTGGATTTTTCTCTTTTGCAATTCTCAGAGCGTTTCTGGAAATATCAACACCTGTTATTTTTGGATAATCAAGGCAGTTAATGACAAAACCTTCCCCACAGCCTATATCAATGACATTATTTATATTTTCCAAAGGGACTGCAGTTTCCTGTAAGTTTTTCATGAAGTTGGATATCACTATCCCCATAAGCGGATTTTTAGAATTGTATTTTTTGTAATTTCTACTCTGGTCCATTTAGCCCCACCTGTCTAAAATATGTTTTTAATTCTTAATAATCGAATTTAATATTTTAATTCTTAATAATCGAATTTAATATTTTAATTCCTAATAGCTGAATTTAATATTTTAATTCTTAATAACCGAATTTGTTTCAATTTCTCGCCAATAATTTTGACTTAATTGGTCTCAAGATCTTTTTTAATAATTCTACCTGACTCATTGAAATTTCAAGGTTTTTTTCGAAAAGTAAGCATGAATCCAAATATTGCTGGTAATAGCGTAGTCAAGAAATATAGAACTATAGAGCAGGAGAACCCATATGCAGAACTTTCATTCAATAGCTTGAATATTGTAACGCTTACAAATTCTCTAACTCCAAATCCTGATATCGAAATTGGAAAATTACCCAGAACTACTACTATTGGAAGAGAAAAGGTAAGTAAGCTGTTTAATGAGGGATTTAAGGATTTTATAACTATCCAGTATACAAGTAAATTCAGCAAATAATATCCAAGAGTTAATGCAGAAACAGAAAAAATAGCTTTTTTATTTCCAGTGATTTCTTTTATCGTTTTAATATAATTTTCTTTGAATTCACTTTTTTTCGAAAATAACCCAAAAATAAGAGTTACGATCTTTTCATTTGTTATGACGAATATGCCAGCGATAAAAATCATTATCATCGGCGTCATTAAATAGATTAGATTTCTATCCTTAAAAAAGAAAGCTATGGATAGTACACTCAAAACCAGAAGACAGATCATATCTATAATTCTGTCCATTACTACGGTTGGTATGCTTCTGGAGCTCTCAGCATCTAAGTAAAAAGCTCTTGAAACTTCTCCGGCCCTGCCTGGAGTAAGAGCTCCGTAAAAATTGCCTATTAAGATTATTTCAAGTGATCGTTTTACGGGGATTTGAACATTTATACAATTGAGCAGATCCTGCCATTTTCTTGCTTTTATCAGATACATCAGTGCAATAAAAGGTAATGAGAGAGAAAGCAATGCCATATTCATTTGCGTAAAAGTCTCGTAGATTGTCTTCAGGTCAAGTTTGACTATAAGGTAAAGCATTAAACCCGAAGTAACCACGATTTTACATGCCGTTTTCCAGTTCATAGCTATCGTACTTTATAATATAGTCATCGTTGTTTCTCGAGTTTGTGATCAGTTCTCCTATAAGGCCAAGGGAAACAAATTGAGCTCCAAGCACCGTGAGTAATATGCTCAACATAAGCAGAGGCCTGTCTCCTATCCTGATGCCCCTGAACCATAGGGAGACCAAGTTCAGGTTTATGATTATTGCTGAGAATATAAGTAAAAAGCCCATACCTCCAAAGATGTGAAGGGGTCTTTTCTTGTATAAATTCAAAAATGTGACTGTAATCAGGTCCAGAAAGCCTTTAAAAAGCCTTTCAACTCCATACTTTGATTTTCCATGAACTCTGGGATGGTGTTCGACTTCGATTTCTCCAACAGTGTATCCTTTCCAGTGAGCTAGAGCTGGAATATAGCGATGGAACTCTCCATATAATCTTACATTCTTTACGACATAATTTCTATAACCTTTGAATCCACAGTTGAAGTCATGAATTTTGACTCCTGTGATACATCGAGTCAATGCATTGAAGAATTTTGAGGGAATAGTTTTTGAGACAGGATCCTGCCTTTTACTCTTCCAACCTGAAACCATATCATATTCTTCTAATTTTTCAAGAAATCTCGGGATTTCTTTGGGATCGTCCTGCAGATCTCCGTCCATGGTAATAACAAAATTTCCCTGTGATTTCTTGAACCCGCAGGAGAGAGCCGCAGCTTTTCCATAGTTCCTCTGGAACCTTATAATCTTAACTGCGCTATCTTTGATTGTCTTTAATTTTTTAAAAGTATCATCCCTAGATCCATCATCTACGAAAATAATCTCGTATTTTTTTCCCAATCCGGAAAGAACTCCACGCAGTTCATTATATAATTCCCCTACGTTTTCTCCTTCATCACAAACCGGGATTACGATTGAGAGATCTAATTTATCGGACATTTACCGTTTTCTCCTAAACTGTGTTTCAGCTTATATGTGAAATTGTAACTTAAGGAATTTCTGAAACCAAAGTCATGCTCGTCAAATTTGAATCCAAATAATAGAAGGAAACTGGACTTGAAATTGACAGCAAATTGAAACAAAGCCCTTTACAATAGTATTTTTAAGCCACTTCGAAGTTTCTACTAAACTAATTTCTGTGATTTTCAAATTAATTATTAGATAATCTCAGAAGCTTTTTGTTCTATAAAATAAAACTAAATAAAGATTACTGGTGCATCGATTCCATATATATTCAACAAACCATAGATAAAACAAGGTGGTTTCAATTCGTGTTTATCCGTGCCTATTTGTAGGCATTTATGGGGAACTCATTGACCAGTATTGATTTCAAAGTTCAGTTCTAGTTCCATAATTTGAAACCGATGCACTAAATCTGGGATGGAAAAGGTGATATGCAACTTGCTAAGAACGCAGGACTTTTCACTATAGGAGTGGCTCCAACGGTAAATCCAGAGCTTCTAAAAAAACAGGTGCTGGATTTGGTGCTTGCGAAAATCGGCGATGAACTGGACTCATATAGACCTTCTTAGCCAGTCTATCGCAAAATCTGGGATATGAACATCAATATATATACGAAAGTGTGGCTAGACATTGTACTAGCTTTCGGTTTTACATCTATCCCAGAAGATTATGACAAAAAGAAAATTGAATGTACAGTTTTAAGAAAGGTTGAATTGTTGGATAGAGGGAGAAGGAAAGAGATTATCACTGAAACTCCTCCAAATTGGCTTTTAGATAAACTGAAAAATCTAAAATCAAAGTTGTGGTGGCGCACCCCGCAGCAAGCTAGCGGGGTATTCAACTGAAATAAAGGCTTGATTTAAGTCCCCTATTTTTATTTCCCTTTTCTTTTCTTATCTTGTTTCTTTAGTCGTTCGTTTCTTTATCATTCTTAGCTTGTTTTTGCTGCCTTCTGTTTCTTGGTCGCCAAATTATGAACCTGTTTATGTTATAAAAAAGAATAATTATATAATCCGTTTATTATTATAAAAGGTCATACTTTCTTTAATTAGATAGTTGATGTTAAGTTGGCTCCAGGGTGGAGCCTGCAGGATAATCAGAAGCTTAGTTCCATCTATGCTTTATTATCCCTATGAACCACAAAGCAGGCATTATCACTTTCGAAGGCACAAAAAGAATCTAATCAAACAATTCTCGCGCCTTCATTTAGTTTCTGTTTTCAGCAGCCGTGAGTAATAATCCGGCTGTTTGTTGAGATGGGCAATGGTGATTTTAGCAGCTAAGATAGTCTCGTTGAATTTAATGTTTATTCGCGGATTTTTGGCGGTTAATATGGTATTTTTGAATGTAATATCGGTTCGCGAATTTAAATTGCCATGCTCGGACTCAGCATTCATACCGAGCCAAAACTCATGGAGGTTGCCTTTAAACCTTAGTTGTCGGGCTGTCATATTTGTGTAATCAAGTGTGAATTTCATAGATTATGAGTATCACGGAGGTTACTTTAAAGTCTATCCTTTTTTAGCACAAAAATTAAGGTCAATACATATCTTCTTCAAATTGCAGGTTGTCCACTGATACAGGATGATTGCGTTTTGATGCTTTTGCGACACGGTGGATCTAAACATATCAAAGTAATGGGAAAATATTGAGCCGAAAATATGATGCCAGAAAATTATAAAGTTTCTAAAACTAATAAAATGAAGAAAAAAGTGAAAAATTATAATCAGGAATTAAGATTTTAAAGAAAGCGATAATTTTTTAGAAAAATCCGATCTTCTGAAAAATCCATCTCATTCAACAAAATAAATCATTTTATTAGGCATGAGAGTCAGTTCTTCGTTTTCTATTGCTGCCTGTACAAGTTTTTCAATTCGTTCCTTTGTGTTTTTGCGTGTGGTTTTTATCCCGAGCACTCTCGAAGTCTGGACAATAAGATCTTCAAGAGGAGTTGAATACTGACTGTTCAGGACAAAACAAATAGCTTCTTTTATTTCCTCGTCACAGATCCACTCGACTTTTGCAGATGCGTCTCCTTCACGCCTACGCAGGAGACAGGCAGGTTCCGAAACTGGCCAGTAGAACTCGCCTTTGATCCGGATTTTTCCGGAACTTTCGGCAAGAACTGCAATCTCAAATATCCGCTGCTTGATTTTCCCGAAAATGCGAGGAATTCCTGTATGCGATTTTATCCGCTGCGGCAGGAGTTCTGCATGAATCGGGCCTTCACACTTTATAATTCGTATGATTGCTTCCTCAAGCTGCTCATCCGAAACATCCGAAAGATCGCCTATTTGAGGAAGTCCTGAGGAAAGGCAGGCCTGATAAAGTGGTATGGCAGCTTCGAACGAATTGGTTTTTCCGGACATCTTTTCAGGTTCTTTTTTTGAAATATCCGGTTCAGGCTTTTTTCTTGGAATGTCCGGGATTTCAACATTTCTCCGTCCGGTATTATCGGTCCTGAGTTCCAAGGAACTTCCAGTATCGGATTCTTCAGGGAACTTCCCTGCTTTTTCAGCCGGGGCTGAAGATAGCGGTCTCTTTGGAATTCTGGTTTCAGCCTCAAACATACATCCGAGAGCAAGCTCAGTTATCTGAGTCTTAGATCTCCTTTTTATGTAGGGCTCAATTACAGGTTCGGCTTCTGGCCCGAGTTGAGTTTCTGAGTCCCATACCCCAGCATAACTGTCGTCCCCGCCTGTATAATTGTCTTCCTCGGAGTCCGGCTCGGGTTCAAAATAGCTTCCTGAGCCGTAAATATATGCAAACTCATTAATCCGCTTGCGCTTTTTTTTCTTTTCAGGGCATGCACTGAAATCAATCTCAGGGTAAGCCTGGAAAAAACTGACTTTCTCTGGCTCTGGCTCAGGTATCAATTCGGTTTCTTTTTCCTTCGAGCGGGGATCTACACTGAATTTAAGGAGTTTTGATTTTTTTGACCTTCTTACAGGCTTCTTGCGGGAGTTTTCATTGGCCGCCAGAGCCATCGACCTGGCTTTTATATCCATTTCTGGCAGGAAATCCGTGCCTGACTGGACTGTAATTCCTTCTTCCAGTTTAAAAAACGAGCCTGAATAGAGCTCTTCAGCTTCGGCTTCAAAGGAGGGCTCTGGAAGAAATTCGGTTTCAAAAGTTTCCGGAAGGCAGACTCTGTCATAAAATCGAGTTTCAAGTTCGTTCTCACCTTCTCTCGCCACACTCACTGCAGGCAAAACCGGAACTATGGATAAAACCGGATTTGCAGGAGAACGAGAAAATCTTCCTACAGGACTTCGATTAACAGGTTCGGCCCAGTCAGACGGCTCATTAATCCTCGAAACTTCAGGTTTGATTTTGGATTTTGCCTGCACTTTTGCCTGTTTCACAGCCCCCTTCACAGCTTCAAGCAGCTTTTCCCTGCTCTCTTTCGGATGCAAGTACCAGTCCGTTGACCAGACACAGTAGATCTTCCAGCCCAGCCCTTCAAGAACCTGCTGGCGCAGGCGGTCGCGGTCCCGTGCAACCTGCAGGGAATAATAGCTTTCTCCATCGCACTCGATTCCAAGCACATACCTCCCTGGATTAGTGGGATCAGGGACTGCAAGGTCAAGTCTGTACCCTGCACAGCCGATCTGCCTGTGGATTTCGCAGCCGTTTTCTGTCAGGAAATTGAAAACAGTCTCTTCGAAAGGGGAGTCAAGTTTTTCCCTGCGGTATGCAGGTAAGGGGAGCCTGCCGCTCTCTGCGAACTCAAGGAAGACTTTGAGGGCCCGGAGCCCGAAAGGTGAGTTTTCATCCAGTTTCAGGTCCCTTGACGTAAAATTTGCAAAAACAACGCATTTTTCCCTAGCCCGCGTAATAAGAACATTCAGACGCCTTTCCCCTCCCTCGCGATTAAGCGGGCCGAAGTTAAGGGAAAGTTTTCGGTTGCCGTCAAAGCCGAAACCCACACTCAACAGTATAACATCCCTTTCATCGCCCTGAATAGTCTCAAGATTCTTAACAAAGAAGTGCTCGCCTTTTCCGTTTCCCGAATTAAAGTCAAATCCCGGGTTTACTTTAAGCAGAGCCTCAATTTCTTCCTGGATAGCTTCCTGCTGTTTTATATTGAAAGTCCCGACCCCAAGGCTTTTATCAGGATACTTACTGAAGTGTTCGAAAACTGCCCTTGCAACGGCTCTTGCCTCTAACCTGTTTACTCCACTTTTGCCCCTGTCATAAACCGCATCCTGAAGATGCACAAATTTCAGCCCGAGTTTTTCATCTTTTTGCATGGGAGAGGGATAAACATAGAGGCGGTTGTCATAAAACTCCTGGTTTGAAATTGCGATCAGGGACTCATGCCTGCTCCTGTAGTGCCAGCGCAGAGTCTTTACCGGGAAACTGCGTTTGCACACATTCAGGATACTTTCCATATCCCCGGCTGTAACGCAGTCATCTGGCTCACTTTCCGGAGAGTCAAGCACGGTATCGAAAAAGTCGGTTGGCGGAAGCTGTTTTGAGTCCCCCATTACCACTACCTGATTTCCGCGCAGAAGAGCTCCAACCGCATCTTCGGGCCTGACCTGGCTGGCTTCGTCAAAGATAATCACATCAAAACGGGTGCTTCTGGGATCAAGGTACTGGGCAATGGAAAGCGGGCTCATAAGGAAACAGGGCTTGATTTTCTGGATCAGGCCGCCAGCCTTTGTCATAAGGGTACGGATAGGCATATGCCCTCTTTTCCTGTTGAATTCGTTGAGCAGAATGCCCGCTTCTGAGGCTCTTGATGCGCCTGAAGTCAATTTTGGGGTTTCCTCATAAGCAGAGCATGCTATCCTTTTTCTATTTTCCAGAAGGACCTTTTTGTCAAGTTTCCTGAACTTACCAAGCTTGCCTTCGTGGAGTTCCCGGATAAAAGTCGAAAGTGCAGGCCTCTCCCTGAAGGCTCGATTCAGGAGGATCTCGGCGTAGTTGCCTTCAAAAGCAGGAATTGCATCACAAACTGCAAGTTTTCCGGATTCAAGGTCTTCCATTATCGGGGCTGCCTTTGTTTCCAGACAGGCCTGCCTGTACCCTAGATACTGGCTCCAGAATACCAGGGATGAAGTCTCGTTTTTCCATCGGGTTACGCGGACTTTTAACAAATTTAGCTTTGCGCCTTCCAGGCCGTTTGGGCACATTTTCCCGAAATCTGCGCCTATACGAACCCCAACTCTCTTAAAAACCTCCAAAAATTCCTGCGTTGCGGCCAGTACATGGATGACTGCAGACTCGAGGGCTGAGATGTCAATTCCGGTTTCTATAAGCCTGAAACTGCTGTCCGTCAGAGTGCCTTCTTTCAGGTACTGCCGGAAGAGAATTATCCATTGGCTGTATTTCTCAAGCAGGGTAGGGTCACTTTCAAAGCCTTTCCAGTAATCCCCAAAGTACTTTTTGCCTTCTGTCCCCGAATTTTCAAGTTCCAGCCTGAGGGTCTTGTATTTGTAAAGGGAGGCAAGATCAAGCAGGATATTACTGTCCCAGAAGGGCACTCGTGAGATATAGCAGGCTGAAATCTCTTTTTTGAGCTTCCTGTATTTCAGGTTTACGAGTTTGAGGAGACCGTTGCCGGAAAGCTCCTCGAATTTAGAAGTATCAAGGTCAAAGACCTCAGGGTGAAAAGTTTTGTCCACAAAAGTTTTGAGCTCAAAGGATTGCCTGAGTTTCGAAATAAGAGCGTCGGCCTCAGCTTTTGAGTTTTCGGATTCCCATTCCGAATTCTGAAGCATTTTCTCAGGCAAGGGTTTTGAGTTTTCGAGGAATTTTGCGGCATTGATTACAGTTGCAATTCCCTCAAGGATTGTGGGCTTTGAGGTCGCAGAAAGGTCATTAAGGGTTTTTATGGCAGTTTCAAGGGCCTCAAAAGCCGCAGCGCATTCGTCTGTAAGGGCTCCGATTTCTCCCAGATCTGAAGGCAGTACAAGCCCTGGATCGCAGCCGTACCATGGATTTTTCCTGACCGGCCAGAGAAAAGGAAGAACCTGGCCCAACTTTTCAAGAAGAGCTTCTGCATCGGCCCAGGCTTCAGGATCCCATGTCTCAGGCTCCTGAAACTTGTATGCAGGCATTTTCAAGTCTTTTGATTCAAAATAAGCCCTTGTCTTTTCCCTTATACCATAAAGGGTATATAGGCTTGGGTAGAGTTTTCCCGAAGGTTCTTCAAGGGACAGAGCATACTGGTTGAGCTCATGTTTTAGTTTTTCTAGTTCATTGATATCCCTTTCAGGGTTTATGGGGGCAGGAGCTTCGCGGTTCAGGGTCTTTTCCAGTTCTTCAAGCACGGCTTTTTTGCGGGTCTGGTTGCTGTGGATCTCCAGGCAGAGTTCTCCAAGGCCGGAAGAATCCAGCCTGCTTTTTACAACCTGAAGGGCAGCCATTTTTTCACTAACGAAAAGTACGCTTTTTCCCTGGGCCATAAGTTCTGCAATCGTATTTGCAATCGTCTGGGACTTGCCGGTTCCGGGCGGACCCTCAACAACAAGGTTTTTTCCGGCTTTCACATCTTCAATGACCGCAATCTGGGAAGAATCGGCATCCATTATCTGGTAAGTGTTTTTTGCTGGAAGTTTCAAGTCAACCTCTTCTTCCAGGAAACCGGAAACCTCACACTCGATATCTTCAGGGTTAAAGACTTCCCGGATCAGGGGGTGGTCGGCAGGAGACATGTCTTCAGGCCAGGTTGCAGGGTCAAGGTCCTTATACATGACAAATTTCTTGAAATTAAAAAGGTCAAGGCAGATCTCAGGCAGGAGTTTCCAGCCTCTCTTTCCATGAATTTCTCCAAATACAGCCCTGAAATATTCCTCAATTCCGGAAGCTTCCTCAGGCATTTCAAATTCAGGAAGCGAAATTCCGAACTCTTTCATTTTTGCCTGGAGGGTAATTGAAGTAAAGATCTCGTCTCCTGTCCACTGGATGCTGAAAATTCGGCCTTTCCCTATGCGTTTGAGTTCAACAGGAATAAGAAGCAGAGGGGCTTTCGGATTTTTTATGGCTAATCGGCTGTCACTCCACTGCAGAAAACCCAGTGTAAGATAGAGCACAGGATATCCCTGTTCTTCAAATATAGAGTTTGCCTGGTTAAATACATAAAAAAGTTTTTTATTAAGAGTTTCGCTGTCATCTGGAGTTCCCAGGAAAGTTTCGGAGTGGGAAGTCTGAGGTTTATCTTCGGAGACCAGGATTTTTCCTATTGTTTTCAAAAGCCGTTTTTCCTTTTCAGAAGCCTCGTCTTCCTCCCCATTTCCAGTTTTCCTGCCTTTTCTTAACTGGGCTGTTGCCCTGAACCTCATTGATTTTTCCTGGAGAACAAAGAGCGCGTAAATTTCCTCCGGCTTCCTACCTATAATCGAGATGGTCCTTTTCTGGGAAGGGCGATAATTGAGAAGATTATTTTGAAGGGACAGATCAAGTAAATTCTGCCTCAGGGCTTCCAATTCCTTAACTACGTCTACCATAAGAATACCAGGCGATTTTGAAATAATCAGTGAAATATATTCAAGAATATTCAAGATTAATAGGTACAGAAAACTTATTAACAAATTTTAATTTACCCAGCCGGAAACAGAGCTATGAATAGAGAAAAAATACAATCCGGATAGAGGAAAGTTCCTTTAAGAATGACATACTTAATAATAACACATTTAAGAATATTTTTTTGTTATATCTGAAAACTATTTCCCTACTATTAGAGTTTTTCTAAAAATTACGGTTATTCGTACTTTCGTTATTTCAGCCTTCTTGAGTGCAAGCGTCTAGTTGGTTCATCACGCCGCTGCTTGAGGTTTTCGCTCAAGCTTTTTTTCAAGAGGCTTGCTGGACTCGGGATGTTCACATTACTTTTCTCTGCTTCCGGTAAGCTAAGGAACTGCAGGCAGTTTTTCCTTGAAAACAGGTTCGTTTTCGGTTTTGCTTTCCTCCTCTAAGCTTGCCAGGAAAGAGCTGGAAAGGATAAGGACACAGCCAATCAGGGTTTCAATAGATACGGGGTCTTTTAAGAGTAGATAAGCGAAAAAAATCGCACTTACAGGTTCAAGCAAGGAAAGTACGCTTGCATTCTGGGCTTTGACGTACAAAAGCCCTGTAAAGTAAAGAATCGAACCCAATGAAGTGATTGTTACCCCTAGAAAGAGGAGAACAGGCAGGTTTTCAACAAGGGTTGTTACTGGGGCCTGTTTTACAAAAGGAAGCAATAATAACAGCGTTACGAAGGTTGAGATAAAAAGTTGTTCTAAACCTGAATACTCGTTCCTGAGATAGCGGGAAGTAATGGTAACGCAGGCGTAAAAAAGGCCTGAAAAAAGGCCCATAAGCACCCCAGAAAGATATGCTGGCTCAATTCCCGATACAGAAACAAGGTTTTTAGGATCGATTACCATTACTACACCCGCAAAAGAAAGAATCAGGGCAACAAGGCTCTTTTTGTTATGTTTCTCCTTCAGGAAGACAGGAGCAAGCAGCAAAACGTAAAACGGAGCCGTATAAAGTAGAAGTACGGATATTGAGACATTAATAAAGCTCACAGCCATGTAATAAGAGACCATTGCGCCTGCATTAAGGATTCCGAGCAGTATCAAGGTTTTTCTTTTTCCCCGTAGCCTGATTCCTGACAGTTTTCCGGTAACTACCAGATAGCCTGCAAGTGCAAAAAGCCCGAAAAGAAGCTGGTAAAACACAACAGCTCCTGCGGCCATGTTCTTCACATACATGAAAAAAATTCCTGAAAATCCGTAGATGACGGATGCGGCGATTATCTGGATATTTGCTTTTATGTGCTGCGGCTCCATGACCTTTTCAAATAAGGTTTTCTGTTAATAAGATTATCCTGAGTATGTTGAAAGTAATATCCAGATAGTTGGACTATTAGCAGTATCCAGATCATTTTTCCCGATGTAGCTGGCATGAAAAGTGCCCAAATATCCAGACAGTTGGACTATTAGCAGTATCCAGACAGTCAGAGACTATTAGCAGTCGGCATTCTGTGAACGGTAGTCTAAAAAATAGCCAAAAAACTGTTTTATAAAAGTGATTTTGATAATCTTAAATGCTGTAAAAGTAAAAATATAAGTGGATAGGCGAGTGCGGAAAAGAATGATGAAAGGCGTGTTTGGATTATTTCTCAACCTTCATCACATCACCCCAAACACGCCTGTGCTTCTCACCCGCACATCTCCTTGAAAACACCGATTTTCCTGTAGCCTTGATTATGCTAATACTATGATTCCGAAGTAGGTTCATAAAACTTGATTTTTGAACCTATTTCCCGATTACGAATTTCCCAGTAAACAGTGAATTTATTTTGGAATCGAAGCACTAGTTTTCCCTTAGAGCATGTCTTAAAATTAAATTCAGTATTCTGATTGGGACAAGATTTACGCACTTGAAATGAAAAACATTAGCATTAAATAATCAAGCGCTTAAATATGTATTTCAAGACTGATGTTTAATACACTTGCTTTCCATCATAAGTGAGTAAATCCTATTTTCGCCAGGTCTCACAACAAATTGTGATTACACGTAATATCGAAGCTCAATCGTCTATCACATTCATATTTTTGGTTGCTCGCAAGCTCCTCCGAAGTCAGCCTTAATAGGCATACGGCCTGACCCATTTAGAGGTTTACCGTGGGTCTGAATGAGTTCATACCATCTCTTGAAAGCTTCAATGAACATAATGGCAGTAAGGAACATTAGTATGGCACTCAGGAAAACCAATAGATACTGACCTTTAGGTAGATAATTGGTAACAATGTTTAGATATCCAGCGCTGAAAGTGACAGGAATCATAAATAGTCCTGGTACAGCTGTGATTAAAGCATACTTACCCTTACCCATGCGCAGTATCATGGTAGTACCTATTATTAACGCACATGCTGCAAGCAATTGGTTAGACATGCCGAATATCGGCCAGATAGTGGTTATGTTGCCAGTGTAAAGCAGGTAACCCCATGAAACAGTGAAAAGAAAGCTAGTTATAGCAATGCCTGGCATCCACTTCTTCTCGCTGAACTTGGGGATTACTCTACCAACCATCTCTTGAAGTAGATATCTGCCAGCTCGAGTTCCTGTGTCTACAGCGGTCAGGATAAACAACGCCTCAAACATTAGTACAAAGTGATACCAGTAACCCATCAGATGACTCATGAAGGAAATTGAGGAGAAAATATATGCCATGCCTACTGCCAGAGAAACTCCTCCTCCGGTTCTTCCCTGAAGGGTCTCTCCTACGGCAGCAGCCAATTGAGGAAGATGGACTGGTGTCATGCCAAGTGCGGCATATGCTGAACTCGAGGCATTTATGGCGAAATAGTCCTGCGGCAAAAGAACGCAGGCTGCAATGAGAGCCATTATGGCCACGAAGCCTTCAACCAGCATGGCACCGTATCCAATGAAGAGAATATCCTTTTCACTGGATATCATCTTGGGGGTCGTGCCACTGGCGATAATAGAATGGAAACCGGACAGTGCTCCACAGGCTATTGTAATAAAGAGAAATGGAAAGACTGAACCTTGTATAATGGGACCTCCGCCATGTACGTAGCTGGTAACTGCGGGCATGTTCATCTCAGGATGAACCAGGAATATACCCAGGGCGAGGGCAGAGATAGTTCCCAGCTTGAGATAGGTAGACAGATAGTCTCTCGGGCAGAGCAGGAGCCAAACTGGCAGGACCGAGGCCGCGAAACCGTATATCGGAACTGATACCGCCAGAGCATTTTTAGAGAAAGTAAGCATTGGGGCTAATACAGGATTAGCAGCCACATAAGGGCCCAGATATATCACAATGGTTAGGAGAATTACACCTAAAATACTTCCACCTTTTACATCTCCTGGTCTTAAGACATGAATGTAAAGGCCCATGATCAGAGCGATAGGTATGGTAAACAGGACAGTGAATAGACCCCAGGGGCTGTCAAATAAAGCATTAACAACGGATATAGATAGTCCGGAAAGCGTTAATATAAGGATAAATAACATTGCGAAAGAAGCAACTATGCCAGCTGTACTTCCTATTTCTTTCTCGGCAATAAGAGGCAGGCTTCGTCCCTGGTGTCTCACAGAGGCGAAAAGTGACACCATATCATGAACTGCACCTGCGACCACTGCTCCAATTATTATCCAGAGGGCTCCTGGGAGGTATCCAAACTGGGCTGCAAGAACCGGCCCGATAAGTGGACCGGCTGCAGCAATTGCTGCGAAATGATGTCCAAATAGCACGTACCGATTAGTCTCCTGATAATCATGGCCGTCGGCCATAGTTATTGCTGGTGTCGGTCTGCCAGGATCAATTTCTAAAACTTTTCTCGCTATAAACAGTCCATAATACCTGTAAGCAAGCGCAAATACGCTCAGTGCAACGAGCACAAGAAATAAAGCGTTCAAATCGTTCCTCCTTTACTTGCAATTGCAATTAGCTTAGTTTGTAATAGTGCAGTAAAACATCTCTCATGAGACTCTGTGCAGTTTGCGGAGAATTCGATTCTTTTGCAACGAATATTGAATCTCTATGGTCATCCACCCTTGACCAAACAAACCCTGAGTTAGCAAGAGATGTGACGTCCTTCACAAAAGAGTATTACACAAGAGTATTGGGAGTTTAACATTCATCATAAGCTTTGTTAATTCTTTTACGAAATCTATAAAAATTGCTGTGCGGAAGGCAATTTTTACAGAGAGGTTAATTTCTAATACTCAGGTTAGAAGCTAAGTTTTATATTGTTGTATAAAAGACTTACTAATTAAAAGGAGGAATTACACTGTTGAACTGAGAATTAATAAGCTCTAAACCCAAGCTGTCTGAAAATTGAATTTGATCTTAAAGTCTATTGCACTTGGTTTTGTATTTAAGGGCGTTCCAGAAAAATAAATTTCAAAAAGTGTATCTGAGTAAGTATAAAGTTGAGTCCATAACTCGGACTTACACGTTTGAACTGGAAAATAGTAGCATTAAACAGTCAAAAGGCTAGAATAAAACTTTTAACTAAAATAAATAAAGTGCGCATTTAAACCATAATATCTGTTCTTTTGCAAAAAATCTCAGAATAAGCATGTAAGTCTATGGATGGGAACCGATGTTAAAATATTCGAGGTATAGTTAGCTCCATTAGGACCAGAGTAATTTTAGATTCTTGATTTGTCCTTTTTTAACTAGATTCAATGCTTCAATTCCTTTTAAAATCCTACTTGCAGAACAAAAATCCTGAAAACCTAGCATTGGAGCAATTATTAGCTTTATAGACTTATGATCTTGTTCTATAACATTATTCAAATACTTGACTTGTCTAATTTCAACATTTTCATACAACTTATTTTCATTTTTTAGTTCATGTATGGCAATAGGATAAGCTCTATTCTTATCGATTTTTATTACTCTTGGTATTTGATTGTGATTTGAGCCCAAAGCTTTTTTAATAAATCTCTTTGCAGCTTTTCTATTTTATTTTTGAACTTAGCATGAAATCGATTGTGTTTTCGTCTGGATTAACTGCTCTGTAAAGATATCTCCATTCACATTATGAATTTTTGCAACAGAACCCCTATATTGCTGAACTTCCAATGTTTTTAAGGCGTTATAAATAGATTTTTTATATTGGGGTGAAAATACAAGCTACTTGATAAAATAAGGAGACTACTGGAATTGGTTTCTTCAAAAATTACTCCTATTTTTTCTCTGGCAGCATTTGCAGTTATTCACAGCCTGACTGCAAGCCTACCCTTCAAACGCCTCATCGTGAGAGGCTTGGGTTCCAAGGCAGACAGGTTGTATCTGCCGGCATACAGCCTCATTGCAATGCTAACAATATTGCCGCTAGTTTATCAGCTCTACAAAAACCCTGGACGGGTTCTCTATAAAATCCCTTCTCCCTGGCGCTGGCTGATGGTCGGCGGGCAGTTAATTGCTTCGATTATTGCCCCAAAGGCTTTTCTGGATGCACCCCACCGATTTAAAATACGCTCACAGCTCTCTGTTCCACAGACACCTGAAGCAGGCTCACTGAATATCCGGGGCATTTACCGATGGGTAAGAGATCCCTTCCTGCTCTCAGGCCTTGTCATAATCTGGCTCACTCCCATTATGACCGTTAATCTACTTGTCATATACCTTTTGACTACCATATACCTGTATCTTGGATCCCTGCACTGGGAAAGCAGGCTGATAGCACAATTTGGTGACGAATACCGTGAGTACCAGAGAAGGGTAAATAGATTCATTCCCAAATCATGGAAAAATGCTAAAGATATTGATAAATTCAAAGAATAAGATATTTTTTAGGTATCACTAAGGCATGTTTTCAGCAAAAAAGAAAATATTATTAGTATATTTTTCCTGTCAGTTCAAAAGGGGGGAAGTTTCATAGCAGAAGATCAATACTCTCATAAACAGGATTTAGATTCTAAGAATATAGGTAACAATATCATTGGAAGGCTTTTTCCTGAAATAACATCAAAGTCTCTAGCAGGCGATGTTGTAACCCTCCCTGAGGTTTTGGAAGGAAAGGCTACACTAATCTGTATTGCTTTTGTGCGCAGCAAACAGAGCATGATCGACTCCTG
>NZ_DAVG01000116.1 GCF_002505485.1 Methanosarcina sp. UBA5 | reverse complement strand
CTTGTACTTGACATTGACGAGTCAAATTACGGGCTGCACAGCCAGCTAGGGATGGCGGCTCCAAAGGATCTTATGGAGTACTTTGGAGGAAAAAAAAGCTTTAAAGAAAAACAAAGGGCCGCTCCGAAAACAAACCAATTCTGGGGACTTGCAGCCAATGGAGGCACTGAAGGGCAGCCAACGCAACCGAAGTCTCAGTTTTTTAAAAGCAGGTGGAGTTTTTCCGACCTCCCGCCGGAATTTGTGGAAGAGAAGGATGGAGTCAGGCTGATGGCGGTTGGCAAAATTCATGATTTCGGTGAAGGCTGCGCATGTCCAATGGGGGTCCTGACAAGGGAGTTTCTTGAAAATCTTAGCCTTGGAAAGAATGATATCGTAATCGTAGATACTGAAGCCGGCACCGAACATTTCGGGCGTGGAGTTGATAAGGATTTTGACCTGATTCTGGTGGTTGTCGACCCCTCCTATGAGTCCCTCAAGCTTTCGAAGAAATTTCATGAATTTGGCGCCCAGTGCGGGTGCAAGGTTTATTTTGTGCTTAATAAAGTTGAACCGGATATAAGAGAAGAGATGCTAGCGTCGGTAAATTGCGTGAATGTCGTGGCTGAAATACCAGAGAGAAGAGAAATTTTTAAAGCGTCCCTTAAAGGCGAAGAACTTGACTTCGAACTGGATGAAATCAAAAAGCTTGCACACTTCCTGGGGAAAAGTTAAATTGTTTATTCATGAGCTGGGTAGTGAGCGAACTTTTACCAACTCTTAAACCTATTTTTGTGTTCTCTCAAAAACTGTAAACTTTCATCGTTTCTCTTTCCTGCAGGCTAACTGATCGTTCAAGAGAGAAACTTCACGGCACTTATCAGAAAGTATATTATTGATCGTGTTATTTGAATAATGCAAAAGTTTTACCTGGTTTCAGATAGTAGGTATGGTTTACTGAACTGTCTTTATTGAACTTCAGATTTGCTATCACCAATCGAGTAGATCATCTAGATTTGCAAATACGGATCAATAAGAATATATTTAATCTGTTATTATAACAGTATTTTTATAACGGTATTTTTCCTGTCTAAACACTGGAGACAATAATTATGACAATGCGTGAGTACATGCTTGGAAACGTAGCAATTGCCCGTGGGCTTCTTGAAGGCGGAGTTCAGGTTCTTGCAGGCTATCCAGGAACTCCGTCTTCGGAGATTATAGATACGCTTGCAGCCCGAGAAAACCGGGATTACCATGTAGAATGGTCGGTTAATGAAAAGGTTGCAATGGAAGTTGCAGTTGGAGCTGCCTGGGCAGGTGTCCGTTCTGTAGTGACGATGAAGCATGTCGGGCTAAATGTTGCAGCCGACCCTTTTATGACTCTTGCGTATGCAGGGACTAAGGGCGGCCTGATTGCAATCGTTGCTGATGACCCGTCGTGCCACTCCTCCCAGAATGAGCAGGATACACGACTTTATGCCCAGTTTGCCCTTGTGCCCTGCTTTGATCCCTCAACCCCCCAGGAAGCAAAGGATATGCTGCCCTATGCTTTTGAATTTTCCGAAAAGTTCGAAGTTCCTGTAATCTTCAGGCCTACAACCCGGATTTCGCATGGAAAATCCGATATCGAACTTGGAGAGATTCCCGTAGAAAAGCCAGCTCCTAATTTTGAAAAACTTCTAGACCGTTGGGTCATGCTTCCGAAGAACGCCCGCCCACGCCATACCCATCTCCTATCTATTCAGCAACCTATCGAGGATGCACTTGCCGAATCCCCTTGGAATTCCCTTGAGATAAAACCCGATGCAAAATTTGGAGTAATAGGGGCAGGCATTGCCTCAGTGTATGCAAAAGAAGCCCTTGTGGAGCTTGGACTTGAAGTTTCTTACCTTAAAATTGGAGCTTATCCTGTTCCAAGAAAGCTCATTCTCGAGCTGCTTGAAAACGTGGATACTGTTCTTGTGTTCGAGGAACTTGAGCCTATCGTGGAAGAACAGGTAAAGATGATTGCACAGGAAGCCGGAATTGAGGTTTCGGTGCTTGGGAAAACTAACGGTTTTGTGCCTAGGGAAGGGGAACTGGATGTAAGCGCTTTCATGGAAACTCTTCGGAAAACCTTTGACCTTGAGTTTGAGATCGAACCCGAACCTTCGGGTGCGGCTCTTGAGCTTGCTCTTCGCCCACCTGCTCTCTGTGCAGGCTGCTCTCACAGAGCAACCTTTTACTCAATGAAAAAGGTTTTTGGAAAGGATGCGATTTACCCCAGCGACATCGGCTGTTACACCCTCGGGATCCAGAGCGGGACGGTTGAGACCACACTCTGCATGGGCTCAAGCATCAGCATTGCCTCGGGGCTTTACCATGCAGGGGAAAAGCGACCAATCTGCTGTTCCATAGGAGATTCAACCTTTTTTCATTCTGGCATGAACTCTCTTCTGAATGCGATTGTTAATAAAGCAAACATCACAGTTACTATTCTGGACAACCGTATTACAGCCATGACCGGGCACCAGCCAAATCCGGGAGTCGGCTATACGGCAACAGGAGAGCCAACCATACAGGTCTCACTTGAAGTACTCTGCAAAGCAATGGGTGCTGGATTTGTATCGGTTGTCGATCCTTACAGGCTTGAGGAGACTCAGGAAGCTTTTAAGGCAGCAAAGGAATTTGAAGGCGTAGCCGTGGTTATTACAAGGCAGCCCTGCGTGATTTCAGGGAAAAGAGCAGGTATACGTCGAACCCCGTATATCATTGACTCTGAAAAATGCGAAGGCTGCAAGCAGTGTGTGAAGTTCGGCTGTCCTGCAATTGGATTTGACGAGGAAAATAAACGTGCTGTGATTACGGCTCTTTGCAGCGGGTGCGGGGTCTGCGCCCAGATCTGCAAGTTTGATGCTATTCAGGAGGTGAAGCGATGAGCCAGGCTGAACAAAAGAAACTCGACCTCCTTATTACAGGAGTAGGGGGACAGGGTGCAATTCTTGCCTCGGATATTATAGGAAAAGCTGCAGTTACTGCAGGACTGCCTATCAGGGCTGCGGAAACCCACGGCATGGCCCAGCGCGGAGGTTCGGTTGTAAACCATATCCGGGTCGGGAAAGATTACGGGTCCATGATCCCCAAAAAAGGTGCAGACCTTCTGCTTGCTCTTGAGCCCATGGAAGCAGTTAGGTATCTGGATTTCCTGAAGGACGGCGGAATTATTATAGTAAATACGCAGCCCATAATTCCTGTAACTGTTACCTCAGGCCTGACGAAATATCCGGAAGTGTCGGACATTCTTGATTTTCTTTCTGAAAAATATATAGTCAAAGCCTTTAATGCTGATGAGCTGGCTTTTGAGGCTGGGAACAGACTTGCAATGAATGTCGTGATGGTAGGGGCAGTCTCAAGCTATCTACCGATTCCGAAAGAAACTCTGCTTGAGAGTGTTAAAGCCCTTGTGCCACAGAAAAC